>NZ_JADEWN010000027.1 GCF_015207655.1 Gloeocapsopsis crepidinum LEGE 06123 | reverse complement strand
CTGATTGAGGTGTCACCTTGTGTGTATGCCTTAACTATTTTTTCTCGCAAGTCGAGCGAGTACGGTTTCATTAGACTTCATTTGTGTACTCCTCTTACTGTACCTCATAAACTTGCAATAGGCTGTATTTATTAATTTTTTCAATAAACTGAAAATTTAAAAAAGACAAAATACTTAATTTATTACCTGAATACGACAGATAATTCATGATACATTTTTATAAATAAATACTGTTCTATTGATATGCGTTTTACATTCTAAAAAAGATGCGTAGCCTGCATTTTAACTGATGAAAAAGCACAAAAACGCAGTGAAAATACTTAAAAGCTTTGAAATTCACCAAGCTTAAGACTTGCCTAACGATTAGTGTTATTAAGCTTCATTAGAATTCATGCATAAGCTGAGGTTATGACAAAAAGAATTAACCGAGGTTAACTGCACCGATCAGTGACGTAAGTGCGGCAAAAATTACCCACGGTGACTACTCACTGCTAGCAACACCTACTCTTTGATTGAAGTCATTATTTTCTCTGTTGCAGGTAGCTTATTGAGAATAGGTATTGGCGTAGGGGTGTACTTGTATATATTGGTGTTTCCGTATTCCTAGATTACGCCTTGTTCTTCATTGCAACGGTGATACTCTCGATGGCGTTGATGTGCATCAACTGATGAAGCTAGTGTTCCACTAAACTTGCTAAGACAAACGTCAGAATAAAACAAGCAACTGCAACGGAAATAGTGAATAGGTTCATAAGTTTCGATTCCTCACGCAATTTGACAAACTTTATCGAGCTTTACAATCTATGGAGAATCTTACTCAGTTTTTGTTTTCTGTCACTGCCGGAAAGTGCGATCGCAAAACTCATACACATATGTGGTAATGCAAAAATGTGCCCGCAAACTGCACGCCATCGATTCCAAGATCGTATTACTCGTGACGTGGGATAGACACGCCAAAATCGATTCACTGAACACACCATATCATCGCCTAATGCCGTGACTTCATGCCACCAGCACATAGGAATATAAAGCGTTTCACCTTGCTTAAGGATAACTTCATATCTATGCTGAAGTGCAATTTTAAAGCGGGGAAATAATTCAAAATCTGGTTGTGCGAGTGAGACGCGACTGAACCAAGAACGTAACTTTAAACCGTAGCGTATATGATTATAAACGGGAAATGGATAGAGATTATATGTCTGAGAAGGAGGAAACAACACGACTCTTTTCTCACCATACATCTGCATCAGTGTACCGTCTACAGAGTCATAGTGTAAACCTGATGTGTGTCCCCCAGGTCCCATATATAAATTAAAATCAGTCGCGGGCTTGGTTAAACCGAGTTGATTGCCAATAACTTTTAATGCCGGTGTCTGTGCCAGAATAGTATCTTTTAAAGAACATTTACCTAAATAGATGTCATTTTCATGCGCAGTGCGATCGCGTAACAATTCGGCATACTCGGTAAACGGCATACTTTGCAAAGCCACTCCACTACCAATATTTTTCCAATTACGCTTATCTTGCTGATACCTAGAACTGCCGTAATTCCTAAACAAAAATGTTTGCTTGCCTAATTTTTCGCATAGATAGTCTAAATTCCAATCAATCGTGGCTAATAAACCAGTGATAACAACTGGCGTACCTGTTTTCTGATACTTTTCGATAAAGATATCTGGTGTTATCTCAGTAATATCAACGCTTGCTATGGAATCGAGTGCTTTGACCATTTGCCAAATTCATAACTTATTTATTTTTTACTCTATAATGCCAAAACTGCAGTTGATTGATAGTTGCTTTTTATTAAGGTGTGTTCGTATATGTCAAATTTTGTTCAAAAAACCTTGTTATATGCTACTCAACAGCGAAAAAATATCTTTATTAAGAAAACTCGCAACGCTTTAAGTTCGCAAGAACAATTCTTAATTAATCTTTTACATTTTCATAAAGATACAGAGCTAGGAAAAGAGTATTTGTTCAACGACATTACTACTATCGAGCAGTTTCAACGGCGGATTCCGATTTGGGAATATAGTGGTTACGAACTTTATATCCAGCGCATGGCACAAGGTGAAAAGAATATTTTGACACCTGATCCTGTCGTGTATTTTAATACGACAAGTGGTTCAACCGGAAAGCAAAAATTAATTCCGGTTACACAACACTTTCAAAGTACATTGAGAAGAGCTAATTTAACAAGTATTGGGTTCCTCGATACAGCGCTGCGATCGCGTAGTTTAAAGTTTGGCAAATTATTAGTGACTAACACAGCAAACATTACTGGGCGCACTACAAGTGGAATTGCATACGGTCCTGGAGGTACAGGAGTGATGCGGATGAATAAAATGTTGTATCAACAGTTATTTGCGCATCCATATACACTACTTGAAGTTTCTGATAGCATGAGCCGACATTACCTTTGTTTGCTGTTTGCGTTAAGAGATGCATCAATGCGAGGAATGATTGCTAACTTTCCCATGCTTGTTTTACGTACTTGTCAGTATTTAGAACACTATGCTGAAGATTTAATTCAAAATTTAGAATTTGGAGAAATTGCCAGTTGGTTGAAGTTAGAATCCGAAATCCGTAATGCTTTAGAAAAGCAGTTTTTTGCTGCACCAAGCCGTGCGGCTCAACTTAAATCAATATTAAAAACTAATGGTAAACTTACTCCAAAACTTGCTTGGTCTAACTTATCTTTTATTGCAACAGCACGCGGAGGAACATCAAATTTTTACTTTGAAAGATTTCCTGATTACTTAGAAAATACTCCCGTATTTGGTGCGGTCTACGCTTCAGCCGAAGGGACATTTAGTATTTATTCTGATCTCAATACAGATGGTAGTATTTTAGCGCTTGAAAGCGGCTTTTTTGAATTTGTTCCTCAAGATCAGTGGGAAGAAGCACAGCCTAAAACATTGCTGGCTACAGAAGTAAAAGTAGGTGAATTTTACCGCATACTAATGACAAACTATAGTGGTTTGTACCGCTATGACAATGGGGACGTTGTAGAAGTTGTAGGTTTTTATAACAAAACTCCTTTAATTACTTTTCGATATCGTCGGGGAGGTTTACTGTCTTCTACTACCGAGAAAACCACTGAGTCTCATGCAACGCAAGTCATGCAAGCTTTACAACAAGAATTTGGTGTAGCCTTAGAGGACTTTTGTATTACTTTAACTGAAAATGACTTTCCAGCACATTATTTAGTCAATATTGAATTGATCAGCGATCGCCCACTGAGTAACCCACAAGCATTTTTAGCAAGATTTGACCAAAAGCTTCAAGAAATTAATGTGTACTATGGTGCAAAGCGTCGAGATCAAGTACCACCACCGCGATTACGTATTTTAGTGCCTGGGAGTTTCGCGATTATTCGTCAACGTCAATTACAAAAAGGAATTCCCGATTCTCAACTGAAATTTCCCCACATCAGCGAAGACCGCAACTTTCTTTCAGGACTTGTCGTAGAACAGGAAGTTAGACTACCAGAGGATGTCTAGAAAGTAAAAAGAATAAAACTAACCATTATCTTGTGGTAATTCTGCCATCATTACCAAACAAAATAAGTGGAATTGCGATCGCGGCAGATAAACTTGCGGCAGTGTAAAATACAGATGGTAATCCACTGCTGTCTAACACAGGACTCAGAAGAATCGGAGAAAAGAATTGTCCTAAAAATCCTGCACCTGTTCCTAATGCTAAGATACTCGAACGCAGGTTTACGGGTGCAACATCTGCTAAGGCACTGTAAAGACTAGGTAGGACAATCCCAAAGCCTGCCCCAAAAAGCCCTGCCATGAATAAAATCAAGTAAAGTTGTTCTAGTAGCGGCAGTGTAGCTAATGTTACAGCCATGAGTGCAAACCCTACTGCGGTAGCCCGTGCTGTACCTAAAGATTGTAACAAGCGTTGAGCGGCGAATGCAGAGATAATTGCAGCTCCAATAGCTCGTGCTGCCAGAATAATACCATTAAGTGCTGCACCAGCATTCATAGTTGCTTTGAAGTAAAGTGGTGCATAAATCACAACAGTATACATGACAATTGATGCCACACCGAGAGTTAGCAGTAGCCCTACAACGCGGCGATCGCCTAAAACGCGACCAAGTTTGTTGCTAGCTATTTGATTTACTTTCGTTGGTTGTGTCTGTTGACGCAACATGACCACGACAACGACTGCTAAAGGAATTCCAAGACTGTATAGCCCAAAAGTAAAGCGCCAGTTAATATTACCTAGCCAGCCTCCGAGTAGCGGAAATAGAATTCCGGCAATTGTTAAGGTAGTTGTTGCGTAAGCTAACGCCTGCGATCGCTGTTGACCATCGTACATATTACCAAGCAAACCAAGACTAGCGGCAGCAATTCCTCCGCTCGCAACACCCAGTAAAGCTCGACTCACTAATAACGGTAAGATACTCTGTATGATTGCACCTACTGTACCAAAGAGCGCGTATAGTAGTAGTGAAGGAACTAACACCCATAATGAACCAACTTTATCTGCCAAAATACCCAGCAAAGGGCTAGATAGTGCGATCGTTAAGCAATGTATACTGACTAAGTGCGCTGCGACACTAGGGTCAAAATGCAACTGCTGGATCATGTCTGGCAGAATAGGTGCGATGACTCCTCCTGTCATTGTTGTCAATGAACCAGCAAGCAACAGCACTATGAGTTTGGGGTCACGTAACATTAACTAAATATCAGCATCTTTAGTAACTATAAGCTAAATAGATATAACCTGCGCTAGATGCTTGACGAATCAAGTTACGCATTTACATTTTGGTTTAGTTGCTATAAATCCGATTCAGCCTCTGCAATAAGTGTCCGCAGTGCGATAACGTTGACGTCGTAGAGGTCTCGCCAGATCTGTGCTGCAGCTTCCTTAAGAAAGGTGTGTAGAATCGTTGTGCTAATCCCCGCATTATTTACTAATACGTCTAGCCGACCGTGGTATGATAGTATTTCGGCAACCAAAAGACGAACTTGGTTTTGATCAGCAAGATCAGCCTGGGAATAAGATGCACCAAGATATGCTTTCGCCAGCGCTTGACCAACCATTATTGAAGATGTGGAATGAAAAGCGATAGTAAAGCTGTCCTCGGCAAGTTGTTTTGCGATCGCCATCCCAATACTAGATGTCGAACCAGTGACAAGAGCAACTCTCTTCTATCTTCGATCGCAACATTCATTCATAGATTTTTCTTCAATGTAATAGAGTTTTTATACTCGACATAATTACTATAATCATATTCTGCCTAAGCAATCGCGATCGCTGGACGCAGATAACCTTTGCATTTCAACCCGTATATTGAGGCGTTCCGTTGCAGCCTGTTTGTTATGCTACCGTTACAAATGAGATTCAATTAGCACCTCCGGATAATCAGGCGAAATCCTTTCGAGCAGAGGTTCATCTTTACCCAAAAGATACTTGTTGAAAAATACTAGTGTGTATGCATTGATAATCTGAGTTGCTCGTTTAGGTTCAATTGAACCAATTGCTTGAGTTATCTGGGATTTTTCTTGAGTGGTTGAATGTGCTGAGAAAGCAGGCAAAATTGATCCAAAATCCATAAACGTCGTGTGTTTAGTGCCTTCTATCATTAATCTGTAAGCGTTCGCTCCTAGGCGTTGATAAAATGTCTGCAACGCCTCATCTGCTCCATCGTGAGACATCACCATCAAAGGACAATTCAAACTGTCTTTATTTCCACTACTGAAGAAACTACCATAACTACCCCCATCCATATTAATTCCTGCTTTTAAGCGGCGATCGCGTTTCATTGCTTCGATTGCAGTATCTCCACCTAGCGAATGCCCAAAAATAGCAACCCGACTTAGATCTAAACGTCCAGTTAGAAGACCTTGAGGATCTTTAGTATTGATGCGTTCTAATTGATTCAGCACAAAGCTGACATCTTCTGCTCGAATTTTAACCGCCTGATTAAAAACTTGTTGTTCGGTTTCACTGTTAGCAGATGAAAAATCAAACGTAGAGGATTGAGTAATGACTTGTCCATCTGGAAACAAGACTGGTGCTTCATAAGTAGGATTGATCGCTACAACAACATAACCATGACTGGCAAGCTCCTCAAGCTGCCTTGTGTAGAATTTAGGCGTTGCTCCAAAACCAGGCAAGAAAACTATAACAGGATAGCGCGAAGCACCAGCAAACTCTAATTTTGGTATAGCATTTGTCTGAATGGTTCGAGTAACAACCTGAATAAATTGGTCAGGTGATACACCAAAGCTAGATCCCATTTCCTCAGCCGTAGCTAATGCAAAGCCTTCATCGATATATGGGGCTGTTGTTGCTTCTCGATCCGTTCTGGCAGGATACCAAACATAGACGACTAATTCACGGAGATTGGTTGGTCTTGGAGTTGTAGCTAAAGATTGAGTTTGCAAATCGTAAATCTCAGCACGATAAGTTTCTCGACGAGAGTTGTCAACCCAGTAGTAAGTTGTTGTGCCTACCTGGTACTGACCGCTGGGAGCAGGTAACTGAAAGGTGAATACCTGACTTGTTGATTTCAACTTGGTACATCGTTCATCTGAAAAAGCAGACCAACTCCGATCCTTTCCCATTTTTTCCCACAAAGCGCGAAACTCTGTGTCATTGTCTCTAGTGATGGTTTGTCTAACTTTTAACTCTCCAGTCAGTTGGTTGGCGGAACCGAAAAACCTTAACTTGTTTGATTCCCATCCACTACTTTCAACTTTTACAAAAGTTCCATCTCCTGTAAAGGCGTATCGTTCAATTTTGTTATTGACCAATCGCCAAAAATCGTTGGAAACTTTGTTTTGCCCTACTTGAACAAAACCAACTAGCCATAAGCTGTTCAGACCCTCTGCAACTGACCAACGAAAAACATTATTTGGAGAGCCTTGAATTCTACATTCCCAAGTACCTTTGAAAAATGCGACTTCACTTAAGTTAGCTTTTGAAGGTGTATTGCTAGCCTGACTTGTATTGATAAGTGTAAATATTAATACTAAAAATACCACTAACAAGAAAAAACGTATGGCTTTCACAGTTTACTTGTCCCTCGTATAAACAAAATGTTTCTTATATTACTGGTTTAGCTATATTATTAGTTTTAGCTGACCCATAATCTTGACTAGGCTAATAATATTTTTCTCTAACTTAAATACTAATAAATAATTTCTAAGCTACTGTCCTATTAATAAAAAAGCTGCATAATAACATCCTGATTAAGAGTTTTAAGTTGCAGTTTGAGGTGCGATCGCTTTTGCATTAATTATTTCTATTCACCTAAAACCTCATAAAAATAATCGGAATTATCTAATCAATACTTTCTCCTAATTCGCGTAACCTTGCGGCTAAACGTTCAGCCTGTTGACGTTCTGCGGTTGCTATTTCTTCAGGAGTTTGGTAGCGTATACCTTGCGCGTTATACCAATATAAAATCTCGCGTTGCACATTACCAGATACATATTGGCCTCGCCCAATACCCAAACCAATTTCTGGTATCCAAAATGGCTCTTCAGTTTGCAGCTGATACTCGCCGTTAACTAGCTGATAAACCTCAAAAGGCTGATGCAAGTCTCTCTCTTAGCGTCGTATTCGCCTCCAGGAGTCCAAGAGACAATTTCTAAAACAAGCTTGGGGACAACATCATTTTCTTCCCAGGTAACATAACTTTTGCGCGACTTCCCTTGCTTGCGTCTTTCGACACCTAAATTTAAAAAGGCATTGGGGACAACTGGGATGCGGACGTTGGCTCCAGTAGTATGGTAAATTCCCATATCAACACCAAAAAACCAATCGTTGCGGTTTTTCCAGATGCTTTCTAGTAAGAACAATAAAAAATTTGGGATAAAGTTTTGATCTTCGTTATCCACCGGAGTATCGTCAGAACAAGGTAGTTCATCGCTCGTGGGTAGGTTTTGGTGCAGTTCGTAAGGTACCATTGAGACACTCCCAGCAAGATATATCGATGTAAGTCTATTTTAGAAGTGAGGGAGTAGTGGTTAGTGGCTAGTTGTAATTTCACGCGCTGCGGCGTTGATAGGCACGGATTGCTAAGGTGCTAAATATTACGGTTATCGCGACACTCCATAGCAAAGTTTCAAGGACAAAACCTATTGCAGATCCACCTGTTGCTAAGCCTCGTAGCGCTTGTGCAGCAGCAGAGACAGGGTTGATAGCTACAAAACCTTGCAACCATTCAGGAAATCCTTCTAGCGGTACTAAGCCAATACTAAGAAAAGTCAGTGGTAGTAACCACGGTGTCATTGAAACTTGTACCGATTCAGCAGCTTTGGCTTTCACAGCAAAAAAGACTGCTATCCAAGAAAATGCTGAGGCAAAGACTACTGGCAAGAGTAAAAACGTGATGATAGAAAAGATACCAGTTTGAAAACGAAATCCAATGAAGTAACCAACAAGAGTAATAATGATGACTTGGGCTAATAAGCGCCCTGCACCAGCTGAAATTCTCCCAGCGAGTAAGGCAGAACGGGCGATCGGGAGGGTTCGTAGCCTTGTATCCATACCACTATCAAGATCGTTGTATAGTGCAGTGCCAATACTAGTGGTACTAAATAATAATCCTTGAACGATACTCAGTGGGACAAGAAACTGGGCATAGTCAACATAACTTCCCTGTGGGACGACAACTCTAGCAAAGCTAGCTGTGAAAATGAGCATTAAAAAGACTGGAAACCCTGTTGCACCTACTATGACTGCGGGGTTTCTGATATCAAGTAACAAGTTGCGTTGCGTAATCAGGGCAATATCGTTGAGTGTACGGGTAATTCCACCCTCACGACGCTTGGCGACTAAGTTAGATGCAGGAGGAATTGTCATGACACCCGTTGGTAAAGTCGAACTGCAATTAAACTAAAAGCTATGAGTAGCCCAATTAGCCACACAAGTGACCAAAATAAGGGAACAAGTAATTCAGTACCATTTACTAAGGCACGTAGTGCAGCCGCAGTGTGGCTGACAGGTTGTACTTGCACAATTGGTTGCAGCCATTGGGGGAAATTTTCGACAGGACTAAAACCTGTACTTAATAGCAGTAATGGGGCATAGGGAACAATCAGCAGCGAGTTTACTAAGTCTGGTTGACGTAAAACTAAAGCAAAAACTGCATAACCTGCAACAGCAGTTGTCGTAAAGAGTAACGTTAACACTAAATAGCAAAGAATAGCGATAAAACTTGTTTGAAAGCGAAAGCCATAGAGATGTGCGAAAGTTAATAAAATGATCGTGGCGGCGATCGCCCGCACCAAATATGCCAGAATCAACCCTCCAAGTACTGCAGCCCGTGAAATTGGCATCGCCCGACAGCGCTGAAGCATTCCTGTTTTGATATCTTTAGCTAAAGTCACTGCTGAACCCATAGCCGTAAAAAACATGGCTTGCAACGTAATAATCGGGACAAGATACTGGACGTAATCAATTCCTTGGAAACTCATCAATCGCTCAAACGCAAGCAAAAAACCGCTAAAAAATAAAATAGGAAAAAGTAATACTGAAACAATTACCGCAGGGGTACGACTGAGACGAATTAGGTTACGCCAAGCAATGAGTAAACTATCACTAATTGCCCGATTTATGCCCGATTCATGCCGCAGTTTTACCAATGATTGTGCTTTGGAGTGTAAATCAGCACTATTCACGATGCTTCATCTCCTGTTGCATGACCTGTTAAGGCAAAAAAGACATCATCTAAACTCGGACGACGCAGTGAAATGTCGGCTAACACAATTCCAGTAGCACTGACTCGTTGCACAACTTCTGATAATGTTGCTACTCCATCGGGTGCGGGAAGCGTTAAAGTTGACCCTCTACCTTGAAGATCTCCAAGATCTGCAAGTAATTGTCTCACTTGCATTTCATCTTTAGGATCTGCTAATTCCAACTCGCAAAACGTCCCGCCAACACGATCTTTCAAGTCGTCAGCAGTTCCTTCAGCAATGACTGTCCCTCGATCAATCACAACAATGCGATCAGCTAATTCATCCGCTTCTTCAAGATACTGCGTTGTTAACAAAATAGTAATTCCGCGTGCTTGTAAGGCGCGTACCATGTCCCACAACTGACGACGACTGCGGGGATCGAGTCCTGTTGTTGGTTCGTCTAGAAATAAAACTAACGGTTCTGCTACTATACTCGCAGCGAGATCGAGTCGTCTACGCATCCCACCAGAGAATTCTTTCACGCGACGCTTACTTGCTTCAATTAAGTCAAATTGCTCTAAAAGTTCAGTTGCGCGATGCGCTGCTTGTCTTGCTGAAAGTCGCAAAAGTCTGCCAAATAAAATGAGATTTTCCCGTGCGGTGAGTTCTTCATCCACAGCTGCAAATTGACCTGTGACTCCAATCAAGGCGCGAACTGCAGCCGGTTGCTTCACTACATCATATCCAGCGATCGCAGCCCATCCTGCATCTGGTTTGAGTAATGTCGTTAAACAGTTGATTGTTGTGGTTTTACCTGCACCATTCGGACCAAGTACACCTAATACTGAGCCAGCAGGAACAGCTAAATCAATACCGCGCAGCGCCACCATGTTGCCAAAGCTCTTTTTCAGTCCTTTGGCTTGTACCATTATGTCCATCATCAATTTCTGAAAAGTAAGTAGGTGAAAATAAACGTAACTTAAAGCTTGGTAATTGGTAGTTGGCAATCAGAAAACATATTTATTAATAACTCAAAACTCAAAACTCAAAATTTTTGAACTATTACCCAATTACCTAACCTAAAAAGGCGTACTTTCTGAGTATGCTTCATTGATGGATGCCCCTACAGGGCATTGCAAATCTTCTGGAAAACTTATGTGATGAAGTATTAAGGGTCAAATTGTGTAAAGTTTATCAAGAAATAGCAATGAGGATACATCTGTTGAGTTTAGCAGGGTTGATTTTTTTAGCCCCAGGAATAATCATTGGTTGCTCTCCGGATCAAACTCCAGGCGAACCTCAAGCACAACAACAGTCACAACCGCAAGAAGCAGCAGGAACGCTTCAAGTTCGCGCGAATGGAGAAGAAAGAGCTAGAGAAGGCTTGGTGAGCAAAGATGGTTGGAGAATAACTTTTGATAATTTGTATGCCAACTTAGCCGATGTTACTGCTTATCAAAGTGAGCCTGCATTTGATCCCGAACAGGGAGGAGAAATTCAAGCGCAAGAAAAAGTAGTGGTGCTTGACGAAGTTCAAACTGTAGATTTAGCACAATCGGGTGACGGACAAGACTCAGTTTTAGTTGCTGAAGCATCAAATGTCCCTGCTGGTCAATATAATGCGCTTTCATGGCGCATGGTTCCAGCAACTGAAGGTCCAGCGCAAGGACAAACGATGGTGATGAGTGGTACAGCCGAGAAAGAAGGGCGGACAATTAACTTTGTTCTTAATATTGATCGAGAGTTTGAATACGTTTGTGGAGAGTACGTCGGTGACGAACGTAAAGGAATTGTCCAAGTAGGCGACACTGCAGATTTAGAAGCAACTTTTCACTTAGATCACTTGTTTGGTGATGGCGAAACAAGTGCAGACGATCCGATTAATCAAGGGGCACTGGGTTTTGAACCTCTAGCTACTTTGGCACAAAATGGAAACTTACAAATAAGTACGAGTCAGTTGCAGTCACAATCTCCGCAAACTTACCAGCAGCTTCAAGAAATTCTGCCATCAATCGGACACGTTGGCGAAGGTCATTGTCGAGAAGCTAACACCCAAACTGTTGGTTAGAATCTACTTTCTGTTACTGATGGTGTAATGCATACAAGGGAGAGGTCTTCTCCCGCGTTACTAAATTAACTAATTACCTAAGTAACTATTAATACAAGTTGGATAAATTTAGAACAGAATTATGAATTCTCAGTGGAAAACCATCATCCCATTTGTTGTTATTTCAGTTTTTGGCGCATCAACTAAAGCGATCGCTCATGGTGTCAGGATGCAAGCTAGAGAGACTCAAGCCATTGAGGTGAATGCTGAATATGATAATGGCGAACCAATGGCAGAAGCCCAAGTTACAGTTTATGCTCCTAATGACCCTGCTACTCCTTGGCTAGAAGGGACAACCGACAATAATGGCAATTTTGTTTTTGCACCAGATTCCTCACAATCGGGCAATTGGTCAATCCAGGTGCGACAAGCAGGTCACGGCAGTATTGTCAATATTCCTGTAGAAGGTAATCAAGCACAAGCTGGAGGAAACGGCACAACTGAAGCTGAAAGTAGCGTTTCTGGTGTAGCAAATACTAGAACTAACTTCACCCCACTGCAAACTATCCTCATGGGAGCAACAGGTGTCTGGGGATTCATTGGGACAGCATTATTTTTCATGCGGGGTAATAAAAGCAATTCTGAACTCCGACGTTCTGAGTCGCAAAGATAAAGATTATAAGACTTATAAGACTTTAGACATTAATCTTTGAGCTACAAAGTAATGCACATTCCTGACGGTATCCTTCCAGCTTCGATTATTGTTGCAGGTTACGCTACGACTGGCGGGGTAACTTGGTACTCCTTACGTCAAATTAAGCGCGATAAAAATCCCCAAGCAAACATTCCTAAAGCATCTTTACTGACGGCTGCGTTTTTCGTAGCTTCTTGGATTCATATTCCTGTACCGCCAGTGAGTGTTCATTTAATTTTGAATGGACTATTAGGAACTATTTTGGGCTACTATGCCTTTCCTGCAATTCTCATTGGCTTATTTTTCCAAGCAGTCATGTTTCAGCATGGTGGCTTATCAACACTGGGAGTAAATGCCACAATGTTTGGCATTCCAGCAATTTTGGCTTACCACTTGTTTCGGTTGTGTCACAAAGTTGGTAAAAATAACAGCGTATGGACAGGTATGTTTGCATTTCTCTCTGGTGCAGGTGGGTTAGGGCTTTCAGTAGTGATATTTTTCTTGTTGGTAATTACAAATATTCCAGCAAATATTGATGCAGCAATGGAACGAAATGTGATTTATGGGCTTGTGCTTGCGCATATCCCGTTAATGCTCATTGAAGGTGCATTTACAGCCGCAGTAACTCTATTTCTCATGCGAGTTAAGCCAGAATTGTTAAAACAATGAATGGACTAGATGCCTATGTTTATCTGAAGTCCCCAATTCACCGTTGGGAACCTCGATGCAAGCTTGTCGCGCTTTTAGCTTTGATCTTCGCGTTTGCTTTTGTAAAACAATTAATCTTACTACCAGTAATGGTGGGGGTGACGATAGTTTATTATGGTGTCTCGCGTCTACCAGGATCTTTTTTACTGAAGCGGTTGCGTTACCCTGGTTTTTTTTTGGCAGCGATCGCGGTTTTACTACCCTTTAGTGTTGGTAACATTGTCATTTGGCAACTAGGTGTTTTAGCACTGCGACAAGAAGGATTATTAGCGCTAATATTGATTGTTACTAGATTTTTATGTATTTTGACCGTTGGATTGATTTTATTTGGCACTGCCCCATTTTTGACGAGTATCAAAGCAATGCGATCGCTTGGACTACCATCAGTTTTAGCTGATATGATGCTGCTGTCTTACCGCTACATCGAACAATTTGGGGAAGATTTAAAAAGAATGCAAACAGCGATGCGTTTGCGCGGGTTTCGTGCTAACAAATTTAGTCGCCGTAACTTGACGGTTTTGGCATCTCTCGCTGGTAGCTTATTGGTGCGGAGTTACGAACAGTCTCAGCAAGTTTATCAAGCAATGATTTTACGCGGGTATGGTTGCGTTCCTTCCCGCCGTCATCAACTGTTCAAAATTCATGCTAGCGATTTAATTGGACTACTGGTAACTTGTGTTGTTGCATTAGGGTTTGTCGTAGCAGAAATTATTTTAACAAACGCATGAAGCAGCAAGCACCAGTGTCATATTCCGAACAAGCGACAGCAGCGATCGCAATTCAAAATCTCACTTTTTCTTATTCAGAGTTGAATGTTTTACAAAGTATCAACGCAACTATCCACGTAGGCGAAAGAGTGGGTTTGATAGGACCTAACGGTTCTGGTAAGACGACATTATTTCTTTTAACTTGTGGCATATTAAAGCCCATAGATGGAGAAATCCTATTATTTAATAAACCAATTGTTGTGGGAGAGTTTCGTCCTGAAATCGGTTTAGTATTTCAAAATCCCAACGACCAATTATTTTTGCCCTTAGTTCGTGACGATATTGCGTTTGGTCCAGAAAATATGGGTTTGTCTGCAGCTGAAGTAGAAGAGTGCGTACAAGAAGCTATTTCACTAACGGGTGTGCAGAATTTAGTTGAGCGAGTTCCGCATAACCTCTCTGGTGGTGAGAAGTGTATGGTGGCTATTGCGGGAGTTCTCGCGATGCGTCCTCAACTAGTTCTATATGATGAGCCTTCTGCTAACTTAGATATGCGTTCTCGGCGTCGTTTAATTCAGTTTCTCCAAGATTCGCAACAGACAATGATGATTTCTTCACACGACTTAGAACTGATTTTAGAAGTGTGCGATCGCGTGCTACTTCTCGATCAAGGTCAAATTATTGCTGATGGCGATCCTTGCGACGTTATGGGCAATCAGTTATTAATGGAAGCACACGGTTTAGAAAAGCCTTTTTCGCTGACAACCCATTAGCAGGCACACCGCGCTTGAATACTACAGACAAGTGAATCTGTTGCCTACACGGATGAACTGTTCAGTTGTCCATGCCTCATTTACACCTTTAGCTCTTTGGTTGACATGAATAGGCAAAACATATGCCCAGCTTTGGCTCAAGTTGATTAACTGTTCAGTTGTCCAGCCTTGGTTATTATTTGCTTTGTTGAAATTTTTCATGTTAATTTTCTCTGTTAGTGTTACTTGCTGGCAGGTTTTCTGCCAATCCAGGATATTACAGACAAATGTATCTGTTGCCTACACGGATGAACTGTTCAGTTGTCCATGCCTCATCCTCTGCTTTGACTCGGTTAGCGTTGACAGGAAAAACGTATGCCCAGCTTTGACTTAGGTTGATTAACTGTTCAGTTGTCCAGCCTTGGTTGTTATTTGCTTTGTTGAAATTTTTCATGTTAATTTTCTCTGTTAGTGTTACTTTATGTTTCTAATATAGAAAACAGTTACATAAGATACAAAAACTAATCTGCATGTTTGTTATGAGTAGCTTCGATGGATTAAACTGAGTTGCTTAAAACCGCAGCGACACAGACAAGAACAGAAATTAGGATATTAGGGTACTAGTCTGATTCTGAAATGTTTGCTAAACAGCCAGATCGTCTATCAGGGCGCAGTTGAAAAGTTATTGATAGGTAGCCATCATCACAATGGCTACACAGTTTGTATTGATGACAAAGAATTGACTTGCCACGAACTCACTTATATGAACTGTTGCAAAAGGTTATTTAGCTAAATACAGTTCATAGTTGTAAAACCCAGTATTGAAATTACTAGACCAAAACCTGAACATTCTGCCTGTAATCAACTATGAATGATTGACTGCGGCTAGTTTTTTAGCTGTGATTAACGAGTATGAGTTTGTGTAGGCAATAATGAAGGTAATTCTTGCAGCGGTGGATTACTAAGATTGGCAGATGGACATATGTCAGCTAACACACAAGCATCACAGGCGGGATTTCTAGCTTTACAAATAGCCCGACCGTGATAAATCAATCGTATAGACCAGTTTTCCCAATCTTCTTGAGGTAGTAAGCGCATTAAGTCGCGCTCAATATGAAGCGGATCGGTGTGTTTTGTTAATCCTAAGCGGTAAGTTAATCGCTTCACATGAGTATCTACTGTGACTCCTACATGAATATCATAAGCATGAGCGAGAACAACGTTGGCGGTTTTCCGTGCAACTCCTGGCAACTTTAACAAGTGTTCCATCCGTGCTGGCACTTTACCACCGTACTCTTGCACTAACATGCGACAAGCCGCTTGAATATTTTTCGCTTTATTACGATAGAAACCTGTTGGACGAATAATCGTTTCTAACTCAGCACTATCTGCATTCGCGATCGCAACTGCGTCAGGAAACCGCCGAAACAACTCTGGAGTAACTTGATTGACGCGCTCATCTGTACACTGCGCAGAGAGAATCGTAGCTACCAAAAGTTGCACCGGCGTCGCATAGTTTAGCGTGCAAGGGGCTTCTGGATACAATCGCTTCAAACGAATCAAAATTTCCAGCGCCCGTTGCTTTTTACTTGCCAATTTACGAACAATACTCACTAGAACAACTTCTGCACCCACTCAAGGTTAGCAGTATCGCGCACAATTAAGAAGATACCTAATCCCAACAATAACATGAGTCCAGTTTGCATGACTCCGTCTTGAATATGTGTAGGTAGTGGCTTACCGCGCAATCCTTCAATGAGTAAAAAGGCGAGTTGTCCGCCGTCTAGCGCAGGTAGAGGCAGAATATTAATCAAAGCAAGGTTAACGCTAATCAACGCTGCAAATTGAAAAAGATTACCTGCATCAGATTGTGCAATACTTGCACCAATTTCTACAATTTTTACAGGTCCTGCAACTTGATCTGCTGTTTGACTAAAGTTACTAATTAACTGAACAAAGCCTTGCCCTGTCAAAACAACAATCCGCTGAAATTCATTGGCACCTGTCGTAAACGCTTCTAGAATATTGTTGGCACGTTGGCGTTCTACTTTACCATTAGGCGCTAGCTGTACGCCGATACGTCCTTTGCCATCTTCACCAGCTTCTGGTGTCACGTTTAAAGAAACTGTTTCGCTATTGCGTTGAATTGTCAGTGGTAGCGATTGATTGGGGTGTGCCTGAATCACCTGACGCAAATATGGCAATGCTTCTTGTGAAGCAGGTAATTCTTTACCATCGACACTGACAATAATGTCTCCTGGCTTGATACCAGCTTGTGCAGCGACACTCGTTTGTTCGCTAACAACGGCAGGAACTAAAACACCAGGTTCAAAATTGAGTTGTGGCGCACCAACAGTACCAATCTGTACTACGAGTAATAAGTAGGCAAAGATTAAGTTGGCAATAACACCAGCACTAATGACAATTGCCCGATCGAGAACAGGGCGATTGCGCAGTAAATTGGGATCGTTGGGAGGAATTTTACTATCAGGATCGTCATCAGGAAACCCGACATACCCACCTAAAGGAAATGCCCTGACAGCATACTCAGTTTCCTTTCCCTGGTACTTCAACAAAGTGGGACCAAAGCCCAGTGAGAAACGGTTAACGTGGATACCTTGAGACCTTGCTGCAATGAAGTGTCCTAGTTCGTGTACCACGATCAATAGCGCTAAAACTGCGATCGCTGCCAAAACTGACATAGATATACTCTATTAATTATTTACACATTTCTTTATTTTAAGACGTCGTTCAAGTTAACACCTCTTGCCTGAGATAAGGTTGCAGTGCTTCGGGAACGCGTACAGTTTTATCAGGCTGTTGGTAGTTCTCTAAAATTGCCGCCATTGTGCGTCCTACTGCTAATCCTGAACCATTAAGTGTGTGGACAAACTGAGTTCCTTTTTTGCCGCTTTCTTTAAAGCGAATTCCCCCGCGTCGTGCTTGAAAATCTCGACAATTAGAACAGCTAGAGATTTCCCGATATTTGTTTGCCGAGGGTAGCCAAACTTCTAAATCGTAAGTTTTTGTTGCTGAGAACCCTAAATCTCCTGTACACAGTTCTATGACTCGATAAGGAAGTTGCAACTCTTGTAAAATTGCTTCAGCATTTGCAACTAACTTTTGATGCTCGTGTTCTGAAGTGTCAGGATGAACTAACTTGTAAAGTTCAACCTTGTTAAATTGATGCAGGCGAATTAAACCGCGTGTATCTCGTCCGTAACTTCCTGCTTCTCTTCTAAAACATGGGGTATAGGCACAGTGATTAATTGGTAAATCTTCAGCAGCGAGAATTTCTTCACGATAAAGGTTTGTGATGGGAACTTCTGCTGTCGGACTCAACCATAAGTCATCTGCAGCACACTTAAAACTTTCTTCAGCAAACTTTGGCAATTGACCTGATGCTGTCAGCGATTGAGTATTAATTAAAATTGGCGGTAAAACTTCTGTATAACCCGCTGCAATTTGGCGATCGAGCATGAATTGAATTAACGCTCTTTCCAAAGCTGCACCCGATCCTATTAGCGTGACAAATCGACTTTGGGCAACTTTTACCGATCGCTCAAAATTTAAGATTCCCAAATGTTCCCCAATTTCCCAATGAGGTAGGATATCAGAATTTTGAGGAATATATTCATCACCCCAGCGCCGTACTTCGACATTATCTTCTTCACTGTTACCAAGAGGAGTCGATTCACTCGGTAAATTTGGTAATGTCAACAATAGATCTGCTAATTGCGACTTAATTTCTCTTTCTTGGGGTTCGAGTTCGCCAATCTCGTTTTTGAGATCGTTGCCTTCTTGACGCAAACTTTGAATTTCTGTGCTTTGCGGATCGCTACCTGCTTTAATTTTCTGTCCTACAAGTTTACCAATTTCATTACTACGAGCTTGTAAATGCGATCTCTTTGCTTCAAGTTCTCTTTGTTGCTGATCCAATGTTAATAGCGGTTGCAAATCATAGCTACCACGGCTTTGCAACCTTTCCTCTACAAATGATGGATTTTCTCGAATCTGTTTAATATCCAACACAGACTTATTCCCATTCTTGTCAATACAACAGAATACAACGCTTATGCCTATTCTGCCGCGACTTGGGCTAGTTTTTAGTAATGCGTCCTAAAAGAAATAGCGAAGCCACCAGTCCTGCAAAATGAGCCGCTACAGTGTTTGTATTTGCTTGGACTACTAATATATCTAAGGGACGAATGAGTTGCTGTGGATTGTAAATCGCTGCACCTAAACCTGTTTGTGGTAAAGCAAAAGACCTTAGTAGCAGTGTACCGGCGATCGCTTGCGCTCCCATGATCGTTAATAACATTCCTACCAAATTAACAATCAATCCCAGCCGGAGAATTTGAATTGTATCTGCCTTGCGCGGGCGATTAGTCACATTTGCCGAAAGTAAGCGTTTACCAATGCGGATATAACGAAAAGCTAAATAAATACCTAAACCTAACGTGACTAATCCACTGACGGCTAAAACGATGCCAACGCCTGTTCCTGGACTTTGTTGAGCATTTGGCGATGTATCTCGACTTACACTTGCCGATAACAATACTACAGCCGAGACTACCGCTAAAACTAACTGAGTCCAAAAACTAAGCCAGCCAGCTATCCGAAATGCGATCGCAATTCGTTGCAACCCCGAAGGTAGCGAAGAATCTGACTTGTTAATCATCGTTCTAGTCTCAAGTAGCAGTACCCATAACTAGATTCTTATCACATTTATTAGTGACTCTGACAGCACATTTAGTCGGAAATCTCACAAAAATGACGATCAGCTAATTACACTTTGTTCAGTTAGGTGTTTCATTTATTAAGTAATTTTGTCATTAATTCATCACTAGTTAACTTACATCTGTTACTACTTAAGTATTAAATAAAAAGTTGTTTTTACTCACTAAACTTCTTTTCTCTGATTAAGTTTTTTTCTTTATCATTGTTTTATCTTATATATGTCAGGCTTTACACTCTCTAAAACTAAAATTATTTATAATCTATTTTTAATTATGCATGTACTTTTCCTTCATTAATAAGATAGTTATCGTAATTGATTTAACTTATGAGTATATTAAAGTTAATTATTTATCACTCTTGCCAGAAGAAAAATATCCTTTATTTTTCGACCAATTTTTCTCCGAAAGCAAAAAATATTGGCAAGTTTAAGATTTGTTCATGTTAGTTATGTTTGCTCATCGAATGTAAGTACATATTTCATAGCATTAAGGTAATTTTAGTTTTTTATTCATAAACTTTCGCAGACAAAAGCAAATTAAAAGTATAGAATTACTAAACGGTATGCGTGCCCAAAATGCTTATTGAATAGTAAGCCTTTCAATAGATTTGTAATGAGGCGAACAATATAGTTTTGATGATAAATACCTGTAGCAATGCTTGAAGTTAGCCATAGGCAAATTAAGCGATTTAAAGAAATGAAAATTCATGATATTTATGAGTTTTTTCAAAACCCTCCTCCAACTTATTTATGCCAAGAATTAGCGGTATGTTATGTTTTGTCAGTATTGTTAGAAGCAGAGTCTTATGGAACAGAGTTAATTCAACGCTTGGAGACTGAGTATCCTCTATACCGTCTTTCTGATACTGTTTTGTATAGCGCGCTCAAATTTCTTGAAGATGAAAAAGCTATTACTGGTTACTGGCGCAAGGTAGAAGGTCGCGGTCGTCCTCGCAGGATGTATCAAATCAATCCTGATTGGTTGCCGCAGGCTCAGGAATTAGCAAGCTTATGGCGAGGGTATGTAGGTAGTGGTATGCGTGTAACAAATAATCAATAATTAAAAGAAAGCGTTGCACACTGTAACGATAAATGATGAGTGTTACATCTCTTGCTTCTACGTTGGTACTGACTTTGCTACTAGCAGTCGGGCTATTTTTCTTTATTCGAGCATCAGTTAAAGACCGTACCCAAGAAGTGACTCTTGTCTTTGAGCAAGAGGAAACTTCTATGTTTGATCAGCTACAACAGTATTTTGCTCACCGCTCATATCGGGTAGCTACCATTGACTCAGCGCAAAATCAAGTGACATATGAAGGGTTCGTCAAACCGAGCATTTTCTTAGCAATTTTTTTAACATTGCTAGCAGCTATCGGAATATTGTGTCTGGCTCTTGTCTGGTCTTTGCTTTTCCCTGGGTTGAGTTCGCTCTTCCTTGTTTTAGTGCTACTGTCTCCTGTAGCCGGTATATTTTATTGGAAAAAAGCTGGTCGTCCAGAGCGGGTACTACTTAAGCTTCCCAATCAATCAAACGAGCTACCGCATGAGTTACAAAACCAAATTACAGTTGTGGCTCATAGAGACGAGCTAATTGAGTTACAGCGCTCTCTCAGGTTAAAATCTTCTGAATAAGACGTAAGGCTAAAATAAAATACCCCACTTAGAGATTTGCTCAAATGTGGGGTAAAAGATGTAAGACATATTGCTCTACTTTCTGGCAAATCCTTGCAAGCTTTTCAAGAAAAAAGACTTTCTTAAAAATTTTTAACAGGTTGACCAGCGATCGAGACAATAGGTGCATTCATTTGCGAACAGCCAGGCTTTCTTGTTCTGGAGATTCCAATGTTCTTAAACTAGGAAACAAAAAATGGTTTTCTTCCACATATTGCGCCCCGAATAGACCCTTTTCCGCCCAAAAATAACGGTCTGTCGTATGTTCATTCCGTTTGACTAGAAGCAATGCCGGTGGCAGAATCCCCTCCGCTTGAATAAATTTTCGTGCGGCTGTCACAGGTTTATCTTCGCCACTTTCAATGCTAAATTGGGCAATGTGCTCGAGGATTCGGCGTCCTTCTTGGCGACGACGACTCTTGCGTTTCCGTCTCCTTGCCAACCTCTTTCCCTCCTCTTTCAAGCTGAAGATTGTAGTCATGGTTACAAAAGCCGTCGTCAGTATATGAGATTGAGATTAAAAAATCAACTTTTATTAAGGTTTTGATACAAAGTCGTTTATTTTAGCCTAGGAAAATTTGCTTAAGATTTATAACTCAAGATTGAGTGAAGAAATAACTTTACGATTTTTAAATAGAGAGTACCAGTTATTACTTTCTACGGCACGCTTGATGAAACCGTTATTGTTATATATGTACTTATCTTGGTCTTGTCTGACAACTGCTCTCACAGACTACTAGAATTAAAAGCTTGGTTTACACAGATTGAAAGAGTACTTTGTTAATGTTAATGTCCAATAGTTCTGAGTTAGTTGCGCTATATCGATCGCAAGTTGCCTTACTGACGCAAAGTTTAGGAGCAACTTTAAGTGTCGTGTACCTGACAGAAGAACTGCTAGAAGAAGGAGAAACACAAACAAAGTTAATTCCGGTCGTTGCCTATCCAGAAGCTGCTTGGCAAGCTTCACAGCCTGTAACGCTCATACCCGAAATGAGTAACGCCTTGCTACCACTGTTATCTGATCCTCAGAAAGTCATCTCGTTAGAGGTTGAACCTCTAGAATCTTTACTAGAAACAGAGCAAATAAACGACACATCAACTCACTATAGTCTGCTACCAAGTACGCAAATTATTTTGCCCTTAATGCATGACAACGTTTTCATGGGACTACTAGTAACAAATCGCGAGCATATGCCTTGGGATGAGCGCGAACGTGATGAAATTGAACGTATTGCACAAACACTTGCATTAGCAAGGGTACTTGATCAACGTCGCGAGTGGTATGAACAGCAGTTTGCTCAACAGCAAGTTTTATTAGAAACGCAGCGCGATTTGCTTGATAATTTATTGCATCAATTGCGCAATCCTCTAACAGCTTTACGCACGTTTGGAAAACTTCTGATTAAGCGCTTTGTTCCAGGTGATGCTAATCGCAAAGTTGCAGAAAATATTGTTCGAGAGAGCGATCGCATCCAAGAATTACTTAAACAGTTTGACCGTATTATTGAGCTGACACCACAAACAAAAAATCCTGTGTTGTTAGAATCAATTAAACAGACATCAAAGCCTTTGGTACTTCTACCAAATATTCAAGAAAACACTGAGCCATGTTCAATAGCTGATATCCTTGCACCTTTATTAGATAGTTCAAGTGCGATCGCTCAAGAACGTCATTTAAATATCCAGTTAGATATTCCTCCTAATTTGCCCTTAGTTAAGGCTAATCCAGTTGCTTTAAGAGAAGTATTCAGTAATTTACTCGACAATGCCTTAAAATATACGCCACCAGGAGGACAAATTTATATTCAAGCTGAACAAACATCTGAGAATTTTCAGGGTATTGCTATTAGTGATACTGGTCCAGGAATTCCAGCGCAGGATTTAGATCATATGTTTGAGCGACACTATCGTGGCGTACAAGCAGCATCACAAATTCCTGGGACAGGTTTAGGGTTAGCGATCGCGAAAGATTTAATCGAGCAAATGCAAGGAAACATTCAAGTTTTTAGTCCTGCACAAAATTTTCCTAACTCAACTCATAACAATCCTGGAACTACTTTTGTTGTTTGGCTACCATTAGCAAAAAAAAGCAAAAAGTAAGGTAGGCAGGATGCCTACCCCACGTCTAAGATTTCATTGAGTTAAACGACTGAATGACTTGTGCTTGTTTTACTTTGTTGCACTACTGTGGTTGTTGCTGTGTGGAACCAGGAGTAAGTACTAAATCAGAACCTAATGTGAGTTGTAAATCAGTATCAGGATCAATCGCAACGAGGTCAACACTGTCTCGACCTAAGAATAAGCCAAGCAAAGCACCAACACCTGCACCACCTAGGACTTCTTCAGTAGCGATCGCCCGATCTCCTGTTACTGCAGAAATAGCAGCAGCAGCAGCAGCACCTAGAGCAGCATTGCGGACAATTCGACCTGCATTTGCGCCTCGACGTACTCGCTCTGTACGAGTAATCACTTCAGAAGTTGCATCAAACTGAGAACGCTGCCCATTAGCTAAAACTAGTTCGCGGGCAACAAATTGAGAACCACCCTCCGCAGGACGCAGTTCGCCAACAACTTGGCTACCTGAAGGAATTAACACTGTGCCGTTTTGCGTAATGATGTTTTGTGCAACAGTGAGCGTTAAAGGTGCCGTTTCATCCCGCGTGACGAGAATGCGTTCAGCTTGGTCATAGCGCACCGGAAGACTTGTCCCACTAGGAATAGTGACTGTTGCTGGCGTTGTTGGTTGCTGCACTTGTCCGACAACATAAGGCGAATTCACTGCTGCCACTTGTCCAGCACTCGCTAACGCTTGATAGATAAATGCTGCCACATCTGCTCGCGTTGCTGTTTGTGTTGGATTGAGAAATTGAACATTGGGGTAATTGACAACAATACGTCGCTCGGTTGCTGCGGCGATCGGAGCGCGTGCGTAGCTAGAAATCGCATTAGCGTCGCCATAAAATTGACTCAAAACAGTATTAGCGTCGGCACTTGCAGTATAATTTAAACCATTAGCAAGAGACACTAAAACTTGTTCGCGGGGAATATTTTGATTCGGTTCAAAACGATTACCAGGATAGCCTGCTAGAAATCCCGTTGTGTAGGCTTGCTGAATTGCTGCTGCGCCCCAGTAATTTCCAGGTACATCAGTGAATTGAACTGCAGGTCTTTGTCCTGCGCGTGGGAAAGCCCTACTCACCATTGCCGCAAACTGAGCGCGTGTCACTGGCTCTTCTGGTCGAAAACCGCCATCAGGAAAACCTGCAATAATATTTCTGCTTGCTAGTTCTGCAATAAAGGGGCTTGCCCAATAGTTAGCGGGAACGTCAGCAAACGCAGACGCTTGTGCAAAAGATGGAGCAGGTGCGATCGTAGGAGCAACAGCACCAACAGTTATCCCCAAAGCCATTAATCCAGCGGTTCCCGATTGCCAGTGCGTGAAAGTAGACATTGTCAAGGACTCTCCGAAAATTTTGGTAGCTATCTAGAATGAGTAGACATTAGCAAGAATCAAAGGTTCCTATGATTAACTAATGCCAGAAAGTAGTTTATTTAAGCGTAAAAAAGCGCAAATATTGCTCTTTTTAAAGCAATATTGCTACTTGATTTCTAAAGCATATTGACGTACGGTTGACAAAATAGTTGCTTTAGTGCTTGCAGATCTTTTGTAACTTGAGACACATTTAAGTGGACAGTGTCTGAAGATAGAGTTGCAGTAAACCAATAACAACTTCAGGTGTTTCGAGATGAGGTAATACGCCTGTGGATGCGATCGCTTGAAACTGCTGAATTGCTCGCGGGTTCAACTGAGCTAGCCGTCTTCCCAAAGCAAGCGGAGTAAATTGTGCAGCTTCTCCCCAAAGGATGACTGTAGGTACACTTAGCTGTTGGATATATAACGATAAGTCAAAATAAAGCTCTCCTTGCAAGAACGCCAGTGCTGCGTATTTGGCATTAAGTTGTTGTGCTGAGGCTAAGTAGGCAGCTACCATTTCCTCTGTAACTCGGTTTGGTTGAGCAAAGAGAAATTGCTGTAGAAAGTTACGGACTGCAAGTTCATTTTGTGCGCCTACAGCGTAAATCAAGTCGTTTAATAGCGGTGTTCCAATAAGTTGTAGTGGTAAGCGACGTCCCGCGCCCTGCCCAAAGTCGTCAAATCCAGAAGGACAAACAAGAAACAGCGACTGAAATAAATCAGGCTGTTGAACAGCAAGACGAATCACCAATGCAGCAGTTAAAGAAGAAGCAACAGCGATCGCACCTTGACGACAAGTTTTTTGGATGAACTCGGCAATAGTTGTGAGATAGTCATCAATTTGGTAATCTCGCACAGGATGCGTTGATTGACCCCAACCGATTAAATCTGGTGCTAAAACTTGATATTCATTGGCAAAAGCAGGATAAACTTTAGACCATTCATAAGCAGAAGCCCCACCACCAAAGTTATGTAGAAAAACTAAAGATGGTGTATTTTCATCTGGCTTGAAGGTAGCAGCAGCCCACATCGGATCGACAGGGGCATAGTAGACCATTAAGCCTAATGATGTTTGTATAACTCCTTGACCAAAGCCTGGAGGCTGAAACTGTAGCATAATAATTTTAGAGTGATTTGAGTCTGTGCCAAAACGAATATAGACAATAGATATCTTGAAACAACCGTTTTTAGTAAGCTATTAAAAGCAAAACATAGAGAGAGATATGATGATCCTGCCTGGAACAGCTGTGTGCGTGACAAATCCCAACGATACTTACTACCGTTTTCAAGGATTAGTACAGCGTGTGAGTGATGGTAAAGCCGCTGTGCTATTTGAAGGAGGCAACTGGGACAAACTGATTACTTTCAACCTCTCAGAACTAGAACCAGTAGAAACTGGACGCAAAAAAGCCAAATAAAAGCTTAGAGGTATTTTCACACTGATCCCTACCCCCTGACCTTTGATCCCTCATATGCGTCTTCCCTTACCACAATTTGCCACAGGCGATCGCGCTCCAAACTACATCGCTGAAGTCATAGAAACCTCAACAACTGAATTCTTGGCTCAGTGTCTAGAACCAGACGATTTAAGCTTTCCTGTTATGCCTGCGTTCGGCAGTTGGGTAAAATCTGTCGATGAAGAATCTGGTAATCAAGTTTATGCGGTAGTTTACTACGCAACGACGATGCCAATTGATTCGATCCATCGGGCAAGAGCATTAGGTCTATCTTTACAAGACTTGCGCGAACAACAACCACAAATCTTCGCGATGCTAAAAACTGAATTCAGAGCTGCGATCGTGGGCTTTGAGCGACCGCCTGAGGCAAGATCTCCACAGCGATTTTATCAGTATTTACCACCCCGACCACCACAAATTCACCAAGCTGTTTATCACTGTGACTCTGAGACAATTGTTGCTTTCTCGGAACAACTCGATTTTTTGAGGACTTTGCTTCAAGTTAATGGCGCGCCTGTAGAAGCACTGACAGCTGCTGCAATTCGCGAAGTATATCAATTACGCAAAGCTGACCGAGAATGGTTAGTTAAAGCAGGGAGAACTTTAAGTGTGTTATTAAAAGATGACTATGACCGCTTAAAAGTTGTTCTTAGCCAAATTCATCCATAGAAGGGGTCAGGGATCAGGGGACGTGCGATCGCTTAGATCTACGGTTCAGAGGTTAGAGGAATCAAGAATGCGATCGCGCATGAATCTGCTGCCCCACAAACCTTGTCTCCCTCTATGGACTAACTGTTAAAAGTCTTGCTCTAGGTACGAAGGTGCACACTTTGCTTAAATAGCCCCGATTTTAGTCGGAGGCATCTTAATTCTCCTCAACTCCAATCCCCGACTCTGACTTTTTGGGTCAATTCAACATACAATCTCAGGAAGCAGTCTAACAACTTGAAGTAGGGAAATTTATCAAGTTTTCGTTGCCTTTGTTGTTTTTCTTGCTCTTGTAAATGCTGACAAGCGGGCTACACAAATCCTTCTAGCTTTTCTCCTCAGTGCTGTCTATGTCATTCCTTCACATCCTTGCGGTGGAATCGGCTTCAGAAGTTTTCACGAAAGAACCAATTGTTCCCTTCGTGATTTTACTGATAGTCATTCTTGTAGTACCAATTGTATTTGAACGACTGCGGCTACCAGGCTTAGTTGGTTTACTGCTAGCTGGAGTTTTACTTGGACCTAATTTTTTAAATTTATTCCAAACTGAACAGTCAACAATCAGGTTACTATCCAATATTGGTTTGGTTTATCTCATGTTTGTTGCTGGATTGGAAGTGGACATGGAACAGTTCCGGCAAACACGTAATAAATCTTTGGGGTTTGGTACTTTTACATTCTTAATACCGCTTATTGTCGGAACACTTGTCGGGCGGATTTTTGGCTTCGGCTGGAATGCATCAATTTTAATTGGTTCGCTGTTTGCTTCACATACGCTGCTGGCGTATCCGATTATTAGTCGTTTGGGAGTTATTAACAACGAAGCTGTTACGGTTACTATTGGTGCCACAATTTTTACGGATATCGGCGCGCTGTTAGTATTAGCCATTTGCGTAGCAATCCATGCAGGAGAGTTTACCGCTCTGAGCTTGATTACTCTACTAGGCTCATTGTTTCTTTATTCAGCTGCGGTTTTAATTGGCTTTGATTGGGCAGGGAAAGAGTTTTTCCGACGTTCAGGTGATGAGGAGGGAAAGCAATTTCTATTTGTTCTGCTTGCAGTATTTTTAGCTGCAGTAGGTGCACAGTTAATTGGGGTAGAAAAAATCGTCGGTGCGTTTTTAGCAGGATTAGCAGTTAATGATGTTGTCGGGGAAGGACCTGTTAAAGAAAAGGTTGTATTTGTTGGCAGTGTACTTTTTATTCCGATCTTTTTTGTTGATTTAGGGTTGCTGATTAATATTCCAGCTTTCGTTGCCAGCATTAGTAATATTTGGCTGACGCTGGCGATTGTCATTGGTTTGATTGGTAGCAAATTTATTGCTGCTTTTCTAGCAAAGCTGATTTATCGATACAACTGGCTAGAAGCACTAACAATGTGGTCTTTGTCGATACCGCAGGTGGGAGCAACCTTAGCTGCAACACTAGTAGGATACCGCGCCGGACTACTCAATGAAGGTATGTTGAATAGCGTTATTGTTTTAATGCTTGTAACAGCAACTTTGGGACCATTGCTGACGAGTCGAGTAGCAGTTGGGTTGATGACATCTACTGTAAGTGTGACTTCAGATGCAAAGCCACTTTATTTGGATACTACAGATACTGAACAGCCTTTGACTGTAGTCGTTCCGGTCTACAATCCTGATACAGAGCAATATCTGATTGAAATGGCAGCATTAATCGCACGTCAAGCACAAGGACGGCTTGTACCACTTGCGATCGCCACTGGACCAGCACACATGGATGCACCACAGTTGGAAAGTGCTATCGCCAAAGCTGATGCACTGTTAGATAAAGCTACTGCGATGAGCCATGACTTAGGTGTCACCGCCGAATCAGTCTTACGCATTGATGATGCGATCGCCCTTGGCATCACGCGTGCTAGCCGCGAACAAAATGCTAATTTAATTGTTATGGGCTGGGGGAAACGCACTGGCTTTCGTGCCCGCTTGTTTGGCAATGTGATTGATAGTGTATTGTGGGCGTCGCATTGTTTAGTTGCTGTTACGCGCCTTCTTGAGTCTCCGACAAAAATCCAACGCATTCTCGTCCCTGTGCAAAACTTTACGCCAGAAGCCTTACGCCCGTTGCGTTTTGCTTTACTGCTGGCTACGGCAATAGGGGCACAGGTTACTTTGTTGAACGTCTGCGATCGCCGCATTAAACCGAGTAGCATTGCCTGGAACAAATCAAATATTGAACTTTTGTTATCCAAACTGGCTTTACCTCAAGCTCCAGTTGTTGAAGTCGTCCCCCACGAAAATGTCGCACAAGCAATTATTACTGCAGCTAAAGCATACGATTTAGTCGTACTGCGCTCGATTCAGCGTCGTACAAGTGCTGGCGGATTAGCGGTGAGTGATTTGACGTCTCAGTTAGTCGCGCAACTTTCAGGGTCGATTGTCTTGCTAGGAGAACCACAAAAAAGTAACGCTGCTGTGATTAGAGAGCAATTCCTGCAGCGCTCAAACCGCACAAAATTGGAGAAATAGCAGACTGCGACAGAATCTATAAGAATTTATTAAAGATTTTGTGAATTGTACGCTATTATGCTGAGTTAATATTTCCAAATTTGATAGCTTGCTATTGAATCTCGTTGAATTAATACTCAGTTTGGTTTTTCTAAAGTTGATTGAAGCTAGAGAAACATTATCATTTGCGCTCAGAATACAGCCTAAATCGTGCCTGAGGTACAAGGGGAGGTAATGACTTTATTTTAGTATTACCTCTTTACCGCTGCCTTAAGGCAAGCTACCTTATACAAAAGTGCGATCGCTAGTTAAATATACCTAATTTAAGTTGTTGACAAACTATGAGAATCTTGGTTACAGGTGGTGCTGGTTTTGTTGGTTCCCATCTTATCGATCGATTGATGGTAGAAGGACATGAGGTTATCTGTCTAGATAACTTTTACACTGGTCACAAGCGGAACATCCTCAAATGGCTAGAGCATCCTTATTTTGAATTAATTCGTCATGACATCACCGAACCGATTCGGTTAGAGGTAGACCAAATCTATCACCTTGCTTGTCCTGCCTCTCCAGTTCACTATCAGTACAACCCAGTGAAAACTGTCAAAACCAGTGTAATGGGTACGCTGAATATGTTGGGATTAGCAAAGCGAGTTAAAGCTCGCTTCTTGTTAGCTTCAACATCAGAAATCTACGGCGATCCTGAAGTTCATCCCCAAACAGAGGATTACCGTGGAAACGTTAATCCAATTGGAATTCGGTCTTGCTACGACGAAGGTAAGCGAATCGCTGAAACACTATCTTTTGACTATCATCGCCAAAATGATGTAGACATTCGTGTAGCTCGGATCTTTAATACCTACGGTCCACGAATGTTGGAAAATGATGGTCGAGTTGTCAGTAATTTTGTCGTTCAAGCTCTTCGAGGAAATCCGCTGACTGTCTATGGAGACGGTTCTCAAACTCGTAGTTTCTGCTATGTTTCCGATTTGGTAGAAGGACTGATGCGGTTAATGAATAACGATCGTGTTGGTCCTGTTAACCTAGGAAATCCGGACGAATATACAATTTTAGAGCTAGCTACTGCCGTGCAACAGCTCGTCAATCCAGACGCAGAGATCAAGTTTGAGCCTTTACCTTCAGACGATCCTCGCCGTCGCCGTCCAGATATTACCCGAGCTAAAACTTGGTTAAATTGGGAACCTACAGTACCTTTACAAGAAGGTCTAACACTGACAATAGAAGATTTTCAAGCTCGCATTCAAAGTGAGCAACCACTTGAAGCTAGCAAAATAGCAAAGTAGAAGATGAGAGGACGCTACACAGACCTGCAGTTTAGAGGTCAGGATCGGGGTTCAGGGAATTGTGCTGTTAAAACCCATATACCTATAATCTTGTAGATCTCTAACTTCTACATACTCTACTAACTAACCACCATAAAACAATAAAATTGAGGATTGATAAAATATGCGTGTTTGCGTAATTGGTACTGGATACGTTGGTTTAGTTACTGGTGCTTGCTTGGCTCATATTGGGCATCATGTCATTTGCGTCGATAACAACGAAGAAAAAGTTAAGTTGATGAAAGCCGGACAGTCACCGATTTTTGAACCAGGACTGTCAGAGATTATGCAGGCGGCGATCGCCTCAGGCAAAATTGAGTTCACAACTGATTTAGGTGCAGGTGTGAATCATGGAGAAATTTTATTTATCGCGGTGGGAACACCTCCCTTACCAACAGGGGAAAGTGACACTCGCTATGTAGAAGCTGTCGCTCGCGGAATTGGCGCGCATCTCAACGGTGGTTACAAAGTAATCGTTAATAAATCGACAGTACCAATTGGTTCAGGCGACTGGGTACGCATGCTTGTGCTTGATGGGATTGCTGAACGTCAAAGCGAAAAAGTTCCTGTTACAGCTGGTAGCGTCAAAGAAGAATTGCCTTTAACACAAATCGCCGAGTTTGATATTGTCAGCAACCCAGAGTTTTTGCGGGAAGGATCGGCAGTTTACGATACATTCAACCCCGATCGCATTGTCATAGGTAGCAATAACCCTAAAGCGATCGCGATGATGGAGGAACTATATACTCCAATTGTGGAACGTCAGTTTGCTGAAGATAAGACTTTACCACCAGTTCCTATCGTTGTGACAGATCTAAGTTCAGCCGAGATGATTAAGTACGCAGCTAATGCGTTCTTGGCAACTAAGATTAGTTTTATTAATGAAGTCGCAAATATCTGCGATCGCGTTGGTGCGGATGTCACGCAAGTTGCTAAAGGTATTGGGCTTGACTCGCGGATTGGTAACAAATTCCTACAAGCTGGGATTGGCTGGGGTGGTTCCTGCTTTCCTAAAGATGTCTCAGCATTAATTCATACTGCAGATGACTATGGCTATGAAGCCCACCTCCTGAAAGCTGCTGTAAGCGTGAATCAACGTCAGCGCCTAATAGGAGTAGAAAAACTGCAACAGGTTCTTAAAATCTTGAAGGGTAAGACAGTTGGCTTACTCGGCTTAACCTTCAAACCTGATACTGATGATATGCGTGATGCTCCTGCGCTTAACTTAATTGAGCATCTCAATCGTTTAGGAACAAAAGTAAAAGCCTACGACCCCATTGTTTCTCAAAGCGGGATGCGCCACGGTCTTTCTGGCGTGATGGTTGAAACCGATCCTGAGCGCCTTGCAGACGGTTGTGATGCTTTAGTTTTAGTGACCGATTGGAAACAGTTCCAACACCTCGATTACGAGAAAATGGCAAGCTTGATGAACAATCCTGTCATGATCGATGGTCGTAACTTCCTCGACCGTGAGAAGCTACAGCAAGCTGGATTCTACTACGTCGGTGTAGGACGGTAGAAGAGGGAACAGGGGCGAGGAGCGAGAGAAAGAGAGTTTAGTAGCTAGTGATAGTTGCTCGTGAAGAATTTTGAGTCCTAAAGAGTTTTGAATTGTTCGCACAGTGTGCCGGAGGCATTAGAATTTCTTAACTTGTAACTCAACACTTCACGACTCTCCAAGCTCAATACTGAAAACTCATGACTCCCTCAGCTTCCCCAGCTTCGCTTTATCTGCTTATATAGCTAACTTAAGGCAAAACAGCATAACTAGGCGTTACCAGGAATACGGTCAATTTGAGCGTAGCCGCTGAAGATAAGTTTTTGACCTTGAGTTTCTAGACGGTTGATCCGCATCATGACGCCATCTAAGTCAAAGCGATCCAAATCAACCATATTATTCAAGATTTCGGCTAAGGCATCAGTTAAAGTGTGCGAAAGCTCGCGTTGCTCTTCTGGAATGTCTTCTGCTTCAAACTGAGGATTTTGAAAAGTGACACGTCGGCGTCGTTCTACTCCTAAAGTTGCTTTTAGGCTAATTGGGACTAGTTCGCCGTTACTGATGTCTGCTTTAGCTGAAATTTTGACTTGATTTTCCGGTAACAGTTGGACTTGAACATCGCTAAAAGAAATTGTCTCGCCACCGGAAATATCGGCTAAGCTTGGCAAAGAAATATTTTGAAGGCGTTTTTTGACGAGTTCAGCACTGAAAGCGTTGTTGATACCATCTTCAGTTAAGGTAACTTGAGCAACAGCTTGCGTGGATTGTTTAAGTGTAAGCTTGCCGCCTAGAACTGAGCTAAAGTCAATAGCAACCGCATCGGTTTCAAATGACATCTCATCAACATAAAAGTCTTTACGGATGACTAAACCTCGACCGCTCATTTTGAAGCTGTCGATACTACCTTGTAACAATTTGCTAGAGGGATAACAGCGGACAGCAACTTCTACCGATTCGCTACGGCTAAATAAATGGCGAATCGTTTGGCTGGCAACTGTATTGAGCATACGCTCTCCCCAGTCAGTGCCAGTAGGATTGGTTAAACCACTCAGTCCGCCAAATATCATAGCGTTTTAAGCTTTACGGAACGTCTTCCTACCTTTGTAACAAAATGTGAAGAACTCAGCAAGTGAAAGTGTGATTAGCTGTCCTTAAGGAAGTGATAAGTAATTGCGATCGCACCTGTTGGTAGGATGTTATAGGTTTAGTGTGAGATTGAGAGTAGCAAAGCGATCGCCACTACAAGTGACTTGCAACTAACGTAATAGATTCATGATATTAACGCTACCGTATCCTGGAGATTCAGCACAATCTGTTTGCATTGTTGCCAAAATCTTCTGAAGTTGCTGCTCTATTTTGGCTGTAGATTGAAAGTGCGAGTGCAAATGACTCAACATTGGCTCTAAAATCATCCGAACTTGGCTTTCTCTGACGTAATCTTGAGCAGTAGCTTTGAGCAAAGGGTAGCGGTTCAACAAGTAAGTTTTGCCTGTTGAAATTTCCACACAGACCTGTTCAATGAATTGCTCGATCGTGAATTTCATAACAATAGGATGTTGGATAAATCCAGCAGGACTTTTTTCGATGAGCGATCGCCAACTCAATGACTCTAATGTTTCGATAACGTGCGATCGCGATATTGCCAAGACACCATCTGCTTGTAAGTGTGCGGCTAAAACTGGTTCGCGGTTGAGTGCAAGCCAGTACATAACTTGTTCTTCTAAGGGTGACAGCCGTTGAATTTGGTGAGCTAATAAATTATGAATTTCATTAAAAACGATGGTTCTTTGCTGTAAAAACTCCGCAACTTTACCATCAAACAAATCCAAAATTGCAGTTGCCGCAATTTTTAAAGCTAGTGGATTCCCTCGGTAGCATTCAATGAGTTGTTCAGTTTCATCCACAGAACTTGGAAGTCCTTTTGTCACTAAAATCTCCTGTCCTGTAGCTATTCTTACTCCAGAAACCTGCAGTGTTCTTACAGGAAGACATTTGTCTTCTAAAGCCGCGACTTCTATAGGTTTTTCTCGACTAGTGATTAATAAACAACTTTGATGTGGTACTTTGCCGACTTGTAGTAGCAGTTCTCCATATTCCTCGTAGCCTGGGCGATAGCGACTAGTACATTGATTGCTGCTGAGGATTGCTTCAAAGTTATCGAGAATGAGTAAACAACGAAAAGCCTGCAAATATTCGATGAGCTGAGATATACTGCCTACTGCGGGTAAAACCTCATGCTGTTGCGAAATGAAATCAATGAGTGTTGTCAATAGTTCCGACAAAGGTGGCGCATTTCTGAGACTACGCCAAATGACAAACTCAAACTGATCTTGCAGTCGTTGTGCTAATTTCACTGATAAAGCCGTTTTACCGATACCTCCTACACCTACAAATGCGATTAATCGACAGTAGTCTTTTGTAACCCACTGTTGAAGCTTGGCAAGCTCTAAGGCGCGTCCGTAAAATACTGATACATCGATTGCTTCTTTCCAATCGCACTGTGAGGATGCGATCGCGTGTGGATGATTAATTGTACTAGTTGCTAATTTTGCTTGCTCGCCAATAAAGTCGTTTCTTTTGAATTCTGTTACTTTTCTTCTTAAAACAGACTTGAAGTTACTTTTAGTGACTTTTTCTCCTAGTGCTTTTGAAAGCATTTGCCACAATTGAAAACCAACAAACTTGATGTAATCAGCTTCATAATTAGTTTGTTCGGCAATCTCTGCGTAAGTTAATCCTTGCCATGTCAGGCGAAGCACGAGTTCTTGTACATCGACTAGTCGTTGCTGTGGCAAAAGTTTGTCTAGCAAGCGTAATGCTTCCTCTGCATCCATTGGCGATCGCTCCCCTGGTATATCGATTGTTTAGACAGTAATACTCTCATCCCCAAACTCCTTTGTTTATAGGTGTCAGTAGGGAAGAATATGCATCTTCCATCACTAGATGCACAGATAATTCTAAATATTTATACTTAGCAATCTACCGCTGCTGCAATATTTTTTTACTCAAAATTAATGCTCTTTTCTAAGTACTCATACTGAATATGCCAATTTCAGTATCCGGAAAGACTAATCAGTTCAATATCAAAACTCAGTGCAATTTGCTATGCTGCAGCAAAGTTGTAGCTACACAGCTATGAAGATAACATTTAAATGTTATTTTTAATACATTACTGCTTAATAAACTCTACTTGATCAACTTTTTACTATTAAGTAATAACAAAGTTCATAATACGCCAACTACTATTATGAATAGAGATAAAAAATTTTTCTAAAAATACATATTGCTATATTTTTTACTGTCAATAAACTTAACTAATTGTTTTATCAAAACATATAGATAAGCAAAATCTTTTTTATTAATAATTTCTGTATACATGAATTTTAACTAATAATGATACTTTGTGGATTAAGTGGGAATGACACTATCTTTACCGATGGTTATGACTGAGATAATTACATAGCAGAGAACGAAGGAAATGATATTCTTTACGGTCGTGGAAAAGATCCTGTAATAGGAGGTAGCAGTAACGATACTTACGATGCAACTGACATTAACCCTGTGAATAAATCGTTTTCCTTGTGATTAATTGACGATACATCTAAGTTTCTAAGGCTAATTTTGGTGGTGGACTTGTTGCAGGTAGAACAATTTCTACAGCTCAATTTATAATTGGTTCATCAGTAGGCGATCGCTGCGATCGCTTTATCTACAACAAAAATACTGGCACTTGTTCTTCGATGCGAATAGTAGAGGTGGAAGTGGTCAAACTCAAATTGCGGCACTTTCGCCTAACTTTGGACTGACGAATGATGATATCTTGTGGTTGCTTAAAATACTTACAAATTAGCGATCGAAAAACCACCCCCGTATTAATAACATCAAGGGTGGTTGATGCTTTTGGCTGCATGTCAGCGAAAGCCAAGTTACATGGATAATGCTAGGCGCTTCCGGTAAAAGCAACTTCCGGAAATTTTGCCTGCGCTTCAGCAACTGGGCGATTTCTGCCTTCCTCTTGCCAGTAGTTGATGACTTCGGTTGCTTTGTTGAGCAACTCGACACGCTCTTGATCTGTAATCCAGTTTTTTGATTCTAATTCGTTTTTTAACTCTTCCCAAGCATCATTACGAGGCCAGAAAAAGTAACGAGTTAAAGGGCTTGTCCCTTTACCAACCACTTGATCGACAGCAAGCGCCACATTTTCGTCTAGCCAGAGAACTTTTAAAATAAACTTTGACAATCAAACCTCCGAGGCAGTACCAGGCAAAATTACTAACTGTGCAACCATTTATATTAACGCAATGCCATAACATCTGCTGAAATGAAGTAAATTGTTCTCTAGGAAGTAGTGTGTCAAACGAATACTACACAAAGCATCAGGGTGCAAAGATACATTTTGCGATTTATTACTTGTGTGTATCAACACGACTGGTCGCCCAGTAAAATGATTAGGCTTGTAAGGTAATAAGTCCCTTATCGGGATAAAGATGACACAACAATCTCAATTACTTGTTTCAGCAATCGTTGTTTTTGATATTGATGGCGTAGTACGCGATGTTGGTGGTTCTTATCGGCGGGCGATCGCAGATACGGTGGAATATTTTACGCAAGATGCTTATCGTCCATCTTTAGCAGATATTGACGTACTCAAATCTGAGGGCGTTTGGAATAACGATTGGGAAGCATCACAGGAGTTGATTTATCGCTATTTTGAAGCACAGGGACAACAGCGTAATTCCCTAGCGCTAGACTATGCAAAAATTGTCGCATTCTTTCAATCTCGCTATCGCGGCTCAGACCCCGACAATTGGACAGGTTATATCTGTAATGAACCATTGTTGCTAAACAGTAGTTATTTAAATGAACTTAGTCATGCTGGTATCGCTTGGGGCTTTTTTAGTGGCGCAACGCGAGGTTCAGCGAATTACGTGTTAGAAAAACGCCTTGGTTTGCAATCTCCTGTGTTAGTTGCGATGGAAGATGCACCCAGCAAACCTGATCCGACAGGGCTAATGGCGACAGTACAGCAATTAACAAGCGATATCCTTGATAACTCTACTCCTGTATTGTATGTGGGAGATACAGTTGCAGATATGTATACGGTAAAAAAAGCGCGATCGCTCGATCCGAGTCGGATGTGGATTGGTGTTGGTGTTTTACCACCGCACGTTCAAGAATCATTGCAAAGACGTAATGCCTACGCTGAAACACTAAAAATCGCAGGCGCAAAAGTTATTTTTGACAGCGTACAAGAATTAACTCCTACTGAAATTCAAAAACTTGTATGATTCAGTACAGGTTGTTTGGTGAGAACAGCTTGTTCAATGATATCTGCTGCACGACGCACTCCTCCTGCATGGTGGATTGCTTGCTGTAGTCTTATTGCATTTTGTTTGTAAGTTTCATTTGTCAAGATCTGTTGAATCGCCTTTTGCAGCCTAGGAACACTTAAGCGCGATAGCGGTACAAACTCTCCGGTTTCTGTCCAAGCAATCCGCGCCGCAACACCTGGTTGATCGTTCGTAATGGGTATTGCTACCATTGGTACACCATTACTTAATGATTCCAGTGCGGTATTTAGCCCTGCATGAGTAATTGTTAATGTAGCTTTTTGCAAAAGTTCGAGTTGTGGTGCATATTGAACAACAAGCGGCTTACCTGGTAATTCAGGGAGACAAAAATTGCTAGCGCCACCTAGGGAAATCACTAATTGAACATCTAAGTTCGCACACGCAGCAGCGATCGCCTGAAAAATCTTCTGCTGCTGATTTTGTAGAGTTCCCATTGAAGCATAAATGAGTGGTTGTCCAGTCAACTGTTCATAGGGAAAAGGTATTGGTTTGCGCCCTGTAGGATCGACAAAGGGTCCAGCAAAGTGAAAACATTCAGGTAACTGCGTTCGAGGAAACTCAAATTCTGCAGGTTGCTGGCTAATTTGTGCCAAGTTGGATAAAGAGTCTGCGACTTTTTTGTAAAGTGGTAAATTCCACTTCCGGTGGTACTCATCTAATATTTGACGAACAGGTTGTGCTACGCGTTCTAAAACTGCATATGTTATGCCATTACGGAGTAATGCCCACCAAGCTGTGTTACGCTGCCAAGGTGTTACAAAAGGAGGAATCCCAGGTTCTTGATTGAGAATGAGTGCATTGCAGATTGTGATAAAAGGAATTTTTAAGTGCTTTGCTACAGTTGCACTTTCTGGAGATACCTGATCGACTAATAATGCTTCGATGCCAATTGATGTAATAATTTCTGGAGCATCACGCAGGATAATTGTGCCACCCTGTTTAATGAGATCGAGTGTAAATGCGATCGCCTTCAAGCCACTGAGTTGACCAAGACGAGCAAACTTTTCTGCAAGTACCCCAGGCGGAAACTCTTTGGCACCAATTGCCTGAAACTCCAACCCTACTGCTAATGCTTGAGACTCTAGCTCCGGAACTTGAATTAGGGTAACACGATGTCCGCGTCTTACTAACTCCTTACCCAGTGCCATCATCGGATTGAGATGTCCAGGAGAACTAGGGCAAAGAATACCGAAATGCGTCATATAGTAGGGGTCAGGGTTAAAAGAATAATCGTAGATGCCTTCCGACTAAAGTCGGGGTTACTTAAACAAAATGTGCCTTCGCACACTTTCAATATAAGTTTTAAGGGTAAGACATACCTTACCCATAGTCCACGCAGGTAGACTTTGTTTGTCTAGCAGTGAATTCATTCGCCAAACTTTTAATGAACCAATTCTTTATCTATGTGAGTTCCTAAGATTTCAATTTCTGAAACTTCTCTAATGCTGCTACCATCACAGGAGGCCAACGACGTATATTTGCGACCCAGTTGATATCTTGATATCGTCGATCGAGTCCGATCGCAGATACCCAGTTACTCTCAGCTTCTCCTTGTTTACCTTGTTCCCAATACGCCGCAGTTAACGCAGCCCGCATATCGGCAAAGTTAGGATATTTACGGACAATATTACGCATATTGCGAATCGCTTCGTCTTTTTTGCCGACTTGATACAGTGCTAAAGCATAGTTGGCACGGGCAAAAGCAAAATTAGAGGCAATTTCTGTTGATTTACGATAATCGGCAATGGCATTTTCCCATTGTCCTAACCCAGCCTCAGCATTACCGCGATTGTTATACGCCATTACATCATTGGGGTCAATTTCGAGAACGCGATTGTAGTCAGCGATCGCTTCTTCCCATCGTCCTAACCCCTCATATGCTGTACCGCGATTTAAGTAAGGATCAGGGGCATTGGGGGCTAATTCCACAGATTTATCGTAGTCGGCTAGTGCTTCATCAAGTTTATTTTGACTAACTCTGGCATTTCCGCGATTACTCCATGCGGCAGGGTTATCAGGAAACAAGTCAATAATTTGCGTCCAGTAAGTTTCTGCAGTGGCAAAATCGCCACTGTTGGTAGCATCTAAAGCTTGTTGGGCTAAACTGTCGAGTTGTTGAAACTGTTCTGCTGTTATTTGTGGTTGGGATTGTGCTAATACCGGCTGTGTTACCCCAAACAAAAGTATTAAGAAAATTATGATTAGTCGTATCATCTAAATTTTTCGGTATTGAATAATCCGCTACAAGACTGACGCAGGCGTTCTCTAATAAATCTCTAGCAAAAGTGCCAAATTTTAACTTTGGTCAGGCAAGATACCCAACCCACAAAAGCTGAATGAATCCCAGAATAATGACAAGCAGTGATGGATCATTAAATTTAAGGCATCGATTACCTATTACCAAGTTCCATGCTTATGGTAGTAAAGAAAGCTGCTCATTGGGCGGAGTAAAACCCAAGTGTTGATATGCTGCGGGACTAGCAACTCGACCGCGAGGTGTTCGCTGCAAATAACCTATTTGCATCAGGTATGGTTCATACACTTCCTCAATTGTCTGCGTATCTTCGCCTGTGGCTGCTGCCATTGTCTCAATACCGACAGGTCCTCCGTTAAACTGTTCAATCATCACACTTAGCATTTGGCGATCCGTCCAATCTAAGCCGCAAGGATCGACTTGAAAGAGTTCTAATGCTTCGGCTGCAACATTTTGGTCGATTGCTCCCGCAGATTTAACTTCGGCATAGTCGCGTACTCTTTTAAGTAAGCGATTAGCAATTCTTGGTGTTCCGCGCGATCGCCGCGCAATTTCTAGCGCCCCATCATCAGTTATCGCCGTTTGAAGTAACTGTGCAGTCCGTAAAACAATTTGACTGAGTTCTTCTGGCTGATAAAACCGCAATCGTTGTACTAATCCGAAGCGATCGCGTAACGGTGATGATAGCGAACCAGCGCGTGTTGTTGCTCCTACTAAAGTAAACCTTTGCAGTGGTATGCTGCGTGACTTGGCACTTGAACCTTTACCCGTTGTAATGTCAACCCGAAAATCTTCCATCGCCGGATACAAAATTTCTTCTGCCATGCGCGAGAGACGATGAATCTCATCGATAAATAAAACATCTCCTGGCTGTAATCCTACAAGAAGCCCTACAATATCTCGTGGACGTTCTAAGGCTGGCGCACTCGTGATTTTGCAATTAACGCCCATTTCTGCAGCTAAAATCAGCGCCATTGTGGTTTTTCCCAATCCAGGTGGACCATACAATAGTAAGTGATCGAGGATTTCACTTCTAGCTTTTGCCGCTTTAATAGCAATATCAAGAACTTCTTTTAAATCTTTTTGACCAATGTAATCAGCAAATTTTTGGGGGCGAATGCTTTCTTCTTGCTTACTACGCTCATCAACTGTCGCTTTCGGCTGTAAAAGTTCTTCACGCTGGGGAGTGGGACGACGAGTAGTTGTCGTGTTACGGCGTTCGGGTTCAGAGTGAGATTGCTTAGAAGAAATTATCGCCATGATTAAAAATTTAATTTAAATACACAAATTAATTGTGCTTTGATCGTTACACGACTAACTCAGGAGCAGGCAATGTTAGCAAAAAGAATTTTGCCGTGTTTGGATGTCAACGCGGGGCGAGTAGTAAAAGGAATTAACTTTGTTAATTTACAAGATGCGGGCGATCCTGTTGAACTTGCCAAAGTTTACAATGCTGCTGGAGCAGATGAACTCGTGTTTCTTGATATTACAGCAACTCATGAAGACCGCGACATCATTATTGATGTGGTGTATCGCACAGCAGAACAGGTGTTCATTCCCCTCACTGTTGGTGGTGGTATTCAATCCTTAGAACAAATTAAAAGTTTGTTAAGAGCCGGCGCAGATAAAGTAAGTATCAATTCTGCTGCTGTAAGGCAACCTGAACTCGTTGACCGTGCTAGCGATCGCTTTGGTAATCAGTGTATAGTCATTGCTATAGACGCACGACGGAGGCAAGACGCAGCTAACCCTGGATGGGATGTTTATGTACGGGGTGGACGCGAAAACACTGGCATTGATGCGCTTTCTTGGGCAAAAGAAGTCGCACAAAGAGGCGCAGGCGAATTACTAGTCACGAGTATGGATGCTGATGGCACGCAAGCTGGATATGACTTGGAGTTAACGCGGGCGATCGCTTCGGTAGTTGAGATTCCTGTGATTGCTTCTGGAGGGGCTGGTAACTGCGAACATATTCATACCGCACTCACCGAAGGTAAAGCCGAAGCCGCCTTACTTGCCTCACTGTTACATTATGGACAATTGAGCGTTAAAGAAATCAAAGATTACTTGCGCGATCGCGGGTGTCCAGTCAGAGTCACAGCTTAAGAATTAACTCATATTTGGTTGCAAGCGTATTGTAAATTTTCTTGTTAAGATATATGAATAAGAATTAACTTTTTAAGAATGCTGATACCAATTCTCATATTTGATGTAGCGCTAGTGGCTTGGTCACTGCACTTAATGGAAGAAGCCTTTTATCGTAAAGAGTTTTCTTTGATGCTAGCAGGAACGCTAGTAGCACTTGCAGCCGCAGCAATGCTAGTTGTTTATTTTCTCATGGGTAACTGTATAACCTACCTCATGAGTGCGTCAGGGTAATCATACCAAATCAACCACAGCAAGCAAAACTTGACAATTTATCGATAATTCAGCCATAATACAAAACGCTCAAGGGGTTATAGCTCAGTTGGTAGAGCACCTCAATGGCATTGAGGGGGTCAGCGGTTCGAATCCGCTTAGCTCCATTATTAAAGTTAGTGCAATATAGATATTTGCAATGTTTATGAGGACAGGGATGCTACTGAGCATTGCATGACTAAAACATGGTGCAATTCCATCAAGTAGTGAAAAGAAGCATTCGTGATTTACTGCTAACTTACTCACTACTCCTAAAATAATTCACTTAATTTTTAATTTGCGATCGCTTAATTGCCCTACATTCTCATCTTTTTAAGAAAGATGACTACAACAAAAGTGATTTTAAACGGTACTCAAATAATATAACTGTACTGTAAAGTTTTGTATTCCAATTCCGAAAAAGTCGGATTATCTCGTGATGGAAAATACTAGATGGTAAATTTGCTGTCGAACTGACTAGTAGCTAGAGCAATATTCACATGAGCAGCCCACCATATTAAACGGCAAAAGCACACTAATAGCATCAGCTAGTGTAATCAAACGTCACTAAGCTATAGAGAAAGAAAGAGATAAAACTATCTAGATTGAAAAGTTTCACTGTACTTTACAAGCTTTCTTATCTAATTAGGACAACAATTTCATTTTCATTTTCTAAAAAGAGCAAGAATTATATTGAAGTATTTGGTATTTGATTTACTGTGAGACAACAAGTCAATATATTTCTAAGTCTATTTATGACGTAGGTATAGAAGTATTATCGTAGAGCTGCATAATAATTACTGAACTAGATTAACAAATAAGCTAACGCTAAGTACTGTGTACCTATAGCTAGCAACACTCACCGTTTGCTTTGGTAATCAGTAAAAAATATCTCAGTGTCATTGTGCAATGTACTCTACTACTCAGACGGACTTAAATCTCAGCTCAAAGAGGTACTTTGAAGAGTAGTAAAGCAAGATGAATCAACCAACAGAACATCCTCAGCTAATTATTAAGCGCTACAACCAAAATGGTACAACATTTGCTCATTGTTTAATTTGTAGTACAGTTCCTAATAATGCTGAGAGCCAATACCGTGAAGATCTGTTTTCAGATTATTCTTATTCTCTAAATGCTCTAGCTCAACTTAAAGAAACTCTAAAAAAATTTATTGAATCTAAATGGGAGAACTCGGGACAAAATATCCTCGAAAAAATCAGTATCATTTTAGATATTCATGGATATAACGTTCCACTTGAAAATTTTGAAAAGAATACTTACGAACCTTTAGAACGCAAGTTTCAAGCAGATACTTCTGGTAAATATTTTGATGATTTTGTGATTTTTATTAACTTCTCTTGGCCATCAGAATCAGTTCTTAAGTCTCAATGGATTGATTGGTTACGAGCAATGCCACTAATGCTACAGCTACTTCTTATTGGGGCAGTAGCCCTAATATTTGTGTTTAGAGCAACTCTACTGTATTCATTAGGTTTGATTTTAGGAGGTTTAGTATTGTGTTTAGTTGCTCTACGCCTCGTTGTCTATTTTCGAGATCGCGATCGCGCTGCCAATCATGGTGTTTTTGATGCTGTTGAGTTAGTACGTTGGTTACATGTGATATTACAAGAGATTCTTCAGGAAAAGGCACTTCATTCTCCTGAAGCAGCGGAACACTTAAAGTCAGATCCTGAGTTTTTTGGAGTTGTCAATCTCAGCTTTGTTGCACATAGTATGGGTTGCTTTGTGACAACTCAGATGATTCGCATTCTCTCCGATATTTTTGATCCGTCTGCAATTATGCGGTGGAAGACGACTGATGGTCCTTTTGGCGGTACAGACACTAAAAGATCTTTAACTGCTGAGGAAATCGTAGAACTCAGCAAAATTGGACATTTCTTTACTTTGAAGTCGCTGATTCTGGCATCGCCAGATATTCCCATTTGGGCAATTACTACAGGTCACTCCAACTTTCTAAAAAGTTGCTTGCCGCGCTTTAAGGAAGCTTACCTGTTTACTAATGATGCAGACATGGTGCTGCGTCTAGCTTCAACTGTGGCGAACTACTTCGTTTTTCCCTCGGCTTCTCGGATCGGTGGCTATCGACTTGGGAATCTTACACTCACTAAAAACCGCTCTTATGGCATGATAAATGTTAGCGATAAAGATCTTGGTGTTCGTGCATTCACCCGTAACATTAATCTTACAGAGAAGCCTTTCTATTCTACAAGTGATGTATACCAGTTTTTTACAGTCGTTGATTGTACTGATTATCAAGATAAGTTAGTTACTAATTCGGGTTTGCAGGGACGGCGCTTAAGTGTACTGACAGCAAATAATTCCATCACAAATTTACTCAATTACACAGCAACCTCGATCTGTCATTTTCTAGGAATTGGTCAAATTGACTCTCATGGTGGCTACTTTCGTGGAAAGTTTTGCCTGGATCTCATTTACTTAGTAGCACTTTCTGGCAAAGCAAAATTACCACCAAACTTAAATATGGAACTCAAAAAGCATCAGATAGCCTGGATTGAGACTTGTAATAATCAAACCACTCATATTGCTAAGACATAATTCCCATTAAGTTACCTCAAGTGTTGGGTAATTCAAGACAGTTATGCAGTTCAAGATTTCTCCAAGCTTGTAGAAGTAAATTGTTAAGGAATAGATTTACTGCTGTGTGGAGTTATAGATGATGAATGGAGTTAACTCAAAAGTCAAAATTTAAAACTTTGATTCTATCTTCCCCTTTTTACAACAACCCACGATAACGAATAAACAGCAAAATTACAGCCCACGAACCTAACGCAACTTTCGCAGCAACTAGAATGTTGAGAATAGGAATAACTCCTCCGCTCACAAGTGCGCCTAATTCTCCGTGTGGTAATTCTAGACCAGACAAAGTAATCACCGCTAGCCCAATAAAAATCAAAATCGAAATTTTTTCCCATGTAGCAAAGTGCCAGCGCTTGTAGAGTGCCTGCATCCACTCTGATGATGAGGTAATTGCAACTAGACCGATCGCTGTTCCACCTGCTACTCCAGCGGCAAAACCACCACCTGGGCTTAAATGTCCCCGAATTGCCAGTTCAATACTGACTAATGCAGCAATGGTTGCACCTAAACGTGCTAACACAATCGATGGTTGATCGGTAAACTGATAAATTTTGGTGGATGGCTTTTCATTAGCCAGTAGAAAATAAGCACCCAAGATAGAAATTGTAAATACTACAACCTCAAAGATCGTGTCATACAAGCGATTTCGGAAGATAATACCCGACACTGCATTGGGTACACCACTATCTCGAACAACCAATTCTACAATTGAAGTATCTAATAAATTCAGTGCTGGATTGGGTATCAGCAGCATTTTGATAAATAGTGCAATTCCCGCCGCAATATAGACCCATTTCATGAATGCTCCTCCTTTGAGCCTGATGGCTTGACATAGGTAAGAATATTGCCTGGCGATGTAAGTTCAGCTTGCATAATTTCGTAGAGGCGTTGCACCCTGACGGCAGTATGAAAGCATAGTTTGTCATTTTCACAGGCTGCATAGTCTTGTTCAAAGTCAGACTGTGGTTGCGATCGCTGGCTGCATACTGCGTGTACTTCTTTCTCAATCAGTGCTTGATCTAATGACTGCATATCTGTGTAAGGAAATACCTCAAGTCGCATATGACGTTTGCCCAAGATTATGCGTAAATCGTCTAATAGTTGTTCAAATTGGCGTTCGCCCTGTGTACTCAAATCTTTAAGGATACCAAGCCGCATCACAAGTGATGAACGTACTGCAACTGCATAAAGTGTAATTGCCAGCATTGTACCTACCAATGCTTCAGTTAAAGCCACATCTGCAGCTCCCAAAACCGCATACACTAACGCTGCTATTGCTCCCAAAATGCCACGCATAACTAAGGCATGGTAGGGATTGACCTGAAATATCAACATAAATGCAGTCAATGGCAGCAGTGCTGTAATGACATAGACAGAAAGATCATTCTCGTTCATAGTTATCTCCACTACTAGAACAGTAGGCTAAGACATATCCCAGCACAGTGTTCCAAATTGCTAAAGAGATAATCGCGAGAATCAGCAAAGGCCATTCACTGGGTATTTTTATAAGTAGTCCGATGATGATACTCATCGATCCAAGAGTATCTGAAACTGAAAGACTATGTAGTTTAAATAAAATTGAGCGGTTGCCAAGTAAATGCGAGGTTCCCCAAAACCAAAAAATAATTCCTAAACCTATACAGGTATAACTTAATACGTTAAGCATAGATTACTAATTTGAGACATCATTTATTCTTTTGATGACGTGAGCCAGCAGCATTAATGCAGCATTTCCGACACTGAGGATAATCACGGCGACAATTCCGATCATCCAATCGTCGCGCAAGACAGAAATCACGAGTGCCATAATTGCTGTTTTGGTTGCGATACTGGCAAATGCCAACATCCGTTGCCAGACTTCATCGTTCTTCCACGCTTCGTAAATTGGTATGAGCAGCGCTAAAATCATTGCCATTATTACCAGATTCATGCTTTCCTCCGCCGCACTCGGTGGACTTCGTACCAGCCGTGTTCGTGATATTTCAAAACAATCGTTTTGGGAGTAAAGGTAATCAGGAATATATCGAGAAAGATGAGTCCAGGTGTCCGTCGCGGTGGCACGCGTTCCATAGTGACTTCCTCTTGAGTGTGCGGACGGAGCATGATTTCAAAAGCTTCAATATATGCCTGTGGAATCGCCACGACAATCTCACCTAGCGCCCGGAGCCAATCTTTTAATGCCGCACGGGATCTATGGTTATGGGGCAAAAGCAATGCCACACTCACACCAATGATGATGTTAACTACACTGAAGTTGGCAGTGAGGAGAAACCAGATAACGAGTCGCAATATCAAATTGAGATATCCAGTCATGCAAATACCATCCAAAACAGCAATATCAACATCAAACTCATACCACCAATCAGATGCTCAAATTGCTCAAGCACACGTGGTAGTTTAAGCTCGGCACGACGTAAAACTAGGAGATATGCCACCCAACCAGTAGCAATAATGGCAAGTACTTTTGCAATATTTGCAACGGTATAAGCTTGATAGTAGGCAATGTTTGCCAACAGCAACGCACTAATCGTCAGAATTGCCGCTAGCGATAAACCAAAGCGGGTTTTCTCTTGTCCTCCACGCGGGAGAAAGATGAATTTAGCATACACGATCGCTGTTCCTACAGCCCCGATGTTCATGGCGGTTGCATAAGCAGTAGGTAAATAACTCAGTGTTAGTATCTTTGCGCCAAAACCAACAAACAAAGGAAAACCTGAGATCGAAAGACCAGCTATAGTTAAAGCAATCCACAGCACAGGATTAATCGCTTTGTGTTGTTGCAGTTGCTGGAAGTTGCGACTTGGTAAATTCCCCGCAATCAAAAATAGCGTTGATTTTGCTGTGCCATGTGCCAGCGCATACAAGCCTCCTGCTTCTGGTGAAGCGAGAATCCAGCCCAACTGTGAAAGTGTACTTAATGCCAGCGTGCGCTTAGTATCTTTTTCTAAAATTGCATAGAATACACCAAATAATGCTGCGGCAACTCCAAAAATTCGGGCGATCGCATATACATCATCAACAAGCAGCGAACAACGTAAGAGAGGAAATACTCCTGCTTTGACGACAATTCCTGACAATAATGCCGATACTGGTGTTTCTGATTCTGAATGAGTCAACGGCAGCCACAAACCTGAGATAAAGACTCCTCCTTTTGTTAATAATCCTAAAACAATTAAGGCAACTGCTTCAGTTGGTGCCTCACTTAAACCAGCAAAAGCAAACGAGTGATTTGCCTTGTAAACTAAGATTGCGCCTACTAAATAAAACAGCATTGCCGTGTTGCTGACGAATAAATAACGTAAAGCAACCCAGATTGAGCGTTCCGTTCGCGGATAGGCAATCAAAAGAAATGCAGCAATTCCAATCACCTCTAATGCCACATAAAGGCTCATGAAATCTGCACAAATAAATACGGCATTCAGGCTACCATGCAGAATGATGGTCTGCATATAAAAAAACGCCGTTTTGTCCTGCCAACAGTAGATAATGACTGCTGCTGTTACTAGTGCATTGGTTAGTATAAAGTAGCCACTTAACTGATCGACTACTAAAGTGACACCGAAGTTATCTAACAATTGCAGTGTTAAGGGCGACTGTTCTCCAAATATCTGCAATGCATATCCCAGCGAAACAACAGCCACACTCAGTGCAAGGTATCGGTCAACTTTGGGGAGTAAATAAATGACGAACCCCATAAACAGTGATAAAGCGATCCAGGCAATTGTCAGAGTATTCATGGCATATTGTTCTTCTCGATCTCGTTGCTTTCTAAAGTCGGGTTGTCTTGTGCTAGTTTCATGACACCGACTAGCATTAAAGCTTGAATCGAAAAGCCGATAACGATCGCTGTTAATATCACTGCCTGAGGAACTGGATCGGCGTAAGCACCTTTTTGAGTATTTGCCAAAATAGGTGTAAACAAGCCATCTCGCGATGCGATTAGCACATAATAGGCAATGACTCCTGTGCTCATAACATCCATTGAGATGATCTTCATCATTATGTTCTTTTTAAAAATAATGCCGAAAAATCCACATAATATTGTTGCGAGTATACATGCTTCTAACACGGGAATTGTTGTTTGGGTAAGGGGTGGTTGTAATTATTTTTGAATGTTTTTGCTAAACAAGAGATTATTTTGGGTTGCTGCATTGATATCCTATCAAGCTGAGATTAAGACACAAAAACACCACTTGCTGATCTAAAAATCTCTTCAAATGCAGCATAGTAGCGCTCCTTTAACAGCACCTCATCGATACTTGATTGGGTAACACAGCGGATTTAACCGCGATCGCTCGCAGCGATCGTGTTTCATCTCAAATGACGATCGCACTAACTAAACCTGATGGTGTGTAGGCAAATCGCAAATGATTAAGTAAATATGAAGTTGAAATTAATTTGATAATACTTGATCCCGTCCATTCTGACGAGTCTTAGTGCCATAGAAATCTAACATGGTTATGATAGGATTTCTCATTGCTAAAGCGTTAGTCTCACTCAGAGCGATCGCAATTTTACATTACATCTTCCGAAAAATTATGGAAAGATTATTGGCTGGCATAGAGACAGTTTTGATCAACGAAAGATTTTCTGCTGCGGCTACTTCTACGACATCTTCTAAATTCCGGACGCCCCACTCTGGATTTTGAACGCGCAAACTTGCATCAAAGGCAACATTACTCTCTGCTGTATGTTGACCGCCTTGTTTAAAAGGTCCGTAGAGATACAAAATACCACCAGAGGAAAGAATTCGCTTTGCACCTGCAAGTAATCCTAAGCAAGCCGACCAAGGCGCAATGTGGATCATATTAATGTTGACGATCGCAACAATTTCTCGTGATTGTTGTTCAACCGTCCAAACTGGATCGCAAGCATCGAGAGCGATCGCTGGATATAAATTTTCGGCAGGAGCATGTTTGCTCCATGCCATGATACTAGCTCGTGCTACTGGATTAGGATCGGACGGCAGCCACTTACGTGGATAAATTTGCGGTGCAAAAAAAACAGCGTGTTCTCCGGTTCCACTAGAGACTTCTAACACTGTGCCTGTCGGTGGCAAAACTTCGAGTAGAACCTTGAGAATTGGTTCTCGATTGCGAAGAGTTGCAGGCGCGTATTGTCGGGCATCAAAATAATTCATTTAATCTGGCAGCGCCCTTGTGTTTTGCATTCTAACTGCTTTTGGCGATCGGCAACAATTGTTGCTAAGTCTGGTCTTCCAGTAAGTCGCAACCGCCAGTCAGCCCAAATGCCATAGAGCATATCGGCAAAAGCACCAATGATGGGTAACTTGGTAATAGCGTAAACCCATCCCATCCCTAAAGTTTCGTAAACTCGGCGAAAAACTTCTACATTCTGGATAGCTTTGCCATCAGGCATTACTGCATGAATCCGCCCCATCGCAGTTTCAAAATCTACACCGCCATGTGCTTCAGGGGTATAATTTTCATCTGCAATATCTACAAATGCTACAAGCCCGCGACCAGCATCTTGTTTCCTCAAAAAGTTGACTTCGCGCAAACACAATGGGCACTCGCCATCATACAGTAACTTAATCTTCCAAGATGTTGAATCAGATACCTGTTGATTTGCTGTCAATTCGCGTGATTGGATGTTTGATGCAGACATGAAGTAGATCTCAAGTTATTTTCAAACCAATACTTCTATTTTAAGAAAAATAAATAAAGATTAACTTAATTAAAGTTAAGAGCTAACAGATAGTAGCTCATTGCTAATTGTGCTGATAGTTGTCTAGCTGCTACTTCATGTAAATTAAGGGGTTGCAACGAGAAAATAAGTCTATCTCTCATACGTTACAGTAGGAATCGCTTTACCTCAATCGCATCAATGGCAATAAGGGTATCTGCAATTAAATGATTCAAGTATTGTGTGCTGCACTGCTATGGGGCTTTGCTGGGGCGTTAGCTGGGCGTTTAATGGGAGGAACACTAGAACCTGCAATTCTGGTTCCGTTACGCTTTTTCGGGAGTTTTTTAGTTCTTTTGCCCTTCATATGGCGCTTGCCGCCAAGTCATAAAGAGTTACCGCGCCTTTTTGCGATCGGATTAGCATTAACCCTGACTCAAGTTAGCTATTATTTAGCAATTCATTTATCAAGTGTGGCAACTGGGCTATTTTTACAGTATATGGCTCCAGTATTACTAACTTTATACGCTTTGGTTCGTGGAGAGAGTTTGTCTCGACCGAAATTATTTGGATTGGGATTTGCAGTTGTGGGAGCGTATTTTTTAGTAGTAGGTCCCCAAGGGCTTGCAGGAGGATTGGGAATAGCTTATGGCATAGCTTCGGCTTTTTTATTCGCTACTTTTTCCTATCTCGGAATGGGAATGCACGCACACCCGTTAACAGTATTAGGACTGGGGATGGGAGTCGGTAGTTTTCTGAGTGTACCGTTCACTCCCTGGCAAAAAATTCTTGAGTTGAGTGCTATGGATTTAGCTGCAGTTGCATATATTGTTTTACTAGGAACTGTTGTTCCCTTTGGTTTATTTTTATGGGGAGTACGTAAGATTCCGGCACGTGTGGCAACCCTAGTCGCCATGATTGAACCAGTATGTGGGGCAATTTTTGCTATTTTCCTGGTTGGGCAATTACTTTCGCCGCTAGCTGTATTGGGTGGGGCAATGATTTTATGTGGCGTTTGGCTAAATACTGGTGTATCAATTAAGAAGTCGTCTGGTGCTTAAGGAGTTCACTAAATTAATATGATTAGCTGGGAGGTAGGCGTCTTGCCTGCCAAGTTCGAGATAATAAGATATTTAGTAACTTAATGGGTTGTCTGTGGCTAGTCAAGAAGAGTTAATTTCAGAAGTGCTACCGTTAGCTCAAACGCCTCTGTATCAACTTGCACTCGAACTTAAAGCCCGACTAACTAGCTTTGGTGGTTGGGAAATGCCGGTGCAGTTTGTTGGTATTAGTAAAGAACATCAAGCGGTGAGAACTGCAGCAGGAATGTTTGATATTTCCCATATGGGTAAATTCATCTTGCGCGGGAAGCAGTTAATTTCTCAATTACAGCGTTTAGTCCCTTCGGATTTGAAACGCCTGCAACCAGGTCAAGCGCAATACACTGTCTTGTTAAACTCCCAAGCTGGAATTATTGACGATATTATTTTTTACTACCAAGGGGAAGATGCAGGAGAACAGCGGGGCGTGATGATTGTCAATGCTGCAACTACCAATAAAGACAAAGCATGGATTTGGCAAAACGTTGATTCAGAGCAAGTACAGTTGCACGATGTCTCTTCAGAAAAAGTTTTAATTGCTGTGCAAGGACCTCAAACTGCTGCCACTCTACAACAATTTGTTCAAGAAGACTTATCTGAGATTAGAGCTTTTGGTCATCTTGAAGCAACAGTTCTCGGTCAACCTGGGTTTATGGCGCGAACTGGGTACACTGGAGAAGATGGATTTGAAGTGATGGTTGATTCAGAGATAGGGATAAAATTGTGGCGATCGCTCTACGATGCTGGTGTCATTCCCTGCGGGCTTGGTGCGCGTGATACGCTGCGACTCGAAGCTGCAATGGCGCTTTACGGACAAGATATTGATGAAACAACCACACCTCTAGAAGCTGGCATGGGCTGGCTAGTTCATTTAGACACGAAAGAGGACTTTATTGGGCGTGAAGTTCTTGCCCAACAAAAAGCACATGGAGTTCAACGCAAACTAGTCGGGTTGTGTCTTGAAGGTAGAAACATAGCGCGTCATGGCTATCAAGTGCTATCGCACTCGAAAGTTGTGGGCGAAATCACAAGCGGTACACTCTCGCCTACATTGGGTTATCCAGTTGCTTTGGCGTATGTTCCTACTTCTTTGAGTCAATTAGGACAGCAGCTAGACGTTGAGATTCGCGGGAAACTATATCCAGCGATCGTTGTTAAACGTCCATTCTATCGTTCAAAAACGCGGCTATTAACTTAAAATCGTCCCAGATTTTTATGAAATAATGAGCGCTAGCACTAAAATGCTCACTCTACAGCTTGATGATGCATGCTGTAGAAAGTACTAAGTATCAAAACTTTTTATTGTTGAGGTTACATATGGCACTGGAATATCCCAGCGATTTAAAATATCAAGATTCTCACGAGTACGTACGGTTAGATGGCGATATCGCCACAATTGGGATTAGCGCCTTTGCTGTAGATCAACTAGGTGACATTGTGTTTCTAGAATTGCCAGAAGTTGGTGATGCCATCACGAAAGGAGAAAGCTTTGGCACAATTGAGTCGGTGAAGGCTGTGGAGAACTTGTACGCCGCAGTAAGCGGTACAGTAGTAGAGTGTAACGATGCCATAGTAGAGGCACCTGAACAGTTAGCCGATGACCCCTATGGCGAAAGTTGGTTGTTAAAAGTAAAAATAACTGACCCTAGTGAACTTGATGATACGATGTCTGCGGATGAGTATCAGGCACAAGTAGAGGGTGAGTAGTTAGAGATTAAATCAGGCTAGGGATTGAAAGATTGAGGTATGAAAAAGTCATGAAATTGCATAATTATCCTGTCCCTAGTTCTCGTTATTTAAAATAATGTTGCAGAATATGAAGAAGAAGTCGTGTCTGGAGAGCAGTCTGTGGTAGCTTATAGCTCTAGTACTGGTTCAATTCGTCAGCAGCTGGTAGAAGAAGCACAAGAATCTTTTTCTTTCGCACAAAGGCACATTGGTTCTAAGCCGGAAGAAATTCAACAAATGCTTGACGAATTGGGTTTGGCAACGCTTGATGCTTTAATCGACCAAACTGTACCGCAGGCAATTCGACTCAATAGATCGCTTCAGCTAGAACCAGCGCAGAGTGAATACGCAGCCTTAGCTAAACTAAAAGAAATCGCCTCGAAAAATCAAGTATTTCGCTCATTTATTGGCATGGGGTATCACGACTGCATTACCCCACCTGTCATTCAACGCAATATTCTAGAAAATCCAGGCTGGTACACTGCCTATACTCCCTATCAACCAGAGATTTCGCAAGGACGACTAGAAGCACTACTGAATTTCCAGACAATGATTATTGATCTAACAAGTTTGGAAATTGCCAATGCCTCACTCCTTGATGAAGCAACAGCAGCAGCCGAAGCGATGGCGATGAGTTATGGGCTGTGTAAGCAAAAAGCAAATACCTTTTTCGTTTCCCAAGATTGCCATCCGCAAACGATCGCAGTTGTTGAAACTCGCGCTGTACCGCTAGGAATTAAAATTGTTGTCGGCGACCATCAAACGTTTACTTGGGATGATTCTGTCTTTGGTGCGTTGCTACAATATCCAGCGAGTGACGGGATAATTTACGATTATCGTAGTTTTGTCGAACAAGCCCATACAGTAGGGGCTTTAATCACAGTTGCAGCCGATCTTTTAAGCCTGTGTTTACTGACGCCGCCTGGAGAATTTGGGGCTGATATCGCGATTGGGAGTACTCAGCGTTTTGGCGTTCCCCTTGGCTACGGCGGTCCTCATGCAGCTTATTTTGCAACAAAAGAGCAATACAAGCGACAAGTACCAGGACGAATTGTTGGTGTTTCAAAAGATATTCATGGTAAGCCAGCGCTACGTCTTGCACTACAAACTAGAGAACAGCATATTCGTCGGGAAAAAGCAACTAGTAACATTTGTACCGCCCAAGTGTTATTAGCGGTTATGGCATCAATGTACGCGGTTTATCACGGATCGCAAGGCTTGAAAAATATCGCCCAACGAGTTCATCAGCTAACAGCCCTTTTGGCTGAAGGTCTGAAGCATTTAGGCTATACCGTTAGTTCAGAACACTACTTTGATACACTGCGGGTAAACCTTGAACCAGAACGTGTCGCAGAAATCATTGAAGCAGCTTTAGCTCAGCAAATCAATCTACGAACTATTAATGAAAGTGCGGTCGCGATTAGCTTAGATGAAACAACAACAGAAGCTGAACTCTATGATTTATGGCAAATTTTTGCTGGAAGTGAAGTGTCTTTTACGCTAGAAGAATTAGCAACTCCTCAATCGGCATTTGAGAGTATCAAACCGTTTAGTCGCACTAGTCGCTATCTAACGCATCCTGTATTTAACAGCTACCATGCTGAAACCGAGATGCTGCGGTATATTTACCGATTGCAAGCTAAGGATCTATCGCTGACAACATCGATGATTCCTTTAGGATCATGCACGATGAAGTTGAATGCGACTACCGAAATGTTACCAATCTCGTGGTGGGAATTTTGCAAAATTCATCCATTCGCACCATTGTCCCAAACCAGAGGGTATCAAATCTTATTTGCACAACTCGAACAAGCTTTAGCTGAAATCACAGGTTTTGCCGGAATTTCCCTACAACCAAATGCGGGCGCGCAAGGAGAATATGCGGGGTTACTTGTCATCCGTCAATATCACGAAAGTCGCGGTGAAGCCCATCGAAATGTTTGTCTGATTCCAGAATCAGCCCACGGGACAAATCCCGCAAGTGCAGTGATGGCGGGGATGAAAGTCGTGGCGATCGCTTGTGACAAACAAGGCAATATTGACATTAACGATCTGCAAGCAAAAGCTGAAAAACACAGTCACGAACTTGCGGCTTTAATGGTGACATATCCTTCAACACATGGTGTTTTTGAAGCACAAATTAAGGATATTTGCGCGATTATCCACGCCCACGGCGGACAAGTTTACATGGATGGGGCAAATATGAACGCCCAAGTCGGAATTTGTCGTCCTGGCGATTATGGTGCGGATGTGTGTCACTTGAACTTACACAAAACTTTCTGCATTCCGCATGGTGGTGGTGGTCCAGGAATGGGACCAATTGGTGTCGCAGCGCATCTTGTTGCGTTTTTACCAGGTCATGCGGTGGTGGAGATTGGTGACGAACAAAGTATCGGGGCGATTGCTGCTGCGCCTTGGGGTAGTGCCAGTATTTTACCGATTTCCTGGATGTATATTACGCTGATGGGTGCAGCAGGATTAACGCAAGCAACTAAGGTCGCGATTCTCAATGCTAATTACATTGCCCATCGCTTAGAACCTTACTACCCAGTGTTATATAAGGGCAAATCAGGATTAGTTGCGCACGAGTGTATTTTAGATTTGCGATCGCTCAAGAAATCTGCCGGAATTGAGGTAGACGACATTGCCAAGCGTTTGATGGATTACGGCTTCCACGCACCAACAGTTTCTTGGCCTGTTGCTGGCACAATGATGGTAGAACCAACAGAAAGTGAATCAAAAGCAGAATTGGATCGTTTTTGTGAGGCAATGATTCAAATTCGCCAAGAAATCGCGGAAATTGAGGCAGGTAAGGTAGATATGCATGATAATGTTTTGAAAAATGCCCCGCATACTGCCGATACTTTGATCGCTTCCGATTGGCAACATCCTTATTCACGCGAACAAGCCGCTTATCCTACACCACAAACTCGCGAACACAAATTCTGGACTACCGTTGGACGCATTGATAATGCTTATGGCGATCGCAATTTCGTCTGCTCGTGTTTACCAATGGAAGCGTATAGTGAAGAGTAATAAAGTATGCAACCATTTACAACACAATTACGGGTACGCCATTATGAAATGGATGCTCTGGGTCATGTCAATAACTCAGTCTATCAACATTACCTTGAACAATCCGCGATTGAACATTTAGAACATCTTGGTTTTTCTTTAGATGTTTATCGTCAACTCGGTGGTGTGTTTGTGATGCGCCGGATTGAGATTGATTACCTTCGTCCGGCGATCGCTGGTGACACTCTAGAAGTTCGTACTTGGTTGCAAGAAATGCGCGGTACGCGTGCGATTCGACGCTATGAAATTCGCAAACATGGCAACGATCACTTATTAGTAACAGCTGAAGCCTTATGGGTATGGGTAGACTCAATGACAATGCGCCCTAGACCAATTCCTGACGTGTTATTAGATGCTTTTGTGCAAATGCAACATTCTTGAAGGAATTTTCCTAATTTACAAGCTGAAATCTACCTCGGTACACTGTTTTGTTGAAAGCTGGAGCGCCTGAAGAATAGTAAATATTACCGTTAATAAAACCACTAACTCCTGAGTGGCGTTTAGTAGGTAATGGCGTTAACTCACGCCATGAATTAGTTTTAGGATTGTACACTGTTACCTTATTAACTGCCATCTCGTGTTTAACTTCGCCACCAACTAAATATATTTCTCCATTAACGACAAAAGTTGCAGCCCCAATATGACTACGACCTTGCGGTAGATTAGCAACTTTCGTCCACTGCTGAGTTGCAGGATTCCAAGCATGGACGGTATTTTGTGTCGTTAAGTAGTCATCATAACTATGCTGCCCGCCGATCGCATAAATCTTGCCGTTGACAATTGCATCTCCTAAGTGCGATCGTGGATTGGGTAAAGGCGCTGCTGGTTGCCAATTAGCAGCGAGATTGTTAAGCTTTAGTACCCAATGATTGCCACGGTCAATTCTATTAAGATCTGCTCCACCGAAGAAGTGCAATTCCCCTTTCAAATTACTAAATCCACCGCTTCCTCTAGCTTGTGGTAATGGTGGCATTTCAGACCAAGTATTCGTTGCAATGTTGTAGCGTAAAACTTTTCTTGTCGCAAATAATTGTCCACCTTCAGGCTTACCAACATACCCACCTGCTAAGTAAATATTTCCTGGGTCAGCTGCAACTCCTGCGTGCGTAATTCTTACTGGTATATCTGCAAGTCGCTTCCAGGTATTTGTTGCTGGATCGTATGCATCCGCGCGATTTGTTGGTCTCCAATTAGAAGTATATCCGCCCAATTGATATAATTTACCACCGACTACTGCACTCATTGCCTCTCCAGTTCCCACCGGAGAAGGTGCAACCGTAGTCCATTTAATTTCAGTTGCAGCTAAAGATTTAAGTGTAGTTAATACTACAAAAATAATTATGATAAATGCTAAGATTATAGGCTGTTTTTTAAAGTAACGCATTATAGTCTGTCACTGAGTTTTTACAGAAATTATAGATATTTTTACTGCTATATTAGATTGCTCTTAAGTTAAGAATAGGTAAATAAGGTCTTGAAAAGTTATGGTAAATAGTTAAAGTATAAATAAGTGTTTGTACAAAACGCATTATCTCTAACTAATAGCTATGCAAGCTTTTATCTTTATACCTAATAAGCGCTATTAACGCTAAAGTTTCTCTTTATTGAAGCAACAAGACAATGTTGTCCTGTATATTCAATTACCTAAATTTTTAGGCGAACATCATCAAGATTTAGGTATATCGCAGTTGTTACGCGCTCGCCGAATTGTGATTTTTGGAATTGCTGTCATCCTGTTTCACTTTGCCGAGGCTTAGCAATTGTTGTAGTTTTCGTTCCTAAAGTTAAGCCACCTGCGATTAAGCCTGTAAGAATAATAAACACTCCCGTTTTTTGAGAAGATAGAATTTTTGTGTGCGTACTCATTTTTGATTTTCTATGATATTTGCGATTTTCGTTATCTAAATATCATTAGTGCAAAAACCGTGCCAAACTCTCTTGTTGTTAGTCCTACAACAAAGGCGATCGCTATTCTTGAGCACCTGCTGTTTTAAGCGATCGCACAACATTTTTATATCCATTAAATTCTGCAAGCATTAAAGCAGTGTAGCCTGCGGTATTTTTTAATGTGACATCTGCGCCTGCTTTGAGCAGTATTGCTACTGCATCAGTAAAACCTCGGTGGGCTGCCCACATCAAGGCAGTTGCATGATATTTGTCTTGGAGATTGACTTGCGCTCCAGATTTCAGTAAACACTCAATGACCTCAATGTGATTTCGATCAGCGGCTTTCATCAATGCGGTTTTTCCATCATCAGCAGGTAAATTGGGATCAGCACCGTGGTTGAGTAATAGCTGTACTGTCTCGGTATGTCCTTGAGTCGCAGCAAGTGTTAGCGGCGTTTCACCTAAGGTTGTGATATTGAGTAGAGCTTTATCTGATGTGCATATTTGTAACAATTCACGAACAATTGAGCTATGTCCGTGTAACACTGCAACCATTAAAGGCGTATCACCTAGACAATTTCTAGCTTCTACATCAGCACCCCGACTCAGCAAAAGCTGGACAACTTCTGTATGTCCTTCAACAGCTGCTAAATGGAGTGGCGTTTCTCCGTCTTGATCTTGAGCATTAATTTCAGCGCCAGCATTAAGTAACGCTGAAGCGATCGCCATATAACCTCCTGCGGCTGCGGCTGCTAACGGACTACCTCCCTCAATATTCAAATTTGGATCTGCTCCTGCGTCTAGCAGTACTTGTACTACCTCAGTTGCACCCAGATCGACAGCTTGTATTAATATTGTCTCACCTTGCTCGTCTTGGAGATTAACATCGAGTGTTCTAGAAGCTAGTAGCACTTGAACTACATCAACGTGCTGTTGCTGCACAGCAAGCTTGAGGGCAGTATCATCATCTTGATCGCGGATAACAGCCTTAGCGCCAGCATTTAGTAATACACGTACTATGTTTGCATAACCTTTGAGCGCAGCGATCATCAATGCAGTGCTACCATCTTCATTAATCGCATTGACATCCGCACCATGCGCTAGCAACGTTTTCACAATATCCAGTTGATTTGCCGCTGCAGCTAACATCAGTGGCGTTAAACTGTAAAGCTTTCTTGGGCGATTTACATCAGCCCCATTAACGAGTAGCAGTCGTACAATTTCGTTATAGCCGCGCTGAGCAGCAAACATCAAGGCGGTTGTACCATCGGCATCACTAGCATTCACACTTGCACCCGCACTCAGGAGTGCATGGACTTGTTGAATGTCACCACTTTTAGCCGCCTTGATTAATGAGATGTCTTTTGTTGCAGTCATGTTCAAGCATCATCTCATCGAAGGCATTGTTAGTGTATCGCTAAATGCAACTTTTGAATAGATGAGCGATGAAACACCACTAGATTGCAGACCAGGTAGTAGCAAAATACTCTATCTAAGTACCGATTACCAGTTCTCACTACTGCATTGGGATAAATTACTCATTGGTCAAATTTCTAAAACAACTTATGCTAAGTTTTATCAAGTTTATTAACAGATGAGAACGCAATGGAACTTTCACAAGAAGTTAAATTCTGGCTAAATTTCATCCACCCTGTTTTGATGTGGGGCTTACTTGCGGCTTCATTTTATGCGCTGTATTTAGGTGTACAAGTAAGACGGACACGCTACGCCGAGGGTGAAGTTAAAAAAGAGTTGATTAAAGGTAGATACAACGTTAAACACTACCAAATTGGTTCGGTCATCTTAGCACTCATGGTGATAGGTACGCTAGCAGCGATGGGTGTTACCTACATCAACAATCAAAAGCTATTTCTTGGACCTCACTTATTAGTAGGATTAGGCATGACAGGGATGATTGCAGTTTCTGCCAGCCTCTCACCATTTATGCAAAAAGGTCAGAACTGGGCACGTTACACCCACATTGTCTTAAATTCTGCTTTACTCGCTTTATTTAGTTGGCAAGCAGTCAGTGGCATACAAATCATCCAAAACATCCTCAGCAAGCGATAAGTAGAAACTTGCTGCCTTCGATGTGAAAGTCTCAAATCCTTAGTTCTAAACATAAATTAAATAGAGCTGATGTAACTAATCGTACATGGTGAAGGGTAATATACAGCGTTTACCCTTTACCGCCGTTCTGCTTAGGAAACCACGGGTGGCGTGCGGCGGCTTCGCCAATTACCAACCAAAACAATTTATGTTTCACTTCAAGTTGCCCTTTTTGATTTTGTTGGCACAGGTAAACCCAGCGACTTATGAAAGTCTTCTTGAACCTTATAGGTTAGACGACGCGACACTTGTTTGACGATGTTGTTTAGTAGGCGATCGCCTGTATTTTGAACGAGCGATTTTGGTAAACGTTGAACAAATTTCGGGAAATGAACTGCAACTGCCAAATCTAGCTCCCATTCAACGCGTGTCATTGTTTTTGTATTGGGTGCGGGGGCTGCTTCTACAAGTTCCATCATTGCTTGGAAGTCTACATCATAACCAGGGGCAGTGTAGTTCGGAACTGGAATTGTCTGAATGCGATAAATGCCTTCATTTGGGGGCAAAAGTTCTAAGCCAACCTTAGGTTCTACTTCATAGCCAAACGAGCCAATACGACCAATCGTCAATGCATATGCATTTTCCTTGACAAAATCTACCTTCATTGGCTGAGCGCAGCGGCAAAACCAGCCTTGGTGAGCATTGAGGTAGTTTGCGACTGCATCAGCAGAGGCATACATTTCCATGCAGTCAGTAAACTTTCCATGAAAGCGTGTTGGTGAATCAGTATGTGAATAGTCACTTTCTGCTAGCGTTGATTGTGCATCCCAATGCACTTGCCCATTTCTAGTAGATTTATATTCACCATTGCTCGACAGCATAAACGCATCCTTTGTAATTTGACTTATGTATTTAGGATTCCCAAGTCGGGCTTAGAGTTTCTCTGCCATTGTGCAGCTTATCTCAAGGTTCATCAAAACTACAATTGAGATCGAGAGTTAGTTAAACTCCTCGAAAAATTGTTCGTTTATTCAGCATAAGCTTTAAAATGAAAGCATTTGTAGCAGGGGCAACAGGCGAGACAGGTCGCAGAATTGTCCAAGAATTAGTCAAAAGAAACATTCCTGTGCGCGCCTTGGTTCGGAATGTAGAGTCAGCTAAAGCGATTTTACCGGCTGAGGCTGAGTTAGTAGTCGGTGATGTCTTGCAGCCAGATAGTCTTCGTGCTGCGGTAGGAGACAGCACTGTATTACTATGTGCAACGGGCGCTAAACCTAGTTTTGACCCCACTGGACCTTACAAAGTAGACTACGAAGGAACAAAGAATTTAGTAGATATTGCTAAGGCTAATGGCATAGAGCATTTTGTTTTTGTTTCTTCCTTGTGTACTTCTCAACTGTTTCATCCTCTAAATCTGTTCTGGCTAATCTTAGTGTGGAAAAAGCAGGCGGAGGAGTATCTACAAAAAAGTGGTCTTACCTATACTATCGTCCGACCAGGCGGTTTGAAAAATGACGATAACTCTAATCCAATTGTCATGTCTGCTGCGGATACGTTGTTTGATGGTAGTATTCCACGCACCAAAGTAGCACAGGTATGCGTTGAGGCGCTGTTTAATCCTGAATCAAAAAATAAAGTTGTGGAAGTTGTCGCTAAGCCAGAAGCCTCAGCAAAAAGCTTTCAAGAACTCTTTGCGAGTGTTGGTTAAAGCGATTTTGTCAAAGAGGAACATACAGCAAGCGATCTTCCTCTGACTTTAATATAAGGGCAGTTTTTACTGCCCTCTCATTTTTTGTCGTTGATTTTTTGTGCAAATGCGTAAGTCTTGGAAACGTTTGATTGCAAGCAGTACTGCTGTTTTGGCACTAGGTTATTTAGTACATCATCGACAGCCAGAAGTGAGGCGATCGCCTAAAATTGATTTCACCACAGGCTATCTTCCGCCATTAGTCATGGATGGCGGCGATCCTTACCTTCGTGCTTTGATGCGTACAATATCAGCAAGCGAATCTAATCATCCCCAGCCCTACACAATTCTTTATGGCGGTCAGCACGTTGAAGATTTGAGCAGTCATCCAGAGAAGTGTATCACGATTGTTACAGGTCCAAATCAAGGCAACTGTTCTACTGCAGCTGGACGCTATCAAATGCTCAATACAACCTGGAAAGAAAAGGCACAGCAATATCATCCTCAACCACCAGGCTTGATGTTTTGGCGATCGTATAGTTTCCAGCCAGAATTTCAAGATGCTGTTGTTTACGCTTGGTTAAGCGATCGCCAAGCTTGGGGAACTGACATTGCAGCATTACTTCGCCAAGGAAACATAGATCGCGTACTCAGGCTACTTTCTCCTACTTGGACAAGCTTAGGCTACGGTATTGAAGACAATGTCATGACACAGCATTTACCTCAGGTCTATCAGAAAATGCTGCAAGAAGAATTAAAAGCTATTGCTCAAATATAGCAGGGGTCAAGGATCAAAAGACACGCGATCGCGCAGACCTACGATTCAGAGATCAGGATCAAAAGCTGGTTCTGATTTTCTATAGCATCTTAACTTATGTCGACCGTTGTCACAGGTTAATCAGATCAAATACCAAATGCTGAAAAAGCGCCCCGATGAAAGAGGCGCTTTAATTTTAGTTAAGCTTCAAATGAAGGATTAACCGTTGATGCTAGGAGCGGTAAGAGCAACTGGAGTCACTTCACCGGAAGCCAAGTCAAGCGGGAAGTTGTGAGCGTTGCGCTCGTGCATCACTTCCATGCCCAAGTTAGCGCGGTTGAGCACGTCTGCCCATGTTCCAATCACGCGACCTTGCGAGTCAATCACTGACTGGTTGAAGTTGAACCCGT
>NZ_JADEWN010000026.1 GCF_015207655.1 Gloeocapsopsis crepidinum LEGE 06123 | reverse complement strand
AGCGAACCACGAGTCACCAAACGCCGTCCCAAAGCTTACCCCAGATTGACTAAGCCTCGGCAAGAATTACGTAAACAATTGCAGACTGCTTAATTGATAAGCGTTTCCGCTTTTCTTAGTGCCATTCGTCTCTTAGTCAAAGAAAACCTTTCTGACAGCAACATTTTACTCTAAGCACTCTTAACTTGAAGAGATTTCAGAAATTTTTTATTTACTATGCATGCGCTTGAGCGCACTCATCTAGCTATCCTTGTAAAAGTGACAACAAGAACTACTTCTCTCAAAATCTCAAAATGTTCAAAAGCCGTTGGATACAAGGAGTTTTATTAGGAATAATGGCAATGCTCGTGGTGGTGGCTTGCACTCCTACTACAACGCAAAATTCTAACAACTCTCCTGAAGTTGCCTCGCTTACTCGGCTTACCTTTGGGGTGGGTCCTTACTTTCCGATCCCTAACGAAAATCGCAAACAGTTTGAACCATTGTTTAACGCACTGGCAGAACAAGTAAATTTACCAGCTGAGGTAACAGTTGCGGATGACTGGATTGGCATTTCGGAAGCATTGCGATCGCGCACTCTGGATGTTGCTTGGTTAGGTCCTTGGGGCTATATGCTGGCACGGCACAACGATCCTTCGTTGCAGGCAATTGCTACTGTCAAGTACAAAGACAAACCTACCTATTATTCAGTGTTAATGGCACGGGCAGACGCACCGTTCAATACCCTGGAGGAGGCAATCGCCCAAAGTCAGCAAGGTACCAAACTCAGGCTTAGTTTGGCAGATGTAGGCTCGACGTCTGGTTGGCTCGTTCCCCAGGCGGAATTTAAGCGACGCAATCTCGATCCGAAAGTTGTATTTGACTATAACGAAGGTGCGAGTCACGCTGCGCAAGCGATCGCTGTACTAAGTAACCAAGTGGATATTGCCTCTGACTACGACCGTAATCTAGATGTGTTGACCGACGAAGGCAAGATTGACAAAAGTAAACTTAAGATTATCTGGCAATCTGAGCCGTTGCCTAACGATCCAATTGTGGTTCGAGGCGATTTCCCAGAGACAATTAGAACCCAGTTGCAAGAAGCACTAGTTAATCTACCTCCAGAACAAGCCAAAACTCTATTGCCTAAAAACTACACGGGGTTTATTACATCTGACGGCAGCAACTACGCTTCGATTGAGCAAGCAGGATTATTAGTTGGCAAGCTAAAATGACCCTTCCATTTACTAAGAGTGAAGTTAATCGAGTTGATAATTTTCCTGATTTAAATGCAATCCTAGCAACTGAGCAACGACGACAGGGAGGTGTTTGGAAACTTTTGCATCGTAGCTTTTGGGGAGTGCTGGCGATCGCCCTACTGATTGCTAGTGCCCGCACAGCAAGGGTAGATTTGTTGCAATTTTGGCAGCGCATCCCTACAGTGGGAGAATGGCTGTCTCGTTTATTTCCGCCTGATTTTTCAGAGCTACCCATCTTTTTTGAAGCGATTTGGGAAACCTTAGCAATCGCCATTATTGGCACAGGTTGTGCAATTCTAGTTGCCGTTCCTCTAGCCTTGTTAGTTGCGCGAAATATTACTCCGGTGCAATGGTTAGCTACTCCCCTACGAGGGCTACTAAATTTGCTACGCGGTATTGATACTGCTATTTTCGCTTTATTTTTTGTTTCAATTGTGGGTTTAGGACCTTTTGCTGGAGCCTTAGGCGTAGCATTTCACACGACTGGATCGATGGCAAAGCTTTACGCTGAAGTGTTGGAATCATTACCCAGCGAACCGATTGAAGCCATTGAAGCCACTGGGAGCGATCGCCTTCGCAGCTTTGCCTTTGCAGTCTTACCCGAAGCACTACCTGGATTAATTGGCATCAGTTTGTATTTATGGGAATTTAACGTCCGTTCTTCTGTAATTTTAGGTATCGTTGGGGCTGGAGGTATCGGCTACGAATTGCTAGTCAGTTTAAAGCTGCTCGACTTTCCTCGACTCTGTACCATTTTGCTATTGATTTTGGCAATGGTTAGCCTAATTGATGCATTCAGCGCCTACTTCCGCCAGCGATTAAATTGACATGATTGTTGTTGAAAATTTAACCAAATCTTACCAGCGCGGTCACTTCGCACTCCAAAACCTTAGCTTTGAGATCGTGCCCCATACTTTCACCGCAATTCTGGGTGCGAGTGGCTCTGGGAAAACGACTTTGCTGCGCTGCCTTCTGCAACTTACTCAGCCTGATACAGGAAAGATTTGGTTTCAAGGGCGGAATTTGAACCAATGTTCTGCCTTGGAGCTACGGCAGGCACGCACGCAGATTGCAATGGTGGCTCAGCAATTTAACTTGGTGCGGCGTCGCACGGCTCTAGAGAACTGCCTGGGAGGTTGTTTACCAGAACTGCCGCTGTGGCGATGTTTAACGAGTCAGTTTCCTGCTAGTTTATTGCGAGAAGGGTTAGCTGCCTTAGAGCGAGTGCAATTATTAGAGGTTGCCTTTCAACGCGCCGATCGCCTTTCGGGAGGGCAACAGCAGCGAGTTGCAATTGCCCGTGCTCTTACCCAAAAAGCTCGCCTAATTCTGGCAGATGAACCTGTTGCCAGCCTCGATCCTGAAACTGCCCATGTGGTGCTGCGACTGTTGCGATCGCTCTGCGACCAGGAAGGCATCACGATTATCTGCAATTTACATCAAGTTGAATTAGCGACGCAGTATAGCGATCGCATTCTTGGTATTCAAGCGGGTAAACTAGTTCTAGATGTTCCAACGCATCAGTTTAGCAATTCGGATAATGATATAATTTATAGAACCCATTTGGGATCTATTTAACCAGTCGCTAATCTTTGAAGCATTAAGCGAACAAAACAAAGATTAATCGGTAGTGCTACATAAGTAATGATGCATTGTAGTAATGGATGAAATACCAGATGGCACCAATGTGATTCTCCAACGATTTTGAGAAGGACAAGGTTTTTCGCACCAGCCTCAACACGCGTTGTCTCAAGGTGTTGTTGAATCGTTCAATGTAGCTGCAAAAGCCTGTTTCCTTTCCGACCGCTCGATGCCGCTGGCTCGGTAGAACTAGCACATACGCCGCCAAGATGCACAAATAGGGCAAGCTGGCATGGAAGGAGAACAGCAAGAAACTCTACTTCTCCATCATTACATCTTGAGCACTACCCATCCATTACTACAATGCATCATTACTTATGTAGCACTACCAAATTTCTCTAGCATGATATGGTCGCTCAATATCCTCGCGCTGCAAGGTGGGAGTCAAAGTAGAATTGCGATCGTCATTCCACTGATTGAGTTGTAAAACGAGTAATTCTAAAGTTTTGCTTTCAAGATACATTCTTTTCATCATCCCGTGATAAGGACAGTTAAGAATCTCCCAAAGCGTATCGCGCATTTTAGCGGTTATTCTACCCACAGCTTGATGAAAACGTGGTGCTGAGTTATCTTCTTTCAATAACTGTAGTGCAGCTGGCAAAATATCAAAATCGGTGCTAAAAGAACGAAATAGGTCAAGTTCTAGAAAAATTCTCAGAAATTGCAATCGTTGGTTAGCTGGTGAAATCTCTATTTCCTTAATATCCGGTAGAAAAAATAGATAATTATATCCAGCCTTTTCTTCATAGTCTTCTTTAACGCCTTTGATACCTGGAGTGAGTACCTGATGCACTCCTGAAAGGTAGAACTTCGATACCAACACTGTCATCGAGTCATCGTGATGGTTTTCCTTGTTTAAACATCGGTGATAGTCATCTTCGATAAACTCCACCATCAGTCCAGGGCATAGCTGAATTTCCCAAAAGTAATCTTTGCTATATTGATTCTGGCATCTTCCTACTCTATCAAAACCATCCACATTGTAAGCAAGATAGTGCTTATGCAAGCTGGCTTCCCACTGTTCTGTTCTGTGTATTCTGCTTCTGTAATCGTTTTCATCAGTTACTTTAGTGCAAGAGATACTAGCTTTATGATTAAATGAGAATATTTGTCATCATTGCAGTATACAAAATAGCATTAGGTTTTGTTAATACAATACGAAGTGGGTTTGAAGAAGATACCGTTTTACCTTCTAACTACAACATCTAAATCGTCAAAATCAAAATCCAAAATGGGATAGGCGATCGCAGCAGCAACTATCTTTTTTATTCATGGAAGCTATTCACATAGATTTTTGCAAACTAAAACGCAAGTTGATATGCTGTTAAATAAAGAAATATCAACAAATAATGGATTTAATAATTGCCATAATTGTTTCGTTTATTTGTATAATAATTAGTCTTACAAAAGGTTACTTTATAGGTTATCCTCTCTTATTTTCTTTAATCATATTTACTCTTGTTCTTTGGCGCAGAGGGTTTACTTTAAAGGCTTTGATATCTTTAGCTATTCATAGTAGCCAAAAATCTTTTTCAGTCATTAGTATTCTTTTATTAATTGGTGCAGTTACAGGTGTTTGGATGGCAGCGGGAACTGTACCTGCACTTGTCTACTATGGAATTCAATTGCTTAATCCGCGCTACTTTATTTTATCAGCCTTCATCTTAACTAGCATGGTTTCAGTGCTACTTGGTACTTCTTTTGGAACTGTCAGTACTATTGGCATTGCTTTAATGATTATGGCACGAGAAAGTGACGCTAATCCTCATATAGTAGCAGGGGCAATTATTGCTGGAGCCTATTTTGGCGATTGCGTTTCACGCATGCTACACGAACGCGCATCTCCGATGTCTTCGAGTGCTAATCTTGTCGCCACTATTACTCAAACTAAACTATATATAAATCTAAAAAATATGATGATAACTGGTTGGCTACCTTTTTTAGCTGCTAGTTTTGTTTATTTAGTTTTATCAATAAGTAATCCAATCGCAGTAACAGACAACATTTTACTTACTGAAATTCCCAAAGTTTTTAACCTCAATTTATTTGGTTTACTACCAGGTTTTATAATTTTACTGCTATCCTTATTACAAATTGAAGTCAAAATAACTTTATTTTTCAGTATTATCACTAGCCTAATTATAGGAATATTTTTACAAAAATACTCACTAACTCAATTACTAAATTATGCTGTCTATGGATTTGATTTAGGCATTGCGTCTCCCCTCGCACCCATATTAAAAGGAGGTGGAATTATTGCTATGCTGAAAGTTTCAATTGTTGTGATTATCTCTACAGCTTTATCAGGTATGATTGCTGGAACTAGAGTTTTAGAGTCTGTTGAAGTTTTTCTAGAAAAATCTAAAAGTAGAAGCCGCTTATTTTTAGGAACAATTGTTGTAGGAACAGCAGCAGCAGCTTTTGGTTGCACTCAAACGATTGCGATTCTATTGACGCAGCAACTTGTGCAAGAAAGCTATCATAAGAAACTAGATAATTATCAACTAGCGCTTGATTTAGAAAACACGGTCGTTGTAATTTCTCCTTTAATCCCTTGGAATATTGCTGGACTTGTACCAGTAACAATTTTAATGACTGACTGGAAATTTATTCCGTATACATTTTATTTATATTTTCTCCCAATTTTTAGTTGGATTCAATTTAAAAGGATTTCCTTGAAAAGAAAAGTGTTGTTATAAATATATTGCTAGCTATGAGTAAAGAACTGTTTGATTTAACAGGTAAAGTGGCAATTGTCACAGGTGCAGCGCGGGGATTGGGAAAAGCGATCGCCCAAGGTTTAGCTGATGCTGGTGCTAGTGTAGTTATTGCCGATATTGATCGTGTCGAAGCTGAAACTACCGCAAGAACAATTGGTAATGCATTAGCCTTAAGTGTTGATGTCACTAGGCGCGATCAGTGTTTGCAGTTAGTAGAGCAGACGGTAACGCATTATGGCAAGCTTGATGTTATGGTTTGTAATGCGGGAATTGACATTATTAAATCAGCAGAAGATTTAGAAGAATCTGAATGGGATGCAATTATTAACGTTGACTTAAAAGGCTATTTTAATTGCGCTCAAGCGGCTGCAAAACAGATGATCAAACAAGGTACAGGTGGTTCAATTATTATGAATTCATCGATTGCAAGTGTTGTCGGAATTCATGGATTGGTTGCTTACGCAGCAGCGAAAGGAGGTGTAAATCAGTTAGTCAAAACAATGGCTGTTGAATGGGCAAATAAAGGAATTCGCGTTAATGGTTTTGCTCCAGGATACTTTGAAAATATCATGCAAGGTGCGGGTGATATTCACGCTGATCTTAAAAAGCAAGAACAAATTAAAACGTTTACACCAATGGGACGTCGAGGAAAACCTGAAGAACTTGCAGGATCAGTGATCTTTTTAGCTTCGTCAGCTTCTTCTTATGTTACAGGGACTATTTTAATGGTTGATGGTGGATATAGCGCAATGTAAATAAGGAACTAACCCAAATAACAATGGCAATCTGGCTTTTCAATTAATGATTCTGCAAGTGCATTGAGTGCAACTGCTGCGAGTAAACCACCGCCTAAAGTTCCTTCGGTAGTAATAAACGGGATACGCGATCGCATCAATCTACGTTTAGCTGCGGGCGCATGACTAAAACCGATTGGCATTCCGATAATTAAAGCGGGTTGCATTCCACTTTCTACTGCTTCACACGCTGCCATGAGTACCGATGGTGCGTATCCTACAACTAAGACACATCCACGTTCAAGTTGTTGTAATTTGTGTTGATTTTGATGCCAGAATACTTGTTCTGCTTCAGCCGCACTGGTAATGTGAGGATCGTCGATGAGTGTTGTTACTTTACAACCGAGATGTTTTAGCCGAGTTTGATCGAGGGCTGCAACTACAGCAGGAACATCACCAACAACTTGGCAATTTGATGATAGAGCATCTCTAGCAGCAGCGATCGCCCGATTTCCCAACCGCACAAAGTTGACTAAACTCACATCACCACACGCTAACACCAACTTTGCGAGTAAATCAGCTTCAATTTCAGATCGATCCGACAAATCGGGTAACAACCGCTGTAACGACTCCGCAAAAGCTTCAGGATGATCGTGCGTTGCTGCATCCCAGCTATCCCACAACTGTTCTAACTGTCCTAATCCATCTTGTGTTTCCACTTCTAAAAGCCGTAGTTGCGCAATTGCTTCGGCTTGCAAATTTTGACACGCGCGATCGCGCCCTAATAATCCTTCTAATGCTGCTGCGGTTTGGCGCAACCGTGCTAACTGTTGCATAACTGACTGATATTGTTGTTGCAGTTGCGTTGTCAGCGTATTCACTTCCCCTGCAGAATCGGTTTCGAGTAATTGACGAATGTGCGATAGTTGAAAGCCTTGTTGTTTTAATGCAACGATTCGCCGCAATTGTTGAACATCTTGTTGCGTATATAGCCGATAATTGCTGTGCGATCGCACGGGTTGCGCTAACAACCCCACTTGATGATAATGCCGTACCATGCGCGGAGTCATATTACCACCCACACTTTCAGTCAGTTCTTTAATCGTTAAATATTCATCTACCATAATCAATGACTTGCACTCAACTGTAAATTATCATCAGCTGAATTTTGAATGCTAGCATGACTAACTGAAATTGCTTCAGCAATTTCTCTCGGTGTTGCTCCTATCGATAGTAAAGTACGAATTAACAAGTCAGTAGAAACCGATGGTTCTCCAGCTTCCATTTTTGCTACTCTCGATTGACTCGAATTAATCTGCCGTGCTACAGCAGTTTGAGAAAGTTTACGATTTAAGCGCTGCTCCTTTAATTTTCTACTTAATGCTAGCTTCATTTCAATCAGTGCTAATTCTGCTGAAGAAAGTTCTAGAAACTCCTCTACTGTGCCAATTTTCCAGCCTGCTGCTTCTAAGCGTTGACGCTTCGCTGAATCCATAATTAATACTCCTTTCTTATATTTCGTCATACCGCTTGAGTCGCTTTTTGCAATTTTGAATCACTGAAGATGGTGTTTTTTGTGTCGTTTTTTGGAAAACCTCTATAATTACAATTGCATCTTCATCAAGGCGATAAATAATTCGCCACTCTTTATTCAAGTCTGTAATTCTTAATTCATGGCAGTGAGAACCGATACTAGGCATCGGGCGCGAATGTGGTAACGATAATGTCTCTCCATTCTGGAGTTTACGTAACAAAAACCCAACTTCAATGCGAGCTTCAGATGAGAAGGGTGGTGTTTTCACCTCACCACTCAGCCACACCAGTGGTTTGTTAGCATCGTTCATCTCAAATTATTATATCAAAATTGACATATTATGTATCTTTACATGAACAACGTCGCTATTTATTGAACTTCAAGCTTGACATTGACATTAATGTTAAGGTTTAGCATAGGGTAGTCGCCTGATTTAATGACTACTGTGATAGCTAATTCCTTGGCAATTCCTCGCCTCAAAACACTGAGAGAACATCCTGATGCACTTGCTGCGATCGCTTGTGGCGTTCTTTTATTCTGCGGTTGGTTATCGTTGTACTGGGATTGGTTGGGTTTAGGGTTGTTACTGCTGTGTGCAGCATATGTCATTGGCGGTTATGAAAGCGCCCGCGAAGGATTGACAACTTTATGGAAAGAAAGAGAACTCGATGTTGACTTACTGATGATTGTCGCCGCGTTAGGTGCAGCAGGATTGGGTTTGTGGCGACGAGAATATTACTTGATTGTTGATGGGGCAGTATTAATATTAATCTTTGCCATCAGTGGTGCGTTAGAAGGCTATGCAATGCAGCGTACCGAACGAGATATTCGTAGCTTGATGAGTTTGAGTGCAGATACCGCACGAGTATTATTACATGGGCAAGAACAAATGACTCCAGTGGCAAAATTAGAAGTGGGCGATCGCATTTTAGTAAAACCTGGAGAATTGATTCCTACTGATGGCATTATTGTTGAAGGTTACACGACGCTTAACGAAGCCGCGATTACAGGTGAATCGCTACCAGTAGAGAAGACAGTTGGAGATGAAGTCTTTGCAGGTACGCTGAATGGTTATGGTGCATTGCAACTACGAGTTCATCAGCCACCAGAAAGTAGTTTAATTCAGCGCGTGATTCAACTTGTCAAACAAGCGCAAACCGAAGCCCCGCCATCGCAGTTATTTATCGAACGCTTTGAACGCGGATATGCACGGGTAATTGTGGTATGTGGAATGCTACTGGCAATTTTACCGCCGTTGATTTGGGGTTGGAATTGGGAAACAACGATTTATCGGGCTTTAATTTTTTTAGTTGTGGCTTCGCCGTGTGCGTTGATGGCGGCGATTATGCCTACATTATTATCGGGAATCGCTAATGGGGCGCGTCAGGGGATTTTGTTTAAAAGTGGGGCGCAGTTGGAAATGATGGGGCGGGTAAAGGCGATCGCTTTTGATAAAACGGGAACTTTGACGACGGGGAAGTTGCAGGTTGTCAAGGTGATTCCGGCGGATGGGGTGACAGAATCGGAGGTGTTGCAAGTAGCGGCGGCGTTGGAGGCTTATTCAGAACATCCGATTGGTGAGGCGATCGTTGAGGCGATGAAGCGGGGAAACGACACACAAAAAATAGAGAATGTGCGATCGCATCCAGGTTTGGGGATTAGTGGAGAGGTAGATAATCAGGAAGTTTTGGTAGGAAAAGCAACATTTGTCTGCGAACAAAGTTCTGTTGCAAACAAGAGGTTGGGGAAATCCAGCCAGCAGTTAGAAGCCCAGGGTAAAACTGTGGTGTGGGTAGCCAGAGAAAATCAAGTGTTGGGAATCGTTGCAGTGGCGGATACGGTGCGATCGCAAGCTTTTCAAATTGTTTCGCACTTGAAGCATTTAGGAGTTCAGCAGGTTGTGATGCTGACAGGGGATAATGAACGTACTGCGCGTAATATTGCGCAAGATATTGGGATTGATCGGGTTTATGCGGGGCTTTTACCGGAAGACAAGGTAAATGCGATTCGTGACTTACAGAAACAATATCAAACTGTGGCAATGGTAGGTGATGGAATTAATGATGCACCTGCGCTTGCCCAAGCATCAGTGGGGATTGCAATGGGTGCGGCGGGGAGTGATGTTGCGTTGGAAACGGCGGATATTGTCTTAATGGCGGATCGTTTGGATAAGTTAGTTGCGGCGATTCGATTGGGTAGGCGATCGCAGTCAATTGTCAAACAAAATATTGTGTTTGCTTTGAGTTTTATTGTTTTACTGTTAATTGCAAATTTTGCGGGTAATATTACTTTGCCTTTAGGAGTTATTGGGCATGAAGGGTCAACTGTTATTGTGATACTAAGCGGTCTGCGGTTACTGCGGAATTAGTTTCTTCAGGTTCATCTTGCATACTATCTAAGACGTCTTTTAAACAACTTGCTAAAGGTACAGCAACGAGTAATCCTAAAAGCCCTGCAAGTTTTGTTCCTATGGCTAAAGCTGCAATAATTCCTACAGGGCTAAGTCCGGTAAAACTTCCAAGCAACCTAGGTGCAATGATTTGATCGATAATTTGATCGACGACAAGTGCAACAGCTAATGTTTTAACTCCTAGCCAAAAATCGTGCGAAGCGACTAATAAACTCACTAAACTAAAACTCAAAACATCTCCGAAAGGAATTAGGGTAAGAATTCCTACACCTAAACCAAAAATTGAACCGAAAGGAACATCTAAAAAGAGAAATACTAAAGTCATTGCGATGCCAACAATGACGGCTAGCGCAACTTGCCCAATAAAGTAGTTTTGAAAATTCTGTTTTAAAGATTGCTGTAAAGCAATACCGAAACGTGGTGGAAATCGTTTAATAATACCTTTCCAAATTCGTTCGCCATCTAATAGAAAATAGAAACTAATGACAACTGTTACAATAACTTCGGAAACGCTATCAATTGCCCCTAGTGCAACTCCTAAAAACCGTTTTGCTAATGATTCTAATTCATCGGGAAGACGAGCGGTAATTTGGCTGGCTAATTCTGTAAAATTAATTGGTAAATTTCGCGATGCTGCCCAGTCATCAACAGCATGAAGTTTTTCACTTCCCGAATCAATCCACTGTGGAAGCAGCCTAGCACTTTCATTTAATTCTTCTAAAAAAATCGGAATTAAAGTGATACCTAAACCAACTAAAATGACTAAAGCTGCGATAAAAACAATTCCAACAGCATATTGACGTTCTATTTGACGTTGTTGCAAAAAATCAACAGGATAGTTTAAAATGAAAGCTAAAATAGCAGCTAAGACAAAAATACTCACTAATGGTTGAAAATACTCAAAAGCTTGTAACAGTAACCAACCATTTAAGATAACTAAAGGAAACGGCAATCCGATTGATAACCATTGCTGCACTTTAGTTTTATGCGAATCAGTCATAATGAGAGTATTTTTGAATATACAAATATTATCCTATGCTACGTAATTAGAAGATTAAACCTCTTGCGTGAATGCGAGTGCGAATAAATTCGCTGCTAGACAAACGTAGACGCGTAGCGGCTTCCCGCAGGATAGTCCACCTTCGTGGACTTAATCGGCAATTTCTTCAGGTTTCCCAATCCGCTTAACAGGAAGCTTTTGAGCGATCGCTTTCACAACCTCTGCACGCTGTTCGCCAAATATTCTATCGAGAATTTCTTTATCAATGACTGCACAAACTGTATTGACTCGTATGGAAGCTAATTCAAACCCGTTTTCCCTAACGCCAATCGTCTAATACAAAAACGTCTGGTCGATTGTAACCAGGCTCATTGGGCTTGTGCATGACGACACCGACGATCTCAGTGCGAAAATGGCGAGCAACCATCTTGATATAGGCTGCATCATGGCTTGTATTCACGCCAGCAACGAGACGCAACATTTTTTGAGACGCTCCATACGCTTCACACAGGTCGAGTAACTTCTCAAACTGTTCTCCCGCTTGTATTCCTGGGCGTACTGCTCCAAACTTGACATAGCATACATCGCTACCTGCTTCACTGCCTGCACCACAATGACAAATTGCGAATCCTGTTAGACCTGTTTCATCCGACAGCAAAACGGTGTCACCTAAATTTTGAGCATGAACGGCTTCAATCTCGCGCGATAAATCTAGCCCTGAATAAATAGCATCTGTGAGTTGAGAACACTCTTTAAGACAATGAGATTGTTGCTGTGGATCGAGTTGGGAGTACTTCGTTCCTGGTAAGTTCTGCTGAATTGCTTGAATTGGTTTTGCCATAATAAAGGTCAGAAAGCGTGGATAGAATCCAAACTTCTGATAAAGCGTATGGTGCTTTGGGCTATTTGGAAAGGTAAACAACCCAGCCTGTTGCGTTCCCCATTGAGCAAACTGAGTCATCACAGGTTCAATCAAACGCTGAGCAATGCCTCGATTCCAGAAGTCAGGGTGAATAGTGAGTGGACCAAAAGTACCGACGCTACCCCAACAAGTGGCGATATTCGAGCCAACCAGTTTCCCATCAACCTCAGCAGCAAATGCCGCTGACGGCTCAACTTTCCAGCGGGGTTGAACATAGTTCGCATCACTGCCAAAATCAGTGGGTTGAGACAATCCGATAAAAGTGCCGAAGGCAAGTCGAAAGATATGGTCAGCCGTTGCTAGCTCATTTTCTTGAAGGAGCCGAATCGAGGTGTTCATGAGCGGCACTCTCCGCTGTTGGTGTAAAAAGTTTAGCAATAAATCCTTGCCAACTTAGAACAACGAATTCAATCTTTACTAAGAGCTATCAACCTCTGAGGCTCAAGCGATAAGGTCTAACTACGAATTGGTACAAAGCTACTCTTGAGAAGATCGAGTAAAGCAAATCCAGCCGGAGTTAGTAACGCGTCTGCGAGTATAGCAACACTAATCGTCCGAAAAAAGGGTACTGGAAGACTAAAAACTTGTACCCCTTCTGGAATTGGTTCAGCTGCAAGGCGAGGACTAATTGCAGTTCCTAATCCTTGTGCAACCATGTTAACTATTGTGGTATCAGAGCGAATTTTATACGTTGCCTGTAGCGTTACACCATATTTAGCACAATGAGCGTACATCATCGTATCGCAGTCACAGCCGTCGGGAGGCACGATCAAAGGATAAACTTTTAAGTCTTCCCAACTCGGCTGAGTGGATTTTGGCTCAAAGCTGGGAGGAAATAGTACTACGAATTCATCATGCATCAATTCCCAAATTTCAAATTCATGGCTTGTTGGTAAATACGTAATCCCAATATCAGCACGCCCTTTGCGTAAATCATCTTCTACATCCGCGCGATCGTCGTACTCTGCAATACTCACCGCGATCGCCGGATAGCGCTGGCAAAATTGTGCAATGATTCTTGGGAGAATATTCGTTCCCGCACTGCGAAATGCAGAGATCCGTACTAAGCCACCTTCTAATCCTTTGGCTAGGTTTGCTTGTTTAACGATATCTACCATCAAGTACAAAATCTGACGCGCCCGATCTACAATTTGCTCGCCTACAGGAGTAAGATGCGCACCATAACGCCCTCGCATAAAAAGTAAAATGCCTAGTTCTTCTTCTAAAGTCGCGATCGCATAACTTACTGCTGACTGAGATAATTGCAGTTGCAAGGCAGCCTCACTAAAACTACCACAATCGGCAACTGCGATTAAAACTTGCAGTTGAGACAGCTTGAGTTGGCTTTGGTAGTCAAAACCCATAACGAAGATATCAGCACTGTCTGCATTGTCGCAAAAATACAAAAATCATCCATCAAATTTACTGATAGACGTGATTCAAATCATGATTTGTTTGTTGATCGCGTTTCTACATAATATCTAAACGCTGCAATGTATTGGCTAATCGCTAATAGGAATGTTAGCAACCCCGACTTGATGCTCATAACTCAAAGAGAAACACTGTAAATTTAAAGGTTTGTGCAATGAAAACTTTGGTAAATTGGCAAAAATATCAACGAGCAAAACCGAACCAAAATAAAGACAATTTGAGTAAGCCAGTTTTTCGATTCAAGCTACATAGCATTTGGCAATTGCTACGCAAATATTTGATAGTCTCATCAGAACTGCAAGTTTGGTCTACGTGCGATCGCCAGGGTAATATTTGGTGGAGTGCTTACAATCCAATAACTCAGCGCTCAATTTATCATGTTTCTGAAGAACAAATTTTGGCTTGGATTGAAGGGCGCGATCGCTATTAAACAGAAAATAATTGCTCAATTGATATAGTAATCTCTGGAAACGCTAATGGAGAGACTATTCCAGTTTTAATGTCTTGCCGTGATTGATACTTATTTCCTTGTGGATCGCGAAACACAATTAGCTGTAGCGTAGTGAGATCTAATATCCAATACTCTTGAATTTCTGCTGCTGCATATATGGGCTGCTTCTGTTCTAAGTCTTTGGTTAAACTTGAATTAGATATCTCTACCACTAGATAGATGTCATTAGCTCCAGGGTGACGCTCTCGGTAATCGCTCCAAGAACCGCGTACTATGGCAATATCTGGTTCTGGTTCTGAAGATGTCAGTGTAATTGGGCGGGCTTCGCGAACAAGGGCTTGACGATTGAGGCGATCGCGGAAATAATCAGCTAAGCTTCCTCCACAAAATGTGTGTATTGGTGCTTCTGGTGTCATTTCGTGAATTTCTCCCGCCAACAATTCCACGCGGCGATCGTCTAAAATACCCGATGCAATCATCCGGTGATAATCGTCTACTGTCCACTTTGCCAATGTTTCCATAACTTGTCGCTTAAGCAAACGCTGAAAATCCTAAATCAGGTGGAATATCTTGTAATCTACCTTGTCCAACTGCTTGCACCGCACTTTTGAGCGAAATATCTCCAGTGTATAATGCACGACCAACAATTGCACCGATGACTCCTAACGGTTCAAGAGCCAGCAAACTCAATAAATCTGTAACCGAACTGACACCACCAGAGGCGATAATCGGAATTGAAATTTCTGTTGCGAGTTCTCTTAGCGCTTCTAAATTAGGTCCTGATAGCGTACCATCACGGTGAATATCAGTATAAATTATTGCAGCAGCACCCAATTCTTGCATCTGCGTTGCGAGTTGTGTTGCTAACACTTCCGATGTTTCTAACCAACCGTGCGTTGCAACTCTACCATTGCGTGCATCAATCCCAACAACGATTTGCCCAGGAAACTCTTGACATAAATCTGCGACTAATTGCGGTTGTTCAACAGCAACGGTTCCTAAAATCACGCGCTGTACGCCTAAGTCTAATAACTGTGCAACGCTAGTGGAATCGCGTAATCCTCCGCCAACTTGAATTGGTACGGATACCGCCGCAGTAATCGCCTCAATCGCTTCCAAATTCACAATCTTACCTTGCTTCGCGCCATCGAGATCGACAACGTGCAATCGCGTTGCGCCTTGTTCTACCCATTGCTGCGCTACGTCTGCGGGATTATCGTTGAAGACTTGCGATCGCGCATAATCTCCTTGATACAAACGCACGCATTTGCCTGCAAGTAAATCTATCGCTGGTATGACTTCCATAAGGGTAATTGGTAATTGGTAACTGGTAACTGGTAATGCGCTGTTATTAACTTTTAGCTTCTCTTTCTTTGATAGCTTGTCTGAAGCCTAGCACGACCAAAATATTCGATAGCGTTAAGAAAAATTCTGCACTCCCATGTAACCAATCAACGTTTGCTAATGATTCACCGTAGTGAACTTGAGCATAAATTCCTGCTGGAATTGTCACGCCAACAAATACCAAAGTACAGTAAAAGCCAATTAATGCTAAACGTGGCATTTGGGAAGTACGAGTGAGAAACCATAAGAAACCCAAGTAGGGAAACAATGATAAAGCAAATAAGGTTTCTTTGGAAGGATGCAAAAGAAAGGAGACGTCTTGAATCATAAGTTTGCCTTTTGGCTAACACTGGAAGTCACTTCAGAACTTTTCTTTTCTGTTGTAGAACGCCAAATTAACCATGCAGCAATTAACAGCGTGAAGTTACCAACAACAGTCATTGTCGCTTGAAGTGTTACTAACCACTCTAACGATTCTGCATTGTCGAAAAAGTGCCACGTACACGCACACATTGCACTCACAAGTGCAGGTAACATCGCCAGAGATAAAGCCCACCAGCTACGGTTACGAGTCACTTCACCGTATGTCCAAATTAACCAAATCGCGGCAATCCATTCAATCACGCTAGAAACGTGAATAATCCAAGTTGGAATTGAGAGGGCGTGCATAATGAGGGATGAGGGGCGAGGGGTGAGGGATGAGGGTAGCGATCAAATTGTATACAAGTGCTTTTTTATGGTACTGCTCAGATTTAGTTAATGACTGACAATCTCGGATAGAGTTTTTGTTAGGTTATCTGAGGTAATAACGTGGGTAAGATGCGGGCAGTTTTGTGTGGATACTATGGTAAGGGCAATGGTGGTGATGAGGCTTTATTAGCAACACTTTTGCAAATGTTACCAGATCATGTGACACCAATTGTACTTTCGGGTAATCCGCAGGAGACGCGCGATCGCTATCATGTGGAAGCGTGCGATCGCATGGGATTATTCAGCGTACTCCAAACTTTGCGCAAGTCGGATGCGTTTATTTGGGGTGGTGGAAGTTTGATGCAAGATGTGACGAGTGCGATTAGCCCTTTGTATTACGGCGGATTAATGACACTTGCACAAAAACTCGGATTAAAAACGATTGCTTGGGCGCAGGGAATTGGTCCTCTAAAGCGTAATACTACACAGGAGTTGGCACGACAGACATTTGAAAATTGTACTGCAGTGAGTGTCCGCGATCGAGGTAGTGCGGCTTTATTATCTGAATGGGGAATTCCATGTACTCTCGCCCCCGATCCAGTATGGGCGTTAGAGGCTTCGCCTGTACTTGGGTTATGGGATTTACCTGCACCTAGAGTTGCAGTCACATTGCGATCGCACCCCCAATTAACTGCAACTCGTCTTAGTAATTTCACCCGTGCTTTAATTGATTTTCAAAAAGCAACACAAACTTGTATTTTGCTCGTGCCTTTTCAGCAAAGTCAAGATTTAGCAATTGCTGAAGCGATCGCACCGCAACTTCCTGGAGTTTATAAAATTTTGTCTTTGCAAGATCCTAAAGCTTTAAAAGGCTTATTTCGAGGTGTTGAAATGGCGATCGGTATGCGCCTTCATAGTTTAATTATGGCTGCGGCTGAGGGATGTCGCTGTTTTGCCTTAAGTTACGATCCTAAAGTGAGTAAATTGATGGCAGAACTTGATATGCCAGGATGGAATTTAACTGAAATTCCTGATGAATATCATGTAATTTATAATACATTGCTTGAACATTATGCAAATGGTGATTCTCTTACTCCAGATCAAATTCAATCTTTAGTAGATCAAGCAACCATTCATCGAGATTTGCTACATCAAATTCTATTCGCAAGTTAATTGCACAGTAAGTTAACGCATTGAATATGAAATAGCTGCCCCGCTATATCATCTAAATCTAATCTTGTTAACCTGCCTGTGTATACTACTGTTATTAGCCTGTGTGTCAAGTCGTACTAATCTTATTAAGAATTTTAGTTTTATACTATACACATTCTTCAAAATGAAATATATCTTGAGATAGAGTTGGTTACATATTTATTAGAGATAATACTTTCAAGAGAACTTGAGCAATTGATGTTTTTTTGTTTTAATACTGCGACAAGTTAATATTCTACTAAATAAATATAGAATAAAAAATGTTTTTAAATAAAATATTTTATTACTTATTTTACTGTTCAGTTAATGAGGAGAATTAATGTTTGAGTTAGGAGTGCTGGCAACTTCCTTTATACAAAATTTGATGGCGCAGACTGTAGTTGTACCAGAAGGTACGATTATGGAAAACTTACTCACTTACTCGCCAGTACAGCACCAATTAATATCGCATTTATTAACACTTGGTGTGAGTGTGATGGCAGTAGGATTTGTATAATTTATTACAACTAACAGTCGCTCGTTACCGCGATTTCAACCATCATCGACGCTATCTGCTGTCGTCATGGTGTCAGCTTTCTTAATTCTAGGTTTGCAATTAGTAGAGTGGCTGTCAGCATTTGCCTTTGATGGAACAGTTTGGGGGCTGGGTGTTGGTACAGCAGGCAGATTTACAGAAAGCACGTTCTCGAATGGTTATCGTTACCTTAATTGGTCAATTGATGTACCATGTTTGCTAACTCAAATGTTATTTGTGATTGATGTTACGCCAGGACGTTTCCGCAAGCTGCGGTTTCGCTTCATCACTGCTGGTTTATTAATGATTTACACAGGATATATCGGACAGTACTTTGAAATTACAAACACTGGTTGGTTTCTCTTTTGGGGTGCGGTAAGTACCGTTTTTTACGTTTACATTCTCTATATGATGGGGAATTTGATCTTCAAATCACGTGAAAATTTACCTCGCCAAGCCTATAAAACTATGGGGACAATTTGGTGGTTAATCTTGATTTCTTGGACGCTTTATCCCTTAGCCTACTTGGTACCTTGGGCTTGGAAGGCTTTTCCCGCATGGGGTGCGTGGGCAGCTGTAACGCGACAATTTCTCTACACGATGGCAGACATTTTTTCTAAAGTAGTTTACGGCGTATTGCTATCGAGTGTGGCACAAATCCGTAGTGCAGCAGAAGGCTACGAACCAGCAATTCAAGTACAAATTGACGGTGGTGGTGCTAGTCGCGAGTATATTGAAAGAAATGCTCATCCTAAGTCAGATAGAATTAAGTCATAGGAACATTTTTAGTGTTACTTGCACTGTCCAAGACAAATTCTGTTGTGGAAATTGAGATCTGCGATCGCCACTGCGTACTCTGCAAAGCATAAGACTATCTGTAATTTTTTGCTGAGAAATTTTAGTGAAAGGTGTTGATAAAAGCTAAAATGCGGGAATAATTGACCAGGGTGCTGATTGATAAGTCATTCTAGAGAACACATCTTCATAGATGTGCGATCGCTTTGGGCATTGCGCTTTGCGCAATCATCAAATTGATGAGTCATTGCATAGGTATTGATTTCAGGTTCCCCATCAATCACATCCAGAGTTAACGCAGTGCAAAGCTATTCTACGCGCACGAGTGAGCAAATCAAAGTCGAGATTGAGGCAAAACTAGGCTTTTTCCCTCCCTTCTTTAGTCCGGCACAACAGAATCCCTACATCTTAGAAAACTTGTGGCAGCAAACTCTCAGTGCCTATCTCGACAATCCTTTACCAACTTTATTTAAGGAAAAGCTGTCTGCATACCTCTCTCGCTATTGTAGTGTTCCTTACTGCATGGTATGCCATAGCTGCTCCTTATACTCATTAGGGATGAAAGCACGAGAAGTCTTAATATTGCTAGAATCGCCACCTCCTCTGGAAGAAACCGAGATTGAGCATCATTTTCGAGTGCTTGTCAACGCAACGAATAACTTAACACGCTTGTCTTTTGATTCTGCAATTGAAGAAAGTCTCATTTACTGTTCAGCATTCATTTTTTTAGGAAAAGACACTTCTGGGTATGACCAAACTCAGTTGCGGCGATTATTAGGTTTTGAAAATTATCAATACTTAGTCACATTAATTGCTTATATCAAAACCTGTCACACTTGGATGGAAGCCCACCCCGAAGTAGCGTATGGATACGCAGCAGATCAGCGAGTACAAAACTATCTTTCTTTACTCATAGACGAAGAACCTAATTTAGCAAACTTTTTGCCGCAATACCAAGCACGAATTCGACGCGAGTCGCAAACTCAACTAGAATGTCTTGCTGAAATTGCCAAGAGCAACCAAAATCAAGCGTTACAACGTATCAAAGCAGTTGAAGTCGCTAACCAAGAACTCAAAAGCGAAATTATTAACTATAAACAGACATTAGATGCATTAGCACAAACCGAGGAGGCGCTGCGAGAAAGTGAAGAGCGCTTTCGGAGCGCGTTTGACTATGCAGCAATTGGGATAGCATTAGTAGCACTAGACGGCACCTGGCTAAAAGTCAATCGCGCCATATGTGAGATTGTCGGTTATTCAGAGTACGAACTACTTGCAACTAATTTTCAAGCGATTACGCATCCAGACGATCTCGATATCGATCTTAATTATGTTCGCCAAATGTTAGCGGGCGCGATTCGCACCTATCAGATGGAAAAGCGCTATTTCCACAAACTAGGGCATATCGTCTGGATTCTTTTAAGTGTTTCGTTAGTTCACGACGCTAATGGTAATCCGTTGTACTTCATTGCGCAAATTCAAGACATTACAGCGCGTAAACAGGCATTAGATGCACTGCAAGAAAGTGAGGAACGTTGGCAACTGGCTTTACGTGGTAACAATGATGGCATTTGGGATTGGAATGTCAAAACAAATCAAGTGTTCTTTTCGGCGCGGTGGAAGGAAATGTTAGGCTACCAAGAGCAAGAAATTGCGAACCATTTAGATGAATGGGCATCTCGCGTGCATCCCGACGATCTTGGTTGGGTTACACAAGTTATTCAAGATCATTTTGCTCAGAAAACACCTTTTTATATCTCTGAGCATCGCGTACTGTGCAAAGACGGCACTTATAAATGGATTTTAGATCGCGGTCAAGCATTATGGGATGAAGCGGGCAAGCCAGTGCGAATGGTTGGTTCACACACAGACATTACACAGCGCAAGCAGGGAGCAGCAGCTTTACAGCAAGTCAACGAGCAACTCAAGAACTCAGTGGCTTATTTAGAACAACGTAACCGCGAAATTGCTCAACTTGCGGAAATGAGTGATATTTTCCAAGCATGTCTCACAGTTGAGGAAGCTTGTCGGGCGATCGCTGCTCAAATGCCACAGCTATTTCCTGAAATAACAGGTGCGATTTTTTTGCATAATGCACCACAAAATTTATTTACAGCCGTGACTGCGTGGGGTTCAGCACCACTATCTAGCCATAACTTGTTTGCATCAAATGATTGTTGGGCGCTACGGTGCGGGCGATCGCATTTTGTGAATGATGCCTGTAGCGGTTTACTATGCAAACACATCAATCATAACCAATTCCCTGCCGAGTCACTCTGCATACCAATGGTGGCGCAAGGTGAAGCACTAGGTATGCTGTATTTAAATTCGCTAGAATCTGGACAATTAACACAAGTTAAGCAACAGCTTGCTTTAACAGTAGCAGAACGAATTTCGCTTTCTTTGGCAAACGTAAAACTTCGCGAAACACTACACAATCAAAGCGTTCGAGATCCACTGACAGGGTTATTTAATCGTCGTTACATGGCGGAATCACTCGAACTAGAACTTTATCGCTGCGATCGCCAACAGCAACCACTAGCACTGATCATGCTCGACATTGACTACTTTAAGCGCTTTAATGATACGTTTGGTCATAAAGCGGGCGACCTTGTTTTACAAAAATTAGCTCAAGTTTTGCAAGACTCTATCCGTAAATCAGATGTAGCCTGTCGTTACGGAGGTGAAGAGTTCACGCTGATTTTACCAGAGACAACTTTGGAAGTTGCGTGTCAGCGTGCAGAGCAACTCCGGCAAGAAGTTAAACTGCTAAAACTCCAGTACAATCAGCAGTTACTTAGTAAGATTACTCTTTCTCTAGGAGTTGCCTGTTTTCCAGAAAATGGTCATACTCCAGAAGAACTCCTTCGTGCTGCGGATGCTGCATTATACCGTGCTAAAAAAGAGGCACGCGATTGCGTTGCTTGTATGCGATCGCAACCCTTTTGAATGTGAAAAAAAGCAACAATGAGCACAGCAGGTGTAATCATTGCTGAAAGAATTGCCAGCACCAATTTGTCATTAAAACTGATAAGAAACTCCTATAGAAAGTACTGGATACACGCCAAGCCAACTGACGTTATCTTCAATATCTTGTTCTTCCTGGGCGATCGCATCCTCTAGTAAATTATTTAATATAGGAATTCCGCCAATAAGATCTGCACCTGGACCTGTTGCTTGCAAATCTGCTTGTGGTGAACCTGGAAATAAAACACCTAAATCGATATTAAAGCTGAATGCACTACCGCGGCTCACAGGATTACCATAACCAATGCCAATATAAGGTGCAATTGTGTTAGGAAATGTTAATGAACCCTCAAGTTGACCAACTACAGCTAGCGGAAATTCAATACCACCAATTTCTAAGACTTCAGCCGGACGCGCGATCGCATCAACTCGATTGTTTTGATAGATTAAACCTCCAGTCACTCGAAAACCACTTGTACTTGAAGGAAACCAATCAAGCATTCCAGTAGCGTTTAGTAGTTGTAAATCACCGTCATAATCGATGTTACTTTCGGTAAATCCATCACTAAAACCTAAGTAATTAAATCCTAGTCTGCCATTCAAATTGGGTGAAATCGCACCAACACCCTCAATCCCAACACCCAAAGTACTAACTTTACCTCCTAGTGCAAAACCACTCCGCACAGGTGCTTCTGGTGTGAGTGCTAATCTTTCTAATAAACGTGTTTCTAAGTTTTGTCGTTCTGATTGCGATAGTCGTTGTATTAGCTGTTGTTGTGTTTGTTGTTCGGACGTTTGTTGGTAGCCAGCGCAGCGTGAATTTAGGGGAAAAGTGCGACAAAGTGTGTCTAAATCAACTTCACCTATCAATAACTGCTGTTCTAAACTATTTTCTGCTAACAAATCTACTGCATTATAGGAAACTTCTACTTGCTGAGAACTTGTAATGTATGCAGATTGATATTCATGATTTACATTGTTGTCATTAAAATTTGGCAGTTGATCTAATTCTGTAGTCGTAAAACTATTTTCATTTACAAACTGATTTGCAAATACTGTTGTGGTATTCTGCTCTAATTTAACTTCCTGAAAATTATACTGCCAGTTATCTAAGCGATCGCCTGGCTTTAAATCAGTCAAATTTGCTGTACTTACACTATTTTCAGCTAGTACTTTTTGTGGTAATACAGCAGTTGATAAAAAGAATGTTAAGATGGTTGTACTGAAGAGTCCCAATTGTGCCACATCTTTACTTTGTGTCATATTTCGTATTCCGTTATACCTATTATTTGTCTTTTTAACTGATATAACGTTCCAGTTCATCTAGCATAGTAAATACTACTGAAGAATTACTTAAAATAGAAATTAAGCTAAAAATAGCTATAGATTACCATAAGTCAGAAAATCGCTGGGGTTTTGCTAGTACTTGAAGAAAGCATCTCTAAAGCGTCAATTCTTAAGATATCTATGCAAGTTTAAATTTTCTATTCAATTAGTTAAAATCAAAACTATTTTCTATATTTTTAACCAGTTAAATAACACTTCTACTTTAAGTTGCAGTTCTAAAAACTCAGCTACAGGAAGTAAATCATCTGCCTCCTCAAAATAAATTGGTTGTTTTCCTGATGGATAAACTACAACTGATTTCTCATCCGGATCAATTAGCCAACCTAATTTACAACCATGTGTTAGACAATGTAGAATATTGCTAATTACTTTGGTTGGGCTTTGGTCAGGAGAAAGAATTTCAATTGTCCAATCTGGAGTAGATGTAAATACATTAGCAACATCTCCATTTTCATCAACAGGTATACGTTCCCAACTAAATACAGCAACATCAGGTACTATTGATCGTCCACCAAAGGTACAGCGTAATTCTGGAAAGGCAAGTGCAATCTTTTGAGGCTCAGCTATCTCATTGATAGTAGTAACTAACTTACCTTGTAACTTACTATGCTTTCCTTGGGGCATAGGTTTTTGAATAATTTGACCACTGATATACTCGCTAGCTGGTTTAGTCTCAGGTAGCTTGAGGAACTCTTCTAGAGTCAGGGCTTGTGTTGGTAGTTTTACCATGAGCGATCGCTTTTATTAAAAATTTGATCAAGCGGGAATTAATCTATTAACAATACTTACCCACGTTGCATTTTCTAATGCATTACGCATTGCGGTTTCATCTACAAACTTTTCTTGTAGTAGTCGCCCTTCATAGACAAGGGTTACTTCATTTTGTTCAAATACCCAAGGATTTACTTTTATTATGTCATTCTCCATAGGAGTTAAAGTAAGTGTCATTTCACCTGATACTGTAGGGACTTGATGAAATTGTCTCTCTTCGCGTAGCCCCATACATAAAGTCAGCGAAAGCGTATCCCAAAGCGCAACTAGAGAACGGTTACGATCAATAATTTCTGGAGTAGCATAAGATGCATAATGTGAGTCGTTCTTTAGGTTAGCAATCAACTGTTCTTGAAAATCATATTCTTGCTCTAAATAAGCTTTAACTAACCGAGAAGATGCGGGTGATTCTTGCCAATTACGGAAACGCTCAAATAGTCCAGTACCATGAAGTGAGACAAGAAGGGTTGCATACCTACCAAATGGTAACGCTAATTTTTTGGCACCTGACCAAATCTGCGTATGTATCTCAGTTGGCAATTCCATGAAGTTGTGGGGGTAGCCTGTTTCAAAATTCAAAGTGGGTGCAGTTTCCCATACTACCCAGCCGATATCGTGCTGTTCAGCTGCAAGACAAACTTCTTCTCTAGGAGTAAAACCACATTGTTCTTCCCACATCCTTGCTAGACAACCAGCAATCCAAGAATGTGTAGGTTGAGTAATTGCAACAAGTCCTGCTGTTTCTTGGCGATGTAGCATGATTTGATCCTTTGAGTAGATGATAAACTTATTGTCTGATTAGATAGGCATAATATTTATCATTTTCTAGTTTCATTTAAGTTAATACTAGTATCATTTTCGTTAGGTAAAGTTAATAAAAAATGCATCACCCAAAAGAAGGAAATGTACTCTTTATAATTGAGTTGAATATTTCATGTAAAAATCTAAAACTTATATAATTAGTGCTAGAAATTATGCTGACAATTAGAGCAGTTCTTTGCAGTTATATATTACAATTTGTAAAGAAAGGGGATAAACCTTGATGCGATCGCCATCTACGCTTATTTAGATTAACTCCTATGCCCAGGCAAGATACCATTTGGGAACGTTTTCTCTCACCTATTGTCCGTTCCTTCATTAACGAAAAAGAGTTGCGGCAATTTTATGAGAGTATTGATTGGCAGCAAGAAGCAGTAAGATTTCAGCGAGCGGATGTAGAAACACCTTTATACTACAGCAGTCAAAACTTCCACGGCATTGAGCGAGGCTATCTCAATCCTGGTGCAGCGGTATCCTACGATCCGATTACGCAATATGTGTTGCCACCAAATGAAACCCTGATACGTCAGGGACTAATTGACACAATTCAAAGTCATCCACGACGAATTCTTGATTTAGGCTGCGGTACTGGCTCAACAACACTAATGCTCAAACAGGCATTTCCTTCCTCTGAAGTGATTGGTTTAGATTTATCACCGTATATGTTAGTGATGGCGGAGTATAAGGCAAAAACTGCAAATTTAGATATTCAATGGCGGCACGGTAATGCGGAATGTACAGGATTCCCTGATGCTAGTTTTGATGTAGTCACAGCTTCGTTACTGTTCCACGAGACACCAGCAGCTGTTTCTCAAACCATTTTGCAAGAAAGTTTTCGATTACTCACTGTAGGTGGCGAGGTATTAATTTTAGACGGAAATCAAAAAACACTCCGTCAACTAGATTGGCTCAATAATGTATTTGAAGAACCGTACATCCGTGACTTTGCAGCAGAAAGTGTTGATGCTTGGATGGGTGCAGCAGGTTTTGAGGCTGTGCAAACAAAAGATTTATGGTTCATTCATCAAGTCACTCGCGGCGTGAAGCCAATAACACAAAAGGGAAGAGTTAGCGATCGCACTGAAGAAGACATTCCGCTTGAAGGGTGGATACCTTCTCCAGCTTAGTTGAGGCAGTGCAGTATGACTTTAAAAGCGATTTTGTTTGACTTCAATGGTGTGATTATTAACGATGAACCCATTCACCAGCAACTCATCGATCAAGTTTTAATTGCAGAGAATCTGCGCCCCAAGCCAGGAGAGTATCGCCAAGTTTGTTTAGGACGCAGCGATCGCGCTTGTATTCGTGAATTATTGCAGCGTCGAGGTCGAGTTGTCAGCGATGAATATCTCACTCGAATTATTCAACGCAAAGCTGAAGCATATCAACAAGAACTAGAAAAACTAGAAAAGTTACCAACATACCCAGGATTAGAAGATCTCATTTTTCAAGTGCGATCGCATCATCTCAAATTAGCAGTTGTCAGTGGCGCATTGCGTTCTGAAGTGGAACTTGTTTTAAATCGTCTTGGTTTAACTGAATACTTCTCTATCATTGTTGCCGGCGATGACATCACGACAAGTAAACCTGAACCAGATGGTTATCTCCTTGCTGTAGAAAAACTAAACGAACTAGAACCCGATTTACAATTACAGCCTACAGAGTGTCTTGCAATTGAAGATACCCCAGCCGGAATCACCGCAGCTAAAAGTGCTGGAATTTCTGTTGTTGGAATAGCAAATACTTATCCGTTTCATATGTTGCAAAGACAAGCTAACTGGGTTGTCGATTACTTATGCGATCTAGACCTAGAATACGTACAGCAAGTTTACACTAACCGAAATCAGTTGGTGGCTTAGGAGCGAGTGCGAATCAGTTAGAGTCGTGAAGTGTTGAGTGCTGAATTATGAGTTTAAAAGAGTTGAGAAACTTCAATTCAAAACGTGCTAACGCACCGCTACGCTAACAAAACTGAGAACTCAAAACTCTTTAGGATTCAACACTCTTGAAACTTTGCTCATATAGCCCCGACTATAGTCGAGTCGAACGGCGTTTTTAGTTACTACATGGAACTGACATAATATGGCTGCAATTCAAGACAAAATTGTTCTCATTACAGGAGCAAGTAGTGGAATTGGAGCAGCTTGTGCTAAGGCTTTTGCTCAAGAAAAAGTAAAATTGATACTTGTAGCCCGTCGTTTAGAGCGCTTAGAGGAACTAGCCAGTGAACTTAAGCAAGCTACTCAGGTTCATTGTTTGTCCTTAGATGTGTGCGATCGCTCCTCAGTAGAATCAGCACTGAAATCTCTTCCTGAACCTTGGATAAATGTTGATATTTTAATTAACAACGCCGGTTTAAGCCGAGGTTTAGACAAACTGTACGAAGCCGATATTCAAGACTGGGAGGAGATGATTGATACTAACATTAAGGGTTTGCTCTACATGACTCGCTTACTTGTACCAGGAATGGTTAATCGCGAACAAGGACATATCATCAATATTGGTTCAATTGCCGGACATCAAGCTTACCCAGGTGGTAGCGTCTATTGTGCTACCAAAGCAGCGGTAAGAGCACTCTCAGAAGGTTTAAAGATGGATTTACTCGGTACTCCTATACGTGTTAGTTCGATAGATCCTGGTATGGTGGAAACTGAGTTTAGTCAAGTTCGCTTTCATGGAGATGTCGAGCGAGCAAAGAAAGTCTACCAAGGAATAACTCCTCTTACTGCCGAAGATATTGCTGATATTGTCTTGTTCTGTGCCAGTCGCCCGCCACACGTTAACATCAGTGAATTAGTCGTTTTAGCAACAGATCAGTCTAGTGCAACTTTAGTTCATCGCCGTAGTGAGTAGCGAGTATGACTAAAGTGTTCATTCATCCCAGATTTCACATTATTATTATTTTGTAGCGTAGGAATAGGTTGTGAAGATAGTAAGCGAGAACCACTAAATTGAATGAAAGGCAACTACTAATAAGTGCGATCGCGCTTCCCAATTTCAACATTGTCACAAGCTTTTGATTCTATATTCTATGCGGTACCTCGTCCAATTGCCATTGCGCGTCGGACAGCAGCATCAGCATTCACAAATCCATGACCATACACTGGATCGTAGCCTCTTGCACCTAAATCAAAAGCTGTTTGTGATAATATTTGCTTGATTCGGGTAGCAGAAAGATTGCGATTAGCACTCCATACTAAAGATGCGACACCTGCGATGTTTGGGGCTGAGGCTGAAGTACCATTAAACCCAGAAGTGCTTCCTGTTCCCCAGTAGCTAAATTGTCCATTGAGATCGGCATAAGGGGCAATGACCTCTGATGGTCCCATCAAGGTAAGTCCAGTTCCATACTGAGAACCCCAGAACCAGGGATATGAGATGCGATCGCCTGGTGTGGTTGCACTATTGTTTGCATCACGAGTACCCCAAGAAGCACCTACTGCGATGACATTGCTATAAATTGAAGCTAAGTTAGCAGGGTAAGAAATACTATTGATATCACTGTTACCAGAGGAAATAACAAACAAAGCATTTGATTGATTGTTAGCAATTAATTGCTCAAATGCAAAATCACGACCTCCCCCTCCCAAACTCATATTAACGATCAGCTTTCGCCCCCGACTATTAGCTTGAGTAATCATGACTTTTGTAGCTTCAGCTAAGTTGTAATCTGCTTGATCTCCGCCTAATACATCAATATTAAGAACAGGAGAATTCCAGTTGATGCCACTTATTCCCATGCCATTATTACTTCTCGCTGCAATAATGCCTTGAACTGCACTACCGTGAGAAGTGTAATAGTCTCCGCCTGTAAACTCATCGCGGTAGTTATTACCAAATCTAATAGTATTGCCTGCGCGTAGTTCAGGGTGGATATTACCATTGTTATTAACTCCCAACCCTGTATCTTGAACGCCAATCACGACATTTGTGGAACCTTTAGTAAAGTGCCAAGCATTATGCACGCCCATCATATGCAAATTCCACTGTTGATTAAACAAAGGATCATTAGGTCTGACAAAGCGGTTAATTGTCCGATCTGCAAAGCGAATGCGATCAATTCCTTCAAATAGAATTTGATTGCTATTGTTAAGTGTAATTGCATCAAATACACGCACACCGTTTCCAGGGTTATAAAGCACCCCTCCTCCATTAGCATTGGCAAGATTTAATCTAGTTGTAGTTGAGGAAATGTTAGCAAGACCAAGATTCAGTGTGTCTAATCCTCCACTACCAAAATCCACATTGCCATTGCCAGAAATAACTGTACGATTAAACCCAGATTGCCAAGTAAATGTATCTGCGCCTAAGTTTCCTAAAACAGTACGGACACCATTGACAATTGGCGTAGCAGATATGCTAAGTCGGTAGTTTGTGTTGCCACTGTGCTGGAAGATCTTAACATAGTAAGTCCCTGTATTTAGGATGCTGTCTATCCATTCTGATGTTGTGCCAGAAGCATTAGAACATCTAATGCGCGTACCACTACCATTAAGCAATTCGACATTAACATCTGCGGTTAAACCGTTTAGAGATAAGTTGAAACTACTATTACTTGCTAAGTTAAAGCGATAAATATCAGAAACATTACTATTGCCGACAAAATCAGTGAGGGTAAACGGACGATTGAGAGTGCCAAGATTATACGCTGTATTCAGACTACTTCCAGGATCAGGTGCAAGTGGTGTGACTGAATTTGAGAAACTAGAACTATACGATGTTCTATTGTTTGATGGTGGATCGTCAAATTCTGGTAAGATTCCTGATTCGATGACTCTAGATGTTGAACGTAATTTGTCTAAAGACTCATTAGCACTAGTAATAGAAAAATACTCACTGTTTCGACGAGAGCTAGCTAGCATTTTTGTTTTCTCTATAAAATTATTTTGACTTCTGCATCGAGTAGCTGGTTTTAAAGAACATAAATATTAATTTGTCTTTCTTTTTACCCATACCTCAAAGCAGCGTTAAAAGTTTGTATATATATTTTAAAAATACAAAAAAGTGCAGGTATATTATTGTATTTTTGTGTAAATTTAATTGTCAGTAGACATTGCTACCGCAATCTTCCGTAATATTCTCGACAGAATAAATGTAAATTAAGAATGACTAACGGGCGTGGGCAGGCAAGATGCCTACCCTACATTTAATATTCAATTTCTGATTACAAACACTCGCGACTCAATAGTAATCGTCCATTTGCCAATCGATAGACTCCTTGCGGTTCTACGATAGGATCGCCTAATTGCCAAGGACGGGATGACGTATTATTAGGAATTGATCGCACAGTTCCTGTAGGATATGTAGATACAGAATCTCCTGGGCGCAATGGTAAGCCACCCGCACCTGTAACTAAGAAATTTCCTCCTTGCTGAGGACTGCGGGCGATACAGCTATTGGCAATTAAAGTATCAGTATTGATAGGGTTTTCTGGCAAATCTGTCAGACTATTTTGGATAAAACTGACATCAGGTACTGTGACAACTCCAGCTACAGCACCACTCGCATTGACATCAGCACGGTTGTTACCTTCTAAGTTATCTGGGTTAGTGTTAAATGCAGCAGGTTGAAAGTTTTCGGCAAAGAACACAGGTGTATTCAATATAATATTGCCACCTTGACCATCGCGGGCAAAAGCTAAAATATCGCTGACATCAAAAGCCAAGACAGAGTTAGCACTTAAGGCAATATTACCTCCGCCACCTTCCCCACTAGCAACATTAGTACGAATATCACTGTCACCATGCAAGCGAATATCTCCAGCAACAATATTGATAGCACCACCAATGGATTGACTAGCAGAAGTAGCAATATCACTATTATTAGCCTCTACAGATTCATCAGCACGAATACTAATATTTCCTGCTATACCAGTTCCAAGGCTTTGAGCAGAGATTTCAGCGCGATCGCTTAAAAATAAATTTCTTGTGCCTAAATTAATAGTACCGCCACTACCTGTAGAATCTGCATCTGTACTTGCAAATAAGCCACTAGCAGAACCTTCATTATTCACAACATCCCTACCAAAGCGCTCAAATCGTTCAGAAAAGCTGGGATCGTTACCAGATAAAGTAATACTATCAGTTGCAGTTAGGGTAATATTTCCTGCTTTACCGCGATCGCGACTTACTGTTAAAACTTGTCCACCACCAGTAGCGGTAAAAGTATTTACATTGAGTGTGATATTACCACCATCGCTAGAGTTAAGAGTTTGAGCGTTGACGATCGCACCATTGCGTACTTGCAAGCTTCTTGTATTGATAGTAATGTTTCCACCCGATCCAATCGCGCCTTTTTCTGTACTTGTGAATAGTCCACTCGAAAATCCTTCTGTTGGTAAGAGTTTTAAAGGATTGAAAGGGCTAGTAATGGGAAGTTGTACTGAACTAATACCAACCAGATCTACAGATTCACTTGCATTAATGCTGATATTACCTCCCTTACCCTGTCCGCCTGGAATTTCTCCTTGTTCTCGAAATACCGCTGCTTGTACTTGCGAACCATTTGTTAAAGAGAGCGATCGCGTTTGAATATTGATATCACCACCATCACCGACTGCGCCTGATGACACACTACTCAAGATTCCACTCGCGTTATCCAGCGAAACATTGTCAGCTTGTACAAATATACTGCCAGCATTTCCTTCACCGAAAGTATTGGCAACAACTTGCGCACCATCGTTTAAAAATAAATTTTCTGTTTCAATACTGATACTTCCAGCATTACCATTTGCTCCAATGTTCACAGTACTCAAAATTCCACTACGTTCGCCGTTATTAAATCCAGCAACAGTCACAGTATCGCGGGCATCAATTTTTATGTTTCCTCCATCACCTTGTCCAACAGTTGCAGCACCAATTTGCGCTCCTTCTGTAATAGATAGCGACTCAGTTTTAATATAAATATTGCCACCACTACCAGTAGAATTGGGAGTGACAAAGTTACCAACTAAGCTAAATTCTCCTAAAGTAACTTGCCCTGACGCGTCAAGTGTAATATCTCCTGCTTGAGTATCAATAGATCCTAAATTAGGTTGTATGCCTGCTGATAAGAAACTTGCTCCTAAAAGATTGATATCTCTAGCGTTGATTTCAATACTACCTCCACCTTCTCCCGCTACACCGATTCCTGCTGCATTTGTTAGTAATACATCTGCTCTTGCTACATCACGAGGAAAATTCAAATCCAAATTACCACCATTAATCGTTAACTCTACTTTTCCTTCTCCAGCTAATCCTCCTATCTCCACTCGACCGCTTGGAGCAAACAATCTTCCACCATCAATAGTCACATTTCCACCTAGGAATATCAAGCTGTTACTCCCAGGTACTTGAAGAAAGCTTGTCGATTGATAAATAAAGGAATTCGGTGCAATTTGATTAAAAAGAAACGCTGAAGGATTAACTGATAGAAGTGAAATAGAAGTAGGATTAGCAGTATTAAAAAAACCTTGATTGCCGAACTGAACAGCATTTGCTGTTGTCGTGACAAACGATCCTTGAACATCCAGGATTGCCTCTGAACCAAAAATAATTCCGTTGGGATTAATTAAAAATAAATTTGCATTACCTAGTACACCGAGAAGCCCTAAGATACTAGAAGGATTTTTTCCAGTTACTCGACTTAAAATGTTTTCAATTCCTGCAGGGTTACTAAAGTAAGCTTGGCGTCCTGCATTAACATTGAATTCTTGGAAACTATGAAAGAGATTGATTCCACGAGTTGCACCGCCTGTAACGAAATCAATAGGTACAGGGTCAAATGACGTAACGACCGACTTTTCACTTTCTAGCGTTTCATCTGGGACAATTTGTGCTATTGCTGGTAAAACACAGAGGATTTTTCCGATAATTCCTAATACTAATAAGTTTCTGATTAACTGTGAATAAAAAATAATCCTACTATAAATTGTCATAAGATGTATTGACTTGGATACTTTTTATAAAAAATTAAGGAGTGAGCAGATCAATAGCTATCGGTTAGTGATAGATATAATACGAGCGTCAAAAAACAGCAAGCAAATTTAATCTTAAATAAAAAGAAGTTCACTTTTATATCAGAATTTAATAGTGGAGATATCCAATGCGACAACGCCGCAAAGCTCGTTATTACTTCATATTAATTATGCTTCTGAGTAGCCTAACTTGCTTGTGGTGGGGTAATATGCCTTTACTTGCTCAAGTACCCTATGCACATCAATTTGTCCAGCAAGGAATTGAACGTTATCAAGCAGGAGACTATAACGGCGCGATCGCACCTTGGCAAAGAGCGTTAATCTTATATCAAAAAGCTAAAAATAATCAGCAAGAAGTAGCAATAGTAGCAGAAAATTTAGCCCGAACTTATCAACAACTCGGTCAAAGTAACCAAGCAATTCAATACTGGGAACAAGCGATCGCCTACTATCGCCCGATTGATCGACAACAAACAGGAAGACTCCTCACCGAACAAGCCCAATCTTATAGCAGTATGGGGCAAAACCGTCAAGCGATCGCGCTGTTATGTGGTGCAGTACAATCAAATCAAGAATGTCTTCCACAAACAGCAGTTAGTATTGCGCGATCGCACAAAGATTTGCTAGGAGAAGCCGCAGCTTGGGGAAGTTTGGGAGAAGCTTATCGCATTCGTGGTGATTATTTGCAAGCAATTGACTATCTGCAACATAGCTTAAAAATCGCTACAGAGATCGCTAGTTTTCAGTTGCATATCTCTGCTTTGAATAGCTTAGGTAATACTTATAGTAATCTTGCCCAAGTTAGCGATCGCGCTTCAAAATCTGCTGAAAGACTTGGGGAAAGCGAACAAGCAAATCAACTACGACAACAAGTAGTAAGTCACACTACTAAAGCTGTAGAATTTTTTCAAAATAGCCTTAAGGTCGCACAGCAACAAAACGATCGAGTAAATCAAACTCGTGCTTATATCAATTTAATTCCATTATATTATCAGCAAGAAAACTTTATTGCTGCCGCACAAGCAAATCAACAAGCACTTGTACTATGGCAGCAACTCCCCGACAATCGCAACAAAATCTATACAGCAATTGACCTGGCTAAACGACAACAATCAAGTACAAATTCACCTTTAGAATGCCTGAATGTAGGAGTTCAACCAAATGCGATCGCATTGCTAAAACAAGCTACTAGTATTGCCCAAAAAACTCAAGATAATCGTGCATTATCCTTTGTAGTTGGTGAACTTGGTCATATTTACGAATGCCGTAAAGACTACACACAAGCATTAAAACTAACTCAACAAGCACGGTGGGCAGCCGAACAAGACAAAGATAGTCTTTATCTTTGGGAATGGCAAACTGGCAGAATTTATCAAGCACAAAATCAAAAGCCAGCAGCAATTAGTGCCTATGAAAAAGCAATAACAACTATTGAAACAATTCGCGACGAAATTCTGACAGCTAACCGCGATTTACAGTTTGATTTTCGAGACACTGTTGAACCAATTTATCGTGATTTAATTACGCTGAAACTAAATGATGTTCCACCATCTGTTCTACTATCGGCAACAGATGCAAATACCAAAAATCTTACTTCCGTACTCACAACAGCAGATTCACTCAAACTTGCAGAACTCCAAAACTATTTTGGTGACGACTGTGCTTTAACAGTTGTTAATCCACAGGGAGTAGATATCGGTAGCATAGATAGAAATACCGTAATTTTTAGTTCTTTGGTGTTAGATGAGCGTACGGCAATTATTGCTAGTTTTCCCAATGGTGATAAAAAAGTTACTTGGTTAGATAAAGATAGCGAAAGCCTACGAAAAGAAATCAACGAATTTCGTTTGGGACTTGAAAGCTTTTTTGATGATTATAATCCTCAACCTGCACAGAAAGTTTATGATTGGTTAATTCGTCCTTTTACAGCTGAATTGGAACAAGCACAAATTGATACACTTGTTTTTATTCAGGATGGAATTTTACGTAGTGTGCCAATGGCTGCGTTGCATGATGGAGAGAAGTTTTTAATTCAAAAATATGCTGTGGCCACAACTCCTGGTTTAAGCTTAACTGAGTTGAAAGCCTCTAATCCACAAAATTTACGCGCACTTGCGTTAGGATTAACCGAAAGAGTTGAAATTGACGGTCAAGAATTTGCCCCACTACCCTATGTCCAACAAGAAATTGGTGAAGTTCAAGAACATTTAAAAGGCAGCACACCTTTATTAAACGAAGAGTTTAACCGTACGCGCTTGCAACAAGAGTTGAGTAGCAACACTTATCCAATTATTCATATTGCTACTCATGGAGTATTTGGTACTGTTCCAGAAAATACGTTTCTTGTCACTGGAAATCAGGAGAAGCTAACAATTACCGAACTTGATAGGCTGATCCGCAGTACTACCAAAAGCACAGAACCTATTGAACTTTTGACTTTAACGGCTTGTCAAACTGCGATCGGAGACGATCGCGCTGCTTTAGGTCTTGCAGGGGTTGCAGTCCAAGCAGGTGCCAAAAGTGCTTTAGCATCGCTATGGTCGATTGAAGACGCTGCAACTGCACAAGTAGCCGCACAATTTTATGAAAGCTTGAAAGAGTCTAGAATGAGCAAAGCACAAGCTTTACAAACAGCCCAATTATCACTGATTGAACAAGGTGGTATATATACTCATCCAGCTTACTGGGCACCATTTATTCTCATTGGCAATTGGTTGTAGTTAATTCTGATACATACTCATAAAATGTGGGGTAGGTATCTTGCCTGCCCTCAGACAGCTTAATACAAGTACGATGTATTTTGTTGTCGTTCTAGCTCGATAATAGGTCTGATGCGACTACTGTATTTGACTGTGTGTGCATCACTAATATCTTCTAACTTAGCTAAATCTTCTAATAAATCTAGCTCAAGCCTTTGTTGCGTATTTGTAGCAGTTAAAGCTGTACTTAGGGCGTCGTACCATAAACCTGCACTTGCGTAGAGATGGGATCTTTGTTGTGGGATATTAGTTGTTGCCAGTTTGCTTGCCAACTCATGTGGTGTTGCGACAACATCGAGATCTGCACCTGTGACTAAAGCGCTAGAAGGACGATTTGGATTGCACAAGAGAACAACTTGCCAATGATATCTTTGTCCAGCTACCAGTGGTGTATCAAGTGGTAGAGAAAAGGACATGATCCCGCGATCGCTTTGTAATTGAATCTTTTGGATGAGTGTGCGATCGCCGCTTACTTCATATCTATAAAGCCGAAATTCAAGCGGATAAGATTCTGTATCAGGTACAAACCACGCAAAAGTTGGATGAGAAGAAACTGTTTGTCCGGTATGCTTTTGAGGCGCAAGGGCTGTTAATGTTGTTTGTTTATCTCCGCGACATCCCCCTGTTCTCGTCACTGTACTAGTTGTCCTAGTTGTGGGAGGTTTTTGGTCAGCAGGTGGTCTGTATTCAGCAAGAACAGTGTTACCTAGAACTAAAGAGTAAACCAAAATACAACTTGTGACTAACTTGCTATCAATGCGTTTTGTGAGAATTTTAGTAAGTTTGCTTAACATAATAGATTCTTCAACGCTTCAGTTTCACAATATGAGAGAAATATTTCAATTTCATCGGTGCTTTATGTTAAAGAAATAGCAGATTCGAGCTAACGCAATGACAGAAAAATACAAAATGAGACTTAAGTGGCTAGTGGCTAGAAGAGGGGTGAGGAGCACTCTTGCGAGGAGTGAGTGAACTTAGTGGCAAGTAGAAGAGTGAAAGAGTTTTGGAAAGCGAACAAAGGTGCCGGAGGCAATTATTAAAAGAATTTTCTTAACTCAACACATACGGGTAAGGCATACCTTACCCCCTCATAACTTTAACTAAACCAAGACTTTTTAGTACGCCAAGTTAATTCACATATTGTACCCTCAGGAGATGATTGGCGGTGAAACTTTCCGCGTAGTTGTCGGGCAAGCTGCATTGCTTGTTTGGTTCCGCGACCTTCAGAAGATACACTGGAATTTGAACCGTTGTCTTTGACACGCACAATACATTGATCTTCTTTTTGCAGACAATCAGTTCTTAAGCGGGTAACTCCCTTGGCGTGTTTACCAACGTTGCATAAAGCTTCTTCCAAAAATTGACACAGGCTACGTTTTTGCTCAATGCTAAGATGTCGTTCGTCAATTGGTTCAAAGTTGGGTATCTTCAGTTGAAGTGTTCTGTAGCAGGGAAAGTCACGTTCGAGAGTTTGGCTGTAAACTTGGTATAAAGTTTCGTGTAAAGGGGCATTTAAGTTAATTTCTTGCCCACTGCCAATACGTAAACTGTGTTCTTGGGTTTGAACTTCTCTTTCAAGAGATTCGTAAACTTCCCTTAATTCACTATCAATCTGTGTCAATTTCGAGATTAATTCATCTTGATGTATCTCGCGATCGCGAGATTGTTTAATAAGTAATTTCAGCGTTTGTAAAGGTCCATTGTGGATAGTAGTATAAGTGTGATTAATTGTTGATTGACGTTCATTCAGGCGCGATCGCATCGCGCGGTCGTATTGATAGAAAGCCGTGAGTCCTACACCATTTAGAACTAAAACAAGTACTGTAGGAACAACAGGAATCCACAACCCCCACCATATCAACAGTACATAACTCGCACCCACAAGACAAATGCTTGCTATCCCAACACCGATAAAGTTTTTGTGTGGTGCAAGTGGCAGCCATCCTAAGATAATGCCGACAATACCCCAGCCCATAATCCATAAATATTCCCATCCATCTGCCCAAGTCCAAATAAGCGATCGCCCATCAAGGACTGTACTAATAATTTGACTCACCGCATGGGCTTGAACCTCGACTCCATAAATCTCTCCAGGTGCGGAATGACTGCTGGCGATCGCCGTAATATTGAAAACATCTTTGGCACTAGGAGTAGTCATGCCGATAATAATGATGCGATCGCGCAACCACGCAGGGTCAAAATTCCTACTTTTGACATCATTAAGAGATAAGGAATGAAATGGGTTTTGACTATTACGATAGTTCAGTAGAATTTGCAGTCCACCTGCATCTGTTCTGACATATCCACCAGAATACGGATGTATTTGCGGCAGTTCAACCGCACCAAACCGCATTGTTTTCACATCGCGAATGCCGTTTTCTAAACTTATCCCTTCAGAAGCTAAATAAGCTGTTGCTAGACGTAGAGTTAATGAGTGCTTATAGTCTTGACGATCTTGTGGATTTGGCATTCCTAGCAAGCTACGCCGCAAACGTCCATCATTATCAAACACCGCATCAATAAACCCAATCTGCACTGTAGATATGATTGGTGGTGCAATTGTCTCTGGTAGTACCTTCTCAACGACAAAAAGGTTTTTACTCTTCTCAAATACAGCAGTGAGTTCCTGATGACCTGGTTCAACAGGGTGATCTCTTACAATATCTAAACCAATTGCTCTTGGTTGATATTCTTGTAATGTATCAATTAATAAAGCCAGTTCGCGATCGGGAATTGGGTATGCTTTTAAGCTTTGGATATCTGCTTCATTAATACCAATGATTGTAATTCGGTCATCAACTTCTTCTGTTGGACGCCAACGCAGGAAACTATCAAAAACTAACCACTCGTGATATTGAAAAAACCCTGTTAAACGTACAAAAATGATTAATCCCAAAAAAGTGAATCCTGGTAGCGCACCAATTTGCCAGCGTGCATATGTATCAAGAATTTTTTGCCAAACAGCGCGTTTCACTGAACTCTACCTTTCTTCCAAGTTTTGAGTTTTGAGTTGATCCCATTCACAATTCACCATGTATAATTCTGCATAGTGATAAGTTAACTTCATAAAATGTGTGTAGGCAGGCAAGATGCCTACCCGACTCAGTATTCATTTTTTTTATTAGCTATAATTTAATTGCTAACTGCTAAATGCTAATTACCGATTAATCAATTAATCCTGCTTCTCTGGCACGTTTTTCAGTTTGAATGCGGATATTCTTTTTGCCTTCATCAGGATAGACATCAAGTACGTCTTGAACTTTCGTCCAGTAGTGGCGCACAGTACGATCTGATACCAACATTCGTTTGGCAATTTCCTTATCTTGTAATTCTTCTTCAAAGGCGAGTTGCAATAGTGTCAGCCAGTCTTGTTTAATTTCTAATCCACTATGTATAGCTTTTAAGTCTTTCGTATAGGTCAAACCTTGTAAAGCCCAGTCCACTCGCTTTAACATTTCTTTGGTAGAAAGACTTTTATCTGCTACAGTGAAGCCTCCTTGATGAGCATCAATGGCAGGTTTGATGCGTACTAAAGCTTTCATATAACTACTTTGGACTGTAAAATTCAGTGTAGGATATTGCTGCATTAATGTCTTGAGTAGTTGAATACCTACATCAGATTTATCATGTTCCCCCACCTTTTCTGGAATCGAAAGATCCATGACCACAAGATCGGGTTTGAAACTGGGTAATTGTTCTAGTAATTGTTGTGCAGTTTGTGCTGTGCGAATTTCTGCTTCTGGATAGTGTTGTTTGAGAGCATAAATTGTTCCATTAAGCACAGTTTCGTGATCGTCAATAACAAGAATTTTTTGCTTTTGCTGTAATAAATTATTGCTCATAGCTTAACTCCTTTTAGGCGATCGCCAGCGAAAATATAACGTTTCGGTGAGATTTTTTCTGCGACAGAAGCACTGTCCAGAAGTGAGGAAGCTAAAGGTTTGTTTAAGATACTTCAGTTCTTTTAAATTGGAACAAAGTAGAAATGTTTGAACATCAGGGTAGGAAATTGCAATCGCTAGCTCATTGAGTTCGTATTGTAGTGGAATCAAGCTAATTTCTAGTGAAATTTTTGTTAAATTTTTTACTGAGAGCATTCTCAGTAATTCGTCTAATATTTGGAGAATAATGATGCTGCGATCGGGGATTTCGTCCCGCCACACCTTTGGTAGTTGTGACTTAATGTTAAGTTGAGTGTTTTTTGCTTGCCACGATTCGATCAGGAATTCAATGGCTAAGGGTAGACTGTATTCTATATGAGGAGGAGCAAGGCGATCGCCTAAATGAGCTAAAGAATGATGTAGCAGTTCAACAGTTTGTATCCACTCTCGACTACTTTTAGCAGTTCCTAGTTCAGTAATTGAGCGCTCGATACTACGGCGCATACAGCATGATTCTTGTAGTAAACTGCCCCTAATTTGTTCAGCTTCATTAGCAAGCTTAATTGATTGACTGTAAGACCACCACTGCAAAGCTTTTTGAGTTTTCAAGTAAGATGCAATTAACCAGATGGCACTACTAAAATAAAGTAGTGACAAAACAATATCTTGAAAAGTCACAATTGATACAGCAATAAATAGAAGAATATACAAAGCTTGCAAAACGCTAATTTTCTATCTTTATAGCGTTAGCTCATAGACGAATAATTAGTACATTACTCAAGCATTCTTCTAAAGTAATTGAAAGCAACTGATATCTGCACTAGTGTAAAGTGCTAATGTGCGTTCATTAATGAGACAGGTTAATTGCAGAAAACTGCAAACCGTCATATCAATAACAGGCAGGGCAGGCATCTTGCCTACCCCACCCCAGTCATATTTGATTTATATAAACCTACGCAAACAAGTACTGGTATTGTCAACACAGACATAAAATATTTTTGCTAGTTACCTTGATTAGGAATACCAAGAAGGCGATCGCGAATATCTGCAAGTTGTGCTTGTGAATTAACAGGCGATCGCGGTGCAGGAACTTCAGTGTTAGGCCAAGTCGGTAAATCATTACAGGGACAAGACAGTGAAGGAACTCCTACACTAGGAATTGGTACAGGCATAGCACAACGGGCGCAGGAATTCATCTCCCAAGCAGGCGTCAGTAGTTCAGCAATCGATTGTTCTGTACCTTCTAGGTAGGATTCATTTAAATCCAATGCTTTTAGTTGTTGCCAACAATTTTCAAATTCTTGGCTATACTGACCGCTTTGAATCACAAGTTTTGGCTTGATAACTTGTTGAGTGTTGTTTACTATAACTCTCTTACCTAGTTGAAACCAGTAGGCAAGATATTGTCTCACTTCTTGTTCTGATGCCATAACAAAGATAGGGGCGAGGGACGAGGGATTATACAAATATACTGATCTACTACTCAATAGTGACAAATTACCTAGATAAATGGCTATGAAGAAAAGCTAAACTTGGTCGTTAAGAGTTCCATAGTCCTGATGTGATGGTAAAGGAGAACCTAACTCTGTAAGATTCAGTACATAGCCGCCAGCAACCAAGTAAACAACATCAGCGATCGCTGCAATTCGACGCACTAAATGACCTAGGCGATCGCGGAAAGTTCTCCCAACAGGATAAGCTGGAACTAGCCCCCACCCTACTTCTTCTGCTACCAGAATCACATCCTGCTCAGCATCTTGCAACCCTGAGCACAAGTTTTGTATAGTATGCTCCCAGTTACTCTGATCTTGCTCTAGCAAATTAGCTACCCAAGTACCTAATGAATCAATTAAAAGACAACTATCTTGAGACGTCGTAATTGCATCAACTAATTGCAGTGGAATTTCCCATGTTACCCAAGCTTTAGGGCGGCGCTGGCGGTGTTGTTCGATTCGAGACAGCCATTCAATATCATTTTCGTCAGTTAATGCGGTTGCGACATAAATGACAGGTTTACCCGTCTGAGTAGCCAAGTTTTCAGCCCATTCACTTTTACCCGATTTTGCTGGTCCTGTTACAAGAATTACTTTGCTCAAAGTCACCCTTACCTATTCCAAGTCATACAATATTTTGTCCTGATTTTTGGTACTAACTGCTGCTAACAGATAAAATTACCACCAGTATCATGACTAGAAATGCGATACTTGAGGAGTTTCTTCAATAACTGCATTTTTAACATTAAAAATAAACAAGCTGCTGATTCCTCGGATGGAGACTATGAAGCCAAAACTACGAAAATTAGAGCCAAATCGGCACCAGGCAAAAATTATCAGCACTTCTGCTTCACCTCAAGATACTGCGTTGAATCACAGCTATTCTTTTAAAATTCGCAGCGACAAGACGAAGCAACAAATGTCTGCACATCACTCTGCACAAGTTGACGACTCGTTCTCAGCTTCAGATCAAACCTATAGAGAACCACAGTTACCTCAGTTTATTAGTACTAGTAACAGCGATCGCAAAACCAATCACTCAACTTACAGGCGATTTCTACCCAAACCAAAAATGGATGCGGCTACGTGCAAAAACCAAATTCGGCAAATTGTCCAACAAATTAAAGATCTTTATCAGGAAGGACCAATTGTTGATGGTTGGCTAGAGTCGCAGTCTCAAAATTCTGCACCAGAAGTTATGACTATAGACTATATAAAAGAGACTTATAAGTTCAATCAAAGTGAAGTTACCTGTGAATCACCTCGTCCAGGCTATCGCCTTTGTGGTGTCGATACCTTTGGTCAAAAGTGGTCTTATCCTTGTCCTGTCGAACAGTTAGCTAGTGTAAGTCTTGCAGTTGCCCGTTTCCAAAAAATGCAATATCTTTTGGCACGCAAGCGTTCTTTAGAAGCTTTTTTAGAACGACTACAAGAACGAGAAAGAAGAGGGAATATTTAATATCATCTCCGGTTAAATAATCAAACTTTCAGCATCGTTCTGCTGGTTGGTTGCTAATTGCTAGTCACTAGTCACTCTATTCACTCACTCCTCTTCTAGCCCTTAAGCCTACTCATTCATATTACGATAAGTTGCAACGGCTGATGGTGAAATCCGATTTAAGTAGCGGAAAATCCAATACTTAAACACAGCATCCAAAATGACTGGAAATGTTGCAATAAATAAGAAAATAAAATCTCTATTTTCAGGTAAACCAAAATGACGCGACGCAGTTCCTAATAAAACCTCCCAGCCGTGTGTTGAGTGAAATCCGACAAAAATATCTGTAAATAGAATAATAATAAATGCCTTAGCACTATCACTCAATCCATAAACAACATTATCCATAAATTCTTTAAGGACTTCTAACTCTTTTCTACTTGTGACAATTAACCATGTAAAAGCTCCTACAGATAATAAATCAGCAAATACATTTTTGACTGCATTGGAACTTTCTTGACGAAAGTGTTCAACAAGTTCTCTAACTTTCTCATGCATTTGTTGTTCAATTTGGATAGGAGAAAGCTGCATTTCTTCATTCAAAAGATTTCTAAATTTAAGCTGTTCTTCAAACCTTTGCATTTCAATTAAGGCTCTTTCTTCCATCTCAGGATTAAGAAAGATAATAACTTCTTGGGAGTTACGAAAGTGTTCGACTATTGGACTAATAATCAAATTCTTTGATAACTGTTGAGTCAGAAAAGGTACTATAATTAGTAAAAGAATTAATCTAATAGAAATAAATGTTCGTCTTTGTGAATTACGAAAATTTTTGACGACTTCAGTTTCGGCGCGAGGATCTAATTCGACTTTAAGACGATTAATAGTACTAAGAATAGACCGTGGTAGTACACTTGTTGTTTCAGCCTTAGTTTTTGGTTTCTTACTAGTGCTAGTATTCTTAACAACAGCGTTAGGCGCAATCGGTGGTGCTAGTTCGGAAGAAACAATAGGATTCTCGGTAACAACAACAGCATCGACAGACACTTCTGGATCGTACTTAGCGAGAATATCATCAATAAACCGAAGTTTCTCTAAAATCCGTGATTGATTATTTCTTTTTTGAATTGCAAAGGAGTCTTTATCAGTAAATGTGCCATCGTTTTTAGTGATTTTAGTAATATTTTGGTAATCAGGATTTATCCAAGAACGACTTGCCTTAAACTCTGTCAATCGCATTCGGATAGTTTTTAAGTGTTTTTTAAGTTCTGATTGAAAATAGGCGATCGCACTGCTACCATAATTCGGATTTGGTGCTATCTTTTGTCCATTAAAGTGTTCATCTTCCATTGCCTTAATTAATAAGGCTGCTTTATATGCTTCCTCTAAAGATCTCTCTGGCGTATCCAAATACCACTGTTGTGCTTTTACTAAGAACGAGTAAACTTGTTGGGGAATAGACCTTTTCATGGCAGGCAGTTATCCAGCCTTGTATAGTAATTTTTATTAGTTAATCAATGTACGAGGTATCTTAACAAATCTCAGAGGTTACAGTTAGTGCTTTCAGATTCGGTTTGGATTGAAGGTTCGAGTCGTAGCGGTAAGTCGGCTCGCTTGATAGCGCAGTTTTGCACCTGGGTAGACAAGACTAACGGGCAATCTGATACCCGTAGGCAGCGTAATGCTGTAAATAGTCAAGAATACTTAAGCAAGTATCAAACAGCGCCAGCCCTATTGTGTTTAGCGGCAAACGATGAGAATCGTCGAGAACTAGCAGAAAGAATTGTCAGTGCCACTGCAGGAAAATATCCTGTTCGCGCTAAGACACCTTTGGGTTTTTTGCAAGATGAGGTGATGTTATTTTGGCCTCTCCTGATTCAGATCCTCAACTTAAGAGCACAGTTTCCCGTGCGATTGCGTCCAGAAACAGAACAAGAGTTAGCTACCCACTTGTGGCGATCGCATTTTGACAGTGAATTACGCCGTACGGATGTAAATGAGTATCGGTTAATTCGTCGTATCCTCGATATTTTGCAACTTGCAGCTTATAGTGGAACGCCGATCGCAGAAATTGCGCCTTTGTTGGAACGCAGTTTTGGCGCAGCAGAAGTCACTACGACAGGAATCGTGGAAACGCCTTTACTAGAGACAATGCTGTTGCAATGGCGAAATTGGTGTCTAGAACGTGGATTATTGACTTATGGCATCATTACTGAGCTGTATTATCAACATTTGTTACCCGATAGCAACTATCAACAACATCTACTGCGCCGTTATCAAGCAGTTCTTGCCGATGACGTTGATGACTATCCAGGAATTATGCGCGATTTCTTTGACTTTTTGCTCGGTCGCAAAGTTGTTGGCGCATTTACTTATAATCCCGATGGTCGCGTACGTTTAGGATTAGGTGCCGATCCCGATTATATGGCAGGTTTACGCGATCGCTGTCGTGTAGAGCTTTTACCACAGCCACTCCTAAATTGCCTTGCCAATACCTTATCACTTCCAGTTGGCGAATTACTCGATAACACAGCTGGAGTCATATCGCTACCAAGTGAATTTCAGTCCATTCAAACAACTTCTCGGCGTGACTTATTACAACAAACAGCCGAAGTCATTACCCAAGCAGTGCGATCGCACCAAATTCAACCGCAAGAAATCGCTGTTATTGCTCCAGGTTTAGACGCGATCGCGCGGTATACACTTATAGAATTGCTAACCAAACAGGGAATTCCTGTAGCCCCGTTGAACGATCAGCGTCCACTGGTGAGTTATCCAATTATTCGTGCCTTACTGACGCTATTAAGCTTTGTCTATCCTGGTTTAGGACGCTTGGTAGATCGCAATGCGGTAGCTGAGATGCTGGTTGTATTGAGTAGAAACCGCCAGGAGTCATCGCTCATTCCTAATATAGATTTAGTACGGGCAGGATTAATTGCCGATTATTGCTATGCGCCGCATCCAGAACAACCTAATTTATTACCAGTAACAGCATACGATCGCTGGGATCGCTTGGGATATGCTGCGACGACAGCTTATGAAGAAATCGTGCAATGGATCGAATTACAGCGATCGCAGCAAGAACAACGATTAATTCCTAGCCCAATTTCCCTGTTAGATCGCGCTATTCAGAGGTTTTTATGGAATGGTAGCAATTTACCCTACGAACAATTAGCCGCCCTGCGAGAACTTTTAGAAACTGCGCAACACTACTGGGAAGTTGATACTCGTCGGCAGACCGAAGCAACGGAATCTCCGCCCCAAGCTACAGCACAATTCGTTCAACTTTTGCAAAGCGGAACTATTACTGCCAATCCCTATCCTGTACGTCCAATTGGTCCAATGAGTCGTGCTGTTACATTAGCAACAATTTTTCAATACCGTTCGAGTCGAAAATGTCATCGCTGGCAATTTTGGCTTGATGCCGGTTCGCCGCTGTGGTTGAGTGGTGGTGCAGCAACATTATTTGGTGCGCCATTGTTTCTGCACGATCGCTATGCACGTGGTTGGACAGCCGAAGATACCATCAATGCTGACTGGCAAAGACTACAACGAATTTTGCAAGATTTACTTTCTAGAGTAGAAGAGAGAGTTTATTTATGTCACAGCGATTTAGCCGTTAATGGACAAGAACAAGATGGTCCTTTGCTAGCATTAGTCAATGCTGCTGCACCAATCAACTTTAAAGATTACACTCTCATCTAGCTTGACACTTTCATGGGGTCTGATGAATCAATTAGGTACAAACATGACCGCTGAATTAGTGACCGCGTTGTTAATTCACTACAGCTTTGATTTAGGAGGCTATACAAGCAGTGAATTAATTGCTCAGTGGTTCCATAATTACCCAGAAAAATGGGTACGTGCTGCGGTCATTGAAGCCTTGTATCGCGGACGTTACAAAGCAGTTTCTATCGATCAAATTTTGGCAGTATGGCAACGTCGGGGTGATGCACTACATCATTTCACCCATGACTTCGAGCGTCTTGTCTGTGCTAACTTACCTGATACACTTGTTGAACTCGAATCTACAGACAATAGCACGCACTACGAGCAAATGCATTTTGTTGCCGCAGCTAATCCACTCCAAAACTCATCAGTTATGGTAGTTAAGCCTACAACCATTACACCCCATGTGAGTAGATCCACCCATGAAGTGCGATCGCCCACAAGCAGCAACTACTCGCCGATTGTGCGATTTACTCCACCAGAAGCTACCACTTCAGACTTTCACGCAAAACTCAAAGCAATTTCCCGCAGTGCAAAAAACAAGCAATCAGAATCCTTGCCTTCCGACTAAAGTCGGGGCTACTCAGGCATAGTTTTGAGTTTTGTTAGCGTAGCGGTGCCTTAGCACGTTTTGAATTAAGAGACTCTTCATAACTCATAACTCAGCACTCATAACTCATAACTCTAAAAATTGGTGGATATGGTTTGTTTAGCTAGCGAATTCATTCGCCAAGCTTCAAGTTGATACACTTGATGTTTCAGTTTCTTGAGAAGCAGGCTTCGCACCACCCATACGAATCTCAGAAGTAAACGACGCCATGCTAAAGCCACCAAAGCGCTTTAAGACGCTGACTCGCATCCGCAAATTGGGACTGGCAAACCATAGCCGTTCTTCAGAAGACATCGTTTCGTATTCTGTTATTAGGGTTAACGCCCCATCGTCACCCATCATATAACGCCCTGCAACAGGAACTTTCTCGGCGTAACCAATCTCGCGGAGTAGCTTACCTTGTTGGGGATTTTCAGGATCGGGAACTGAAACTAAAACCGTAGAACCAACGTGTTTTTCTTCATCCCATTCCATTGTGCCATTCCAGCTAACACGCGCACCACAACTTGCTTGTGCAGGATCGACCTCATACTGTTCGCAAAGTTTAATCACTTCTGGGTGATCGTTTGGTAATGTTTCAATTGTGATGTCAGATTTTCCCGACTCAGATTGTTTAAAAGCTAAGTGATGACTTGTGCGATGTGAAAACCATTTGCCAGCACTTTGCTCAAAAAATTCTTGAATATCCATTAATTTATCCTGCATTTAAACCTATTTCCTAAGTTAGCAGCTTGCTGGAGTGTTTCAAATCAAGTAGAAGCTTGGTTAAGGCGTTCTAGAGCAATTTTTGCTGCTGCTGCAACATTAGGGTGGCTATCTTTTTCTAGATATTTTAGTGCAGATACGCTCTTGTCACTAGGTAACTGACTCAAAGCTTCAGCCAAGCGTTGTCTCGTCAACCAGTCTTCTGATTGGGCAAAACGCAGAATATGATCGACTGATTCAATGTCTTTAATTTCACCTAAAGCAGCGATCGCTGCTTGCTGTAACACAACTTCATCACTGTCTAAGGCTTGCAACAGCACTTCATGGGCGCGAGAATCTTTTAAATTCCCTAGCGATACCGCCGCACTAAAGCGAACTAACCACTCGGTATCTTCATAAAATGCTCGTACTAGAGGTTCAAATGCTCTCAAGTCACCTAAATAACCCAAAGCCCCAGCTGCATCAGCACGAATTCCGTAATCAGGATCGGTTTCTAAGAGTTTGACTAAGATTGGATAACATTCATCTGTTGGCTTGATTCCCAACGCAAACACCGCCATTGAGCGGATTTGCAAAATTTCATCTTCTAAGACTTTTTTAATCAGAGGGACAGCATCGGCTGGAGAAACATCGCGCAACGATGCAAGCGCCAACATGCGATCGCGCGAATTTGGACTTTCTAACTGTGCGGAAATTTCTGCTAGGCTGGAGTTTGCCATATAGTTTTCAATGCCTTATTTTAATGTTCTTAATATACTGTTACCATTTTTGACGTTGAGATCTACCTCCAAACGAGAGGTTTTGGAGAATTTAGGAAGTGAAAATAGGTATTACTTCAACTGCTCGATTAAGCGATCGCCTACCCGCAAAGCATTGGCAATGACAGTTAAACCAGGACTAACACTGGCATGAGATGGGAAAAAACTGCTGTCTACAACATAGAGATTATGCACTTCGTGGGCACGACAGTTCAGATCCAACACAGAAGTCGCCGGATCTTCTCCAAATCGACAAGTGCCGCACTGATGAGCAATAACCTGTACAGGCATATCGCTGCGAGGATGGGTTGCGCGGTTAAATATATTGGGTTGAGACTGCTCGACGCTTTTCAATACATCAACCCAACGATATACCAAGCGATCGTGCGCTTCTACATTATTCGCGGTGTAATCAATTCGCAGTTTGTCTCCCACATAGCGAACGCGATTGTTGGGATGGGGCAAGTCTTCCGTTTTCAGCCACCAACCGATTGAATGGGTTGCCAACTGCCGCAAGCCAAAATTTGGCATCAGCCTAGATAATGCCGATAAAATCGGTGGTGCTTCGGCAAAAATCACATCTTGAAAAATGCCACCAGAGTTTTGTACGTGACCCATCGGATACGGAAAATCCTTGTCTCCCCAATAAAAATCATTTAGCCCCATTGTGCGGGAGAATGACCCAGAATTAGCGGTAGAGGTTAACTGCACCACAACCGACAGCAGTTGTTTCATCAAATTGCGCCCCACCTGATTAGAGCCGTTCGCAATTCCGTTGGGATGTTTTTCGTTGGCAGACCGCAGCAGCAAGGCTGCCGAGTTCACAGCACCACAGGCAAGAACCACAATGTCGCCTAAAAACAAATAGGACTGTTCCCCAATTTTTGCTTGAACTGCTTTGATCCCTGAGCCTGATGGATTGGTATGCAGACAAACAACCTGAGCAGAGGTTTTGAGCGTCACGTTTTCGTTGTTGAGGACTGGGCTAACTCCGGTGTCCTCAGCATCAGTTCTACCGCGATTACCCAACCCTAAAGGCAAATGAACAGGATGCAAACCCTGCTGAGAAAGGGCGTCGCCAATGCGTTGCACCATCGGCTCATGGGCAACTTCTGGAAAAGGATACGCTTCGCTACGGGGCGGCTCAGTGGGGTCATCTTCGACTTTACCGTGTACTTGATACAACTTCTCGGCTTCTGTGTAGTAAGGCTCAAAGTCATGATATTTCAGCGCCCATGCGGGAGAAATTCCTCCTTGATGCTGCACTTCCTCAAAGTCACGTTCGCGCATGCGCTGCAGAACGCCACTCCAGATTTTTGTATTGCCACCAACGGCGTAATATGTTTGCGGATAAAATGGCTCTCCTGTATTGTCGTACCAGGATTCAGGCGCATGAAATTGTTCTTTCTTAAAAATTTCTGTATCGACCAACTCTGAGCTTTCGCGATAGATCAGTTCTCCCCTCTCTACCAGCAAGATCTTTTTACCAGTTGGTGCTAGCTTTCGCGCCAGGGTTCCACCGCCTGCACCCGTGCCAACAATAATTACGTCATAGTATTGGTCGTCAACGATCATAGAAATCTCCTGTTAGGGGGAAGAAGGGTAGAGGGTAGTAGAAGGTAGAGAGTAGATATTGGAGGATAGTGGGAATTATTAGAAATAAGGTGCTATTAGATATGTTGGATATTAGTGATGAGTCATAGGGAGCAGTTTATTTGGAGGAAGGGAGTGGAGTTAGCTGTTAAGTGTTACCAGCTGACGCAAGGTTTTCCGCGCTCAGAAATTTATGGTTTAACGAGTCAAATTAGACGAGCATCTGTTTCAGTTGCATCTAACATTGCAGAGGGATATGGTAGAAAAACAAAGCGCGACGTATATCCAGTTTCTACATATTGCTCTGGGTTCGTTGCGAGAACTCGATACACTAATTGGTCATCGCTCAACAAGTTAATCTAGCTGAAGCATCAAAATTCACTGCTCTCCTAAGCGATATCGAACAAATGCAAAGACTTCTAGTCGCAACCCTCAACAAACTCAAATCCCATACCTAATCTCCTGCCTCCTGCCTTCCTCACTGCCAAACATAAATTAGCGTGTATAACACAATCCAAATGACATCAACAAAGTGCCAGAATAAAGACGTTGCTTCAACACCAAAGAAACCGTTGTCGTAGTTACCGGAGATAAACGATCGCCCCAGCATCAATGTTTGCAGTAGAATGCCTGTGAGGACATGCAGACCATGAAATCCGGTCAGTAAATAGAACATGCCCCCGAACAAACCGTCTTTAAATCCAAACGGTAAACTGCTCCATTCCACTGCCTGCCCAAGCAAGAAGTATCCCCCCATTGCCATTGTTGCTAGCAGAAATATCCGAAACCCCCACAGTTTTTTATCGTGTAAATAACGCTCAGCCACGTAGATGACAAAACTACTCGATACCAACACAAGCGTATTAATCAGTGGCTCTCTGGTTTCCAAACCAGTCACACCTGGTGGATACCAGTCAGGATTGGTGGTTTTGTAGACAATGTAACCCGTAAAGAAGCTCAGGAAGATGACACTTTCCGAGAGCAAAAACACGATAAAGCCAAACTTACTGTTTCCTGCTGCGTCATGCTCCTGGTGCTGTCGAACGGTCGCTTCAACGTCTTGGGAAATGACTCTTTCTGCTGTCATGATGTTTGCTGCTTCAAAAGTTTTGAGTTAATCCCATTCATTATTTATAATTCAAAATTCATCATTCATAACTCATCACTCTGCATAGCGGTGAGAGATTCAGGAAATTCAGTCAAGCCTGGATTGGGAGTATTTCCTACCAATGGTTGGTTCCTGCCGTAGCCGTAGGGTCCCGAAACCACAAGCGGCAGTTCTTCAAAGTTTTCGACAGTCGGTGGTGAAGAGGTGAGCCACTCTAAGCCGTATGCTCGCCAGGGATTGTTGCCCACTTTCTCGCCACGAATCCAGGAACTCACCATATTGAGAATAAATGGTAGCGTAGACAGACCCAATAGAAAACCGCCAAGACTTGCTAAGACATTCCAGTAAGCAAATTCCAGGTCATAGGATGCGACACGACGCGGCATTCCCATCAATCCAGCGGGGTGCATCGGCAGGAAGGTTAACGCCGTTCCCAGATAAGTCAAGGCAAAGTGCAGTTTGCCCAAACCTTCGTAATACATGCGTCCGGTCATTTTGGGAAACCAGTGATAAATTCCGGCATAGATACCCATGACGATCGCGCCATATAGCACGTAATGGAAATGTCCGACCACAAAGTAGGTGTTGTTGACGTGGATATCGATCGGCACAGAAGCAAGAAAGATTCCGGTAATTCCAGCAAATAGCCAGTTACTAATGCCGCCCAGAGCAAACAGCATTGGCGTAGTGAAGCGAATCTTGCCACCCCAAATCGTTGCGACCCAACCAAACACCTTGATACCCGATGGAATGGCAACCAGCATTGATGTCACCATAAACAGTATCCGCATCCAACTGGGGGTTGCACTGGCAAACATATGATGCACCCACACCAAACCACTGACAACCGTAATCAAAATAGATGATGCTGCAATCACCCGATAGCCAAATAGAGGTTTACGGGCATGAACGGGCAAAATTTCGGAAAACATCCCGAACACTGGCAGAATCATTACATAGACTGCCGGATGCGAGTAAAACCAGAAAAAGTGTTGATACAAGATGGGATTGCCACCCCGCTCTGGTGCAAAAAAACTGGTACCGATCGTGATATCGAGCAACAGCATCACTGCTCCTCCAGTTAGTGCAGGCAGCCCATACAGTTGAATTAACTGTGCTCCTAGCACTGACCAGACAAAAGCAGGTGTTCTAAACCAGGTCATTCCTGGTGTCCGCATTCGGAAGATAGTGGTGACAAAATTCACCGCGCCCATGATCGAAGACACACCCGAAATTGCCACTGCCAAAATCCATAACACCTGCCCGTTCAGCAGGTTTCCTGTTGGGTTTTGTATACTGACAGGCGGATATGCCCACCATCCCGACTGCGATGGACCTCCTGGTACCAGGAAACTGGCAAGCATCAACACGCCCACCACGGGAACCATCCAGAAAGAAACCGCATTGAGCCGAGGAAATGCCATATCTCGTGCCCCGATCATCAGCGGCACCAGGTAATTTCCCAGTCCCACTAAAACGGGGAATGTCCACATAAACAGCATGATCGAGCCATGCATCGTGAATAGCGCATTATAAACGGTGCGATCGACTAAATCGGCATCGGGGGTAATGAGTTCACCCCGCATAATCATTGACAACGTGCCACCAATTAGGAAAAAGAAGAACGATGTGACGATGTATTGAATGCCGATGACTTTGTGATCGGTGCTGAAGGTAAAGAATCGCTTCCAGTTGTCGGGCGCACCAGGGTAGGGCTGTCCGCGAACGACTTCTGGAGCCTCAAGCGAGATATTCGTCATAAGTTAGTAATCCTTGAGCGAACGCTCTTATGAAAGTAAGCCACATCAGGTAGGTGGACTGTCAGGTTCGTGCTTAGGGGCATAATTCACCACAGGTGGTGATGCTGGTGGGATCGTGTCCCAACCGCGAACGACTACGTTGTCTTTCGTTGCACCCTCTTGATCGTTTGCTTGACTGTACTCAAAAGCAGCCTGATTAAACGCAGGGGTGGGCGACGCAGCAGCAGCATCAGCAAGCCATTGTTGATACTCGTTGAATGGCTGAACAACGACATCTGCCTGATTTGCCGCAAAGTAAGTACCACTAAACATGGAATCACGCAGGCGATAGGTGCCAGTTTTAACAGGAGTTAGTTCAAAATCGATTTCGTGATTGGGAACGACATCTTGCTTCAGGCGAAATGCCGGAATGTAAAAGCCATGCAACACATCCTCCGATCGCAACGTGAACCGCACTCGGCGATTGACAGGTAAATGTAATTCAGTGCTGGTGATATCCTGTTTTGGATAATGGAAAACCCATGCCCATTGCTTAGCGGTCACGTCAATTTCTTCAATGGGAGCAGTTTCTACTGCATTCTCAATCTCCTGCTGCGGCGTGCTATCAAAAGGTGCAGCGTAAGCAGGCTGTATTATCTGGGGTAGGTGCAAATGCACGAGTTCCATCGGACCCCGCACCGCCATTTTTTCGTAAGTACGATAGCTAACAAAGGAAAGCGTTAACACCAAAACCAATGGCACTGCCGTCCAGACAATCTCCAGCCAGGTATTACCCTCAATCGGGGGACCATCGCTCATGTCATATTTCCTGGCTCGATGAAAGACCAGCGAGTAGAGGAAAGGTCCGATCACGCCCAAATAAATGAACGTGCCTAACCCCGTGAAGAGACTGAACAGATCGTCCAGCAGTTTCGATTCTGCCGATGCTTCTGGCGGAAACCATGAGTAGGATTGTTTTGCCATCCAAATACTAGCCAACGTCACCAAGATGGCATAGACCGTCATTATTAAAATTGCGCGGAGTTTGCTCATGACAGCGATCGCACCATAGTTATAACAGTGAACTGGGAGGATAAGGCAGGAGGCAGGAAGACTTTCAACTTTTGTCCTTTGCCTTTCGCCTTCCCTACAGTTGATTAGGATTTTCGCCTAAGTACAGCATCTGATCTGCTGTAACGTGAACGCCGAACTCACCACCCAAATGTGCGCCTAGTGTTCCCTGCACAAACATCAAAGCGAAAACAAATAAACCAGCAGCGAGATAAATCCACTGCACCTGTCTTGCCTTGTCTTTGCGCCACTGATAGCGTTGAAAGCCGCGCCAAACGGTCATTCCCACAATCAATGTCAAAATGAGCACCCCCCCAACACCGTGTAGAATCATCGTTTCTAGGGCATGAAGCCCCCAGGCACTAGTGACATCCGCAAGCGGTACAGCCAAAGAAACTTCAAACAAACCAGCCATGACCGTAAAAAAGGTAATGATCGCTGATGCCAACAGGTTATACCAACCGACATCAAACAGCGACGAACGGGTAACGGGAATCGCTAGAAACTTAAAAACTGCTTTCTCGACGGGAAACAACGCCCCTACAATGTCAAAAGCGATCGCCACGATAAATAACCCTAGTGTTAGATGCACCAGGTTGGGATGGATGGGAATTGGGTAAGGCAACCCATTCGCTCCCAAACTACTCCACTGGTTCAGCAGCTCTGGATTCATAGTAGACCTCCTCTGATTGCCTCTACGACAGGAATCGTATGCAAACCATAGACCCAAACGAGTAAGCTGCCCAGGTATGACTGAACGCAAACTAGCCCAACTAGCAGCACATTCGCTGCAAGGTAAGGAATGGGTAACTGCGGTCTTTCCTGTAACCGAATCACATAGCGCCATGCAGTGACGATCGCCAGAATTCCTGAGAGCGACCAGCCCAAAACTGTATGGACATTCAGCGTTGAAACAGATGCAGCATAAGGTTCTGCCAGACCTGCTTCAATCTGTCCAAAAATAATTGCAATGAAGATCGAAACTGTTGCGAAAGCCAGATTCCACCAACTGACTTCATACAATTTAGAATTTTTTGTGAAATACCCAAGAATATCGCAAAACACTGCAAACAGCACCATCGCAATCACGAAATGCACCACGATTGGGTGAATGGTATCGGGATAAGGAAGGTTATGCTCATTGAGAGGTGGAAGATACTTAAACACAGGTTTTTAGAATAATGCAGTTACAGTAAAATGGCGAGAGTACTGAGATAAGTGGGCAATTTAACTGTTTAATGGGTGTTTAAAAAGGTCTAATAGGAATAGAGCCATAATACCTGAGTTGCAAGAGTTTCTGTCTGGAGGTTATCTTCATTTTTGATTTTACAAAATCTCTCTTTAGAGAGAAGCGTCCTCCTTTCTCTCCCCAATAATGCATTCAATGCCCTGCTGATTAGTTGAGAAATTCTTCAGCACATTGATTGTAATTGCCCACTTGAGATCGTGCGACTGCCCTGGCAGATTGTTGTGGTTCTTAATGGCATTGATCGCGCTAGCCATAGGCGATAGCCTCAGCTACCCCAGTTGGGATCGTTGTGTTGATATAAGTAATAACAAAAAAGTTACACCAAGGCTGAAATACTTATCATATAAGCATCCTAGCTATTTATTTTCTATCACTTCTGTTGTTAAATTAATAATCTGTATTTAAGATAAATTCTTTTTATACATTCAATAGCTGTTAGCCGTTAGCTGGCGCGATGCTCGAGCTTGGTTTATTGGCATAGTACGAGAATTAATTTTTAATGGGAGATGGCACTCACCGTTAAAGGAATTCCGTTAAAATCAGAGATTTTTAACGGAGGTCTTAAACCCAAAGCTAATAGCTTCTAGATAGATTATAAGTAAATCTTATTATTTATAGCAGCAGTTAACCACTATTTCAGAATTGCTAGATGCTGGCACAGATATGGTGATTCAACATTTAGCCGAACATACCGAGCCAGCGACTACAAGCAGGGATGACAAGGGCAAAGAAGAAACTGCAACGCCCGCGCTGTGCAGGTGTTGGCTCTGCTTTGTCTGTAAATTTGTCACCGCGTTGGATGCAGCGATCGCACTACAACGCAATAGTGAAAGCAGACAGTAAATCTCGTTGTCAACTTAGCTAAAACATTACCCTGCCGTTTTGGCGTAGCCATTTGTTATGCTCCTGCAAGGAAAGATCTAAAGGCTCACGCTAAGTGAGATCGCAACAACATCGTGAACTATCACACCAAGGCAGTGTAGGCTTCATCCGAGAAGATACGTTGCGAATGAAGCATCTGCTGTTTAAACGTCGTAAATGCGACATTCAGGTGCATCTGGATGTAAGGCACAGTAGCGTTCAAATGCAGAAGAAGAACTTTTATTTTCCCGCTGGCGAAACCTGGCAGTTGCTAATTCTTCGACCACGTCCCAGGCTACAGCTACCTCAGTTACTCCAATCCCGTACATTTGGGTGAGGCGACGAGCGTGCTCCAAAGCAGCTTGGAGGGATGTTTCCAAAGATTTTTTGCTTTCAGAGCGAGAGATTGAAGTTGTTGTAACTAGTTGTTTCTCAGCAATGTAAACCATTGAACTTCTCCTGTTAAGTGCTGTCGGTTTCGCTAACTGGACTCACTTTAACAATAAATAGTTCTAATAACAATACCATTAAAATATAAGTTGTTTCTATTAATGATAGGGTTTGCTTAACTGCAAGATACTAGCCCGTACACCTCTAGCAGCCGTTTTGGAACGTATTCGGTGAATTTAGCGCTTGGCAAATAATATTCGCAGCTAAACAAACATAGACGCGCAGCGGCTTCCCACAGGGTAGTTCACTGAGGTGGACTCATAAAATCAGGCTTGTATAAATCGATAAAGGTAGGATTCGTTTACTCATACCACGTTTACTCATACCAATAAAAAAATGGTTGCACCCAATTAAACGCTCTAATCTTCTATCTCCCCTGTTGCTTCTATTGGTGTAGTTGCGGTTGAAACCGAATCAGCTCTTCTCATGTTATTTAGCAGCTAGCAACATGATATTAGTAGTACTACTTTTTACAGTTTCAAGCGAAAGTGTCCAAAGTGTTCTTCGCCTTGACGCGCTGGTACAGAATTAGTAATTGGCTGTAACTTCAGAATTTCAAAATCTGTGGCAAAATACTGTTTAATTTCCTCTGGACTAACGCCAAAAGGGGGACCGCCAGGACGAGAATGTGTAAAAAAGATTGCGATCAGTTCGCCTCGTGGTTGCAAAATTTCTCGCACTAATTTTACATAATCCTGTCGCTGTTGTGGATTAATCGCACAAAAACAAGTATGTTCAATAATGTAGTGAAAATACCGAGAGAATTCAGCAGGCAAGTCAAAAATATCACGTTGCAAAAATTGAGCTGAACTGTCTCTAGCTTGGGCAATTGCAGTAGCTTCAGCGATCGCGAGGAGTGCAAAATCAAAACCGATGACATCAAAGCCATACTTGGCAAATGCGATCGCATCATAGCCGCGACCACTACCTAAAACTGCTGCCTTGCCTGGTTGTAAAGAATGTGACTGCAATAAACTCACAAACGCTGGTGCAGCTTGTCCCAAATCCCAACGAGTTGTTCCTTCTTGATATCGCTGTTCCCAATATTCTGAGGTACTAACCACTAATCCTCACCCCTCACTACTCGCTCCTCACCCCTTTTTATGCTAAAACACATGGTGGTTTAATATAGAGTCTCAAACTAAATCCGCTGCAAAACGATGATTTCAGTTGAGCATTTAAGTAAGATTTACGGATCTACCCCAGCAATCCAAGATGTCACCTTTAGTGTCGAACCAGGTGAGATTGTCGGTTTTTTAGGACCAAACGGCGCAGGTAAAACCACGACAATGCGGATTTTGACTGGCTATCTCCCCGCAACAAGTGGAAGTGCCAAAATTGCAGGGTACGATGTCCATGAGAATTCCTTAGCCGTACGACAGCGAATAGGTTATTTGCCAGAAACGCCGCCGTTGTATCCTGAAATGACTGTTGAGGCGTTTTTGTACTTTGTCACGAGACTCAAAGGAGTCCCCGCAGGCGATCGCCCGTCAAAAGTAGACGCTGCCCTCAAGCGCTGTAATTTGCTAGAAAAACGTCGGGTGTTGATTCGCAAACTTTCTAAAGGTTTTCGCCAACGTGTTGGAATTGCCCAAGCGATCGTTCACGATCCTCCCGCAATTATTCTCGATGAACCAACCGTCGGACTCGATCCGCGACAGATTATTGATGTCCGCAATCTGATCAAAAGCCTAGCAGGAACTCACACGATTATCCTGTCTACGCATATCTTGCCCGAAGTGAGTATGACGTGTAACCGCGTCACAATTATTAATCAAGGAAAAGTTGTGGCGACAAATACGCCGGATAATCTTGAAGCAAGTTTAGCGGGTGGTTCTGGCTATGAGTTAGAAATTGAAGGTAATTCTACCGCTGCCCAGCAACAAATACAACGAGTGTCAGGAGTGCGGGTAGTAGAACCAATTGCAACAACTGAAATCCCCGCAAATCGGGCGGTTTTGCGCGTCGTATCTGAACCTGGAATTGAACCAGGAAAAGAAATTATTGCCACTTTAGTGAGTATGGGAATTGGTGTGTGTGAAATGCGACGTACGCGGGCGAGTTTAGAAGATGTCTTTTTACGTCTAACGACTCAAGAAAAATTAGAAGACGGTGCGAATGCGCAAAGCGCACACTTCGTGAACGCAACCGCAACAGAAGAAAAGCAAAAAGAAGAGGTAACGCCATGAGACTGATTTGGGCTAATATTGTGGCGATTTATCGCAAAGAGTTACAAAGCTACTTTGCATCGCCCTTAGCATACGCAATCGCTGGGATTTTTTGGCTATTGTCGGGCTTCTTCTTTACGATTATTCTCTTAGGTCCCCAAGGATATATTTCCCTGGCTGCCCAAGCCGATTTACAAGCCCAACAAATCGGATTACCAGCACCACCAATTGATGTTGCTTACGAGTTTTTACGCGCTTTTTTAGGGATTATGGGTTCGCTGGCATTATTTGTCCTTCCCATCCTCTCGATGGGTTTGTATGCTGAAGAACGCAAACGCGGCACTTTAGAGTTACTCGCGACGTCACCTGTGACAAATTGGGCTGTTGCTGTCGGTAAGTTATTGGGAGTACTGACGTTTTTTATTGCCATGATTCTACCGTTATTAGCGTATCAAGCGATCGCTCTTAGCGCCTCAAATCCTCCGGTTCCGCCCGCAGTTCCTTTGCTAGGACACTTGGGCTTGATTCTTCTAGCAGCCAGTGTGTTGTCTTTGGGAATGTTTATCTCTTCGCTGACAGATAGTACATTACTCGCAGCAGTACTCACATTTGCCTTAGTTCTATTTCTTTGGGTAATTGATACCGTTGCACGAGCATTTAGTGGTCCAATAGGAGAAGCATTAGGTCATCTTTCGTTACTCAGACATTTTAATAATTTAGTCCAAGGCATTTTTGACACAGGTAGTATTGTTGTATTTGCCAGTTACATTTTTTTAGGTATCTTTTTAACTGCCCAATCTATCGATGCACTACGCTTTCAACGTTCTTAAGACAAGCAAAGTAGGAGTGTAGGTAATAGAGTTTTGAGTTTTGAGTTCTGTTAGCGTAGCGGTGCGTTAGCACGTTTTGAATTAAAAGAAATTTGAACTTTGAGTTTTCTTAACTCAACACTCAACATTCATAACTCTCTTAGTTTCCCCACCTACCAAACTACCCAACTACCCGCCTACCCAACCCCTGCCCCTCTAAATCTTAGTTGTTTATGAAGTCTATTGCGAGAAGAAATTATAAATATTGGAAGTATCTGTTTTGGCTTGGTCCAGTTCTTTTTGTTGCTGGATTAACTGCTGGATTGGTATCTAACGATTGGGAACCAGTACCTTTAGGGTTACTGATTGCTGGTGTTGTCATCACTGGCTTATGGCTGATATTTAGTGCTAACCAAAACCGCTGGTGGAGTCGCCGTTCAACACAAGCGGGAACTAATGCACTTATTGCCACACTATCTGTATTGGCACTTTTAGGGTTAATTAACTTCTTAGCGGTGCGCTATCCAGTGCGAAGAGACTTTACTGAAGCACAGTTATTTACTTTAGCACCACAATCACAGCAACTTGTACGGAATTTATCGCAACCTGTGAATGTGTGGATTTTTGACCGCAATCAAGATCAGCAAGATCGCGAATTGCTAGAGAATTATCGTCGGCAAAATCCTCAATTTAGCTTTGAGTATGTCGATCCGCAAGTTCAAAGAGGGTTAGCCGAAAAGTTTGGAGTCAAACAATTTGGTGAAGTTCATCTCGAAGCAGGACAACAGCGGCGATTAGTACAAGTTGTCAATAATGAGCAACGATTGTCCGAAGTTCGTTTAACAAATAGCATTCAGCAAGTAATTAGCGATCGCACTGCGAAAGTTTACTTTCTTCAGGGACACGGCGAACTTCCTGTCACATCTGAACAAGGCGGACTCTCACAAGCACTCACGGCGTTAGGAGATCGCAGCTACACAACAGAACCACTCAACTTAATTCAAAACCCGACGATTCCTCAAGATGCCACAATGATTGTGGTCGCAAGTCCAAAACAGGCACTATTTCCTCCAGAAGTCAAGGCTTTGACTGATTATCTTAATTCTGGTGGTAGTCTACTTCTGATGACTGACCCCAACACGAATCCAGGGCTAGATAGTTTATTAAAATCTTGGGGCGTCACCCTCGACGATCGCATTGTCATTGATCCAGCGGGTGCAAGTATCGGTTTTGGTCCAGCGGTTCCTGTGGTAGACACCTACGGCGAACATCCGATTACGCAAGACTTTAACAATGGAATTTCTTTTTACAGTGAAGCGCGATCGCTAGAACTCAGTGAAGTTGCTGGAGTGCAAGCTACACCGTTATTAATCACTAGCCCTCAAACTTGGGCAGAAAGTAATTTGCAGGGCGATCAATTGCAGTTTAATCCAGAAACCGACGTTCAAGGTCCACTCACAATAGGTGCTGCACTGAGCCGTCAAGTTAACAATCAAGCGTCGCAAGAAGCAAGACTTGTTATTTTTGGTGATTCTAATTTTGCGGTAGATGGATTATTTGAACAGCAACTCAATGGCGACGTATTTCTTAACTCCGTTGGTTGGTTAAGTAAGCAAGACGAAGAAACACTCTCAATTCGCCCCAGAGAACCAAGAAACCGCCGGATTAATTTAGCCGCACAGCAAGCCAACGTTTTAGGTTTAACTGCACTACTGTTGATTCCCTTAATTGGCTTCGCCTCAGCAGTTTTCTTATGGTGGCGCAGGAGATAAAGTGCAGGACACTTAAGCTTAAGAAAAAGGCATAACTTTAGAGCTATGGAATTATTTGAGCGTAGTCATCGGGTAGTCAAAGCTAACCTCAACGACATGGTTAGCAAAGCAGAAGATCCCGAAAAAATGCTGGAACAATTACTTCTAGAAATGCAAGAAGACTTAGTTCAACTACGTCAGAGTGTAGCTCAAGCGATCGCCGCACAAAAACGTATCGAGCAACAGTACAATCAAGCGCAAAATGAAGTGAATAAGTGGCGAAGCAATACACAGTTAGCACTGCAAAAAGGCAACGAAAACTTAGCACGCCAAGCACTCGAACGTAAGAAAACCTACGTCGAAACAACAATTGCTTTACGCGGTAGCTTCGACCAACAATCCAGCCAGATTGACACGCTTAAGCGCAACCTGATCGCACTAGAAAGCAAAATTTCGGAAGCTAAAACGAAGAAAGAGATGGTCAAGGCGCGGATAACCACAGCTAAAGCTCAAGAGCAAATGCAAGGCGCGATCGGTAGAATGGGAACAAGCAGTGCAATGGCAGCATTTGAGCGGATGGAAGAAAAAATAATGCTGCAAGAAGCCCGCGCTCAACCCGCAACCGAGTTAGCAACGGATAATCTTGAAAGTCAGTTTGCAGCGTTAGAAGCCAGAAGTGATATTGATGATGAACTTGCAGCACTCAAAGCGCAAATGTCACTCCCAGGAAGTTCACTGCAACAAGCATCACTACCATCCTCGGAAAAACAATCATCTGCACCCAAGTTTGAGTCAGTTATTGATAGTGCCAATCAAAATAGCCAGTTTATGGCGTTGGAAGTAGGAAACAATATTGTTGACGAGGAATTAGCAACACTTACAGCTCAAGTGTCTTCTCCAGCTATATCACAACCAGCATCACCCTCGGAAAAACAATCATCTGCACCTCAATCTCAGCTCCCTAGTAATGCAGAATTAGAACAACCAGACAAACAACTAGATCCAACAGTTAGTCATCCTTGTGTTTCCACTATGAAGTTACAGCGTACCACTTTGATTTTGCTACTTTTAGCACTAGGGTTAGGAGGATTTGTTTATTTCTACGAAATCCGAGGTGCGACTCAGCGACAAGAAGCGGAAGTCAGAGAACAGCAAATTTTTGCGTTTACTCAAGAACAAGTACAAACATTAAATATTCAAACTCAAGGACAAACATTAGGCTTTGAACGCAATCAAAATGGACAATGGGTGATGACGTCGCCTGAAAAGACTCCCGCAAGTAATGCGTCAATTTCTTATTTACTCGATTTACTTGTGCAAGGAAGAAGCGATCGCACAATTCAAGTTCCCACAAATCAACTTGCAGATTATGGTTTAGCCGATCCACAAGCAACTGTTATAGTCACGCTCAATAACCAGCAAACACATCAGTTGAATCTAGGCAATGCTGATTTTAGTGGCAACTCTTTATATGCTCAAGCTGATCCTGGAAATAACCCTAGCGGTAATGTAGATTTACTCTTGGTGTCTGCAGATTTTCAAAATGCAGTAAATCGCGATTTAGCAGAATGGAGAATTGAAAACGATACACCAGATGCTGATAATCCTACACCGCAAACACCTACTCCGGCTAGCCCATCTCCTTCTCCATGAACCCTACTGCAACTTTACTGATTTCCTGTCCCGATCAAAAAGGTTTAGTCGCCAAAATTGCTAACTTTATCTACGCCAATGGCGGTAATATCATTCATGCCGATCAGCATACAGATTTTGCTGCAGGCTTATTCTTAACGCGTATAGAATGGCAACTTGATGAATTTAATTTACCACGGGAATTCATTGCACCAGCATTTAGTGCGATCGCCCAACCATTACAAGCACATTGGCAGTTACACTTTTCTGATACTATCCCGCGTATTGCAATTTGGGTAAGTAAGCAAGATCATTGTTTATTTGACTTAATTTGGCGACAAAAAGCGAAAGAATTTACTGCTGAAATTCCAGTAATTATTAGTAATCACCCTGATTTAAAAGAAGTTGCTGAGCAGTTTGGTATCGATTTTCATTATATCCCAATTACAAAAGAAAATAAATCTACTCAAGAAGTAAAACAACTCGAACTATTACAAGAATATAAAATTAATTTAGTCGTTCTGGCAAAATATATGCAAATTGTCAGTACAGAATTTATTACTCAGTTTCCTAAGATTATTAATATTCATCATTCATTTTTACCAGCTTTTGTCGGTGCAAGTCCTTATCATCAAGCTTATGAACGAGGAGTAAAAATCATTGGTGCTACGGCTCATTATGTTACATCTGAACTGGATGCAGGACCCATTATTGAGCAAGATGTGGCGCGAGTTAGCCACCGCGATGATGTAGCTGATTTGATCCGTAAAGGAAAAGATTTAGAGCGCGTAGTGTTAGCAAGAGCAGTGCGATTACACTTACAAAATCGTGTTTTAGTTTACGGGAATCGTACAGTGGTATTTGAATAACTTGGCGAATGAATTCGCTGCTACTTGTTTTTGTTTTAGTGTACGAAGGTACACTTTGTCTGAGTAGCCCCGACTTCAGTCGGAAGGCATTCTACCAAACAGCTTCAAGAATTCCTCTTCTGACGGTTCTTTAACAACGACATTATTCAAATTGTGGCGTAATTCCGATAGTGCTTCATATACCTGCTTCCGTGCCCGATTAACTCCGCCTAAAGGTTGATGTTCTGGTAAAGAATGCCAAGGAGTAAAAGATAAATGTTCGCAGAATTCCATCTGTTGTAGAGAATCAAATTGCTGACGAGGAATTTTAATTGTTGCTACTTTTTGAAACGGTGATTTCCATTCAATTCTCGGATCTTCAATGGGCATTTTCTTTGCATCTGTTTGCAACTGAATTAAGAAATCAAAACTAGCCTCTTGACTATTTAAATGCTCAACCATTGCTTGACGCAGATAGTCTGGCGATTTAGCAACTGAATGTGTAGCATTATTAGAATTAGGTACAACTGTGAATTTGATCGCGCGATCGCCTAGTTTATAAGGTGTACTGCTCCAATATTGAATGGCTAAAGGACTACTCACTTTTTTGTTGAGCATAACCATACCAATAATAAATTCTCGCAAGTGCCATTTAAATGGATTGGGATTGAGGAAGAAGAACTTTAGCGGTAAATTCCCTTTTGCGGCTTGTCTTGCTCTAAAGAATTCAACATAATCTTGCACATCTTTGATAAAAAAGACTGGATGATTAATTAAGAGTAAATCTTGAGTTTTCTCATCTTTTTGTTGTTCTAAGAGTTTTTCGCCTTCTATTCCAAAGAGCTTAATTGCCATTCCTCGAACATCTTTTTTGGTATCATCCTGCACTTTATTATTAGAAAAACGAATTCCAGCATTAAAAGTACGAGGCTGTTTGAAAATACCAACTTTTAGTTCTTGGGGAATATCATCATGAATAATAAATTCTGCTCGAAGACAACCATGATGTTTAGGATGAGCATCGCGTAAAACAGGTCTAATATTATCTGGAAAACTTTGCTTCAGGGCATCGATACTAATTTGCTCAATTTCTTTGATACCTGCTATTTCTCCTGTAATAGGATACTCTTTGCCAAGTTCAATTTTTTCTTTTTTAAGCTGCATAATAGTTTCTATTTTTATACTCTTTTGAAGTAAGAATTCAACTGTATTGCTATAACTAAGTCACCTGAGTAACGCTAGTTGTTGGCGAGCTACATTCTTAGAGGAGGTCTGAAAAGTAAAAAAGCTCTCGTTACAATAACCTGTCAATAGCAAAAAATGACAGAGAACGAGAGTCATGGGTCAATCATATCGTACCGATCTCACAGATGAACAATGGGAATTACTG
>NZ_JADEWN010000025.1 GCF_015207655.1 Gloeocapsopsis crepidinum LEGE 06123 | reverse complement strand
GCCAGCTTCTGCTTAACTTCTTCAACGCTCTGGTGGGCTACAACTCGACTGACTCTTGCCATAACAGTGCTCGTTTCTCGGTTAACTGCACCCTACCCTAATTGTTCTTTAGAACGCAAGTTCGTATCAGTAACGCGATCAATGCCCTCTCCACCATCGAGAATGTCATTGCCTAATCCACCTCTAAGAACGTCATTACCTGTATTTCCTAGGAGAGTATCGTTACCTGTGTTACCGAACAAACTATCATTACCTGTGTTGCCGATCAGAGCATCATTACCACCGCCACCATCGACGCGATCGCTGCCTGCAAGTGCATCAATAATGTCATTAGCTCCATCCGCAACAATTACATCGTTTCCGTTGGTTGGGTTTCCTGAAATAATTGCCATAGTTTTATCCTTTTTTGTTTAGGTTGGCATGTCACACGTCAGCTAGTGTTTTATGCAGTTAATTGCAGCCGACGCTATTAGACTCAGCACAAAACCATCTGCAACCTGCTTCTGTAGCAGCGCTGGTAAAAAGTATTAGCTGAATAAATTCTTTGATTAGCGATCGCTAACTAGAAGCTTTAAAGGTTTAGCAGCGTATCGAGTTAATTGTTAATTTTGTTGCTGGAATTCAATCGGTTAGTTGAGTGGCATTCAGGAAAGCTCTACAGTTTTTCTGGCGATCATCTACCACATCACTACTTATAGCCCTGAATACTCGCTTTAACTTGGCTAGATGAAGACACCAGCTTCAATTAAGTTAGCATCGGCAGCGATCGCAATTAGATCGCCATTGGACTTTAAGTGAATAAAGGTATCTATACCTGAGCCACCTTGAGTATTTCCTAGTGTCAAGTTGTATTGGTCGCGAGAGCCTGCCAAGTCAATTAAATCCCCGTCCAAAAATCGGTAATCTTCAATTACTGCAAAGCCCGCTCCCTGGTAATGACTCACATTCCCCTCACTCAGGACAAAAGTATCAGCACCAACAAAGCCTGCAAGCCTATCGAAGTCAGATTGAGTGTCAATAGCGTCTCCACCAATGAGAGTATCGTTGCCACCCTGACCATCCAAAATATCATCACCATCTCCACCAAAGAGGCGGTCATTACCTCTTGCCCTACCAGGATCGGTAGGACTACCAGCGATGTAGTCATTACCTTCTCCTCCTGTGAGGAAATCATTGCCACCTCCACCAGATAGCCTGACAGATCCCAGGAAGCCAGAAGCATTGATGACGTTACTACTAAAACCACCTACCAACTCTACTCTCTCAATCGAGTTGATGCTATCAGTGCCAATACCTATTAGGCTATTGCTAGTTAAGGTAAAGTTGACATCACCCGACTCAAAAAGTGTGTCAAAGTTGGCTCCACCGTTGAAGATGTCATTGCCTAATCCACCTCCGAAGTTGTCATTACCATCGCCGCCTTCTAAGAGATCGTTGCGTGTACCGCCAATAAGAACGTCATCACCTCCTAAACCCACAAGTCTGACATCTCCACGTGTAAAATCCCTAGCATTGAGAGAGTTAGCACTAGAACCACCTTCTAGTCGCACAAATTCAATTCCGCTGAGAGTATCTGTGCCGTTACCTACTAACTTGTCATTGGTCAAGGTGAAATTGACATTACCTGACTGATTCAGTACGTCAAAGCCAGCACCACCATCAAGAGTATCGTTACTAGCTCCGTTGTCGTTCAAACCATCATCGCCGTCTCCACCGTTAAGAGTGTCGCTACCTGTTCCCCCAGCGAGAATGTCATTACCTCCTCCACCAAACAGATTGACAGTTCCTGTAAAACTAGATGCATTAATGATGTCATTACCAGTGGCAGTGGTGAGTGTGACGCGATTAATGCTACTTAGGGTATCTGTGCCATTACCTATTAAGCTGGTATCGGTCAAAGTGAAGTTCCCGTTGCGAGACTCAATTAATGTGTCAATACCAGCACCACCATCAAAGGTGTCGTTACCGCCTCTACCAGAAAAGAAGTCGTTGCCATCTCCGCCATTCAGGGTATCGTTACCCGTTCCTCCATCGAGGATGTCATTGCCACCTCTACCAGTGAGGGACACTGAACCAGTGAAGCTAGAAGCATTCATGATATTACTACTAACACCACCCGTCAGCACTACTCGCTCAATCGAGTTAAGGCTATCAGTGCCTTGACCCGTCAGACTATTGTTGCTTAAGAAGAAGTTGACATCGCCCGACTCAAAATATTGATCGAAGCCACCGCCACCATCGATTGAGTCATCGCCGCTTTGACCAGAAATTGCATCATTGCCTGCACCACCAAGAATTGTGTCGTTACCGTGTCCAGTGAAAGAGTAAATCGAACCACTGAAATCAGAAGCATCGATTAAGTTATTGCCACCCAAAGTAAATAGCGTTGCGTTCTCAATTGAATTGAGCTGGTCTGTGCCGTTACCAGTTAGGCTAGTGTCGGTGATGGTATAGTTGACATCGGCTTGCTCAGCAACAACTCGGTCAATACCACTGCCACCATCGATGGAGTCATTACCCACTCCACCAATGAGAACATCAGCACCAGTATTACCAAGGAGGGTATCATTACCTGCACCACCAGCAACGGTATCATTACCTGCGAGGGCGTCTATGTTATCGTTAGCTGCATCTGCAACAATGTTGTCGCTATCGTTGGTGGGGCTGCCTATAATAATTGCCATATATATCCTTCCTTTTTTTGAGTTGGTATGTAATAGATCTGCTAGTGTTTTATGCAGTTAATTGCAGCCGACAACGTTATTTGCTCAGCACAAAACCACCTACAACCTGCTCGTGTAGCACTGCTGGTATAAAAGTGACTGAATAAATTGTTTAATTAGCGATCGCTAATTAGAAGTTTTCAGAGTTTAGCTGCGTGTCGAGTTATACGCGATCAGGAGTAGGAGAAAGCCAATTTTGAACGGGGTGGAGCTTCGCATAGATCAACATTTCATTTAACCAAGCTGTGAAGAGATCGAAGACATCATTCACAACATCTAATGCTAGTTGTCTCATCTCTAAACTTAAGGGAATAGATGCGAGTTTCAACTCGCTATTGTCATCTCTAATGGCATGTCCCGTTTCAACAGTAAGATGAAACTTGCCAAAGTAAATATATTCCTGTTGCGTGATGCTTTGTAACTCCTGGGCAACTCGTGTAGTGTGGCTAAATAAAATATTGCCTGTGGCTTCAATAGCTTCAATAGCTGCCATTTTGACAATTGGATCGGCATTTAGGGTATATGCAGAGAGTTGATAGGATAATTGCCGAGTAATGCAAGTGTCGTTGCCCCAGAGAAAACGTAAGGTATCCACAAAGCTTTTAGGACGGTCAAATCCTAGCACCTGCAAATCTCGCAGGAACCAATGCCAATGATGGTCATCTTCATAGGTATGCTCGTTGATCGCGTTTTGAACTAGATCAAAGTTGCTAGTCTCGTCACGAAATACGTATTTATTGAGATCCCCAAAACTCATGATGAAATGGGCGATACAAGGAGAAAATCCTAGTCGTTGTAACGGAGAGATACTGCTGTCTTGCATGAATTGAAATAAAGGAGCTTGAGCAAACTCTGCTTTTTTGGTTTCAATGAAATCCAAAACATCTTGAAAGGATGCGAATTCAATAGTAGGAGGAATCATATTTACTCTTAGTTTTAGGTGCTTGTTTTACAAAATCTTCAATATTTGTTGAGTAGGGAATAAATAGATGTTATGCAACTTTCCTTTATGTCCCTGTGTTTGTGCGTCAAAAGCAATTTGATATGAACACGCTCACTTGAAGAACGAGTAATAACTGTAAATCCCACTATGTGGCGCTAAACTGCAAAAAAGTCCATAAATATTCCTTTTAGCAACTCTCGCGGTACTCATGGATGACATTCCATGAGTACTTGTACTTGCACTCTGACTACTTGCACCACCGCTATCTGACCAGTAACCTGAAAGAGTGCAAGTCACTGTCTGATTGTTGTAATTTTTAAGTACATAAACAGTCGTATAAGGTCCAGTCGTAGTACCTTCATCGTCTCCAGGGGCTCCCCGAACCATGGGACAAGCTACATATGCATACGAAGTACTAGAGTTATATATGTAATTTGGTCCTCGAACCAGTTTTGGAAGATCAGTAGAAGTTGAGTGCTGACACATACTACCTGGGAATGCTTTGTATGAATCAGCCCATGCTGGGCTAGTAGTAATTGCTGTCGCAGACATCAAAGTTGCTAGTCCAACGATCGCTTTTGTCTGTTTAGAGATTTTTTCTGAAATAATCATAGTTTTGCCGTTTTGTTAGTAGTGGGTTTAAATGTAATGTGCTAGCCAGTGTTGTCAGCACAACACCATCCGCGACGTGCTTACTACAGCAGCCGGAATTAAGCTATTAAGCTGAAATAAATATCAAGTTGCAGTTCAGTAGAATTGAATAATGCAATTGTGTGACTGTTGTTCTTGAGGCTAATCGCGATCGCTGAATGGATTGCTGATACCATCTAGCTTAGAGAAAACCATCACTATTGGCAGTAGGAAAAGATCGGATCAAATGTCGGAAATGATCGGATCGTTGCTTAAATAACGTTTGGGAATGGGTAATAGGTAATAGTAGATTCTTTCCAATGACCGCCGTTCTGCTTGGGACACCACAAGCAGCGTGCGGCGGCTTCGCCAATTACCAGTTACCAATTTTAAGGAAGAACATTGATGCGACCACAACACAGCAGTTGACCTGAAGTTAAAGTCAATGTCTCAATTGCAACTTCTGAGCCGAGATCGATCTGAAAATAGTCGATATCAAATAATTCTGTGTCGGAGTGAATTTGCAGTTCTTTTAACGCTAATGTTTGACCATCAATTAATTCTAATCGCGTGTCTAGCGTAAGTGGCATTTGGCGATCGCTTGCAATTGTGCCTTTGATTATCAGGCGATCGCATCCTATCGTAACTTGCTCCCAGTGGACTGCTTCATACGTAATACTCTTTTCTGGAAGAAACGATTTAAGTAAGGTAGTTAGCGCCTCTGCAAGTAAGGGAGACTTTAAGGAAGCATTTAAGTCAGATTCATCCAAGCGCACTTCGCCGAAAACTGGTATGGGTTCGAGTAATCGTAATGGTTGACCGCGCAACACTCCGCCCAAATTTGTTCTAATATTTTTGCCTTCGATTTCCAGTTGTGTGAGATACAGTCCTTGATAAACTGCGTTTTGCGCCGAAATAGCCACTTGGGGAATATAACCTGAGAGAATTTGGCGATCGCCTCCTGAAATTTGAACATCGAGATGATCGACTTGCTGAACTTGCGATCGCAGCAATAGGCGTACAGCAGGTGACAACACTTTGGTGATGATCCGACTTTGTTTAGAATGGCTGCTATGTTCCGCTTCAAATTCTGTCTTTTGACTCCCCACGTTCTCGCCTCTAGCTCTTATGATTGAACCCGTAGTTTTTCTTTAATATTTGTACACAATCTACTACATACAATGACAAAATTTTATATAGGCAGAACCGATTAATTTTTTTTATCATGGAGGAAAGAATTCAAAAAATTCTCTCCCAGTGGGGTGTTGCGTCACGGCGACAAGCAGAAGAGATGATTCGGCTGGGACGGGTGCAGTGCAATGGAAAAGTCATTGAGTTAGGACAAAAAGCCGATCCCCAAGTTGATGCAATTACAGTTGATGGCAAGCTAATTCAACTGCGATCGCGTCCGCAACCAGTTTATCTCTTACTCAACAAACCAGCTGGAGTTATTTCTACTCGTCACGATCCCCAAGGACGCCGCACTGTTATGGATCTCCTGTCACCAGAATTACGTGTCGGTCAAGGTATTCATCCTGTTGGACGTTTGGATGCAGATTCTACAGGAGCATTACTCCTAACCAATGATGGAGACTTGACACTAGCACTCACTCATCCCAGACATAATATTACGAAAACTTATCATGTTTGGGTGGAAGGACATCCACCAGCAGATGTTTTGCGACAATGGCGTCGCGGCGTGATTCTAGACGGTCGTAGAACTCGACCAGCTACGGTGAATGCGATCGCTCAAAACCGAATACATACTTGCTTAGAAATTATTCTCCAAGAAGGAAGAAATCGTCAAATCCGACGTATTGCTCAAGCTTTAGGATATCCCGTACATCGGTTACAGCGAACGGCGATTGGCTTGATTCGATTACAACCGCCACCCTTATCTGAGGGTTGCTATCGTCCCTTAAAAGACTTTGAACTGCAATTTTTGCGGGTTCAAATAAACCGTCTACGTGTTGAAGAATCAGGTGCAATCAAGGAGTGACAAATTATGAAGTGGTGTAGGAAAAAGATTGAGATTGAACCTTCGCTCAAACAACGAAGCGCAGAAAAATTACTGGAAGTCGGCACACAATTGCGTCAAGCTCGTCAAGCCCAAGCTTTATCCTTAGAAGGAGCAGAGGCAAAAACTATGATTCAACGGCATCTGTTGCGGGCAATTGAAGCAGGTTGTCTGGAAGAACTTCCAGAACCAATTTATATTCAGAGTTATATTAAGCAATATGCTAATGCACTCGGTTTAGATGGAGCTGAGTTGTCTAGCAACTTTCCTAGAGAAGATCGGCAATTGCAGTTCAAACCGTCAGTACGAATCTTACCAGCAGCACAGTTACGACCAGTTCATCTTTACTTGTTATATTTATTTGTCGTTTTCTGGGCGGTAAATGCTTTGTCTCACACACTAACTCGTGGAGAAATGCAAGCGAGTAATCTTCAAACTAAAAAGCAGTTATCATCTACACAAATACAGCAATCAGGGATAAAGTCTATCAGCACTGTCGAGAATGCTGAGAACGGTAAACCAGTGAGAGTTAGTGTCACTTTGAAAGCACAATCGTGGTTGCGGATTACTGCTGATGGGAAAACTGAGTTTGAAGGGACTTTACCTCAAGGAACTCAACGTTCTTGGGAAGCCCAAGAAGAACTCACACTCAGAACAGAAAATGCAGGCGGCGTGCTAGTACAGTTTAACCAGGAAAAAGCCAAGCAAATAGGCAATCCTGGTCAAATGCAAGAAGTTACCTTCGCAGCAAATCGGCGACTTTGAATTCTGAGAGGTCAGAGAAGTTACTCGTCAAGAGTGTTGAGTTATGAAACAATTCTTTTCATAATTGCCTTCAGCACGCTTACGCGAACAAAACTCAAAATTTAAAACTCAAAACTAAAACTATTCACTCGCCTCTCGTTCCACGTTCCTACTCCCTCCTTACAGAAGCGCGACCACATAATTCTGTCAGAGATTTTAGGCGATCGCTTAACTCTGGAGTCAAATCGCTAGCAGAGTAGCGCCATTCCCAGTTGCCTTCAGGTTTACTCGGATAGTTCATTCTGGCTTCTGTAGCCAATCCTAATAAATCTTGTAGTGGAATCAATGCTTGGTTTGCTACTGAACTCAAAGCTAAACGAATTAAATCCCAGTGAATACCGTCAGAACTTATACAACCCAAATAACGTAAGAGTCTTTCTTTTTCGTACTCGGAAGCACTATTAAACCAACCAACAGTCGTATCATTATCATGCGTTCCTGTATAAACAACACAGTTACGTGGAAAATTGAATGGCAAGAAAGGATTAGCTGCATCTGAACCAAAAGCAAACTGCAAAATTTTCATTCCAGGAAATTCAAACTTATCGCGCAGCGCCTCGACTTCGGGTGTAATCACGCCTAGATCTTCAGCTAAAACAGGCAGCTTACCCAACTGTTCGTTAATCGCATGAAATAACGCTTCTCCTGGTGCTTCGATCCACTCTCCATTCATCGCGGTCGTTTCTCCTTGTTGCACCGCCCAGTAAGCTTGAAATCCTCGAAAGTGGTCAATCCGAATTATATCTACGTAATCAAGGATTGCTTGAAAACGCTGCACCCACCACTTAAAATTCAGTTGCTGTAATTTTTCCCAGTTGTATACGGGATTGCCCCACAACTGACCAGTATCGCTAAAGTAATCTGGTGGTACTCCGGCCATTAAAGCGACTTCGCCTGTTTCTTCATCCAAACAAAAAATCTCTGGATTTGCCCAGACATCAGCACTATCATGTGCTACATAAATAGGTATATCACCAATAATGACGATACCATGCTCATTAGCATAATGTTTTAGCTCATTCCACTGACGGAAAAACTCAAACTGCACAAATTTGTGGTAAAAAACTTCTGCTTCGAGTTGTTGGCGCGATCGCACTAAAGCTTCTGGATGACGGCGCGCGATTTCTGGTTCCCATTGATACCAACTCATTCCCTTATTTGTATCTTTCAGCGCCATGAACAATGCATAATCATCCAACCAGTAGGCTTTAGCAGTACAAAATTGGCTAAATTCTTCCTGTTGTGATGTTGCTTTTGTCCTGAAGTTTTCGCAGGCTTTCTTGAGTAAAGGAATCTTAGTTTGTACAACTTGGTCAAAATCGACCTTGTTGTGAGGAAAGTCTGATAAATTAACAAAGTCATCCGGTGTCAGTAATCCCTGCGCTACTAATCTTTCAGGACTGATCAACAGAGGATTACCTGCCATCGCCGAATAAGCAGCATAAGGAGAGTTACCATAACCTGTAGGTCCTAGTGGTAAAACCTGCCACAACTGTTGAGCGCTTTGCACTAAAAAATCAATAAAAGAATAGGCTGATTCGCCAAGATCGCCGACACCAAATTTGCTGGGGAAGGAGGTGGGATGTAACAACATACCACTAGCTCTAGGAAAAGGCATATTTAGTCTAAATTATTAAGAGCAGTCGCAATGAATTTACCATGCTGCATCCTTGTTTAAAACCTACCTGTGGTTGTGAAGCCCAAATGATCTTGTTTTGTCTATTTGTTATAGTTCCTTAGTAATTATTTGTGCTTAATATAGCAATGCTTTACTCAATTTCACTGAGAATAACTCTATAATATTTTTCAAAACTTCAACTTATACTGAGGTCGTCATTTATGTATTTACGGCAAGCAATCAAGACTATTGTTCCAGAGCCTATATTAAAGAAAATCAAAGCTAACTATAACAAAAATAAAAAATATAGTAATGAGATTCAATTACTCAAAGGCAAAAAAGTTTCTCAAAGCAGTGAAAAAAGCGCGATCTTCTTTACAACGCGCAAATGTGCTTCTACTTATATGGATAAATGTATTGAGTATCTCAATGAAAAATATTTAAATTTAACTCCAGTTAACTTTGAGTCTTATATATGGCAGTATTCTAATCAAGATATGTATCAAGTTTTAGAAGAAAATTTAACAGCTTTTCAACCTCAAGGTATTTTGTATGCTCCGCTACGCAAATACGTTCCTATTAAAAATATAGAAAATTATCGTGTTTTATTAATGCTAAGAGACCCGCGTGATGTTATTGTATCAAACTACTATTCTTTAGGGTTTAGTCATTCATTACCTCTTGATGAAGAACGCAAAAAGGAGTTTTTAGAGTTTCGAGAAAGAATTCAAAAACAATCAGTAGATGAGTATGTTATTGAAAGGGCTGATCGCTTTTATCGTATGTATGATGAGTACTGCAAATTAATTAAAACTCAAAATCTTCAATGGCTGCGATATGAAGACTTCATGCAAAACTTTGATTTATGGGTAAAACAATTAGGAGAGTGCCTTCAAATTTCAATTAATGAGCAAGATAGAAATACATTATTTGAGATGAAAGGAGGCGGTAATCAAGTAGAAGAAAATAAACTTAAACATATTAGAAAAGCCACTCCAGGAGATCACAAAGAAAAATTAAGTCAGGAAACTCAAGATTTTCTTAATACGAAGTTTAAAGATCTACTCCTAATATTAAAATACGAATAACTGTAAATAATTTGGTCTATAAACCACCAGAGGAAAGAGTATGTATGCGCGTGGATTATCGCTTTCTGCCTATAGTTCGCTTGATGATAAGATTAAACGTTTAGTCCTTGGTACATACTACGATCGCCCATACCTTTTTCCTAGAGTGGCTCGTCATGAAACTTACTTAATATCTTTCCCAAGATCTGGTAATACTTGGCTACGACGCTTACTAACTGCATTAATTCATCAAAAAAGAGGGGGATGGCGGTTAACAGAGAGTACAGTACCTGACGTTCATAAATATAAATTAGAGAAGAAAAGAAAACCTAGTATAAAACCGCTCATTGTCAAAAGCCATACTCCTTTTGTCGATATACCTGCAAAAGTAATCTATGTTGTTAGAGATGGAAGAGATGCACTCTTATCTTATTATTACCTTCAATTGAAAGAAGGAAAAATTAAATCAGATATACCTCCTATTGATATCTACTTTGATAATCATGTTTGGCCTTGTCAGTGGCACGTTCATGTAGCAGGTTGGCTAGATGGGTTGGCAAAAAGATCGCCTGAAAGTTACAAAATTACTTACTATGAGGATTTAAAAAAATCAACTGCAGAACAACTACTCTTAATAGCAGAGTTTATTGGTTTGTCTGTTACGCCAGATGATGTAGAACGCGCTATATCATTACATCCTGTCGAACATTATCCGAAGTTGGAAGCAGGTAGTACTACAAGTAAGCTCAAATGGCAAGATATTCTTGTGGGCGAAAATCTAGTTAAATATGAGGCGATCGCTGGAGTAGAATTACAACGTCTTGGATACCCACTGATGAGTTCTCAATAGGTGAAGAAAATAGAACTTTAGTGCAATCTTTTCTTAGAAAACTTATGAATTAATGAACTACCGCAATCCCGTTCCCACAGTTGATATTATTATTGAGTTAGTTGATAAACCGCATCGACCAATTGTATTAATTGAGCGTCTCAATTCACCGCTAGGTTGGGCAATTCCTGGAGGTTTTGTTGACTATGGGGAATCTGTAGAGACTGCAGCGCTACGCGAAGCTGAAGAAGAAACAGGCTTGCAAGTAGAACTTATTGAACAATTTCAGGTGTATTCAGATCCAAATCGCGATCCGCGCAAGCATACACTTAGTGTTGTGTTTTTAGCAACTGCATCAGGCGAACCACAAGCTGGAGATGATGCAAAGAACTTGGGGATTTTTGAATCTTGGCGGATGCCAACGCATCTTTGCTTTGATCACGATCGCATCTTGCGAGATTATTGGCGTTATCGCCATTATGGTATCCGACCTCGTTTATCTTATCCAGAATCAAATACACAATGACACGGAAAATTGTTCGTACTGATCTGGCTCCTGCACCTGTAGGACCATATAATCAAGCTATTGCTGCAAGTGGTCAAATGATTTTTGTTGCCGGTCAAATTCCCCTCGATCCAAACTCAAGTACAATCGTGGGTGAGGATGTATCACAGCAAACGACACAAGTTATGGCAAACCTTAAAGCAATCTTAGAAGCTGCTGGTGCAACGTTTTCAGATATTGTGAAAACGACAGTGTTTCTCGCTAATATGAATGATTTTGCGGCAATGAATACTGTGTATAGCCAGTATTTTGATGAATCTAGCGCCCCTGCCCGTGCCTGTGTCGAGGTGTCGCGTTTACCCAAAGATGTATTGGTAGAGATTGAGTGTATTGCAGTGATTTAGGGGTAGTTGGTAATTGAGATAAAAAGAGTGATTGCCTAGTGGAGTGTGTGAGTGTGGGAGAGTAGGAGTGTGGGAGAGATTTAATTGCTATTTTTCCCTCTTACCCGCCTACCCAACTACCCTAATGCACAGCTTCAGGAGGTAATTCTCCGGCTGGCGATCGCAAGTCTTCAACCATTTCTTGTACTGCTAGTGGTGGTGGTGGTGTCAAACGCGAGACAACTATGGTGACGATAAAGTTAATGATCATGCCCAAAGTACCAATTCCTTCAGCAGAAACGCCAAAGAACCACGGTGTCATTCCAGAGAATTTAACGCCGACAATATAGAAGATTGTAAAGAGTAAACCTGTTACCATTCCGGCGATCGCACCTTCACGGTTTGTTCGTTTATCAAAAATGCCAAGAATAATCACAGGGAAAAAGCTAGCGGCGGCTAAACCAAACGCAAAAGCAACAACCTGCGCGACAAATCCTGGAGGATTAATGCCGAAGTAACCTGCTAGCGCCACTGCAAGCCCTACCATAATTCGCCCAACAAATACTCGTTGTGTTTCTGTGGCGTCTGGCTTGAGGATACGATAGTAAATATCGTGCGCTACTGAACTCGAAATCACTAAGAGTAATCCTGACGCGGTAGATAATGCTGCTGCTAATCCTCCAGCGGCAACAATAGCAATCACCCACGGTGCCAGGTTGGCAACTTCTGGAGTAGAAAGCACAATAATATCAGGATCAATCGTAATTTCGTTGGTTGCAGAATCGGGTGTTAATTCAAACCGCCCGTTGTTGTTTCGATCGTCAAATGCCAGTAATTTTGTTCGTTCCCACTTGTTTGCCCAATCAAGCTGACGGACTTCCTCAATGGTTTGATTATGCAAAGAATTAATTAGGTTATATCGCGCAAACGTTGCTAATGCAGGGGCACTTGTATACAACAAGGCGATAAACAGTAATGCCCAACCTGCTGAATAACGCGCAGCGCGAACATCAGGAACTGTGTAAAAACGGACGATGACGTGAGGTAATCCAGCAGTTCCTACCATCAAGGCAATCGTAATGAACAGTACGTCCAACTGTGATTTATTCGCAAACGGCTGCGTATATTCTTGAAAACCCAGATCGAGTTGAACCTGGTTCAAATTTGCAACGATATCGCTAAAAGTGAAAGCGAGTTGCGGAATTGGGTTTCCTGTGAGTAAAAGTGCGATCGCCGATGCCGGAATCAAAAATGCCACGATCAAGATAACGTATTGTGCTACCTGCGTCCAGGTAATTCCTTTCATACCTCCCAATACAGAAAAGAATGCTACAATCACCATTCCAATAATGACACCCGTGGCAATATCTACCTGCAAAAAGCGGCTAAACACAATACCGACACCGCGCATCTGTCCCGCAACATAGGTAAGAGATACGAACAAAGCTGCAACAACTGCAACCAAACGAGCAACATTGGAATAATAGCGATCGCCTACGAAATCTGGCACAGTATATTTACCAAACTTCCGCAGATATGGCGCTAACAGTAACGCTAATAATACATAACCTCCAGTCCAACCCATCAAATAAATTGAACCGTCGTAACCCAAAAAGGAAATTAGCCCCGCCATCGAAATAAACGAAGCTGCCGACATCCAATCCGCCGCTGTTGCTGCACCATTTGCAATTGGGGGAACTCCTTGCCCAGCAACGTAAAAACCTGAACTATCGCGAACGCGCGATAGCCAACCAATATAAAGATATAAAGCGAAAGTCAGGGCAACAAATCCAATCGTCCAAAGTTCAACTGACATGATTTACCCTCATTTCCTAATTCCGTATTTGCGATCGAGCCGATCCATCTGGACAGCATATATAAAAATCAGCACGACAAACGTTAAAATTGAGCCTTGCTGTGCCATCCAAAAACCAAGGGGGACTCGACCAAGTTGTATTGCATTTAATGGTTCAACGAGTAAAATGCTGAAAATAAGTGATACTAGCGCCCAGACAATTAAAAGATTTCGGATTAAAGCTTTATTAGCCCGCCAGTAAGCTTGACTTTGGTTTTTATCCATTTTTCTCAAAAATAAATTCAATATGCACGTACAAGCACACTCTTAATAAGTCATATCGATAACTTAGGTATCAATAGTCTTGTTGTTTGGAGTATGTTGCGAGCAAGACAAGATATTGTATCAGTTGGATTGAGAGAAAGGAATTTTGTTAAGTTAATAAGTTTTCAGTGTGAATACACGCTTAACAGAAGAAGCAGAGGAGATACGAGATGAGATCGTTGAATATTGGATGCAATCATCTTTTTATTGGTATGAATAAACGAGTTTTACCTCGATCGTTTTATACGACTCTGATTTTATGAGTTTACGGAGGTGGATCAGGTTTGTTAAGCTGCGACTTCAGTTACCAAGCAATACGATCGCATTTACTTCATTTTGGGGAAACCTTAAAAGTAAATCCTGACAATCCACCTTATTACTGATGAATCAGTCAAACGCGATCGCCACGCAAAAACTGCGAGACACTTTACAAAAAATTTGGGGATATCAAGAATTCCGCCAACCCCAGGAAGAAATTATCTGTAGCTTACTATCGCAGCAAGATACTCTCATCATTATGCCTACAGGTGGGGGTAAATCGATTTGCTTTCAACTTCCGGCATTACTGCAACCTGGTTTAACGCTGGTAGTGTCGCCGTTAGTCGCTTTGATGGAAAACCAAGTCAAAGAATTACGTGATCGCCGCCTAGCAGCTGCACTATTACACAGCGAATTGCCAACGTATCAACGAAAACAAATTTTACAGCAATTAGAACGACAGCAGCTCAAGTTACTTTATCTTTCACCTGAAACACTGCTTAGCACACCTGTGTGGGAACGCTTGTGTCAACCGCAAGTAAAGATCAACAGCCTGATTCTTGATGAAGTGCATTGTTTAGTACAGTGGGGAGATACCTTTCGCCCAGCATACCGCCGTTTGGGTGCAGTACGACCTGCATTGTTACAATCAAAACCACAAGGAACAAAAATTGCGATCGCTGCATTTACTGCTACCGCCGATCCAACGGCACAAAATACGATTCAGCAAGTTTTACAACTTCAACAACCCCAAGTTTTTCGCCAAAATCCCTATCGTTCAAATCTCCACCTCAAAGTTCAAACCGTGTGGACACCGCGAGGCAGACGACAACAGGTATTAAAGTTCATTCAAGCTAGACCAAAAGCTGGATTAATTTATGTGCGTACGCGCAGAGATAGCGAAAGTTTAGCCCAATGGTTGAACCAACAAGGTTATACTACGGCTGCTTACCATGCAGGTTTAAGCCCAGAAGAACGTCGAGGAATTGAAAACCACTGGCTAAGTGGCAAAATACCATTTGTGATTTGTACCTCAGCGTTTGGCATGGGGATTAATAAGCCCGATGTTCGCTGGGTAATTCACTTTCATGCACCGTTATTGCTTTCAGAATATGTCCAAGAAATTGGACGCGCAGGGCGCGATAGTAAACCAAGCATCGCCTTAACACTTGTGAGTGAACCGACAGGATGGCTAGATCCCCAAGACAAGCAACGTCAAGAATTTTTTATTGCATCAGTGCGATCGCAATACACTAAAGCGCAGCAATTAGCCAAAAAATTGCCTAAACAAGGTGAAATTCCGCGAGATGCTGAAAGTGCGATCGCCCTTGCCCTACTTCACAGTAATGGTCAACTTGAATGGCAAGATCCTTTCAATTACATTATTCATCAGACCCGCTTACAATCTCCAGGACAACTCAATGTCGCGCATCAAATTAATGAATATCTGAACACTCGTGCGTGTCGCTGGCGATTTCTCTTAAGTGCATTTGGGTTCGATCAAGCAGCATTTAATTGTGGACATTGCGATCGCTGCTTAAAATAGTTTTATTAAATTGGTATACGTTTTTCTAGAGAATTTTCTGTCAACTTGTCAGCAATATTTTGATTATTTTCCAGTGCAATTGTATTAAATATTTTTGCCATCCAAGCACGAGTTAATAACAGTACTGCTAAAACCAACAAAAAAGCACACACTGCCAAAATCTGTTGCCAGGGAATCTCTAAAACTTCTCGAAGAATTACTTCTCTTAACACAGAAACTATAGAAATTTCTACTGCTACACCTACAGAAATACGTTGTTCTTGCAAGTAAATAATGAGTAAACGAAATAACTCAACTAAAATTAAAATAAATAAAATATCTGAAGTTATACTTTGGAATTTTAAGGGCTGCAGTAGTGCGATAAATATATCAGTCAGCCGAATCAGCATAATGCAAAACAAGCTAATACACAACAAAATCACAATCAGATTTTGTACAAGTTCTAGACTGTAAACTATACGCTCTTTGTCAAACCAATTATGAAAATATCTTGTATTTTTTTCTAAAATCTTCAGCATGAAGTTACCTCCTTGCTGGTTTAATTTTCATTTAAATAGTTGACTAATAGCTAACGAATAAGTATTCTGTTAGCAATGAACAGTGAATAATTAACAACCTGAATTGGGCATTCATAACTCAATTGGAAATGCTTTCACTATTAGCTACTACTACTCTAAAACTGTTGTAGAAACCGCAAGTCACTGTTGTAGAAACGACGAATATCATCAATTTCGTGCAATACCATCGCCAACCTTTCCACACCCATTCCTGCAGCAAACCCTGTATAAACCTCAGGATCGTAACCTACAGCTTTAAGCACATTTGGGTCAACCATACCACAACCCATTACTTCTAACCAACGACCTTTCCATTGCACGTCTACTTCGGCGGAAGGTTCAGTAAAGGGGAAATAACTTGCGCGGAAGCGAATTGGTGAATCACCGAATAATTCTTGTAGGAATATTTTAACTGTTCCTTTGAGGTCGGTAAAAGTCAAACCTTCATCGATTGCCAAAATTTCGATTTGGTGGAACACTGCGGCGTGGGTAGCATCTACAGTATCGCGACGATAGCAGCGTCCTGGAATTGCAACTCTTACTGGCGGATCGTTATCTTCCATGTAGTGAATTTGCACGTTGGAAGTATGTGTTCGTAGTAAGTTTCCATCAGGAAGAAACAAAGTGTCCTGCATATCGCGTGCAGGGTGATCTGGTTGGAAATTGAGTGCTTCAAAATTATAGTAATCAGTTTCCATCTCTGGTCCTTGAGCCACAGTGTAGCCTAGACCAACAAAGATATCCAGCACCCTATCCATTGTACTATGAAGCGGATGAACGCGACCAAGCGGGCGGTAAACACCAGGCATGGTGACATCAATCGTTTCTGCTTTTAATTGTGCTTGAATTGCAGCCGCTTGTAATTTCTGACGCTGGTTTTCTAGTTCGTCTTGTAAAGCTTCTTTAACAACATTGGCGATCGCCCCAATTTGCGGACGTTCTTCAGCACTCAATTGCCCCATGCTGCGCAATAATCCTGATAGTTGACCCTTCTTACCGAGGTAAACTACTCGAAGTTCCTCTAATCGATCCAAGGAATCAGCAGCAGCGATCGCGCTTATGCCTTCTTGTCGTAAAGTTTCCAGTTGAGCCTTTAAAGTGCTAGGCTGATTGCTCATGCTTGTTGTATTCAACAGTAATTCTCTGAAAGCCAGCTATTTCAATTCAATATTAAGTGTATCGTATCAGTTTAAAAGGGAGTAGGGGAGACGGGCGAGTGACTAGTGATTAGTGGCTAGTAACTAATTCTTCCTCCGACCTCCGACCTCTGAAACTTCATGAAATTACTTATTTGTAACGACGACGGTATTTACGCGCTAGGGATTCGTACTCTAGCCGATACTTTAGCAGCAGCCGGACACGAAGTTGCTGTTGTTTGTCCAGATCGCGAGCGATCGGCAACTGGACATGGATTAACATTACATCAACCAATTCGTGCGGAACTTGTTGAGTCGGTATTTCACTCAAGTATCAAAGCTTGGGCTTGTTCGGGAACTCCTGCTGACTGCGTGAAGCTAGCGTTATGGGCATTGCTTGATAGTCCACCAGATTTTGTGCTTTCCGGTATCAATCAGGGTGCAAATTTAGGCACTGATATTCTCTACTCTGGTACTGTTTCCGCCGCTATGGAAGGTATCATTGAGGGTATACCTAGTGTGGCACTGTCGTTGACAAGTTTTACTTCTAAAGCATTTCAACCCGCTGCGACATTTGCAGTTGATTTACTCGACAAGATCGCAAGTCACCCTTTACCTGAAGTCATGTTACTCAATGTTAATATTCCTGCGGTCGAATTAGCAGAAATTGCAGGGGTGCAAATCACACGTCAGGGAATTCGTCGCTATGTTGATATCTTTGAAAAGCGTGTCGATCCTCGTGGTAAAACTTATTATTGGTTAGCTGGGGAGTTGGTTGAAGATGTCACACCAGCAAAACAAGGCTTGGATTTACCGCAGGATATTCCAACTGATGTTGAGGCAATTCGTCACAATTACATTACAATTACACCTCTACACTACAATTTGACTTATCTTGATGCGCTGCATCCGTTGTCCAAGTGGGAATTTAACAAAAACAAGAATCAAAGTTAGCAGAAAAAAAGCTTCCTGACCCCTGATTTCTCCTAATCTGTTACCATTGACCTATTTATGTCAAAATGTAAAGCGTGTGGGTTACTTCTTCTCTAACTAATGCTTTGACACCAACTGCGGTTGCCCTAGGAAACTTCGATGGCATTCACCTTGGGCATCAAGAGGTTATTCGTCCAATTTTGCATCGCATCAAAAGCCAGGAGGAAGTAAAATCCTTACTGTCTTACCCTTTATCAGTTACTGCTGAAACACAACAAGTATCTAGTAGCGATCGCCCCGAACATATTTATAGTACTGTTGTAACTTTTAATCCACATCCACAAGAGTTTTTTACAGGGAAAAAGCGATCGCTGTTAACACCTTTAGATGAGAAGGTAAAGCAATTACAATCCTTAGGCATAGAACAACTAGTGCGAGTGCCATTTACAAAGGATTTAGCGGCTTTAAGCCCGCAAGACTTTGTCGAAAAAATTCTCATTCAGCAGTTGTGTTGTCAAGAAATTAGTGTCGGAGAAAACTTTTGTTTTGGTAAGCAGCGTTGTGGTACTGCTAAAGATTTAAAAGCGATCGCGGCGGGTTTTGGCATTCCAGTAACGATTGTTCCGATTCATGCGCGTGCAGGCGATCGCATCAGTAGTTCTGCAATCCGTCAAGCACTCGAACATGGCGATTTACCATGTGCTACAGAATTACTAGGACGTCCTTATACTCTCACGGGAACCGTAGTTAAAGGACAGCAGTTAGGTAGAACAATTGGTTTTCCTACTGCTAATATCGCAGTACCACCTGAGAAATTTCTCCCAAGTAAAGGAGTTTACGCAGTTCAGGTTTTTATTCAAGGTGGAGATAATTATCAAGGCGTCATGAATATTGGTAATCGTCCTACGATCAATGGTACGCATCCATCCGTAGAAGTATATTTATTTGATTGGTCGGGAGATTTATACGGCAAAACATTAACTGTACAGCTAGAAAAATTTTTACGCCCAGAACAAAAGTTTGCTTCATTAGATGAATTAAAGGCACAAATTCAATTTGATTGCACTGCTGCAAAAGAGGTACTACAAGGGAACACTAAGTGATGAACTACTGAGTGTGGTTGCCACAAGGTTATTCTTGATCCTCAACACTCTAAATTGCTTATTGAAAAACTGTAGTAGTGCATGAAAAAAATCGAGATTCTCACGCAGAACCTAGGTCGTACGATTGTTGGTAAAGCTGAACCAATTCGCTTAGTTTTAGTCTCCCTGCTTGCTGGAGGTCATGTACTGCTAGAAGATGTTCCTGGTGTAGGTAAAACTCTGCTAGCAAAATCATTAGCACGTTCGGTTGCGGGTAAGTTTCAGCGCTTACAATGCACTCCTGATCTATTACCGACAGATATTACCGGAACTAATATTTGGAATCCTAAAACAGGGGAATTTGAATATCTTCCAGGTCCAGTATTTACAAATGTACTACTAGCAGATGAAATTAACCGTGCAACACCGCGTACGCAATCGGCGCTATTAGAAGTGATGGAAGAGGAACAAGTAACCGTTGATGGAGTTTCGCGGCGAGTTCCGAGTCCTTTTTTTGTCATTGCAACCCAAAACCCAATTGAATATCAAGGAACTTTTCCTTTACCTGAAGCCCAAATGGATCGCTTTATTTTGTCTTTGAGCTTGGGTTATCCGAGTGAAGCAGAAGAGTTATCTATGTTGCAACGGTTACAAGAAGGCATTACAGTAGCTGATTTACAACCTTGCATCACATTAGCAGAAGTTGCAGAATTACGCCGCAGTTGTGCGGCTGTCAAAGTGGAAAAATCATTACAACGTTACATGATCGATCTTGTACGCGCAACCCGAGAAGATGAAGATATCATGCTAGGCGTGAGTCCCCGTGGTACAGTAGCATTACACAAAGCAACACAGGCGTTAGCTTATTTGTGCGATCGCACTTACGCAACTCCTGATGATATTAAATATCTAGCACCTCATGTCTTGTGTCATCGTTTGATTCCTGCTGGCGGACGCAAAGCTAAATCTGTTGTAGAAAGACTGTTGCGATCAGTTCCCATTCCCTAAACTGAGTGATGTCTGAATTTGATTTTACCGCTTTGTTCAATGAAGACTATTTGTACTTCTATGAACCGCATTTAACATCAGAACGCAACGAGCGTGAAGTCAATTTAATTTGGACTTTGTTGCAACTGCAAGCTGAAATGACCGTACTCGATTTAGCTTGTGGACATGGAAGGATTGCAAATCTACTTGCACAGCGCGGCTGTAGTGTTTCAGGATTGGATGCTACAGCATTGTTTCTAGAAAAAGCGCGTCAAGATGCTCAAGAAGGTATTGATGTTGAATACATTCAAGGTGATATGCGATCGCTACCTTGGACAGAACACTTTGATTGTATTATTAACTGGTTCACCGCTTTTGGCTACTTTGACGATGAAGACAATCGTAAAGTGCTTGCCGAAGCTTACCGCGCTCTCAAACCTGGTGGTAAGTTATTAATAGAATTGCAAAGCTTGTACCGAATATTAAAAGAATTTCAGGCTAATGCTGTGACAGAGCGTGATTGTAATTATTTAATTGATTGTACTCGCTTTGATGTATTTACTAATCGAACATACACTGAACGAATTATCATCCGTGATGGACAAGTGCGGCAAATGAATTACTTTGTACGTCACTTTACTTTTACTGAATTACGCGATTGGTTGTTACAAACTGGTTTTCAAGAAGTACAAGGTTATGGAAATAACGGTGAACCAATGTCACTGGATAGCCGCAGAATGATTGTATTAGCAATCAAATGACAGCTACTCAAACTAACATAAATCGTCCGCTGCGTGTAGTGACCTACACTGATTCTGAGGGAATTGGTGGTGCAGAAATTAGTCTTGGTCATCTTGTTGCCCAGGTATCAGATAGCATCGCTGTTACTGTTATGGGAACTTCAAAGCAAGTTGTGGATGCGATCGCCTCGCGTCGTCCCCAAGCAGCGCGTGTTGTTGTTACACCTAATCATCCCTGGTCATTTGCCGCCCATTATGCAGCACTATACCGCTTACGTCCTGATATTGTCCATTTGAACCTTTGTACGCCGTGGCAAGGTGCAACAGGCTTATTTGCTGCGCTTTTACTTCCTAACACGCGAGTTGTGCGTGTCGATCAATTACCCCTAAGAACTACCGATCCAACGACTTTACTACGAACGCGAATGCTATCTTTGCGGGTTGATGCTCATGTTGCAGTAGGTCAAGCAAGCGCCCGACAAATAGAAGATTTTTATGCTTTAGGACGCAATACAGTTATTTCCATACCCAACGGCGTACCAGATATTGTACCTCCTCAACCACCACAGCCCAAGCATGAAATTGTTGTAGGTAGCGTCGGACGATTAGATGCCATGAAAGCCCATGATGTATTACTACGGGCATTAGCTAAAGTTGAAAAAGTGCAAGTCGTTATTCTCGGTGAAGGTGGACAACGTCAAGTACTCGAACAACTTGCACAAAAATTAGGCATCAGCGATCGCTTAAGTATGCCAGGGTGGGTTGACAATCCGCGTAGCTACTTAGCGAATTTTGATATGTTTGTTTTACCATCACGGTCTGAGGGGTTTCCGCTGGCGATCGTTGAAGCAATGCTAGCAGCGCGTCCTGTGATTGCGACTCGTGTAGGAAGTGTGTCAGAAGCAGTTATTGATGGCGAGACTGGCATTTTGATCGATCAAGATGATGTTGATGAACTGGCAAGCGCGATCTATCGCTTACGAGACGATCCAGAATTGCGCTGGCGCTTTGGTCAAAGCGGTCGAGAAGTAGCTGTTAAGAACTTTAGTGCAGAAGTTATGGCGACTAAATATGAACGACTGTGGTATGAAGTGACAACAACTGCTTCCCGATCTCGATTGATTGTACCGCGTCCTCTTGACTGAGTAAAAAGTGTGAATTATCAGCAACTCAGCGAATACTATTGAATTGTTCTATTGCTATAGTCAGCAAAGCTTGAATGTGATGAGGGGGCGATCGGATGATGCAAAAATCACACTGGACTAGGAAGCGATCGCGCGCAGCGCAGCACCGGAGGCGATCGCAATTTTTTCTACTAGTCATTTTGCTGTGGAGTATCCTGATGGGTTGGGGGCTAGCGATCGCCACTAATGCCCAGCCTTCTCCTAAACAAGAGGCAGCCACCGAAGAAATTGGTACTGTGGATATCGTGCCGTCGCGCTTTCAATTAGGACAAGAACTTTATCTAGAGAATTGTGCGAGTTGCCATATTGCTTTACCACCTGCAGTTATGCCAACACAAACATGGCAGAGGCTATTGCAAGATCCGCAGCACTACGGTGTCACGCTTCCTCAACTAGTCGATCCACCGCGCTTACTGATTTGGAACTATCTACGTAACTTCTCGCGTCCTTTACTCAAGGAAGAACCAATACCATATCGCGTTGGAGAATCCCGTTATCTTAAAGCCTTGCATCCTAACGTTAAACTACCCCGCCCCGTTGATGTCAGTAGCTGTGTGAGTTGTCATTCTGGTGCAACAGAATACAATTTCCGGCGTCTATCACCTGAGTGGGAAGCAGTACAGTAAGCAGTGATATGTTCAGATAGGATGTAGTTTTGGGCAGGCAAGATGCCTACCCCACATTTAAATTGTGATTTTTTCAATTTAGTGATAATCAAAGATTTTGATGAGGAGTGTGAGAGATGAGAATTAAAGAAATTTTAGCGACTTCAGCTTTAGTTGTGTTAGCCGCACCTCATCCAGTCAATGCCCAACTGATTCCTCAACCGTGGGTTTCTGTGGGTGGCAGGGAAGGTGATGTTACCTTTTCTGTGGGCGCAAGAGTCTTTGATTTGGGTGTTGAATTAGGCAGAGGACCAGATAGTTCTTCTGGCGTGGATGTGCTCAAATTTTTTGGTCTACCTGTGATTTCTCCTTACGTTGGTATTGGGCTATATTCTGACGATCAAGGTATAGCTTTGTCGGGTGGTTTACAGGTAGACACAGCTAGTAACTTAGTTGTCGGTGTTGGCTATAACTCAGTTCGAGGAGTCAACGGTCAAGTAGGAATTCGATTTTAGTTGCAGGGCGATCCGCACCTTAATTGCCACCCTAGCTTAAATCAAGATGATACGATGGATATAGTCTAAACTTAGAGCGTCTAGCTAAGACAGACTGGAAGATGTTTGAGTTTTTAGCTGCAGTTCACTTGTAGACGTGTATTCAATCAAAAATCAAGTACTTGCAGCCTAACAAACTTCATCTTTATGCTCAAAAATCAGAATAATTTCTAAAGTTTCCCGAACCCTACCATGCTGAAAAACTTGCTGGGCGACCCTAACGCTCGTAAGCTCAAAAAATTCCAGCCTTACGTTACAGAAGTCAACCTCCTTGAGGAAGACATTCAAGCACTTTCCGATCAGCAACTTAGTAGCAAAACAGCAGAGTTCAAGCAGCGGTTGGATAAAGGCGAAACCTTGGACGATCTGCTGCCAGAAGCGTTTGCAGTAGTGCGAGAAGCTGGAAGACGAGTGCTAGGAATGCGCCACTTTGATGTTCAAATTCTCGGTGGAACAATCCTACATCAAGGTCAGATCGCCGAAATGAAAACTGGAGAAGGCAAAACGTTGGTATCAACGCTTCCTGCTTACCTCAATGCCATTTCAGGAAAAGGTGTTCACATTGTCACAGTTAACGACTACTTGGCACGCCGTGACGCCGAGTGGATGGGTCAAATTCATCGTTTCTTGGGGCTGAGTGTCGGCTTGATTCAAGCAGGTATGGGACCATCCGAACGCAAGAAAAACTACGATTGCGATATTACCTATGTCACGAATAGCGAGGTAGGTTTTGACTACTTACGCGATAATATGGCTTCTTCCATTCAGGAAGTCGTACAACGTCCTTTTAACTACTGTGTGATTGACGAAGTTGATTCAATTCTTGTAGATGAAGCGCGGACGCCACTCATCATCTCAGGGCAAGTTGAACGTCCAACAGAAAAATATTTACAAGCTGCTCAAGTCGCAGGCGCATTACAAAAAGAAGAACACTACGAAGTTGATGAAAAAGCTCATAACGTCATTTTAACGGATGAAGGTTTCGCAGCAGCAGAAGAAATGCTGCAAGTTAAAGATTTATACGATCCTAATGACCCTTGGGCACACTACATCTTTAACGCACTCAAGGCAAAAGAACTGTTTGTCAAAGACGTTAAATATATCGTCCGTAACGATGAAGTCATAATTGTGGATGAGTTCACAGGACGAGTTCTTCCAGGAAGACGTTGGAGTGATGGGCTACACCAAGCAATCGAAGCAAAAGAAAGAGTTGAAATTCAACCAGAAACACAAACTTTAGCAACAATTACTTATCAAAACTTGTTTTTACTGTATCCCAAATTAGCAGGGATGACCGGAACAGCGAAAACTGAGGAAGCAGAATTTGAAAGAATTTATAAGTTAGAAGTTACGATTATTCCGACAAACCGTCCTACTAGACGTCAAGACGTATCTGACGTGGTATATAAAACAGAAAGAGGCAAGTGGCAGGCGATCGCCGAAGAATGTACCGAAATGCACGAACAAGGTCGCCCTGTTTTGGTGGGAACTACGAGTGTCGAAAAATCGGAATATCTCAGTGCATTATTAAGTCAACGCAACGTACCGCACAACTTACTCAACGCCCGACCAGAGAACGTCGAACGCGAGTCAGAAATTGTTGCCCAAGCTGGTCGTAAAGGCGCTGTCACAATTGCAACAAACATGGCGGGTCGCGGAACCGATATTATTCTCGGTGGTAATGCGGATTACATGGCACGACTCAAGCTACGCGAATACTTTATGCCTCGGATTGTGCAACCCGAAGATGAAGATATTTTTGCAGTAGAAAGAGCATCAGGTCTACCCGCATCAAGTAGTGGTAGCGGTCAAGGTTTTGTTCCTGGCAAGAAAGTAAAAACGTGGAAAGCATCGCCGCAGATTTTCCCAACTCAGCTATCGCGAGAATTAGAGCAACAACTGAAAACAGCAGTAGAATTTGCAGTAAGAGAGTACGGCGAACGCAGTTTACCTGAACTCGCGGCTGAAGATAAAGTCGCAGTTGCAGCAGAAAAAGCACCGACTGACGATCCTGTGATTCAAAAGCTGCGGGAAGTTTATAATGCTTTGTTATGCGAATACGAGAAATTTACATCACGCGAACATGATGAAGTCGTGCAACTTGGTGGTTTACATGTCATTGGAACGGAACGCCACGAGTCACGCCGTATTGATAACCAATTGCGGGGACGCGCCGGAAGACAAGGCGACCCAGGATCGACGCGCTTTTTCTTGAGTTTGGAAGATAACTTACTGCGGATTTTTGGAGGCGATCGCGTTGCGGGCTTGATGAGTGCCTTTAAGGTTGAAGAAGATATGCCCATTGAGTCTAAGATGCTGACCCGCAGTTTAGAAGGCGCACAAAAGAAAGTCGAAACTTACTACTACGACATCCGTAAGCAGGTGTTTGAGTACGACGAGGTGATGAATAACCAGCGTCGGGCAATTTATGCCGAACGTCGCCGCGTTCTCGAAGGTTTGGACTTGAAGGAATTGGTGATTAAGTACGCCGAAAAAACGATGGATGAAATTGTGGATTATTATATTAATCCCGATTTGCCATCAGAAGAGTGGGATTTGACGAATTTAGTGAGTAAGGTAAAGGAATTTGTTTATCTTCTGGCTGATTTAGAACCAAATCAGATGGAAGATCTCTCGATAAGTGAGATTAAAACTTTCCTCCACGAGCAAGTGCGGATTGCGTATGATGTTAAGGAAGCACAGGTCGATCAAATTCAACCAGGATTGATGCGTCAAGCTGAGCGATTCTTTATTTTGCAGCAGATTGATACTTTATGGCGCGAACATTTACAACAAATGGATGCATTGCGCGAATCGGTAGGATTGCGCGGTTACGGACAAAAAGATCCGCTAATTGAGTACAAGAGCGAAGGTTACGAGTTGTTCTTGGATATGATGACTAATATTCGCCGAAATGTGGTATACTCATTGTTCCAATTCCAGCCGCAAGTTCAACCAGCGATGCAAGCACCATCAGGAATGGTTTAATCCAATTTGTTAGGTGTTCTCATTTAAAGATCGCAAGCCATTAATAAGCATATTTCTGAGAAGCCCACCATCGTGGGTTTTCTTTTTACTTATATGTGGCATTGAGGTAGGCTAGAAGCCTACTCTACATAAACCATCAAATCACTGTGGGATGGACATCCTGCCTGTTCACCTGTCTACTTAATCTAGGTAATGCCTAAATTACGTCTTAAATTGTGGATAAAACGTCAGCCTGACTTCTTAACAACATTGGTACGCGGTGCAGGAGTAGCGCTAAGTGTGCAAATTATGAGTATTGGCACAATCTATGCATCCCAAATTTTGCTGGCTCGTTGGATGGGAGTTACTGAGTATGGCATTTATGATTTTGCGATCGCCCTGAGTCTTTCTCTGGCATTTATCGCAGGTTTAGGATTACCAACTGCTGTTTTACGATTTATTCCTGAATACCGTATTAAGCAAGATTGGGCACATTTGCGGGGAATTATCCGAGGCAGTTGGCAACAAACGCTCATTGCTAGCTTAATTACAGTAGCATTCAGCACAGCTGTTTTGTTGTGGTTAGTGCTGCATCAAAGATTAGATTATTCGCAGACACTCATCATTGGTATTTGGATTGTGCCTTTGATCGCATTGGCAAATCTTCTGCAACAAATTATTAGAGCCTTCCAGCAAATGACGCTTGCTTATGCTCCAGAGCTAATTATCTATCCCTTAGTTTTAATTGGCATTGCGTTCGTTTGGCAATTACATCAAAGCTTGAGTAGCACAGTAGTCATTAGCTTATCGATTCTATCCATGTTCATAGTTTTAATCCTTCAGTCGTTGCTTTTCCAGCAAAAGTTAAATACCGAAGTTGAGCAAGCTAAGCCAGTTTATGCTATGAGTCAGTGGTGGAGAGTTGCACTACCATTGATGTTATTTGATGGCTCATCTGTTATTTTGAGTCAAACTGATACATTGATGCTCGGAGTGATGCTTGGAGCCAAAGCGGTTGGTGTTTATGGTGCTGCGCTGAAAACATCGCTTTGGGTTAACTTTATCCTCAAAGCCGTAAATGCAATTTCTGCTCCGATGATCGCTGGGCTATATGCTCAAGGCGATCGCCGAGGATTGCAACAATTAATTTCTACAATTGCTCGATGGATGTTTTATCCAGCGTTAGTTATTGGTATAGGTCTAATTATTTTTGCTACGCCTGTGCTGCAATTATTTGGCTCAGAATTCACGGTCGCTAGAGAATCTTTGATTGTTCTCATTTTAGGGCAACTTGTTAACGTTGGTACAGGCTCAGTAGGATATTTATTGATGATGACAGGACACCAAACTCAGGCAGCATTGGTAATGGGAGCAACTGCTATTGTCAACGTAGTTTTAAATTTAATTGGCATCCACTGGTTAGGTATTGTCGGTGCTGCACTAGCCACTGCATTTTCAATGATGTTGTGGAATTTTTGGCTTCATACTCTAGTCGTGAAACATCTAAACGTTCGCCCCTCAATTCTGGCAGCTTTTCAAGCGTAACGGTTAGAGTCCTGAATATCAGATTTCTTGCATTAATCACTCGCATTTAGGACTTGTCATTTTTAGTTCTCAAGGCATTCAGGCAAAAAACCATCAATGAAAATTAAAGTCATCAACCCTAATACCACTGCAAGCATGACACAAAAGATTGCTGAGACTGCGATCGCTGTAGCAAGTTCTGGAACTGAGATTATTGCGTGTAACCCAGAGATGGGACCTGTTTCAATTGAAGGACACTACGATGAAGCACTGAGTGTTATCGGCATTCTTGAAGAAATCAAAAAAGGAGAAGCTGCAGGTATTGATGGCTATGTGATTGCTTGCTTTGGCGATCCTGGGTTACTCGCTGCGCGGGAATTAGCAAAAGGTCCGGTGGTGGGAATTGCGGAAGCTGCCATGCACGCTGCAAGTTTCATTTCTACTGGATTTTCGATTGTGACAACGTTAAGTCGTACGCGGATCATTGCTCAACATTTAGTTGCAAACTATGGTATGACGCACTTTTGCCGTCGAATTCGGGCGATAGATTTGCCTGTACTCGAACTTGAAGATGAAAACTCTAACGCCAGAAAAACGATTTTTAATGAATGTCGTCAAGCTTTAGCAGAAGATGGTGCAGGAGCGATCGTTTTAGGCTGTGGCGGTATGGCTGACTTATCAGCGCAACTCAGTCAAGACTTAGGTGTTCCTGTGATTGATGGTGTGAGTGTTGCAGTTAAGTTCGTTGAGGCTTTAGTAAGCTTGGGCTTGAATACAAGTAAGAAGGGCGATTTAGCTTATCCCATCGCTAAGCCATATACGGGAATGCTTCACGCTTTTGCTTTTGTGAATCAAATGCCCTCCGACTGAAGTCGGGGCTATTCAAACCAAGTGTGCCTGCGCACACTCTCAGTCAGAATTTTATGATTTAGTCCACGGAGGTGGACTTTGTTTATATAGAAGCGAATTCTATTCGCACTCGCATTTATGCAGGCAGTTAATGTAAATTACGATTCCCTAAATCAAAGCACATTTCATTACTTTGGGTAAAGCCTAAGCTAGAGTATACAAGTTGACCTAGAGGAGAAGCATGAAGAACTGCTCTTGTACAGCCGAGAGATTTGAGGTAGTTGAGTGCTTCTAGTGTAAGTTTTTTTGCAATACCTTGCCTGCGGTAAGCTGGCTCAACGTAAACACCCCAAATGTAGCCACTTTTACGATACTGCTCGGTGAGAACATTGGGGTAAAGTCCAGCAAATAACTGACAACCTACAGAACCAACGACTTTAGAATCAACTTCAGCGACAAAAGCTTGGTAAGACAACTCTTGACGGACGCTTTCGATAAACTCTAGCGTAATTTCTCGCCAGTCAGATTTAACAGAATCAGCAGAAATAATATCTTGCCACAACAAAAAGAAATGCTCTGCAATGATGGAATCTTCTTGCGGAGTTGCTACGCGAATTTTGCAGGGAAGCGATCGCATTCTTACATCTTAGCCTGCAGCTTTATAAGCTGCCCAACCACCGTGATGGGAAATATCAGGCCAATTATATTTGTCTACTAACTCTTGCGGATAAAGAAAAGCAGTGAGAATTTCACCATCTTCTAGAACGATATCACTCGGATACATATTTGGTGGTTCAGTTGAGGCTAAATAATCAAACTGTTCTTGAGTGAGTTCATAAACTTCCCCAGGAATCGAAATTCCTCCTTGTTCTACTTCGTAAATTGCGGGATGCCAACCGTCACCTGCTGCATGAAGTCGATAACGAGATTGTGTTTTTGCTTCTTTGATAAACTTTGCAGATTGTAGGTTTTGATGGTCGGGTTGTCCGCGTAACGCTGAACCACAAATAAAAATCCGTTTTGTGCCTGAATTTGAAGTCGTCTCGGTCATATCTGTTGTCAATAATTACCCGTCAAATGAGTTTAAAAATAAATGCGATCGCAAATTTTGCCCCTAATTAATCCAAAGCCTAAAATTTTATCAACCTTCTTGAACAATGCCACGAGTTTGTTGCAAATTCTTCATTTCTCGCACAACTCGCTCTTTACTCGCAACAAGATGAGCTTTAATCGCTTGAGTTGCTGCATCACTATTCCTTGCTTGCACTGCTTCATAAATCCGGCGATGCTCAGTCCGAATTTCTAACACGTCGCGATTATTTTGAATCGTATGAATCCTCAGGAGCATCATTTTATCAAAAACTTGATCCAAAAGCGATCGCAGCCACAAGTTTCCCGAACTCTCGGCAAGTAAACGGTGAAAACGGTAGTCTAGATCGAGAAGTTGAAAGTTAGTTAGTTGAGATGGTCTACTATTTATGAGCTTTTCAGCTTGCATTACCATCATGTTTAAGTTTTGGATTTGAGCTTCGGTCGCATTTTCACAGGCTTCTGCTACGGATAATTGCTCAAGTGCTAGTCGGCAATCATACAACTGTACGGCATCGCTCATAGAAATAGTAGCAACACGTAAAATATTATTTGGCTCAACGACAACTAATTCCTCGCGTTGCAGTTGCCGCAGTGCTTCCCGAATTGGAGTTCTACTCACCTGTAACTTTTTGGCAAGATGAGTTTCGACTAACCGCTGTCCTGGGGTTAGTTCGCCCGATAGGATAGCCGTACGTAGTGCTTGATAAGTTTGCTCCTGTAGTGATTGATTACGCTGGAGCGATCGCGGTGACAGGGGCAAAGTATGACTCCTTATTATTTACAGGATAAGCTACAACCGCTAATTATCTTAAGTAGAGAAGGTTTCGTCAAAAAAATTGAATTTATGATTCGGCAACTGTATACAGAGTACAGTAAATATCTTCTTTCATAAATACTACATAAGAAAAGACCTAAAACCTAGTCATAGCAGATATGACATTTCATTTCTTCGCTCTTTTGTGGCTAATTTAAGAAAGCACTACGGGTATCATATTCTTGCCACAGAGTCTATTTATATACATTTTTGAGGCTACCGAGCAGTGTATATTAAGCCGATGATTCCGATGATGGCGATCCCACTATGGAGCAGTTCCGACTTGGTGGCAATACAAATCAAGAACTTATCACAAATGGACTTGCAGCGATCGCATTGGGCATTGCTCTACTCGGAATTGCGTTTGCTTCAATTTTAACTGTCGTTGCTCAGCAAGAAATTGGCTCGAATGCGACAACTTTGAATCGCTTAGGTATGGCAGCGATCGCATTTGCGGGATGGAATGGAGTCAGGTTTGTCAGTCAAATACGCACGCAAATTCCTGTCTCATTGCTTATTTACACCTGGCGCGATCGCAGTTTACTAACAATTGCCGGAACGAGTTTTGCCGCTTCACTAACACTGTGGGCGTGGTCGTTAACACAAACAAGTGTTGCTAATTCCACATTACTTAATAATATGATGCCAATCTTTACAACATTAGGAGCTTGGGTAGTACTTGGTCAAAGATTCTCAGGTAGATTTGTGCTAGGGATGGCTATTGCAGTTTGTGGCGCGATCGCAATTGGCATTGAAGATTTTCAGAGTGCGGATAGTAATGTGGTTGGAGATAGTGCGGCGTTAGGCGCGGCGATGTTAGCCGCAGTGTGTCTTTTGAGTTTAGAGCAACTCCGCCTTAAATTTGCTACGCCAGTGATTATGCAATGGACGTGTTTAATTGGTAGTTTGGGTGTATTGCCCGTTGTTTTACTGACTCAAGAGCCATTGTTTCCTTCGTCTTGGAGTGGTTGGTTTTGCGTTATCTCCTTGGCGATCGTTTGCCAAGTCATCGGTCAAGGTTCACTCACGTATAGCTTGGCAAGATTTTCCTCTGGATTTGTTGCTGTTTCGATGTTAACAATTCCGGTCATTGCGGCAGTGTTGGCGATCGTGTTTTTTGCTGAAAATTTGAGTATAGCTAATTGGTGCGCGTTTGCCGTAGTTTTAGCAGGGGTTTACTTAGCAATATCAGCACGTAGCGATCAAGTACTGCCAGAATAATTAATCCTATTGCGCTGCGATATTTTTTAACTTTTTGTGGGGGTAGGCATTTTGCCTGCCCTTCCTTTGAAGACAACAGGATGAAATTATTTGTATGTTTAATAACAACTTTTTTCAAGCCTGCCTTTAATGTATACAGAATACAATTAATAAAAATCTTGCATCAGCATTAGTCAACTGTCAGTAACTAACAATTTATTGCTAACAAATCGTATAAAATTTTTTATCCGCATTTTGCAGGAAATGTGCTATGAACATTGGAACTAAAATCAACAGCGTAGGAAAAACTAATGCGGTTTGCGACTTGGGTTTGACAGCACAGGGAGTCAGTTTACGCTCAGTCAGCAAAAAGTATGGCTCGTTTGTTGCGGTAGAGAATTTGAACTTAGATATTCCTGCGGGAGATTATTGCTGCTTGTTAGGACCAAGTGGTTGTGGGAAAACAACAACACTACGGATGATTGCAGGACACGAAGATGTGACCAGTGGGGATGTCCTCATAGGCGATCGCCACGTCAATAACTTACCGCCAGCCAAGCGCGACACTGCGATGATGTTTCAAAATTATGCACTGTTTCCGCATAAAACCGTTTGGCAAAATGTGGACTTTGGCTTAAAGATGCGTAAGATTCCGCAAAGCGATCGCCGTACCCGTGTAGGAGAAATGTTAGAACTTATCGGTTTAAGTCATCTTGCTGAACGCAAACCGGTGCAATTGAGTGGCGGACAACAGCAGCGAGTCGCACTAGCAAGGGCATTAGTAACGCGTCCCAAAGTCTTACTTCTCGATGAACCCTTAAGCGCGTTGGATGAAACTCTACGACTGAGGATGCGCGGAGAATTGCGCAAAATTCAAAAACAGTTTGGTATGACATTCATTCAGGTAACGCACGGAGTAGACGAAGCGTTTGCACTATCCGATCAAATTGTTGTCATGAACCACGGTCATATCGAACAAGTTGCCACTCCTGCTGAAGTTTTTCGTACTCCGGCTTCGCAGTTTGTCGCTAAATTTATGGGCGATCAAAATATTTTTACAGGCAAAGTAATCAATTGTATTGCTGATACAAATAGCGACTTGATTGAGTTAGATGTAAAAGGAATTGGTTCGCTTTTTTGTCGCGGATACGGGGCTGTGATAGGAAATGAAGCGGCGTGTTCCATTCGGGCTGACTTGGTTGAATTAGAGCCTTACTCAGCAGCAACTTCGATACCATCTACCAAGCAAAATCATATTTCAGTACGAATTACTGCGGTTGAACTAACTGGATATGTCACGCGAGTTTCCTTGATGGCAGAAAAGACAGGACAAGAACTGCTTTATAAAGTTCGCACTGATGATTGGCATAACAGTTCCTTACAAGAAGGTCAACTTATAATACTGCGTTGGTCAGCAGATGACTGTATTTTTCTAGCTCATTAAATGAGTATAATCAAAAATCCGCTCTGGGATGACGAAGGGCGTAGTTGATGATTTTCTCTTGCTTACATATACTGAATTTTAGAGGATTGATGTAACGTTTTTTCTACCACTTTAAATATTAAATTTTATATGAAGAACTGGAAAAATATACAGCCTTATCTATTAGTTGCACCTCAAACTTTAGTTTTTTTCTTATTTTTAGTAATTCCAATTGCTGCAATTTTAATGGTGAGTTTCTGGGAGTTCACTGGTTACTCGATGTCTCCAGCATTCACCTGGGATAATTATGCTGCTATTTTTTCTTCTCCAGTTTATTTAGCAACTTACATCAATACATTTAAATTTGTAGCAATTGTCTGGTTAATAACACTAGCGATCGCTTATCCTATTGCCTACTTTTTAGCCTTTCATGTCACGAGTTTGCGCTGGCAAATTGTTTTATTTTTAATCTGCACAATTCCTTTTTTAACATCTAATATCATTCGGATGATTTCTTGGATTCCATTTTTAGGTCGTGAAGGAGTGCTGAATCAAACACTCATGGCACTTGGTGTTACTAATCAGCCGATAGAAATGTTTTTGTTTTCTGACTTTGCTGTTGTTTTAGCAATGGTGCATCTCTATAGTTTATTTATGATTGCTCCTATCTTTAACAGTATGATGCGTATTGATCGCGCTTTAGTGGCAGCGGCTGAAGATGCAGGTGCTTCAGGATGGCAAATTCAAAAAGAAATTATTTTACCTTTAGCAGTACCAGGAATTGCGATCGGTTCAATTTTTATTGTGACGCTTGTTATGGGTGAATTTGCAACTGTTAGATTAATGAGTGGCGGGCAATCATCTTCTGTTGGATATTTAATTCGGACTCAGATTGGAAGTTTGCAATATCCTATGGCTGCAGCAAATGCAGTCATTTTACTTTTAGTGACTCTACTACTTGTTTTTGGAATCTTACGCGCAGTTGATATTCGTAAAGAACTTTAGATTAAATGAGTAAAAAACGACCTCTTTCTTTTTATTTATTAGCTGCTTTTTTTGGATTATTTGTTTTGTTTTTATATGGACCTTTTTCAGCAATTTTTCTTTTATCACTACAAGGACCAGAAGGACAGTTAACTTTTCCTATGCGGGGATTTAGTTTTTACTGGTTGGGAGAAGTTTTTCAACAGCAACGGGTTGGTGATTTTGTTAGTGCATTTCAGCGTTCTTTTTTGTTAGGTTTATTAGTAATGGCGATTACTGTTGCTTTGAGTGTTTTAGCTGGCATGGCATTTCGGAGCAAATTTTGGGGATCGAATTTAATATTTTATTTAACAATTTCTAGCTTGATTGTCCCAAGTATTCTTGTGTCTTTGGGAATTGGAATTGTATTTAGTTTACTGGGCATAGACAATCAGTGGTATTCTTCGGCATTAGCAGGGCATTTGACATGGACGCTACCTTTTGCTTTTTTGATTATGGTGGGCGTATTTAATCGATTTAATCCTTCTTATGAAGAAGCATCGCGCGACTTAGGTGCAAATGATTCTCAGACATTTTGGCAAATTTTGTTACCCTTAATTGCTCCTAGTTTGATTGGTGTAGGTCTATTTGGTTTCACGCTTTCTTACGATGAATTCACCCGCACATCTTTGATTTCTGGGGAAAACAATACGTTACCTCTAGAAATTTTTGGCATGACAACTAATGTGACAACACCAGCGTTGTATGCATTGGGAACACTGACAACAGCGTTTTCTTTTTTACTTATTGGAGTTGCAGTCGCAGCATTCCAACTTCTTTCCCATCGTCAAGAGGGTTAGTAATACAACTCGTTCAACAAAGTACAACGTAATCAAGAGGATTTTATGACTGTTGCATTGATACCTGTGGTAAATGGCGATCGCTTGAATCGAAATATTGCGCAGTTAGCAGAAATTGGCAAATTACCAGGAGGCGGTGTGAGTCGCGTCGCGTTCACTCCAGAAGATTTATTAGCACGACAACTTGTACAATCATGGATGGTTGAAGCGGGAATGAGGGTGCGAGTTGATGCAGCAGGAAATATTATTGGTACTTATGCAGGAAGAAAAGAAGGTGCAGGGGCGCTAGCTACAGGTTCGCACATTGATACTGTTCCGGTAGCAGGTAAATTTGATGGTGTTCTCGGAGTTTTGGCAGGAATCGAAGTTGTCCACGTCTTGCAAGAAAATAATATTCGTCTGCAACATCCGATTGAAGTGATGGTTTTTACCGATGAAGAAAATAGCGTTCTTGGCTGTAAAGCAATGGCGGGTACTGCGGTTCTCGATCCCAAGTGCTACCGTCGCAACGATGGTACGCCAATTGAAACGTGTTTAGCGCAAATTGGTGGTGATTGGTCGCAACTGGCAACCGCAAAGCGCCAGCCTGGTGATATTGCTGCTTTTGTAGAATTACACGTCGAACAAGGTGGTGTTTTAGAAAGTACTGGGGATGAAGTCGGAGTTGTAATTGGCATTGTGGGACAGTATCGCCACCATGTCACTGTTACGGGGCGTCCTAATCATGCAGGAACTACCCCAATGAATATGCGTAAAGATGCTTTGGTAGCTGCATCGCAAATTATCTTGGCTGTTAATAAGTTAGCGACAGAAACACCAGGAGAACAGGTAGCGACAGTAGGTTATTTTTGCGTTTCTCCCAATGCGGCAAATATTGTCCCAGCAAAAGTAGATTTGAAAATTGACTTGCGTGATATGTCTCAGACTCATCTAGAAGATATGGTGGCGCAGATCAAAAATCAGCTGGGAGACATTGCTGCTGCAACTCAGACTGAAATAGAAATGACGCAAATGCTGCATGTATTACCGACATTAGCTGCACCGAATATTCAAGAAGCGATCGCCCAAGTTTGTCAGCAATCAGGCTTAAGTTATACTTATTTGCCGAGTCGCGCTGGACACGACGCCCAAGAAATTGGTCGGTTTGCGGATATGGGAATGATTTTTGTGCCAAGTCTTGCTGGTATTAGTCATGCTGAAGATGAGTATACTTCCCCAGAACAGTGTACTCAAGGTGCAAATGTGCTATTACAGACTTTCTTAAAACTAGATGAAATTTATTAAATTGTAGGCGCAGGCGTCTCGCCTGCCAATACTATAAATTATGCTGCGACAAACTCATTCCATTTCTGTACTAAGTAAGTTTGTTCGTCCATGACCGAGTTCCAACAGACAACATTACCCATGCGATCGTTAAAGGAACCGCCATCACGTACTGCGCCTTGTGACTCAATTTTCTTGCCAAAAGGATCGATAATATCTTCAGAAGCTGGCTGACCTTCATACCAGAAATTCCACTCTGCTGCTGACATGTGCTTGCGGGCATTTTCAGGGATCGCGCTGTAATAACCTTGTCTTCCCAAAAAACCACCTACCCAGCCGTCTAACATCCAGTTAATGTATTCGTAAGCAGCATCAAGTTCAATGCCTGAAAGATTACGCGATAGTCCAATACCACCACCCCAACCACGATATCCTTCTTTGAGTGGAGCATAAACACACTCTAAACCTCTAGCTTTAACAGCAGTCACAGCTGGCGACCACATCGATTGTAAAACAACTTCTCCAGCAGACATTAAGTTAACTGATTCGTCAAAAGTCTTCCAAAAGGCGCGAAATTGTCCTGCTCGTTTTTGTTCAATTAAAATTGCTGTAATGCGATCAAGTTCTTCGCGAGTCATATTGCCTTTATCACCAAACTGCATGATCCCTTGGGCTTCCACGACCATTGCAGCATCCATAATGCCAATTGAGGGAATATCTAAAAGTGCTGTTCTTCCCTTGTATTTGGGATCAAAAAGTTGTCCCCAAGACACAATTTTGTCATCTACAAGATCGGGGCGATAACCTAATGTATCAGCGTTGTACTGGAAAGGAATAAGTGTAGCAAATTCTGTGGGTTGGTTGGCAAATTCTGTTGAATCTTGACCTGTTACAAACATCACGTTACGCGGTGCAGTTCCTTGTGAAGTATTTACAGGCGCGTTTGGATATAAATCTCCAGTCGTAAAGATGGGTACTAACTTGTCAAATTCTGGAACTCTCTTAACGTCAATTGGCTGTAAGTTCCCTGAAGGAATAACTAAGGGTAAACTGAAATATTCTCCATCGAAAATGTCATATTGCTTTGGCTGAGTAATTGCAATTTGATTGTTTTCCTCAGTACTTAGAGCACGCATACTAAGCTTAAACCCTAAATCTTTCTCAGCTTGCGCTCGAATTTCATTAATTTGAGAAACACCTGTTCCAATCAAGCGTAAAGTTACATCTTTGATTTGATTTGTAATAATTGTTGGTCCTGTTGTGGGCTGCTGACTAGTATTATTACCACCACACTGGGTTGCAGTTAGCATTGCACCAGCAGCCAACCCAGTTCTAAGCACTTGACGCCGAGATATCTTACTCATTGTTGTTGATATTGCAAGCTATCTGAAAAATTTTATTAATGACAATAATTTATATAAACCAATGACAAGCTAATTCTAAGAAGCTTTGCCAAACTAATTAACATTGTTTGATCTAAAGATTTTCTTAATTTTAAAAAATAACCAATGCGTAGCTGGGCAGAATTATCTATTACATTTAGGTTGGTTCATAGTTAATAGCAATTCACCATTCATCATCAACCCATTAACTTACGTTCATTTTTACCCTTGATAATTTGAGTTCAGGTAAATATTATCTAAAATTATTCTATTTCAAATAACTGTATATATATATACATTTGAATGCCATACTCTAGAAATAACCGCCAATTAACAATTTGCAGGCAAATGACTAAATTGTTTGCCCAATTCTTGCATAATGCTTGTGTTTGAACTATACCTAAGTGCTACGGATAAAGTGCTTTGACAACTTGTAACTGAAGTAGCAATACTTGCGAGCTGGATGTCATTATCTTTTTTGATAGAAGTAGCGATCGCCCATAGTATCTATATGATGATGGAAATATTCCAGCACAAGTTAAAAAGATAGATGAGCATTACATTACGTAATATTTAATCTTATGTAGGTTTGGCTCTCAAGTTCGTTAAACAATTTCTAAGCTTATTACACTGCACACTTCAATTGTCAGAACTTAAAAATGCATCCTCAAGCAGATAGTACGAAGTTTCATTTCAATATTGCTTTCTATAACTACTCTTAATGACATTGTTACCTCTGAAAAACAGCTTTTTGATAACACACCTGAAAAAAGCATAATTTTTCAGTACCAACGATCCAGAATACAGAGAACCCTTCCTCTGGTGACTAATTTTGCAACAAAACGTTATGCACTGTCATAGCAGATAACAAACTTAATGCCTCAATGTCTGATTTTCCTCATTTGACAATTACTGCACTGCTGCTAGTTAAAGAATGCGATGGCGATTCGTTCACTCAATTTCGCCTTGTGCAGTGAACCAAAATTGAAATCTGGTAAACGCTTTCAATCAAATAGCCACAGGCACTTACCGACATGACCTATCGAGATCAACTACTAGCTCTTCACTCCTAAGCAAGGAAGTCCTGTAAATTATTAAGAGTATCGGCAACAGCTAGCTGTCTAGAGCTGATCGCAGGTTGAAGCGAAGGTGGAGAAAATGTCCATAACATCCGAAACTTCTATAGTCGGGCTGATTGTATTAGCAGCTTTCACCATATTAGGCTGGGGCTTTTATCGCGCTAGACCTTACGGCAAACTAGGAGTCATAGCTTGGTTACAGTCAGTAGTGTTAATGGCTCCTTGGCTGTTATTTTTTGGTTTATTTGCTACTGGAATTTATATCAATATTGTCGGGATCTTGTTTTTGTTAGTTGCTTCAGCCGTGGTATATATTTTTTTGGGAAGGCAATTGAGAGCAGCTGGTCAAGATGCCATCTTGCGATCGCGGGCAAGTGAACGCCTTGCTAATGCAACTCAAGACGATCAAGCATCAAATATTCCACCACAACTACAACCTGAGGCAGTTTCAATTGCTGAAGAAGACTTGGGAGCAATACGTAGTATTTTTGGGATCGATACTTTTTTTGCGACAGAAACCATTCCTTACCAAGAAGGAATTATCTTTAAAGGTAATCTTCGGGGAGAACCAGAAGCTGTTTTTCAGAAATTAAGCAGTAATCTACACCAGCAATTAGGCGATCGCTATCGTTTATTTTTAGTTGAGAACCTTGATGGTAGACCTGTTGTCATTGTTCTTCCTAGCCGCAACGATCCCCAGCCTACTAACATAGCGCAAACAATTTTAGCAGTTGTCTTACTCATCGCTACGATCGCAACCTGTCTGGAAGCTGGAGGCATTTTACTAGGCTTTGATTTCTTGACAAATATCCAGCGATTTCAAGAACCATTACCGATTGCAGCAGGTATCTTAGCAGTTTTACTAATACACGAACTCGGACATCGGTTACTCGCACAGCGTTATCAAGTGCGGCTAAGTCCACCATTTTTTCTCCCAACTCTGCAAATTGGTGCTTTCGGTGCAATTACTCGATTTCAGTCAATCTTACCTAACCGGAAAATATTGTTTGATGTTGCTTTTGCTGGACCTGCCTTTGGTGGAATTTTATCGTTTACTTTATTAATTCTTGGTTTGATCCTGTCTCGTCCCGAAAGTTTATTTCAAGTGCCGACCGAGTTTTTTCAAGGGTCGATTTTAGTAGGCACAATTGCTCGTGTCATTTTAGGTTCGGCACTGCAACAAAATGTCGTCGCAGTTCACCCACTAACCGTTATTGGTTGGTTAGGGTTGGTCATTACAGCGTTAAACCTAATGCCAGCAGGACAACTCGATGGTGGTCGAATTGTGCAAGCAATTTATGGACGTAAAACTGCTGGACGCACGACGATCGCAACACTAATTGTACTGGCGATCGCCTCTTTTGCTAATCCCCTAGCTTTGTACTGGGCAGTTGTCATTGTTTTCTTACAACGCGACTTAGAACGCCCCAGCCAAAATGAACTGAGTGAACCCGACGACGCCCGTGCAGCTTTAGGGCTATTGGCTTTATTTTTAATGGTTGCTACACTTTTACCTCTTACTCCCGCTTTAGCAGGACGCCTGGGGATCGGTGGTTGAGGGAAGAAGAGCAGAGGGTAGGCAAGTAGTAGGGTAGTTGGGTGGTTGAGTAGGGGGGTAGTTGGGTAAGAGAGAACAATAGTAAAGTAATCAAATCTCTCAATCTCTACAACACTCCCACTCTACAACGTTCCCAATAGCCACTCACCCCTCACTCCTCACCCCTCGCCCCTTGTAAATATTTGGTCGCGGTGTTGCGGCTGAGAAAAGTCTTTGGAAGACAGATTGGCGATCGCTTGATTTTTCCTGAGAAAGATTCCACAAAGTTTCATAAAAGAAGAAGGAAACTCCGGCAAATTTGCGTCGGCGCACTTGTGCAACTTGCTCTTGAACCTGCTTGATGGGAACATGACGATTTTTCAGCCCACTTAAAATTCCCACACTAACTGGGATGTGTCGTTGCGCAGCAACGACTTCTGGGTACTGTAGTTCACTAATAAAAACATTAATATCGTTACGATATACCTGTAAGATAAGTTCTTCAATGAATCCTTTGCGTTCCCATTTTTCCCAGTCTGCTAGAAATAAGTCATAAGAAACTCGTTGCGGATTTGGGGATACAGAAATTAAGCACTTCTGCTTCCTAGCCTTGATGGTATGAAAGACTCGTTGCATGTAGTTTGTAATTTTGTCAGCGCGCCAACGAACCCACTCTGCATCTTGGGGATCGCTGGGAGGGCTTTGACCTTGGTGTTCTTTTTGGTAGAGAGCTACAGTGTAAGCATCGTAGCCAAACTCTGACGGTAAACCAAAGTGATCGTCAAATTGAATACCATCTACATCGTAATTACCAACAATTTCGACAATTAAGTCCGAAATAAACTGTTGTACATCTGGGCGGAAGGGATTTAACCATACACGTTCGTGAGTTCCCTCTTGCCAATTTCTACTGCCGTCGCGGCGACTCGTCAGCCATTGCGGATGGCGTTGGGCAAGAAATGAATCAGCCGGCGCCATAAAGCCAAACTCAAACCAAGGAATCGCTGCCATCCCTTTTTGATGCGCTTGTTGCACGATTTCATTTAAAACATCGCGTCTTTGTAGCCCTGGTGTAGGATCGAGCGATCGCCCAATGACACGTTGGGCAACTCGACTAGGATAAAGTGTGTAGCCCCAATTCCACACAGTAGGATAGATTGTATTGAAATTAAGTTGATGCAGACGCTCAATTGCGTTTTTGAGGCGATCGCTCTCAAATAAAACATCACTATCTATATTTGTTAACCAGACACCTCGTAACTCAGCCGCAGAATGAGTGCGAGTGCTAGCAATAGTCTTTTGATGGAATGTAGGAGTAAGTATTAAAGTAGCGGTCAAGCTCACAATACACAGTAAGACACATAAATATTGCGATCGATGGTACAACTTAAACATTTTTCAATTGATATCAGTAGATAAGCATCATGAGTCACACTTGATTCATTGCTGCTACTCGCTTTCAAGTTAGGGTTTGTGACTACACATGAAAATGACAAGCCTATTGTCTTTAATGCCTGAAGTAGACAAGGGTTGAGTTCTAAAAAATACATACCCAAGCGCAGTTAAAGATAACTGCGTGTAGCTGAGTTGGAGAATCTCTGGCGACAGTACTGAGTACCTTATTTACCTAGCTTTACTTAAGTTAATTTATCTACAGTTTTTTACAATCTTTATCTTTCTTCATAAATTGCGAGTTTTTAGCATTTTCATTGTAGCTGTCACAGTTATAGAGCAAAAACCAAATGAATTAACAGCGATAAATAAGTCTGTCATTAGCTACAAGCCCTGCACCTTCTACTTTTATTCTCTTACTCAAAATTAAATGAGTGAAAACTACTACTCAACTCTTTAAAGCTAACCGGTGTGTTGAGCACAAGTTATTGCTGCTTGCTTACTACTGCTTTGATAATAGTACTACTTAAAAGTAACTCTCTATACACTAATCCAGAGCAAATCTTTTAAAATTTGTTTTTTTTTAACTTACTTTTAACAAAATTAGGTAAGATAGTCTTGTAATCGCAATCGAGTTTTTCCGTTACAAGATATTAATCAGAGACTTTTCTTTAAGAAAAGTATTATCTTGCCTTCATAAAATCTTTAAACGCAACTTCATCAAAACTTTAAATAGTGCTTTGAAACTGGCTGCATAAATATCTACACTGGTGCTGAGAAGTTCATATAGTTTTTAAAATTAAGTTTTTCTCATCAAACTTAATTTTGAAGCAGAGTCAATCAAAAAAGTACTATGAGAACCACAGATGTTAGATATACAAGGGAATTTATTTCTCACGATCAAGAAACAACTTTGAAAAAAGAAAAATATAGCAGGCTTTTCTGGGCAAATGCCGCTATTTGTACAGAACGGAAGCGAGTTTTGTACTTAAATAAAAAAGAGTTATTGAATACAAGAAGCATTTTGTATAACAGAATACAGATTTTTTAGCGTTGGTATGTACATACTGTAAATAACACCTGAAAAAAACAGAATATTTCAGTATATTTCCTGCCTACAAAAAAACTAAGTCCTAACTGCTAGACAGTTTACCCAGCGTTTTTACGCTGTGGGTTGTTGAAGAAGACACCATTAGAGTGCACTTAAACAACCCTAGTTAAGAGGGATAGATCTGCGTAAATTTAACTTAGGGTGCAGAATCTTTTGATTTCTTTTAGTACGTTGCAAGTTATTAGAAACAATAAATTAAGGGGTAGTTTTTAACAACTAGTTGTGGCAGAAAGTAAGTTCTAAGTAATATTTGGGTATACCGAGTTATTATTTTAAGATTGCGATCGCGAACAGAATTCATAGGTAACGTATTCGGAAGAGGGTAAGAATACGTATTGACAGCAGCTTCCTTATAAGGATTTGTTGTGATTATAGTGAGTAGCGAAAGTAAGGGTCTAATTTCTAGTTCTTTACTTGAGGTTTTTATGTAAATTTTGTAGAAAAAATTAAGCTATCTATCTTAGCTAGATAACGACCGCAAAATTTATTTTTATGTGACTTTGCATAACCTGATTACTTCCAGTTAAATTGATTTTTACTAAATTAATGCTGTAATTTCCCATATTTCCTGGAAATTCTTTCTTGGTATTGAAGTAGTATAAAGAGCGAAGAATAAAAAATATGTATTGTTGCTTATTTAGTTGTGAAGTGGTGTGAAATTTAGTGTTGAGCTTGCAGTATAAAAATCAGTTTTTCTAGAGCAGTAGTTGTTGTAAGAGGTTTCTAATGCCTGGCAAACGTAGTAGTCGTAAAAATGTACCACGCTTTTATTGCCCGCACTGCGAGCGGCGATTGTGGCGTTTAGGCAGCCCAAAATATTTTTTATTTTATACAGGAGCATTAGAGATCCAACAAAATGTAGCAAATATGCCACGTCAAAGTGCAATTGAGTTAGCTGCAAAAGGCGTATACGTTGATAACAATGTCTGGATTGAAGAGTTTTTGTGTGGCGAACACGGCAAGTTATGGATGAAACTTTGTAGAAAGCCTGATGGTAAATTAAATGTCTCACTAGCAACTAACCAAGATTGGCGAAAAACAACTCGAACAATTAATCCAGAAACACCTAATCCTTCTGTTGGTGAGTTTACTTACCGTATGAGTCGTCAGGCTTCAACAAAGCTGATTTACAGTAGAGATTAGACTTTCTATTCACTTGGTAAAAACACAAATTTCAAATAAATGAGTAACACAATTTACTTTAGCGATTGCGTGAATGATGCAACTGATACAGTCGGTGAGCATTGTGAAACCATTCATAAAGTGAAGTAAGGCGATTTTGCTGTGATGCCAAACTTGAACTACTAAAGTTATTGCGGTGCACTATTTCTTCTAAAAAACTTTGGGTAGTATGTAGACAAAGATGGGAAGTATCTCGCAGACGTGTAAAGTTAATACATAGGTTGTCTTGGTTACTAGCATTAGTAAGAGAGGGTTGAGCATAATTGAGGTAGAGATCTAACCAACTTGCTGGTGTAACCTTCGAGCTAAACTGCCGAGCTGGATTACAAATAAAACTGAATCCTAGAAGTTCTGCACGCTTATTTGTCGTATCTGCTGTAGAAAAACCCCATTTTTTTGGTTTTGCACCTGATGAGTATCGAGTAGGATATTCTTGGTGTGTCGAAACAAAAATCTCTAGTTTTTCTTTTAGCCTTAGTAACTCTATGTGTTTAGGAGACTCTTTTAGCTCCTCTTTAACGTCAACCAAGAGGGAGCAAGCTTGCTCAATTGAAGCAGAAATGTATTCATAAAACAGAGCTTGATCTGCTTCCTCTAGCAAATACATCAGCGTAATAGTAGCTTCACATAACTGTTCTACCAAAAAATTAATTCCGATTTGATCTTGTTGGTATATTTCCAGTAGAACGTATGAATAGTAGTGGCTACACACTTTGGAGTACAACCCTAAGATAGCCGAGCTAAAAGGCTCGTCTGTAAAACCTTGAATTGCTCTGACAGCTGACTGAAGTTGTGCCAAGTACTGGTGTAGCGTTTGGGCAGTTCTCAGAAAGGCATCAGCAAAAGCTTGCTCAGAACTCTCAAGCGAGTCTAAGTTCGGCAAATAAAATTGAACTTGATTAGATGGCAGTTTTGTATTCATCAAAGCCACAACTCAGCTACTTTACATTCTGTGCAGCACACGCCAAAGATGATATGAGGGGGAGACGATCCCGCCTTTGATCAGGATCACATCTTATCGCTAACAAAGATCACATGAGGACAAATCTACAGACTTAATTGGTCAAAGCTTAGTTCACAAATGTGAAGTTTGAAATGTACAACACTTATACAACAGATAGGGCTATCCCTCTTAAATACATTAGCTCTATTAGTATCTTACCTAAGATAGGCGACAAGCAGAAAACTTAAAGTAATTTACTGCTACTTAGTTAGGTCTCTCTTTTACGATCAACCAGTTTTATGTTCTTTAACTTCTATCAAAAGATAGGTATAGCGTTCAGCTAAAACCTCTCTGGATAAAAAAGCCTTAGCTACCAATTCTATTAGGCTACGCCAACAATATTTGATCTCATTTTCAAGTATCCTTCTGATAAGTATTGTGACCTAAGTACAAATTCAAGGTGACATCTTGCATTTTGTCTTTGGGCTTGTTTCCTTTTCCTCTATGACTATGGTAGGCAACTTAAATGCTCAGGAGCTTATCACTAGACCGAAACTTCGTCAAATAAATAATGAACAATTAATGATTGAGTTCTGAAATTTTAAGTAAAGTTTAGTTTTTTGTAGCATGACATACAGCATACTAAGTATTAAACGTATATAATTTTGATTTAGAATTTAAAATTGGGAAGGGTAGTAAATACCCTAATACGTATAAGAACTGCCAGCGGAGCATCTACGTTGTGGCCTGTTGAAGAAGACACCAAGAGTGCACTTAAGCAGACCAAGTCAACAGAAAAAGTGTGACTTTTTGCGTCAACGTTTGTTTCAAAGAAATAAACTAGTACTGCCTCACCTGACTGGAGAGCTTTCCAGTGACAAATAGATAATTGAATTCAATTGTCATAACACTTATCAGTAGCCCATGACCTCACATTTTATAGGTCATGGGTTTCTTGCTTGTTCAGAAAAGTTGCCGCGTTGATTGCTAGCGGCTTCCTGCTGGCGCATTAACACAGACAACGAAACGATAGGAACTCGGAACCCTTTTTCATGTATATAGATGTGTCAAACAAACAGAAGCAGTGGATTACTTTTAAAGTTTCAGAAATGGAAATGAGCGCACTAGAAGCTTATTGCCAACGAACAGAAAGAACAAAAACAGATGTTTTGCGAGAACTCATCCGTAAGTTGCCAACTTACACAAATTCATCAAACCGAAACATCTTGCAGTAAGTCGTGAGCAAGTTAATCGCATTACCGTATGAATACGGCAAAATGTTGTCACTTTTATTTCTTAATTTGCCACATTAAAGCATGAAGTTATCTTCAGCATTGCTGTGTGAGAATTTTGTATTCGCTAAACGCTTACACAAAAATACTGCCTGCCTCTACTTTTCATATTGCGGGTAAGACAATGACTCAAACACTTCAACAACAATCAACACCTTCTAGCATTGACAAGACACCGCTGGTAAGTGTCATTATAAACAACTACAACTACGGTCGATTCTTAAATCAAGCCATTGAAAGTGTTTTACACCAGACGTATCAAAACTGGGAATTGATCGTTGTTGATGATGAGTCAACAGATAATTCCCGTGAAATTATAGAAGCTTACACAGAAAACCTCACAGCTATCTTTCAAAAGAACGCTGGACAGGGGGAGGCATTAAACACTGGAATTGCTCATGCGCATGGAGAAATAATTTGTTTTCTCGATGCTGATGACTACTTTCATCAAGACAAACTAATGAAGGTCGTTGCAGGCTTTTACGAACATCCAGAATGGGTTCAAATTTCCCACTGTTGGACGTCCGTAAATACAGACGGGCTACCCATTGGTAAAGGTTCTACCTTGCTTAACCAAGGAGATATGCGCCCTTTGTTATTGCGATGGGGAAGATATGCAATGGGAATTACCTCTGGACTTGCATATCGCCGTGCTGCATTGCAAAAAGCACTACCCATTCCTACTCGAAAAGCTGCAGCAGCGGATACATATTTAACAGTGGTTGTTCCTTTTTATGGTGAGGTGGGCTGTATCAACGAACCGTTGATGTTTTATCGAATACACGGTAACAACAAACAAGCTCGCAATGACAATTTGTCGTATTTGATTCAGGAAAGAGAAGATACAGCCAATTTTATTAATCAGGCATCTGCAAACGTAGGGTTAGCTGACCGGTTGAATATGCGACAGGATGTAGACTACCGCACGCTCACAGCACTACAGCAGGGTAATGTTCCTTGGACAGAAAAAATGGAGATTATTTGGCTTTCATGGCGAGAAAGCAGGGAGATTGGGCGGAGCGCTAAGGATACCCTAGAACGATTGTTACGGCGTGGCATTTGTACTCTATTTCCTTCTGAAGGTAGAGCAGTTCTGCGTTTAGGACTGCGTGGCTACTTGCGTTTCAAGTTATTCGGTCAATAGCTGAGAAAGAATATGAACCACATAGTCAATATCATCCGTAGACACTGGATGCCCTTGTTACTGTTGAATGGTGTCATCCTTGCTGGCACATTGTATGCTGTCATCTATACAAAGACGAATGTTGCTCCTGTATGGAAAGCAAGTGCTAAGTTGAATCTTCCCCAACCAACAACACGGTTGGATACGAATTTAGGATCTTTAGGTCAACTGCAAAATACGACACTAGGATTTTCAAGAGAGCTTAATCCTTTACAGATTCAAATGACAATTCTGACCAGTGATACTGTAATGGAACGGGCACTTGCTGTTGATCCAGAAAAAAGCTTGTATCCACGACTCAGTGATTACAAGTTGGCATTTAGTGCAACACCGCAAGAGCAATCAACGATTATCAATTTACAAGTTAAAGCTTCTAGTCCAGAAATTGCGCAAAAGCGGTTAACTAACCTAATTAATGTTTATCAACTACGCCTTAACGAACTGCGCCATCAAGATACCAATGTGCGCAAGCAGTTTTCCCAAACTGATTTAGAAGACGCCCAAGCACAATTAGCGAAAGCACAGGCGGAGTTAGCCAATTTTCAACAATCAACTGGGCTAACTGAAGTCACGGAGCAAACAAGATCGCTGATCAATCAACAGCGCGAGTTAAGAACAACATATACCAATGTGTTATCACAAGCTCAAGCGAATCAAGCTCAGGCACAAGCAGCTTCTCAACGTTTGGGAATCAACGCGCAACAGGCAATGAATTCACTTCGTCTAGGAGAAAACAGAGAATACCAAGCAATTCGCCAAAAACTTTCGGATGCTGAAACTGCTTTGGCAGAAGCAAGAAGTCGGTATACAGATGAAAGTCCGCAAGTACAATCGTTGCTGTCTCAACGCGAAGAGTTGATGCAGATTATGAATCAACAGATTGCGATCGCAGCTCCAGGAGCAAGTGCCAATCAAATAGATCCGACGCTGGGTGGTAATGGAACTCGCGACAGCCGCATCGAAATGATTGCTGAACTGATTCGATCGCAAAATAATGCTGCTGGGTTGCAGCAACAAGCCAATCAAATTGCTAGCGAGATTAATCGTGTTAACGCAGAACTCAACAACATTACTCAAAATAGATCGCAGCTGATCAACTTGCAGCGGCAATACGAGATTGCAGAGGGAGTGTACAAGAGCATTCTTGGTCAAGTTGAACAAACAAAAACAAATCCTTTCAGCGTGTATCCTAACGTTCAAACTTTGGATGCTCCTGTCATCGATCCTAAACCCGAAGAACCGAGCAAACGCGCGATCGCCCTTGGTGGCATCTTAGCAGCATTGTTTGGCAGTATCAGCTTAATTTTCTTCTTAGAAACACGCAATCCTATGCTGCGCCCGAAGGATCTCGAACAAGTAGAATTTCCTGTATTGGGGCGGATTTCTCGTCTCAAACGTACCGATATGGAACGCAACTTGTCGGGTGAGGTGGCAATCGAGTTACAACGCCTTGCTTCTGCTGTTTTGATGTTAGAGCATCAACGTCTATTAGTGACAAGTCCTACCTCTGGTGAAGGTAAGACGACTATCACTTTGGGACTGGCTCTCGCTTTAGTTAACTTTGGTTTTCGCGTGTTGATTGTCGATGGCGATCTGCGACAAGCTGAACTCAGTCGGCGCTTAGGACAATTGCAGAAGCAACCTAAGAATGGTCAACAAACACCAGTTTCAGTATGTCTAGGATTAGACTTATTGCCAGCACCTAATTTATCAAAAGCCAAAATTCCCGAATACTTTGCCCGTGGTAAATTTCAGCAGAATTTAGACCAGATTCAAGCAGAAGGTGGTTACGATTATGTTCTTGTTGATAGCCCACCCATTGGTTTAGCTAGCGAGACAAATTTGATGAGTTCAGTTGTGCGCAATGTCCTGTTTGTGGTGCGTTCAGGTAAGAGCGATCGCTATGCAGTCATGGACGGCTTTGAGCAGCTCGTGCAGCATCATGCCCAAATTATGGGGCTGGTAGTTAACTATGTTGAACCAAAAGATGTTGGCTATCGCTATGGACGTCAACGCGAATTAATGGAAACTGAAGCATAAAACCATGTCTCATCTCTACCCATCTAAATCTGTCGCAATGCCAGCCAAAACAAATTATTTGTTTTCAGGTGTCTGGATTCGTTGGCAAGCGCTAAGTTTGGGAGAACGTTTTGTTTGCGCTAATATTCTCCTGATACCAATTTGGTGGGTTGCCGGTCTTTATCGGTATATGTCCTCACTTTTGCTGTTGGTTGTTGCCATTTATGAATGGCATAAACATGGTGAAATTCGCCTCAAACGCCCAACGGTTCCTGTGATGGCTTTCATCGCCTTCGGTGTCTACCAAGTTGCAACAATATTTTTTGCTTATTCAGTACCTGGAAGAGATAAACTTTCTACCCCACTGATTTTGACATTTGTACCAGCTTTGTGGCTGTGGTATATCCAAAGTAACAACATTAAAATTCGGGCTAACGTTGTTGCTTGGGCATGTACCATGAGTGTTGTGCAAATGCTCGCATTTTGGCTACTTGCTCATTTTGTGATTCCAGAATCTTTCTTCTTACCACTGCAAATTCGCAATATACACTCGATGGTGACTGGAGAAGACCTTCGTGGCTTTAAAGTCATTAACAACCCTTACTATTTGATACCTTATGCAAACTACGGAAATCTCCATGGTTGGCGTCGCTATAGTCTTTTTTTCATCTATCCAGAATTTTTCGCAATCTATCTAGGATTTATTGGTTTAATTTCTCGAGAAGTCAAAAATCGCGCGTGGTCAATTGGCTTACTTTCTGGCTGTCTGTTTTTGCTTTTTTGGAGTGGAACGCGAGCAGTTTGGGTTGCTTTACCGATGATGCTGATTTTACACTACATCATCAGTAATCTAACAAAACTTTGGGGACCAACAATTGTTTTTGCACTAATGGCGATTGTGAGTTTTACAACCCTTGCAGTTCCGCAAGCAACAAACTTGATTACAGCGCAGTTTACCCAGTCAACACAAGCAATCAATGAAGTACGTGACAATTCAAGTGAGGTGCGATTTGAAATATATCGCCAAACATTGCAGAGAATTAGAGAAAATGAAAACGAGATGATTTGGGGTCATCCAGCACCTGGTGAGGTTATAGCTGGTGTGAGCGGTAATGATAATGCTGTTATCGGTTCCCACAGCTTTGTTTTAGGAACGTTGCTTTACAGAAACGGTATGATCGGCACTGCCATTTTTGCATTTTTCTGGGTGTCTCTGTTTGTGTGGTTGTATGAAACACGCAATGGTAGACCAATAACTTGCTTTTGCATACTAGTCTTTTACGTGATGCTTTCACCAACGTCACCGATTATTTACGATATGCAAATATCTGCGCTCATTATTCTACTGTGCGTTGCTATTCGTCGTAAAGACTATCAAGCCCCTCGTAGGCTCATGTCTTATGCATAAGCTTCTAGTTATTCCAGGATGGTGTAAAAGCTTAGGGGGGAATACGGTTTCCCTCTTAGCGATGGTCAAAGGATTTGAGCAATACGGTGAATCAAACCAGATATGCATACTGACTCAAGCTGGTTCTTTAATTGAGGAATATCTGCAGCAGAAAAATTTAGGGCATTGTTTAACAACGATTCCTGCTCAAGATCAGCGCCAGTTTGTACAACGAGCACTTAATTGGGTGAGTCAGCAACCACATGATTATCCACTGTTGTTAGAAAATTGTGCAACAAGTAAAACTTTACCTGCGATCGCCTTACACATTATTTCTCTACGCTTGAGTCGTCGTCCTGTATACTATATGTTTCGTGACTTAGCAATTTCGCACAATTCACTGGGAAACCTTAGTCGCAATGCAGTATTTGCTTGTCTTGCACCTCGCATCTTGTGTAACTCAAAATTCACGGCTGAAAATGTTCGCGGTAGATTGGGTGAGGTTCAAGGAATTCTACATCCGCCAATAGATCTTGACTTATTTAACACTCGCCCTCCAGTTGGTTCTCCTCCCCAAAAGTTACAACCAATCCTAGCTTCAGGTGCACGGATTATTCTAACACCTTCGCGAATTAGCAAAGATCGTGTCAATGATAAAAACTTGCGATTGCTTCCTATCGTTCTAGCCCAGTTAAAAGCTGCCGGTCATCACTACCACGGAGTCATTATTGGACAAGATACATCTTCTGAGCAAACTCGCAGCCGTGCTTTGATTGCGCAAGCCGAAGATTTAGGAGTTGCAGACCGCTTTACAATTCTACCGCCCGCGTTGGATATCGAGAACTACTATAAATATGCTGATGTTGTAGTTACTCTCGCTCCTAGAGAACCTTTTGGACGAACTGTGGTTGAAGCGATCGCATGTGGTGTACCAGTCGTTGGTAGCCGAACCGGAGGTATCGGGGAAATCCTTAATAATTTTGCTCCAGAGTGGACGGTGAATCCGCACGATCCAGCAGCAGCAGCTGAAACAATTGTACATATTGCTCATACTTCCAACACCTTAAAACTTCTTGCTCAAGGTCAACGTTGGGTTGAGACGCATTGCAGCATTAGCGGTTACACGCGCCGAATAATGAAAATTACAGGGCTAAATTCCACTAAATTGCCTGAAACTGAACTAGTTTACTAATCGTTGCGGTGAGAGCTACTAGGTATGAAAACTATCGGCATCTATCGAAGAGTTTTTCCTCTTACGTCGGAAGCTTTTATCAAAGAGCAATCTTACAATATGATGCGGTATCAGCCTACTTTCATCTCGAATACTCTTTTGCAAGATATACCATTTTCTAACATTGCTGTTAGTCAAAATGACTTATTAGGTATTAAACAAGCTGCTTTTCTTTTAACGCGATCACACAAGTTATTCAAAGACTTTGATTCTTTAAGAAACCTAGCTTTAATTCATGCCCATTTTGGTCCCGATGGTGTGTATGCTATGTCCATAGCTGAAGAGTTAAGAGTTCCATTGATGGTTACTTTTCATGGCTATGATATTACTATTTCACGTACAGCACTATGGCGCAAAGGTAAGTTCTTATACTATCAGCTAATTTTTCATGAGGAAGAGCTTAAAAGAAAAGCTACAAAGTTTCTTGCTGTTTCTAACTTTATAAAAAATAAGCTTCTAGAAAAAAAATACCCAAAAGAAAAAATTATCCAACACTATATTGGTGTAGATATAGAGAAATTTTCTCCTGGTAAAAAATCTAAGGAACGCTATATTCTCTGTGTTGGTAGACATACACAAAAAAAAGGTATCGATACCCTGTTACGCGCCTTCGCAAAAATTACTAACAAACATCCTGAAGTTTTGCTGATCCAGGTAGGAACAGGTACTTTAAGTAATACACTACATAGCTTAACAAAAGCTCTTGGGATCGAGCAGCGGGTACGCTTTCTTGGCGCACAACCACATGAAGTAGTATTAAATTTGATGCGTGGCGCAGAAGTTTTTGCATTAGCCAGCCAAACTGCAAAAAATGGAGATTGTGAAGGACTACCAATCGTCATTAACGAAGCTTCTGCGTGTGGAATACCAGTTGTTTCTACTTGGCATAGTGGTATTCCTGAAGCAATTTTAGATGGTGAAACAGGCTTTCTTGTACAAGAAAAAGATGACGTAGCTTTGGCAGAAAAGCTAGATATACTACTATCTGATTGTGCTATAGGTGAAAAAATGGGACAGCACGGACGCCAATTCACCTGCGAAATGTTTGATATTCGCAAGCAAACTTCTAAGTTAGAAGCTATTTATGATTCACTTATTCAACAATTTTAAGCTGCAATAGTATTTTATCTTCTTACACATTTAGCTGATTAGTAACTGTTGATTAATAACTATGGTAAGTAACTTTGTTAGTATGCCTTCTTTTGAAAAAGCTGTAAAATACTTGGATGTTCTAACATCTATTAGCAATAACTTCCTCGACGGCTCTCTACAAGAAAATATTGTCTATGTTCATCTCCATAAATGCGGAGGAACATCAATTACTCAAGCAATTAAGTCTTGTTACCATCATCTAGGCAGCATTCTCGACGAAAATACATTTCATCTTAATGGGCAAGCCGCATCTAGTGCTGCTCAAAAAATCATTTCTCAAATAGATCTGTCTTCTGAAACGACAGCCGCATATAGCGATTATTTAATAGCTAAGTTCCGCGAAGACTTACTTTTATACTATATGTGTCAGCCAAATATTAAGTATATTGCTGGACACTTTGCTTTTAGTAATACAGCTTATCAATATTTTGCTAAAAAGTATGCGTTTGTTACAGTTTTGAGAGAACCAGTAAAAAGATGGATTTCAGCTTATTTTTATAACCGATATAAGAAACACCAACTAGAAGGAGAATTTTCTGACTTTTTGAAATCAGATAGTGCAATTAAAGGGGGATGTTTATATGTCAAGAGTATTGGTGGCTTGGATAAATCAGGAGATTATAGCTCCCAAAAAGCAATCGCTAGAGCTAAAGAGAATTTACATAAATTTAAGGTTGTTGGTTGCTTAGAATATACACCAGATTTTCTCAATCAATTTGAAAAAAAGTTTGGCAAAAAATTAAAAATAAGGAGATTTAATCAAAGTCCTAAACCAAAAAAAATTCAACAAGCTGTTGTTACACCCGAAATTGAAAAAAAAATTAGGGAAATTTGTCAACCAGATATTGAAGTATATCAATACGCGTTAGAAAACTTTGTGAAAAAAGCTACATAGAAGTTGTTTTCTTCATTTTTTCAATAAACAATACTTTCAATAAGTTTCTACCATTAATAAGTAGTTTTAGAAGTTATCTATAATGCACTCATGCTTACCTAAACTGTAATAGCAATTGCTCTACATAGAAGAACCTGTCATGAAAGTCAAGTCTTGGTTCAGTTTGGTCTTCAGTGCAACTATTCTATTATCTTTAGCAGGATATACAACACAGGCAAAAGTCATTGATTCAGTTACTGAAGACATTAGTCAAGCTAGATCTCGCGAGTTTTCAAATTCAAAGGGAGGAGATGCATGTAACAAGTTAGAGAATGTTACTGATAGTACTATAGCTGGGCGACAAGCATTTCTCCATTGGGTAGCGCGTTGTGGAGAACGTTCTGAATTAGCAATGAAACGAACTGTTCTGGGAAATACATATTGGTATGGATGGTCAATTTATATTCCCCCCAGTTGGCAAGATACTTCAAGAGGATACGATATTGTCAATCAGTGGTTAGTTTATCCGGCTCAGATCCGCTTCAAAGAAGCTTGTGGTGCAGCAGGCTCCTACATTGCTCGTAGCAAGGATACGTTGACATTCGCGTTTCAACGTCAGGGAGATACAAAAGAAGTCGTTTGTACTAAATACCCTTTAGCAAAAGTCGCTGAGATGAGAGGGAAATGGGTCGATTTTGTTATGCATGCAAAATGGACGGGTAACAAGGACGGTCATCTTAAACTCTGGATGAAGATAGGCGATGAACCTTATCAATTGAAGGTTGAGCATATTGGTTCTACATATTGGAACCATGCAAAAACCGGTCCTTACTTCAAGATGGGATTATACAAAGGTAATCCAAATTTTCCAGGTCCTGCTCCGCGATATTTGTATACCGGAGGATATCGCCTAGGAGATGCTACTTCTAACTTCCAAGCAGTTAATCCTGCTAGAGAATTGCTTACCTGTAGGTATGCTCCCAAACTATCTGAAATGTTAGGGTTGAGGTGTCATAATTAACGCGAACTGGCAGGAGTTTGTGTTAACATTTTTTGCATTTTAGTAGTAAAAAAAATTTGAATAGGCGATGCAGTTGCCTGCTTTTTTATGTCGAAAAATGTTGTCGATCACTTAATTCACATTACGTAATTCCTGCTGGAGTTAAATAAGATGAAGTTGTTATTGGTTTGCAACCCAGGTGGACACTTCTCCACTATGATGGGACTCAAAAGTTTTTGGTCAGCTTATTCGCGAGAATGGGTTACTTATCCAAAATGGGACACGCAAAGTTTATACGACAAAGAAGTAGTTAATTGGGTAGAAATGCAAGAAGCTCGCATGCTTTTTCCAGCATGCGTTAACTTTACTAAGGCTTTAACTATCTTAGATAAAAGCAAGCCTGACTTAGTTATGTCTACTGGCGCAAGTCTTGCTGTGCCTTTTGTTTTAGCTAGCAAGTTTTTTGGCATAAAAACGGTATTTGTTGAGAGTATTACTCGTGCTAATGAACTGAGTCTAAGCGGGAAAATGGTCTACAACCTCGTAGACGAATTTTACGTACAATGGCCTGAATGCGTACAGCGTTATCCCAAAGCTCAATACAAAGGTGTTGTTGCTTAAGTGCCTAACAGTTGAACTTCGCGTTTCGATATCTATTGAACTTCTACTACCGGAATACTTGTTGCAAACGAGATTGTATCTATATTTTGTTTTGGTAGTTACAGGAGGGTTTCGGCAAAGGTTTATGCCATGATTATCTTCACAGTTGGAACGATATTCTTCCCTTTCGATCGAGCAGCTAATTGGTTGCAAGTTCTTTTACAGGAAGAAATTATTGTTGAGCCAGTATTATTTCAGCATGGTGCTACGTCTGTTGCTCAACTAAGTCATCCTTTACTTACGAACGTATCTTCATTAACGACTGCTGAAATGCAAGCTGCAGTGAAGCAAGCATCTTTAGTTGTTTCTCATGCAGGACAAGGCTCCACACGAATGTTAGCAGGGATGGGAGCTTGTTTTGTGCTCATCCCTAGACTAAAACGTTACGGAGAACATATTGACGAGCATCAGCTACTATTTGCTCGTGCTGTCGAGAGATTTGGTGTACATTACTGTACCGAACTTGAGCAGTTAATTCGATACATCAAACAACCACCATCTCCCTTACATGACAAATTGTTTGATGCTCCTTTACTAGCAGAGCATTTGATTACAAGGTATAAAGTTCTAAATCTGCAAAAATAACTCTAAATTTGAAAGCTTCATTGCATGACTCCTTAGCTGAGAGAGAATAATGAACAATACTCAACCGCGAGTCAGTATTGGAATGCCTGTATATAATGGTGCTATCTATCTTAAACAAGCATTAGACTCACTATTAGCTCAGACATTCCAAGATTTTGAACTTATCGTTTCTGATAATGGCTCCACTGACGCAACCGCAGAAATTTGTCGAGCATATGCCGATCAAGATTCGCGCATCCGTTACTATCGTAACGAACAAAATCTTGGGGCTGGCTGGAACTTTAATCGTGTTTTAGAGCTTGCGAATAGCAAGTACTTCAGATGGGCATGTCACGATGATATGTGTGCTCCTGAACTATTACAGCAATGTGTTGAGATACTAGATTGTAATCCGGCAGTAGTTCTCTGCTATCCAAAAACTATCATTATTAATGAACACGAACAGCAAGTAGAAAAATACGTTGATGATTTTAATCTGCGATCGCCAGAACCCCACAAAAGATTCAAGCAATATCATCAAATTGTCCGGTATGGGCATGGATGTCACCCACTTTTCGGATTAATCAGAACAGACATCTTAAAACAGACAGCCCGCATGGGAAGTTATCCATCTTCAGACTTAGTTTTGCTGGGAGAACTCGTTTTAAATGGTGAGTTTTATGAAATTCCTGAATATCTCTTCTTTAAACGAGATCATCCAAACACATCAGTAAGAGCGCATCGTGCTTTCCGCCAACGGATTGCTTGGTATGATCCTTCTAAAGAAGGAAAGCTGCATCTGACAAGGTGGAAATGGTTTTTAGAATATCTTGCTGCGATTAAGCGGTCGCCAATCAACTTTGCTGAGAAAACGCAATGCTATCTACAAATGTTGCGCTGGATGCGTTGGAACTCAATTTGGTTGAGTAAAGATTTAACTAAAGCTGCAATTTGGCCTTTACTACAGCTATTTTTAAACTTCAACTCTGAGAGACAACTTGCTAAGAAAGCTCAAACTTGAGGAAATTTAAGACAAGCTAATTATTGCTACTCTACTTTTAGATTGTCAAATGTTGCAGGATTATTTCGACTACCAAATCCTACCCTACCTCCTGAAAATGTAGCGTCTGTAACTGCTGCTTGCAATACATTATCGCGGTACACATTAACCGTACTACCTTTTTTTTCTACTTTGATATTATAGGTAGCTCCTCCCCTGATTGTATTATCAAAGTTAGCAATCTGGGTTGCTACTCCTCCTACTACTTTGAATAGTCCGTGAGTGCCATCATTGTCACTTTCATTAAAACTAGCATAGTAGTAGTTTTGCTGGTTTTGGTAATTAAAAATAACTGAGAAGTCATCCCAATCACTAGAGCCTGCGGTTGCGCCTGCATCTGCTGTAAGCGTAAAGTTAGTAGGAACTGAGGTCTTATGAACAGTTATGTTGCCGTTAGGAACATCTATCAAACTTGAATTTGTATTTCTCAGTAAGTACTTACCGCTATTTATACTCCAACTCCCACCGGCATCAACAGTAAAATTGTTAGCAGATGTAGAAAAGTCTTCAAAAATTAACTGGGGTGGTGGAGGTGGTGGAGGCTGTACTTGCGAAGAGCCAGAGGGTGCAACTTCTTCAAAGCTAGAATTAGCATCACCTAAGCGATATTCATCTGTATAAAGATAGCGAGGAGCAGCACCTTTAAAATTTGGATCGCCTTTATATAAGCCCATTTTAAAATAAGGTCCAGTGCCCTCGTCATTCCAGTAAGTGCGCCCAGAGTAGTTGATCTTCTCAACATATGGTTCGTTCCCTACTTTCATCCAGAGCTTTAAAAAGCCGTCGCTGTTTCCAGTCCATTTCGTATGCATGACGAAATCTACCCATTTTCCCCGCACCTCTGAGAGGTTTGCTAAGGAGTATCTAGTACATTCACTGTCAGAATTTTCGCCTTTCCTTTGGAGTCTGAAGCTAATTGAGTCACCACTTCTGAGTATGTACGAACCAACTGCACTGCAAGGCATTCTGCGACCAGGAACATTAGGATATATTGACCATTGCGTCAGAATATCGTAATCATCCGCTGGGTTTTCCCAGTTCGAGGGAATAAACATTGACCAACCGTACCAATAGGTATTCCCAATAACAGTGCGTTGCATTGCTAGCTCAGAACGTTCTCCACAACGATTTACCCAGTGTAAAAAAGCTTGTTTTCCTGCTCGAACTGGATGAGCTGTATTACCTGTGAAAGTAGTTACGTTTTCTAATCGGTTGCACGCAGATCCTCCCTTTGATTTTGAAAACTCACGCGATCGGGCTGTGGCAATATCTTCTCTTACTGAGTCTATAATTGCTGCGTCAGATTTATTTGCTCCCATCAATAGAAGTAAAGTTGTACTCAGAAGTAAACCGGACAAGCGAAAAAACAAGTTCTTTTGAGGCATTGCATATAGAAAATTACAACCCTTCATACTTAGATTATTCCTTTGAAAAAGTGATAGTTTTACTTTTAACTGTACGATGTCTTCAAGAAAGTGCATTTGAGTAAAGCAGAAAAGGTAAACTAATAACTTTCTTGAGGAAGTCACGCTACTTTAATACAGCTTTACAAAACTAAAGTACAACTTAGAGTAATTTTAAAAAAATTAAAAACCAAGGGAGAAATTACTGATTTTTACATTTCTGTAATTACACTTTAAGAGTTGTTTTTTAGTTATAAAACTCAGTAAAACTACTAGAGTAAATACACAGAGAAAATAATAGCCTTGTATAAGCATTTCGCTCGCGAGCAGTTTTTTTCTAGTAGAAGGATGTGTACATTTAGTGAATGATTCATCTTGAAAAGATAATTTCTTTTCAGTATTTTCTTTTAGAAGAAAAGTACTGTCAACACATATAAATTCAGTAAATACACATATTTGTATATTGCAAAGTAGAAGATATGAAAGTAGTACTTAGAAATGGAGATATTATGTTAATTAAACTAAATAAAATTAATATAGATACTTCCCCATAGAAGTTTATAAAATGTAGTCATTTGAGAGACTGTTATCATTATTTCACCTGATGAAATGGCTATTTATTGATGCTGAATACTGTTAGCTCAATATTTCACGTAAGTACAAGCAATTACTAATTTAAAACTACGAGGAAAACTCATGAAAGCAGTAATATTGGCAGGTGGATTGGGCACGCGTATAAGTGAAGAAACTGCTATCAAGCCGAAGCCGATGGTCGAGATTGGCGGTAAGCCAATACTATGGCACATCATGAAAATCTATGCTGCTCACGGTATCAACGATTTCATTATCTGTTGCGGTTATAAGGGCTATGTAATTAAGGAATACTTTGCGAACTACTTCTTACATATGTCTGATGTTACGTTTGATATGCGGTTTAATCAGATGAATGTGCATTGTGGTTATGCCGAACCGTGGCGCGTAACTTTGGTAGATACCGGAGAATCCACCATGACTGGAGGACGTCTAAAGCGGGTCAGAGAACATGTAGGTAATGGTACATTTTGCTTTACGTACGGCGATGGAGTGAGCAATGTCAACATCACACAGCTGTTAGAGTTTCACAAACAACAAAAAACCAAGGCTACCCTAACAGCGGTACAACCCCCTGGACGCTTTGGTGCAATTTGTCTAGCAGAAGAACAAACAAAGATTACTTCCTTTAAAGAAAAGCCAGGTGGCGATGGTGCATGGATCAACGGTGGGTACTTTGTCCTTGAACCCGAAGTCATCGACTACATTGCTGATGACAGCACAGTATGGGAACAAGAACCTTTAGAAAAATTAGCGCACTTAGAACAGCTATCGGCATACAAGCACGATGGTTTTTGGCAGCCGATGGATACTTTACGGGATAAAAACTACCTAGACAACTTATGGCAGAAAGGACAGGCTCCTTGGAAGGTCTGGTAAGAAACTCCATTAGAATTCACAGCAATCATCACAATGCGATTTAACTTCCAAAGGCAAAAATATTCTTATGTACGATTATGCAGTTATTGGTGGTGGGATTGTTGGTCTGGCTGCTGCGATCGCAGTGGGGAAACGTTATCCTACAGCTCGAATTGTAGTTTTGGAAAAAGAACAAACTTGGGCAAGCCACCAAACAGGAAACAATAGTGGTGTCATTCACTCAGGGATTTACTACAAACCAGGTAGTTACAAAGCTCAGTTCTGCCGCGAGGGTAATCGCTCAATGGTAGAGTTTTGTCAACAGCATAATATTGCTCATGAGGTATGTGGCAAGGTCATTGTCGCAACTGAACAGCACGAATTACCAATTTTGGAGAACTTGTATCAACGTGGCTTGGCTAATGGTCTGAAAGTAAATCAACTGAGTGCACAGCAAGTGAAAGAAATTGAACCACACGTTCAGTGCTTAGCTGGTTTACGAGTACCTTCGACAGGAATTGTTGATTATAAGCAAGTCTGTCAAAAATACGTAGAAATTTTTCAAGCACAAGCGGGAGAACTGCGTCTAAATACCCAGGTACAGAAAATTACTAGTCGTAGTGATTATACGGTACTAGAAACAAATAATGGCACATTTGAAACTCGGTTTGTGATTAATTGTGCTGGATTGCATAGCGATCGCATTGCGCGATTAACCAAGGCAAATCCAGAAGCAAAAATTGTCCCTTTTCGAGGAGAGTACTACGAACTCAAGCCAGAAAAACGCTATTTGGTAAACAGCTTAATTTATCCCGTCCCTAATCCGGCGTTTCCATTTCTAGGCGTACACTTCACGCGGATGATTGATGGTACGGTACATGCTGGTCCTAATGCAGTTCTTAGTTTTAAGCGTGAAGGTTATCACAAAACAGATTTTAATTTGCGAGATTTGACGGAGGTAATGACGTATTCTGGTTTCTGGAAGTTGGCAGCAAAACACGCCTCGGAAGGTCTGCAAGAGATGGTTCGATCTTACTCAAAGACAGCGTTCGTGCGCAGCTTGCAGCGGTTGATTCCAGAGGTGACAGAAGCTGATGTGATACCCACCCACGCAGGAGTACGAGCACAAGCTTTACGACCTGATGGACAACTCGTTGATGATTTTCTGCTAGTATCTTCGCAAAATGCGCTGCATGTATGTAATGCTCCTTCGCCTGCGGCAACTTCTTCGCTAGAAATTGGTAAAGCAATTGCCTCAAAGATTCCTGAACAATCGCTACTTGCAAGTAGCGATTGCTGTTTAGTTACGACGAACAGTTAAGTCTAAAATACCAATTTTTTCAGCTTCCTTAAATCTACTTAGGAAGATGACTACTAGTAATTTCCGTAATAACTGGAAACACATAACCAAAACAAACATGGAATTGCAATTACTCTGTTTTCCTTAATTAATAAGGCAATATAATGAGTCGATTTATAATCAACATCATCAAGAAGAAAATTCTAGTTGGTCGTTTGAGAGCAATTGCTGGAGTAAGTCAATACACGCTGCGTCAGTGGTTGTTTTCGCCTCTGACGAAAATTGTTGGCTTAAATATTCTGACTCAGGAAGATGTTTTGAAAAGGAGAGATAAATACCAAGTTTTGAGCTTCGGCTCTCAAGAAACAGCGATCGCGAGTGAACCATCTGAAAATATCGATGAGGTTCCTCAAGTCATTAAAAGCCATAGTGGCATTATTAATTTTAGCAAACCCTTTGTCTTCCAAGTCGCTAATGCTCAGCTTATAGGATCAGTCGCAGTTGGTTTTGATGGTGCTGGAAACTTAATTTCCCAAACATTCCCAGGTATCGGTAATCTTAAAAGATATTTACCAACGCGAACATTGTTGTTCAAGAGCTTGCCGCAATTGGGAGTTCCGCAGTTAGATACAGCATACTCTTTGATTAATTGGAGATCGCGAAATTATTATCACTGGATTACGGATTGCTTAATTCAACTTGAGGCACTTGAATATTACCAAAAACAAACTGGAAGAAAGCCTAAACTAGTTATTCAAGCAAATCCAGTGAGTTGGCAAGTAGAATCGCTGAGACTTTTAGGATATGCGCCAAACGATTGTATTGAGTGGAAAGTCTCAAGAGTAAAAGTTAAGCATTTGATTGTAGCATCGGCGCGACGTGAACAGCGAACACCCTCACCAGCGGCGTGTTTATGGCTCCGAGAGCGAATGCTCAATAATCTACCTCCGACCAGTAGTGAAAAACAGAATTTTGCCTCAAGAATTTACATTTCACGGCCTAAAGCAGTAGGTAGAAAAGCAACAAATGAGGATGAGGTCATAGCAACTTTGACTCCTTATGGATTTAAGGAATACATATTGGAAAACTTAAGCTTTGCCGACCAGGTGCGGCTATTTTCACAAGCAGAAATCGTTGTGGCGACTCATGGTGCTGGTTTAGTTAACATGATATTCGCACAGAAGTTAACCGTTATCGAACTTTTCGATACATTTGCTGCTCCTAACTATTTTCTATTAGCAAAAGCGTTAGGTTTTCACTATGAATGCTTAACATCAGGTGAAAAAGCTCAATTTCAGTACAGTAAGAAATTTAATGAAGTATCAGTTGATATTGTGAAATTACAGGCATTAGTTACTAAGCTTCTTGATACCTCTAATTCTGGAATGCTACTGAAAACCGTTAACCAGTAAATACTAATTCATAAACAATTTCTCGAACGGAATACATCTGCAGGTCAGTACCAAATTAAATCACCTACGTAATACCAATTCTCTAAATTCCAGCTACACATAGAGCATCGACTATCCAATCCCACTGGGTCAGAGACTTCACCTCCTCAGGCGACAACTGGTTCACCCAGCAGGTAATCGTTTGCTGGAGTTGAGCAATAGACCCAAAGTGCATCCAAGCCAACGCTCGCTTGAGTTGTTGCCACAATCGCTCGAGCGGATTGACCTCAGGGCAGTAGGGAGGCTGAAATAAGAGGATGACGTTGTCAGGAAGGGTCAAGGCGTCCGCTTGGTGAGCACCAGCGTTATCCACCTGGATCACATGCAGGTCGTCAGGAAATTGAGCCGCAAACTGCGTGAGTGCGACCTCAAAACAGGCTTGATCTAGATGGGAGAACTCCATGAACCAGGAGGCTCCGCTTTCAGGTGCAACGAAACCGTAGAGCCACCGATAGAGAAACTGCCATTGCACCTCACCGACAGGTTTGATGCCAAATCCCGTCAGTTGGCGATGCTGCACTGTGAATAGACCCAGACGAGTTTCGTCTTCACACCAGTAGTGAATCCGTCCCTGATATTGCTGGCGTTGCGCTTGAGTCAGATGCTTGTCAATTAGTGCTCCAAGGTTTCCTCAAAGGCCTCAACAGTCCCAACCTCCTGCTTCTCAAACACAGGACGAGGACGCTTGAGCTTGCCTTTGAGACCATAGCGAACGGTTTTATGCACAGTCTTGTAAGGCACAACTTGGTCATGCATTGCCGCCAACCACTGCTGTACCTCCCTATAGCTGGCAAACCCCTCTGGGTCTTCCAGTTCTTGGGCTAACTGCTCTCGCACCTCTCCATCAATCGCTCGAGGACGCCCTGGTTTTGGCTTACACGCCAGTAGAGCCTCTAGTCCTCCCTGGCGATAGCGGGACAGCCACCGAGAGATTGTGATGCGGTGATACCCACTCAATTGGGCTAATTCGTTGACTTGCCTCACCTGCTCCTGCTTCAGCCACCACAGAATTTGGACTTTACTGCGCTCAACCGCACTCGATTGCTGACTTAGCAGTGCTTTCAATTCTTCTGCTGATTCTTGAATGTCTAGTTTGAGTACACCTGTCATTAGTTTGTCCTCAACACGCAGGGGGGACTTCTTTTGTAACTCCATTTTAGAGAATTGGTATAACACCTTGAAAGGCGAAGGAAACAAGAGTACGATCGCCTACTCACATCTGAAAATATCCTTTAACGTGTAGAGTTTCAAACTTATGAACATACTTGTCACCGGAACAGAAGGTTACATCGGCTCCTTACTTGCTCCTATGCTGATCCAACGCGGACACAAAGTTTTAGGAGTAGATACTGGTTTTTACAAAGTTGGTTGGTTATACAATGGTACTGAATATACTGCCAAAACCTACAACAAAGATATCCGGCGGATCGTTGCAGAAGATCTCCAAGATGTCGATGCAGTAGTACACATGGCAGAACTCTCTAACGATCCTACTGGACAGCTTTCTCCCAACATCACCTACGACATCAACCACAAAGGTTCTGTGCGCTTAGCAGAACTCGCAAAAGCAGCAGGTGTACGCCGCTTTGTTTATATGTCTTCTTGCAGTGTGTACGGTGTTGCCACTGGAGATGATGTCACAGAAGAGTCTGCCGTAAATCCACAAACAGCATATGCCGAATGCAAGACGCTAGTAGAGCGAGATGTTCAGGCAATGGCAGATGATGGTTTTTCTCCTACATTTATGCGCAATGCCACTGCGTTTGGTGCTTCTCCAAGAATGCGTTTTGACATCGTGTTAAATAACTTAGCAGGACTTGCGTGGACAACCAAAGAAATTAAGATGACAAGTGATGGAACTCCTTGGCGTCCACTGGTTCATGTCCTTGATATTTGCAAAGCAATTGCCTGTGCGCTGGAAGCACCACGGGATATTATTCACAATCAGATCTTTAATGTGGGAGATACCGCAAACAATTATCGAGTCCGAGAAGTTGCACAAATCGTTGCCAATGTTTTTCCAGATTGTCAATTAAGTTTCGGCGAGAATGGTTCAGACAATCGCAGCTATCGCGTTTCGTTTGAGAAAATTAACAAAACACTGCCAGGATTTAAGTGCGACTGGAATGCTCTGTTAGGCGCGCAACAGCTATTCAATTATTTCACTCTTATTGATATGTCAAAAGAAACCTTCCTATTTAGAGGGTTCACTCGTCTCAAACAACTAGAGTATCTAATTAACACCCAGCAAATCGATGAGAACTTCTTTTGGACTTATTAGAACACCATGCTGATGGTTTTAAGGATTGAGAGATAAAGGTAGTCAAGTGTGTCGGAAATTAGAATTGAAGCTGAAGATATGACCTTGGTAGGCTTTCGTCAAGAAGCGAATAGCGCTGCTTCAGGTCAAAGCGTTATTAGTTTAGTCAATGGTGATGTAGCAGAAACAGGTTTTGCCTCGTTCAATTTTGCAGGTGCCTCTGGTTTATACAACGTAGTTGTCGGCTACTTTGATGAAAATGATGGTGTTAGCCAATTTGAAGTTCGTCAAAAGCATGCGATCGTAGATGCTTGGAGTGCCAACCAAAATCTAGGTAGTGCTTCAGCCAATAGGCAAACTAGAACACTACGCACGATTGCTACACAGTTAGCTATTAGCCAAGGTGATACATTCTACATCAAAGCTGTGGAGGATGTTGGAGAACCTGCCAGGATAGACTTCATGAATTTCGTTCCTGTTACACCACCTGCTATATCAGCAATTATTAATGGTACAAGCGGAAATGATCGACTAGTAGGCAATACTAGAAACGATACACTCAACGGTTTTGCTGGTAACGATATTCTTGAGGGTCGAGGAGGTAATAACAAACTCAATGGTGGTACCGGTTTAGATACTGCTGATTATACCTACACATTCAACGGTATTATTGCCAACCTCAAAGATGGAACTGTCCTCAAACCTGTGTTTGGTACTACGACGCCAAGAATAATGCCTTTAGGTGACTCGATTACAGCAGGAGAACACAATGTCGAGCCAACTCCAGGAACTTATCGAATTCAGCTATGGAAAAATCTAGGTGCTGATAATTTAAGCGTAGATTTTGTTGGTTCGCAATTTAATGGACCACCTAGTCTAGGAGACAAGAACCACGAAGGGCGTGGTGGTTGGACAATTGATCAAATTACTAGCTTAGTTGATCGGGGAATCATCAAAACGTATCAGCCACAGATGGTCTTATTGATGATTGGTACCAATGATGTACTTCGTAGTAACTCGCTGAATACGATCGCTGGCGATTTAAGCAATCTGATTGATCGCATCAGTCAAGATTCAAGTAACACACGTATTTTTGTGTCTTCAATTGCACCAATTGATCCTGCTTACAAAGGAACTACACGAGCAAATCTTGCCAAAGACTTTAATGCTTTGCTACCCGATTTTGTTAAAGACAAAGTTGCCCAAGGTAGAAAAGTTACTTATGTCAATGCTGGAGGCAGTCTTAACCTTAATGACTTAGTTCCAGACGGCGTTCACCCTAATGTTGCGGGATACAACAAGATAGGAGACGCATGGTATGACACACTTGTTAAGCGAGATACACTGACAGGTATCGAAAATATTATTGGTTCTAACTTTGCTGATAAGTTAGTCGGAGATGCTGGTCACAACACGCTTAGGGGTGGTCTTGGTAGAGACACGCTAACTGGTGGCGGCGGTCCAGATAATTTCTTTTATAAAGAACCAAGAGAAAGTAGCGATTTAATCACCGATTTTGGTGCTGACGATCGCTTAACATTTTCTAGCACAGGTTTTGGTGGTTTGGTTCGTGGTGTCAAACTCAGCACAACAGCAGTGGATACGGGAGTTTTTGCAAGCGGAACGAATCCCACACCATTGGGTAGTAGTGCCAACTTTTTATATAACATCAATACGGGTGTCCTGAGATTTGATGCTGATGGAATGGGATCAGGTTCGGCAACAACAATTGCAACCTTAGCTGGCGTGCCATCGTTGAGTGCTACTCAATTCTATATTTCTTAATAATTTTTGAAGGAGCTTAAGAGTGATCATAGTAGACACAGCACTAAAAGCAAGAGCAGAAGCAGGAAAGCCGATCCGTGTAGGGATGATTGGGTCGGGATTCATGGGCAGGGGGATTGCCAACCAAATCATCAACTCGGTGCCAGGGATGGAACTGGTAGCAATTGCCAACCGCAACGTCGCCAAAGCCCAACGCGCCTATAACGAAGCCGGAATTGAAAACG
>NZ_JADEWN010000024.1 GCF_015207655.1 Gloeocapsopsis crepidinum LEGE 06123 | reverse complement strand
CGAGTGGCTAGTGGGAGAGATTTGATGATTATTACTCTTTAATACTCAATAACCCTCTTACCCGCCTACCCTACAACCCTACTACCCTATATAAATTGTGCGATAATTTTAGGAATTATTTGCAATAGTTGATAGTGCCTCCATGCCATGACAACCACTCTTTCAAAAGAAGCTTACTGGGAATTGTTTGAAGAAACGGCAACGAAGCAGGCGCACATCAACGAGATCACTTATAAATTTCCAACGCAGCTAGGGCAGGGCTATTGTCGTGATATTGATCTACGCGAAGGATTGGAATTGACGATCGCTAAATATCAACTGCATGATGACATTATTTTAGAAATGCCTGAGCGATCGCACCCGATCGAGTATACATTCCTGCTTTCGGGAGTGGAACAATGTGAAGAGCAATTCATGCGTGCCGGACATTATAGCCTGTATAGTAGTGGCATAGCGCCCAGAGAAAAGCCGCAATCTTTTGCTACTCAACTCATTTTTGCGATAAATGTTCACATTAAGCCAGAGTTATTCACCGCATTTTGGCACAGCGAGGCGGAATCTAGATTGCTAACCCAGCAATTGATCCGTAATGACAAGAAATACAATTTCTATTCTGGACGCACAACAATAGCAATGCAGACTGCGGTGCAGCAAATTCTCCAATGTCCTTATCAATCATTAACCAAGCAGATGTATCTCGAAAGCAAAGTTTGGGAATTGATGGCGTTGCTGATTCAGGATCTAGAACGTCCGCGCAATCTGCCTTATACTCCACTCAAACCTGATGATATTGATCGGATTTACTATGCTAAAGAGATTTTACTGCAACAACTAGACAATCCACTGTCATTAATTGAGTTAGCGCGACAAGTTGGTTTAAATGACTGTACACTCAAACGTGGCTTTCGTCAGGTGTTTGGTAAAACTGTATTTGGCTATCTCCATGACTACCGCCTCGAACAAGCGCGTCAGCTACTCGAACAACGTCGCCTGAATGTTTCTGAAATTGCTCGTAGTGTTGGTTTTGCTAATCGCAGCTACTTTGCATCTGCCTTTAGAAAGAAATTTGGGGTGAATCCGAGAGATTACCTTACTCAAAAAAATTCCGCCTAGCGTTCAAAAAATTCCCTCTAGTAGTCAAAGCGATCGCCCATAGCATCATAATTTCCTTTACACTTCTTTTGAAAAAGTTTATCAACAGTTTTAGATTCAATCATGTAGGAGAATGTCTACCCTACAGCGATTCTCATGTTCAATACTTGGTGTGTAGAGTGATGCGGCATTATTGGCAACGATTAGCGTTATTAACAGGATTACTACTAATTTCTCCTCCGGCTTGGGCAGAAACCGTTACAAATGAAGCAACCGCTGTTGAACAGCAAAAGCAAATTGCGCAAACAATCACTCAAATTACTGGAGTGAGAATAGACACGACAGATGGCATTGCAGTAATTTTAGAGACGACTGCCGCATTATCTCCAACAATTTCAACCGTCGATAATACGTTGATTGCAGATATTCCCAACGCCGTGTTGGCATTACCTGAAGAATTTCAAGCCGTCAATCCAACTGAAGGTATTACCTTAGTGCGCGTGACGAATTTACCTAACAATCAGGTGCGTGTCACAATTACCGGAATCGATGCACCGCCGACAGTCGAACCACAAGTTGCAACCGAAGGATTAGTCTTAGCAGTAACACCCCCCACAGACGATGAAGAAATTCAAATTGTCGTGACGGGAGAATTGGATTCGGAAGGATATTCTGTACCTAATGCTACAACGGCAACTCGTACAAATACAGAACTGCGCGACATACCACAATCGATTCAAGTATTACCACAACGTGTTTTAGAAGATCAGCAAGTCAACCGTCTGAGTGAAGCCTTACGCAACGTTAGCGGTGTCAGCGTCGGTGATAGCTTTGGCGGTAGCCTCGATCGAGTTAGTATTCGTGGTTTCCAGTCAGATGTATTGCTCCAAGACGGGTTTCGTCGTGGCTCATTTACTTTAAGAGGAACTTCTGATGATACTGAACTGATTGAACGAGTTGAAGTCCTTAAAGGACCTGCATCGGTATTGTATGGCAATTTGGAACCAGGCGGTGTTGTTAGTGTCGTCACCAGGCAACCACAAGCCGATCCGGCTTACACGATTGGCACTGTCGTTGGTAGTTTTGGGTTAGTGCGTCCGAGTATTGACCTTACAGGACCGCTAGATCCCGATCAACGGCTATTATATCGCTTCACCGCACTGTATGAAGCCGAAGATGGCTTCCGCGACTACGAGCAGGATGTAAATCGCTTTGTGCTAGCGCCATCACTAACATGGAATTTGAGCGATCGCACCGCTTTGACATTCAATTTCACCTACGCAGATGCAGAACGCCCGTTTGATCGCGGTCTTCCGGCGATTGGTAATCGAGTTGCAGATGTACCGCGCGATCGCTTATTTCAAGATCCGAGTGCGATCACCCAAGCCGAAGAACTGAGCGCCAGCTATCGCTTAACTCATAACTTTAACGACAATTGGCAACTGCGTAACTCGTTTCGCTACCTCTCGGTGGATACTTTTGACTTTCGCATTGATAGCTGGATTATTGAAGATGATGGCACGCTCGATCGCCGCTGGCGCTCTAACGACGACTATGATGAAGTTTATTCATTTCAAACCAATGTCGTTGGCGAATTTGCTACAGGTAGTGTTGAACATACACTTTTAGCCGGAGTCGATTTTAACCGCAGTACCACCCAAGGAACCCAGCGCCGTTTACCAGGCGATCCAAGTTTCTTTCTCAATATCTTTACTCAAGAAGGCGATCCGATTTCGCGTCCTAATCTAGACGATCTCACGTTGGTAGTGCGTAGTGATACCAGTCGAGAAAATAATGTTGGCTTGTATTTACAAGATCAAATTACTCTGAGTGAAAGTCTGAAAATTTTAGCAGGTGGGCGATTTGACGTTTACGATTTGCAATCGGTAGATAGCTTATCAAATACCGAAGCCGAAGATACTGTTCAACGTTTCACTCCTCGCCTTGGTGTGGTGTATCAGCCTAGTCGCGAAGTTTCGCTTTATGGTAGCTATAGTCAAGCTTTTACACCTAACATTTTTGGTCGAACTGCCGATGGCTCTTTTCTCGATCCAGAACTTAGCGAACAATTTGAGATTGGCGTGCGCGGCGAGTTTGCGGATGGTCGATTGATTGCAAACCTTGCAGCTTATAATCTGACTAAGCGGAATGTGCAAGGTCCCGACCCCTTAAATCCAGATTTTGCCATTGCAGTCGGTGAAATCAGAAGTCGTGGCATTGAACTTGATGTCACTGGTGAAATTTTGCCAGGGTGGAATGCGATCGCATCCTATGCTTATACAGATGCTGAGGTGACAGAAGATAACTATTATCCTGCGGGGAATCGTCCTAGTAATGTTCCTAAAAACAGCGCCAGCGTTTGGACTACGTACGAATTTCAAAATGGCAATTTACAAGGGCTAGGTTTTGGTTTAGGACTATTCTTTGTTGGAGAACGCACGGGTGATTTTGATAACACCTATGAGCTTCCTAGCTATGTTCGCACTGATGCGGCACTATATTACCGTCGCGACAACTGGCGGGCTGCACTCAACTTCCAAAATTTATTCGATGTCAACTATATCCGTAATAGTGAAGGATATCGCGAAGCAAATGCACCAGGTGCGCCCTTTACGGTGATCGGTTCCTTATCTATCACGTTTTAAGGTAATAGCACAATGCTTCATCGTATCTATCGTCGCATTCGCTTTGGCTTATTAACGATCTTGACGCTCTTGATTGTGGCTTGCACAAGCCACGATCGTGTTGCAGTTAATGCTGATTGTTACACAGTACAACACGTTGCTGGAGAAACTTGCGTACCGCGTCAGCCTCAGCGAGTTGTGGCGCTAGATAGTGTAACTCTTGAATATTTGTTGTCTTTAGGCATTCGTCCGATTGGTGCTGTCTCTAGTACATTTGCAGCAGACTTGCAGCAAGACTTAACAGGAGTTGCAGATATTGGTAGCACAGGCGAACCTAATCTTGAAAAGATACTGGCACTCCAACCAGATCTGATCGTAGGTATAGACTACTATCAAACAATTTATTCGCAATCTTCGCAAATTGCACCCACTATCCTTTATGAAGTTGAACACAGTGGAAAATGGAATGAGATCTTTCTAAATTTTGCCCAAATGTTGCAAAAAGGCGAGGTTGCTCAACAGGTGATGAACAATTACTACACGCGCCTAGAGCAATTCAAACAACAGATGGGGGAACGTCTTAAAAATACAGAAGTCTCTGTTGTTCGCATCTATCCAGAGCAAATTAATCTTTACCTCAAAGATTCTTTCTGCGGCACTGTTTTGCAAGATGCTGGATTACCGCGTCCACCAGCGCAGGCGATCGCCGCCGATGACGCTCAAAAACGATTTGGCAACCCAATTCAAACATCAATTAGCCGCGAATTACTTGCGCAAGCTGATGGTGATGTTATGTTCGTTTGGACGGGTGAAAACACTGTCGAAGCTAATCAACAAGCCCAAAAAAGACTAACACAATTAAAGTCCGATCCACTTTGGCAAAAATTGGAAGTGGTACGGCAAAACAAAATTTATCAAGTACCAAGTTATTGGATTGGTAGTGGTCCAATTGCTGCCAATTTGATAATTGATGACTTATTTAAGTATCTAGTTAATACGTAAGAACAAAGTAACGCGCAATTCTAACTTTAGAAACTCAAACTATCTATGGCACACATTCTTTTTGTCTGCGAAGCTTGCGACTTTTCTGCCGATCAGGAACTTCACGAAGGACAACCAGGCGGAATACACTTGCTCCATCAACTTATGCCACTGTATAAAAATTGGGCAAGAAAATCAGAACTTCAAATTCAAACCGTGGGTTGCTTGTGTGCGTGCGATCGTCCTTGTGCGATCGCGCTTGGCGCAACGAATAAAATTACTTACCTATTTGGCGATTTACCATCATTAGAAAGTGCTGAGGCACTCCTAAAATTATGTGAATTGTATCTTGATAGCGAAGATGGCTATATTCTACCTGCAAAACTTCCTGGAGTTCTCAGGAACCGCCGCTACGCCCGAATTCCGCCAGTACCAGCAGTGGTTAATATTGAATTATCGTAACTTAATTCAATTATTTAGTTAATAAATAAAATATGGGGTAGGCATCTTGCTTGCCTATGCTTGACAGATGAAAATCCTATCTTCCTATTAATTTAGCTAACTTACTTATTGATAACTTTAATACGAATTAACGTCTAAAGTTATGGCAAGTTTTTGAGAGCAATTGATAGCAGCTAATAAGCTTAAAATTTATCTATCCATCTCATCCCTTCTCCTATTGACAAAGCTCACTGATAGATACTCACTTGAAGGTAAAACTTATTTAAAACCTGCAAAGAGTAAACTTATGTTAAAAAATATATAAAAATCTTGCTTGGTGTCCGCGAAAAATTTCATAATTAGTTGCAGTCTGTCTTTTAAGCTTTTGTTAAGATACGAAATACTGGTAGCTATGGCGAGTCAATAGCACAATTTTCATACTTTTTGCCAAATTGATCGTATAAAAATGATAAATCTGGGCGAAATAAAAGGTAATATTTTGTTTTAGTAGTCTAAGGTTGCGGTTAAGTTTAGCGCATCAACGCTAGGAGCGATTGTCATGATTGGGTTTATCAAAAATATATTCAGCGGAATTTTATCCTTTTTTATTGGGCTTGTCGGTGGTAAAAAGTCTCAACAAGACCAGCGTAGTCTAGAAGCAAATAAGTCAGCAGCTTCCACTAAAAAGAAGCGGAAGAACAATGGTTACTTTATGGAACTTGACGAGGCTGAGGAGATGTCACCAGTAAATGGTAAGCAAGTCAAGCAAGCCTTAGAGCCGATTACAGCTAAATTGAACGAGGTTGCAAGTGATGTTGCTCAAAAAGCTGAGCCAGTTACAGCTAAATTAACTGAAGCTGTTCAAAAGACTGAAGAAGCTGTACCAGACATCAAGGCGACTAAAGCTGATACTAAAGCTAAAGAACCTGTGACAGTTGCTAAATCCACTAAATCTAGCAAAGCTGAGGAACCTGCATCAGCTACCAAAGCACCAAAAGTTCAGTTAGAGCAAACAGCAGAGGGAGTTAAACCTGTACCTGCTAAGCCTGCTGCCAGCAGCACAATGAATAAAACTCAAACTGAAACGACGTTTGCACCCAAGTATCTTAATCCAGCGGCTAGCTCAAATGGTCGTCGTCGTCCTGGACCAAACATGAACTCATTTCTAGACATGGCACGTCAAGTCAAAACTCCTGGATAGATGCAGACTAATAATTAGACCTATGCGCATGAATCACAAATGCCTTCCGACTGAAGTCGGGCGACATAAACAAAGTTGACGAGCGCACACTAAAATAAAAGATTTAACAGTGAGTCCACCTCCGTGGACTTCGTTTGTATAACGGCGAATTCATTCGCACTCGCATTCATGCAAGAGGTTTCTTGTTGACAGTTCTGATCAAGACTAGCTCACTATACAGGTGAAATGCTGCATCCCAAGTTGTTTCAGTTCTTCGGAACAAATTAATATGAGACTTGAGGCGTCCTAGCAATTCTACTTGGTCAAGTACGGTATCTGCAAAAGATAAAAAATCCCAAACATCTGCTTGGGGTTTTTTTTGTGCTAAAAAATGACTGAGACAATTCCAATTGAGTCTCACTGTTTGATTATTAGGTTGGTTGATGAATTTGAATCCTTGTTGAAACTGGTAGCTGCGATCGCACAATCGTACAATACATAATCTTTCAGGAAGATGAAGATCGCACAATTGCGCGTAGTCTTGCGTTTGTGTTTTATGCTGTAGTTTACCGCGCACGTCACGGTCTACCACTTGCTCAAATATTGGTAATTGTGCTGTAACTCGTTGACTTTCTAACCAGTCAAAGGTCAATGAACCTTGTTGACCTTGTTCATTGTGATAAACAACAGTTGGAGGCGTTGCTGAGTGAAAGTAGTTTACTTGAAAAACCTGAATTTTTTCAATTTCTGCGAGTGTTGCCCAAAAACAAGGAATACCCGCAGCACGTAAATTCTCTCCTAAGTAGCGCAGTTCTCCAATTTTGCCACTTTTATAAAGTCTCCAGCCGCGCGTTGGTAACTTTAGACGTGCTGTATAAGGATCGATCTGCATAACTTTGGCAAAGGTTTGAGCAGCTGCAGTTCTACTTTCAGGAGGAATTGGTTCTAGAATGAGTACACCCATTTGCATATTGCTAGGATCAGCAGTTGCTTGGGCGATCGCATCTTGTCTTTGCTGGCATAACTTTTCCTCGACTCGCTGTAAACCTTGGCGTGCCTGAAAAACAATTTTGGGATTAGTTGTCTGTTGTAGCAATTGACGATAAACGCTTTGTGCTGACGCAAATTTATGAGAGACTTCGTGTAATTGCCCTAAATAAAGTTGCGCCCAAGGATTTTGTAGTGATTCTTGAAGGACTTGTTTGACTAACTGTGCGGCGAGGCGGTACTCTTGACACTTCATTGCAGCAGCAATTTGCTCAATCATAAACAATAAAGAGGATATCTTCTCCTTAAATTACCCATCAAAAGCTGCTGATACTAACGACATCGCGACAATTGGCGCAGTAATGGCACGTAAAACTCTATTACCTAGCGAAACAAGTTGAAATCCTGCAGCGATCGCACTTTCAATTTCTTGTGTTGTCCATCCTCCTTCAGGTCCAATTGCAATAGCAATTTCTGCTGGAATTGAAAGCGGGAGAACTGTTTGTAAGTGAGGAGAGTTACGTCTTGCTACGCAAAAATACAAATACTTTGCTGTTGCTGCTGCAAGCGCTTGATTTAAAGGAAGTGGTTCTAAGACGGTTGGAATTATGCTGCGTTCTGATTGTTCAGCAGCTTCTTTAGCAATACGCCGCCAGCGTTCTAACTTTTGCGGACTTGGTTGTAGTAAAGTGCGATCGCTCAACGTTGGTACGATACAACTCACGCCGATTTCTGTACAGCAGCGGACGACTTCATCAAAGCCATTTCCTTTTGGTAATGCCAAAATTAAAGTGACAGGAACTTTTAACTCAGATTCGACAACAATTGATTCTAGAATTTGGGCTTGGTTTCCTAAAAAGACGGCTAGCCAAGAATTTCCCGTACCATCCATTGCAATAAAGCGATCGCCCTCATGTAGCCGTAACACTCGACCGAGATAGTGTTGTTGTTCGGTCGCCAGCAAAATTTGCTCGTTGTGCAGCTGTGAAGGATCGATCGCCAATCGTTGTAATTGCGCCATCAGTGTTTAGATGAATATCAAGTCCGGTGAATTACCTGTGATGTGGTTGGTGGCTAGTGGCTAGTGCCGGAGTGATATGATTGACCTAAAATTACAACTGATCTTTCAGGTAAGTCTCTAACGCTTCATTCACCATTGCAGTTAAGGTTTTTCCTTCACGAGTGCCAATGGCTTTCAACTTGTCATAAACATCATCGCGGATGCTAATGCGGTGACGAGATCTTAGCTTACCGTTACTTACTGGAGTTTTAATAACAGCAATACCATTACCTGTAAACTCGTCGCTAGCAGGTTGTACAGTTTCTTCGATAGCCTGCGGAGTATAGTTTGTGGCAAACTCTCGAATTGCTGGAAAACCGACGCGATCGCAAAAATCCCCTAATGACTCTTCAGCTTGGCGAGCTTGTTTGTAGTATACAAAGATTGGTTCAAATTCTGCCTCCATATTGTTAAGAGGCATTTTCTCAATATAGACTTGTGCCAATCTCGTTTGATTTGGACTACCACCCAACCAAATTTGGTACATTTCTGGACCAGTACCAACAAACCCTAGTTCTGCCATATATGGTCTAGCACATCCATTCGGACAACCCGTCATCCGGATGATAAAATGCTCATTACTTAAACCTACTTTGTCTAGCAGCGCTTCAATGCGATCTAAAACACTAGGGATGATCCGTTCAGATTCTGTTGTTGCCAAACCACACGTTGGTAAAGCAGGGCAAGCCATTGCGTAACGGACTAAAGGTTTGATTGCATTCGGATCAGCTTCTACATGATGGCGACTCAGAATTCCTTCAATCGCTTGCCGTTTTTCAGGTTCAATCTCGTAGAAAATAACATTATGGTGCGGTGTGAGCCGCATTGGTAAATTGAACTGTTCGACAATCTCGCGTAGGGCGGTGCGTAGTTGCATTTTTTCATCATCCATAATCCGCCCGTTTTGCACGGAAATTCCTAAAAAGAGTTTGCCGTCTCCTTGTTCGTGCCAACCGAGGAAGTCTTCGTATTTAAACTCTGGTAATGGCTGGAATGGTTGTAATGGTTTACCAAAGTATTTTTCCACCATAGAGCGGAATTTATCAACACCCCAATCGTGAATGAGATATTTTAAACGGGCATGACGTCTATCTGTGCGATCGCCATAATCTCTTTGTGTCGCAACAATTGCCTTAACAATGTCGTAAACGTCTTCTTTATCGACATAACAAATTGGATCGGCTAAGCGGGCAAAAGTTTCTTCTTTGTTATGCGTCCGTCCTAAGCCACCACCAGCATAGACATTAAATCCTTGTAACTCTTGCTGGTTCAGCATGACAACCAACGTTAAGTCTTGAGAAAACAAATCAACCGAGTTATCTTCGGGGACTGTGACGCAAACTTTAAACTTACGCGGCATGTAGTGAGTGCCATAAATTGGTTCCTCACCTTCATGAACAATTGTGCCACTACCGTTTTTCTGCCGTGCTTCTTTGACTGCGGGATCTTCTTCTGCACTAATTGCCTTTTCCCCATCCAACCAAATTTCGTAGTATGCTCCTGTTTGCGGCGTTAGCAAATCGGCAATATTTTGAGCATATTTCCACGCATATTGATAGTCAGTACGATTTTTAAACGGGGCAGGTGGTGCCATGACATTGCGGTTCACATCACCACAGGCAGCTAGTGTTGAACCGAGATTTTCGATAATTGCCGCGATCGCATTTTTGAGATTTTTCTTCAAAATCCCATGTAACTGAAATCCTTGTCGCGTTGTCGCACGTAACGTCTGATTTCCATATTCTTCTGCTAGACGATCTAGAGTTAAGTACAGCTGTGGTGGTACCAATCCACCTGGATTCTTTGTCCGCAGCATGAATTGGTAATCTTTTTCCTGTCCCTTAACCCGATTGTCGCGGTTATCTTGCTGATATGAGCCGTGGAACTTTAAGATTTGAACAGCTTCTTCTGTAAAATGCGTAGTATCCTGTAGAAGTTCTGTAGCTACAGGTTCGCGTAAAAAACTACTGCGTTCTTTAATTCCTTCTACTTTAGAAGGCTTTCTTGTTGCGGGCGTAGGAATTGAAGAATTAACCATTGAATTTTGTTTAGCAGATTTTAACTTTAATATAGATTTATTACAGACGCGAATAGTTAATCACACTATCGGCTACTGAATCTCCAGTAAACCAGTCGGCATTATGGTGAATATTTCGATCTTAACACGATAGAAAAAGGAGTTACCCTTATGGTGTTAAACAACTCCTGTGCAGATAAAACAAGGATTATGTAGACCTGTTCCTTATTAAGTTGGTTAACCAAATTCAATTTTTTTAGCTATATATTCTATATATTTAAGTAAAATATCTACGCACGCTCAAAGGTCATTCTACATACATTTGGGGTGAAGCTTGGGTAGTGCGATCGCTTCTGTATTACAACTACTAAGTAATAATTCCTAGGCTGATTCCTCAATGGAGATTTGGGATAAACATTTGTTGATTAATCAGCATTCAGTCTCAATAGCTTTGTTTTGATCTAAATTTAGTCACCAACGTCTTCATCGATACCACAACTTGCAAGTGCTTTCTGTATCAATTACACAATCCTTAAGGTAATACAGACAAAAATTAACTAATCTACCCTATTTTTTAAGATTGCATCAATTCTCTGTTGATAGCTTACTAGATAGCTTTTATACAAGATATAAAAAGATGAATAAAGCTAGGTATATTTTTTTACCCACTTTTTAAAAAGTTAACTAATTAGCTAAAGCAGATAAAGGAGAGTATCAGGTGCCTTTACCAGTGGTTCGTGCTACTAGCAAATCTGAGATTATCAAGCGCATACAAGAGTTAGTTCCACTGGGTTCGCCAGAACCGCAACATTCTCAAGTACTTGCAAGCCTAACACAATTAACATCGGACTTGATTCAAGCTTATCAAGCAGAAGAGCAATTACAGGAAGATCCTTTTACTGACGTGTGGGGACGCACGATTCATTTGTATAAGTCTGCAGTATGCAACAAAGTACAAGGAAAAGTTGTCCTGGTAACAGGTGGAGAAGGCTGTGTTGGCAGTGAATTAGTCAAAAAACTTGTGGAATTAGGTGCAAGACAAGTTGTTTCAGTTGATAAAGCAAGGTGTGCGAGTTTATACGAGTCTAAACCAATCAAAGTGCAAAAGCAAGCGATCGCTTTATACGCAGCCGATGTCCGTAACTACCACGCCCTCAAGTATATTTTTGAAACAGAGAAACCAAACATTGTTTTTCATTTAGCAGCACAACGCCTTCCTGGGCTTGCAGAAATTCAAATTAGAGAAACAGTTTCCACAGCAATTTACGGTACTCAACATATCATTCAGCTTTGCGAAGAATATGGCATACAGCACTGTGTTTTCTCATCAACCGGTAAAGCAGCGAGGTACTTTACCGCAGAAGTTTACGCTGCATCCAAAAAACTCTGTGAGTGGTTGATAGCAAAAGCTGCACAAAACAGCAACGTGACTTATGGAATGGTGCGCTTCACTCATATGTTGAACAATAGTTCTGTATGTCAGCAAATATCAGACAAAGTACAGCAAGGCAAAATTATTAATATTCATACTCCTCATCGCTACATCACAGCACAAAATATTAACGAAGCATTACATCTATTACTCAATACCCTTGTAATATCGCAGCCAAAAAAACTAAAATTTCTTACTGTACGCAATTTAGGATGGCCTACAGAAACATTAGAAATAGCCCTCTACAAAATTCTCGAATCAGGCAAAAAGCTACCAATTTATTTCCAAGGACTTCTACCAGGTTATGAAGAACCTTGTTTTTTAGGGCAATTTAATTGGAGTAAGCCTACAGAAACTAATCTACTGATTAATGCTTTAGAAAACTCCCAATTAGAAGCATCAGGAGATATGATGATTGCAGAAATTGCTAATTTTTCTGGCGAAGTGTTAGATAAACATTTAGCAATTATACAAACACTAGTAAATAATTTAAATTTACCAGAAATTAATATCAAATACGGGCTTAAAACAGCAATCAAAGAGATTACAAATTCTATTTTTTCTCAAACTTCTCCCCAAGCTTTACTCAAAATTTTAAAATGGGGCACTAATCCTAAGCAACTCTTATCAGAAGGAACATCTATAGAATGCCATCAAGATATTGTTGAATTAGTTGTTAAGGGATTGTATGGTAGACTCACTCAGAATTGTTTGCTCAGTACTTATCAAAATACTTATGAATTTGAAGCTTTAGTCAATTTGCTAAAAACACTACCTTCAATCAAACAAGAAGTAACATATCTCAATGCAGTACTTCAATACAATTGGTGTGAATTAAGTTCTGTAGTTAGTATTCCTCCACCTGCTTTTACAGTTTCTGTTTAGTTATCTTATTGATTTGACTTATTACAAGCTTGAATTACCAAGTGTGGGCATCTTACCTACCCACTCCACGTCTTTTTTCAGAGACAAAAAAGGGGTTGTCTGTGACAGCCCCAACTAACTGTAATTAAGAAGCAAGTTTTAAAATACTTGCTTTTTTTGTATCAATCTAGAAGCGGTAAGCTGCACCAGCTTGGAAACTAACAGCAGAAGCTGGGCTATTTTCATAAGCACGAATGCCTAACTTAGCATCGCTGTAAAGAACAATGTCTCTAGCTACTTGAGTTTCTACTCCTGTTGTTAAAACAAAAGAGTTTCTGTTACCTAAAGGAGTAGGTCTACCGTTTTGTTCTACGAAGGAGTATCCTCCACCAACATAAACGTTGGTGTTATTAAAAACTGGTACGTCGTAAGAAACAATTGGCATAATAGCACTAGTTTCGTCGCTAAAAAGAATAGCACCACGAGCTGAAACAGGAGTATTAGGAATTGCATAACGAGCTTGAATATTTCCACCAAAGGTAGCAGCGTCTCCTGTTTGTCCGCCATTTGTTACTCCAGCAGCAATACCACCACCAATATAGCTAGCATTAGTACCAGTTGGTTGAGCAGCAGCTTGTTCGGCTGAGAGAATAGGTGCAATAACTAATGCTGACACAGAAATTATAGCAGCTTTTAAAGAGAGTTTCATAATCTTTACCCTTACATTAATTTAGTGTTTTGTGTCTTTAGTTATAAAGTCGAATTTCTTATAAAAAAGTTCCAATTTTATTTATAAAAATATATTTTATGTATCAAGAAAAGATTTAAAAAGTAAGGCTTTTCAACTAAATTGCTACACCGTTTGTATAGCAACTAATTATATTATTAGTTATTTTTATAGACTGTTTTGCAACTGTCACACTGCTACAGCGCTAATTATTTAACTCAAATAGATAAAAAATCTAGCTTAAGATAGAGTGGTTTTTTGGGCAGCGATATCACTCTAGGGAAAAAGCTTGCAGCTACAAATAAGAGAAAGACTAAAGTGAATGTGAGATTAAATGCGATTTATTACTTAAATTAGTAAAGAAGGTGATGATATGATGAGCAACTACTCAGCCATAATGGTCTAGCTACTCATTGGTGATGATATGGCTTGGTAAGCTAGCCTAGATCCAACAAACTATGATTTTTTACTGTTTTGCCTATCTTTACGCGTGAAGCACTCCTGCTTGACTTAATACCAATTTGAGCTTGGCGGATAAATTCGTAGTTAAACAAATCATATCCACTTCCGTAGACTCATTTATCAAATTGCAGCTTCAAGTAGGGCATTGAGTAGACCTCCTATGCGAATACTTAAAGTTGTCATGTTTGAGCGCAGCGAAACATCTCCTGAGATGCTTCACTGCACTGCGTTTCGTTCAGAATGACATCGATGATTTTTTGATTCATGCAGGAGGTCTAGTGAAATAGTAACGAACAAGGAAACGGGGGAAGGTTAAAGCACCACAATCTAGTAATTGTAGATGCATCTCTGCCACTCTGACCCCCGTCTGATCGCCGTCTAAAGATTGCCAAAACCTTTTTTCTTCTTCTCTTTTTTCTTCTTCTTGGCTGTGCCACCACCACTGTAACCACGCCAACCTGGTGCTGAGGGACGATTACCGCCTGCGGCGAGAGGATTGCCCATACCACCACCGAACATTCCTGGCATCCCAGGCAAGCCACCTTGAGTCATTTGTTGCATGAGCGATCGCATTTTTTGGAAATCACCCACCAACTTATTGACATCGGCTTCTTTGTAACCGGAACCATTGGCAATGCGTTTTCTTCGGTTGGGAGAACTTGCCAGTAAATCAGGATCGCGGCGTTCTTGTGTCGTCATAGAATTAATCATTGCCTCAGCACGCTTCAGCTGGGTTTCGCCTTGCTTGAGTTGATCTTCCGATAACTTATTCATACCTGGAATCATTTTCATGATTCCGCCAAGGGAACCCATGTTTTTCAACAGCCGCATTTGCTTAAGAAAATCGGTAAAGTCAAATTTAGCTGCCATCATTTTTTCTTGCATCTTGGCAGCATCAGCAAGATCGATTTCCTCTTGCGCTTTTTCTACCAACGTTAAGACATCTCCCATCCCTAAAATTCGCGATGCCATGCGATCGGGGTAAAACGGTTGCAGTGCTTCGACTTTCTCCCCAACGCCAACAAACTTAATTGGTTGACCTGAAATCTGTCTTACTGATAGCGCCGCCCCGCCTCGACTATCGCCGTCAAGTTTGGTCAGAATTGCTCCTGTAATGCCAATTTCATCGTGGAAGGTGCGCGTTAGATTTGCCGCTTCTTGACCTGTCATTGCATCCACAACGAGTAGAACTTCGTGAGGTTGCACTACTTCTTTAATTTGGGCTAACTCTGCCATCATGTCTTGGTCAATTTGCAAGCGCCCTGCAGTGTCGATAATGACGGTGTCTACACCTTCTGCTTTCGCACGTTCGACTCCTTGTCGAGCAATTTCTACAGGGTTAGCATCACTTCCCATCTCAAACACTGGCACATCAATTTGTTTACCTAGTGTCACCAGTTGATCGATCGCTGCTGGACGATAAACGTCGGTAGCTACCATCATGCAACTGCGTTCTAATTTGCGCAGATGTAATGCTAATTTGGCAGTTGCAGTTGTTTTTCCAGTTCCCTGTAAACCTGCCATCAGCACAATCGTTGGTGGCTGTTCTACTTGTGCTAGAGGAATATTCGTTTCTCCCATCACCTGCACAAGTTCTTCATAAACAATTTTGATGAACTGCTGATCGGGTTTTACCCCAGCAATCACTTCAGCACCCTGTGCCTTAGTTTCGACTTCGGTGATAAAGTCTTTAACTACTTGTAAATTAACGTCTGCTTCTAATAGCGCACGGCGCACTTCTCGGAGTGCTTCTTGAATGTTGGACTGGGTAATCTTGTCTTGACCCCGCAGCTTTTTCCAGGCAGAATCTAAACGGTCAGCAAGTGCATCAAACATAATTCGTCAAAATCCGCTCGTCTATATTATTGTGTCAGCCGATTTATTTGCTTTCTACTACTACGTTAAATGCTCAGCAACTAGGAAGCAGGCTTGGGGAACATCAATGAAACCTGGGCTTACGCAAAAGCTAGCTTTCCCGCAGGTAGGATGATTTCCCCGTAAGGATTGCCATTAGCTGCAGGTGTTAGGCTAGGGCGCAAACGAATGAATCCTCAATATAAAGAATTTGCGATCGTCTTACTAAAATAAGAGAAATATAAATTTTTATTAAAATAGCCCATTTTGTATTTTTCGTTACAGAATTGTCTGATATATTGAATATGTAAAGAAAAAGTGCAAACAAATTATTCAACGAGGAAGCCAGTATGTCTACTCAAGATCAAGCCCGTGCCCTAATGATGCGTCACCATCACCTCATTAGAAATCGTCAACAATCCATGCTCAATCGTGCAGCAGAAGAGATGGGTTTAGATGGCACAGAATATCTCCACTACATTCAAGATATTCAAGGCAAGGTCAATCCCAGCTTCCGCAGTACTTATGACCGTAGTTCAGCAACTATGAGCTGAGTACAAACACTAATACTTGCAGTAATCAAAGTATCACAAATAACTCAATAATTTTATCATTCTACAATCTGCCACGCAATTTCAGCGCGGGTAAAGTCATAAAGAACTAAATTCCTAGCTAGGAAGATAACAACTATTCTGTTGCTTTTTGTGGGCGTTCTTTTTTATACAAAGAACGCCTTTGTTTATGCTTAACATTCTGTCTTGGAACAAAAGAGATGACACATTTGTCGTGACTCGATATGGCAAGAGTCAACACAATTTCGTTTTTAACCCTGAACCGTAGGTCTGAGAAAAGCGCGTCCTCTGACCGCTGACCCTTGATCTCTACTATAGTATTTGAGACAAAAACTTCTGCGTACGTTCTTCTTTCGGGTTTTGAAAGAATTCTTGAGGTGTCGCTTCTTCGACTATTACGCCACCATCCATCAAGACAATGCGATCGGCAACCTCACGTGCAAAACCAACTTCGTGAGTGACAACAACCATTGTGATACCTGATTGCGCAAGCGATCGCATCACATCTAAAACTTCCCTCACCATTTCTGGATCGAGGGCAGATGTTGGTTCATCAAAAAGCATAATTTTTGGTTGCATCGCTAAAGCGCGGGCGATCGCGACTCGTTGTTGTTGACCGCCAGAGAGTTGACCTGGATATTTACGCGCTTGTTCTAAAATTCCGACTTTTTCAAGTAGCTGCATCGCAACTTCTTCTGCTCTTTTTTTCGCCCAGCGTCTTACCCAAATGGGTGCTAGGGTGACATTATCAAGTACCGTTAGATGGGGAAACAAGTTGAATTGTTGAAACACCATCCCGACCTCTTTGCGAATTGCATCGATGTTGCGTAAGTCATGGGATAATTCAATGCCATCAATTTCAATTCTGCCCTGCTGGTACTCTTCTAAAGCGTTAAATGTACGAATAAAGGTTGATTTCCCTGAACCAGAAGGTCCCATAATGACAACAACTTCACCACGGTAGACATTAAGACTGACACCGCGCAAGACATGGAATTTATTGCTGGCATACCATTTATGGACATTCTCAGCGATGATCGCGGGTTTTTGTGGTAGCGAAGCATCTGTTTCTGTTGTAATAGTCTGCTGTGTCATTGTTGTGTTTCTCCTTGGTTGAATGGTATTAAGTCATTGGTATTAGTAACGCTTTATACTGATTCCTCGATGTTAGTTGCTATAACGGAGGGCGACGAAGTCCGCTTGGAGCGCCGCGCCACCTGCGCATCGTACTGGCTCCTCTTTGCCCCTGTTACTAACTACTAGCCACTAGTCACTTTTTCACTCAGCCCTTCTACCGCTGACCAACATTTAACTTGCGTTCGAGATTGCGGCTGGCTTGCGACATTCCATAGCAGAAGATCCAGTAAATTAAACCAATAAATAAGTACACTTCAGCGTAGCGCCCAATAAATTCTGGTTGTGCCAAAATAGAGCGAGCGATTCCGGTTAATTCGAGTAAGCCAAATAGTGCTAGCAATGAAGTATCTTTGAATAAGCTGATAAACTGACCAACAATTGCTGGAATTACGGCTTTTAAGGCTTGAGGTAACACAATCAATGAAACTGTCAAAGGTGCGCCAAGTCCTAATGCTTTAGCAGCTTCGGCTTGTCCGCGGGGAACAGCTTGCAAACCACCACGAACGTTTTCGGCAAGATACGCAGCACTAAATAGTACTAGTCCAGCGATCGCACGTAGCACCCGATCCAAATCGCGAAACCACGGTGGAAGAAATAGGGGTAGCATCACTTGAGCTAAAAATAAGATACCGATTAATGGCAAGCCTCGGATGACTTCAATATAGAGCGTTGATAGACCACGAACAACAGGAAGCGGACTTTGCCTTCCTAACGCTAGTAACACTCCTAAAGGAAACGAAAGAATGATACTTGTTGTTGCGGTGAGTAATGTTAATAATAGTCCTGACCAAACAGTAGTTGGGGTAGGTGCTAAACCCAAGCCCCCTTTAATCAACCACCAGACAAGAAGAAACGCAACTCCCCACATGACAGGAAGCCAGCTACTAAGATTTGGTGGTAATTGCCGTCCGGCTGCATAGCCAATAGTTGCTACAAGAGCGATCGTCACTAACCACAACCGTGATGATAATGGTATTGGTAGCAAGATGACTGCAGCAACGATGACACCTAAAGCAATCAAAGTAGAATGACTTAACCAACGCGCATCCGTGCGACTAAAACCCCAAGCAATTCCGGCTAAACAGGCAAGGACTCCTAATGATAACCAAACGCGCCAGTAGAGTTCGGGAGGAAATCTACCAACAAAGAATAACTGCAAGTTCGTTACAACAACATTCCACTGCGCTATATCAAACACCCAGCGCAATAAATTACTGATTCCGACAACGATGATAACAACACAAACTATCGTCAGAATGATGTTGTACCAAGTACTGAACAAATTGACACGCATCCATTCCCAAGGCGAGGAAGCGCGACTAATTGGAGGTGCAACAGGAGGAGGTAATTCAGTTTGCATAAGTTTAAGAGAGTTACTCGTTAAGAGTGTTGAGTTATGAGTTATTTTCTTCAATTCAAAACTTAAAACTCAAAACCTTAAATCGTTATCTTTCTTTGAATTGCACAGTACGATTAAATAAGTTCATAGCCAGAGAGATAATTAAACTAATTGTGAGGTAGGTAATCATGATGAGAAACATCACTTCTACTGCACGACCTGTTTGGTTAAACGTTGTTGAAGCAACAAAATAAACATCAGGAAAACCAATCGCGATCGCTAGACTTGAGTTTTTCGCAAGATTAAGATATTGACTTGTCAGTGGCGGGATAATCACGCGTAAAGCTTGAGGTAAAACAACACTCTGCATGATTCTTCCTGATTTGAGTCCTAAAGCACGCGCTGCTTCCCACTGCCCTTGAGGAACTGCCTGAATTCCGGCGCGGACAATTTCGGCGATGAAACTTCCTGTATAAACAACAAGTCCCAGAAGCAAAGTTCCGAATTCAGGTGATAAACGCAGCCCACCTTCAATTTGCTCGGTATCTACCATTTGTGGCAAAGTGATCCTAAACGGAATTGCACCATTGATAATGTAAGCAAGTGCGATCGCCACAACAATTGGTGCTAAAGCCCACAACATCTGATTGCCACGAACGCCACGTTCTTGCATAACTTGGGTTCGCCACTGCCACACTGCGATCGCTCCAGCAATGCCTAACGCAAGTAATAATAACCATACTCCCGCACCCGCACCTCCTTGTATCCACGGTAGATATAACCCGCGACTTGATAAGTAAGTAGAACCAGGAAGAGTAATTTGGTTAGCGACATTTGGTAATTGTAAGAAGAAAGCAAAGTACCAAAAGAAGAGTTGTAAAAGTAGCGGGATGTTGCGAATTGTTTCAACATACACTAATGCCAACTGCCGCACTAACCAGTTATTTGATAATCGGGCGATTCCCGCAACTAAACCTAAAATTGTTGCTAAAACAAGCCCAACAACAATGACGCGCAGCGAGTTAACGAGTCCAACTAAAATCGCTCGACCGTAACTGTCTGCTGGATTGTATGAGATGAGAGTTTCACCAATGTCGAAAGAAGCTTGCGAACCGAGAAAGCCAAACCCTAGTTGAATGCCTAATGCACGCAGATTGTATATAACGTTATCGACGACTAAAATCACCAATAACAAAAACAGCAATACAGCAATTACTTGTCCGGCAACTCGCCAAAATCGGGTATCTCTGAGTAAATCCTTAAATTTAGGTGTATTGCGTGTAACCCGTGGACGCTGTGTAGTCATCAGTTTGATTAGTGGCTAGTGGTTAGTTTTGAGTTTTGAATTGAAGAAAATAACTCATAACTCAACACTCTTAACGAGTATCTTTCTTAAACTCAACACGTCACGACTCCCTGTGCACTTTTTGTTCTTTTACCGGAAGGGAGGTGCATAATGTAGTCCACCATCAGTCCATAACTCGTTTTGACCACGGGGGAGATTGAGTTGCGTATCAGGACCAAGGTTGCGGTTATAGATTTCGCCGTAGTTACCAACTTCACGAATTGCCCGTGCGATAAAGTCGTTTGTTAGACCTAAACCCTGTCCTAAGTCACCTTCAGTTCCTAGTAATCGGCGTACAACTGGATCTTCACTATTGGCAAAAGAATCGATGTTTTGTGAAGTAATTCCCAGTTCTTCAGCTTCAATTAAGCCAAAGATCACCCACTTCACGGTGTCATACCATTGCGGGTCGTTATTTCTGACCGCAGGTGCGAGTGGTTCTTTGGACATGACAATCTCTAAGAGAATGTGTTCGTCAGGGTTAGGTAAAGCACTGCGTTGCGCTACTAACTGTGAGCGATCGCTAGTGACACCTTCACAACGTCCTTGTTGATAGGCAGCAAAGGTTGCTTTGTCGTCTTCAAAGACAATAGGTGTATATTTAACTCCTAGCTTGCGCATTTGGTCAGCAAGGTTCTGTTCAGTACTTGTGCCTGTTTGAACGCAAACTGATCTTCCCTGCAATCCTTTTAAGTCTTTGATGCCGCTACTTTGTTTTACCATCATGCCCTGACCGTCGTAAAACACTGTAGGCGCAAACTCTAGACCAATTGATGTATCGCGACTAATTGTCCAGGTAGTGTTGCGGCTAAGGACATCAATTTCCCCTGCTTGTAATGCGGTAAATCGCTCTTTGGCAGTGAGATTGCGAAAATCTACCGCTTGTGGATCGTCAAACATTGCTGCTGCGATCGCCCGACAGATATCAACATCTAGTCCGTTATATTCACCTTGTTGAGTCACATAGCTAAATCCTGGCAAATTACCACTCACGCCACAAGATAACCTGCCACGGGTTTTCACCCGATTCAATACTGCCCCTGATGCCGCACCACCTTCTTGGGCAGATAATTGGGGATATAAAAACCGACTACAACCCGATAGCGGAGCCGCCAACAGTGCTGCACTCAACAGCAGGGAACTCCATTTGAGCATATTTTTCTTCCTGCATTTCCTCGTGTCGTTATCTACAACCTTAAACTCAAGCTCAACTGCAATCTTTTATAAAAGTTAATATTACCAATTTGACAGCCTTAACTTCGGTTTAATCTTATAATTTGATATACATGGTAAATGCAGTTGCTGATACAGTTTGTGATTTTTATTTACTAAATAGTACAGCGAAGAAATACGCTAATAGCTAATAGCTAACCATGAGTTCTCCATTTATTCCTGTTATTCATTCGCTGCCTTCAGGAAAGGCTTTAATAGAAAAGGTGTTATGCCATTATCCTATAGCGACACAAAAGTGTAAGTTATACAAACGCGGTCTTAATGATACTTATTTAGTCGAAGCCGAACAAAATCATCAATACATTTTGCGCGTTTACCGCTATGAGTGGCGAACACTAGTGGCAATTAATTTTGAACTAGAACTATTACATTATCTGCATAATTGCAATTTGCCTGTTGCTTACCCAATTGCTAAAACAACAGGTGAATTTACAGAAGCGATCGCATCCCCAGAAGGACAACGCTATGCTGCTGTGTTTTCCTATGCACCAGGTCGGGCGATCGGTAAAAATATTAATCGCGAACAAAGTCAACAATTAGGAGAAGTTGTTGCAAGTATTCATCAAGCAACAAATAATTTTACTAGTCGTTTTAGCCGTCCAGAGTTAGATTGCGCGTATCTTTTAGATTGGGCAATGTCAGCAATCTCATTGCTATTCCAGCATCGCAACAGTGATATTCACTATCTACTCAAATTAAGTGCGCAAATCAAAGCTCAGTTAGTCAACTTAGCGCTACTTCAAACATCACCCTCTTATGGAATTTGTATCGGTGATGTCCATTCAGAAAACGCCCATTTTGTAGGAAATCAACCAACGCTATTTGATTTTGACCAATGCGGCTACGGTTGGCGGGCATTTGATATTGCCAAATTTATTCATACAACCCACCGTTGGCAATTAGATGCCAGTATTAATAAATCTTTTATGCAAGGATATCAAAAAATCCGGCAGTTGAGCCAAGCTGAAGTTAACGCGATTCCTATTTTTACACAAGTAGCACATATCTGGGTGATGGGAATTGCTTGCGCTGTCGTAGAAGAAGTTCTACCTTACGGCGAGTTTACCGAAGAATGGTTTGATAGCAAGCTAGCTTTATTAAGTAAGCTTACCTAATAAATTTCAATAATTATTGATAAAAAATAAAATTAGTAGTTTCCTATGAAAGTTGTAGCACTTTGTGTAAGAGAGTGAAAATCATTTTATCAGCGGTTATTGTATCATTTGTATAATAAGTTAGTTTAATTTTTGTACAAATTTGTTTTTTGACTACTTGCTATATCTTTAGAAAGATGTGGCATAAATCAAATAAATATTAAGTTACACATATTACAGTATTTGGTATATTCTATTCGAGAGACGCCTGTTGTTGGACACGAAAAAATGTGTCTTCAGGTAATCAAGCGCTACTGTAATACTTGCCAACTAAACTTCAAAGTTGTTGATATTTACAATCTGAAACAATTTTTGTTAAGTTAGCTGAACTTTTTCTACTGTTTTTTAAAACATAGTAGATTTGCTAACAAATGCCGAAATTTGTTCATTCAGATAGTTAAATTTATTCCTTTGCTCATGAGTTGATCGTGAATGTTGATTGAAAAATGTTGTACCGCAAACCATTAAACAAGCTGCAAAGATTTTTAAGAAGACAAGGTTTTTTACGTGTAGGTGTTTTTAGTGCTTTTTTCCTCGGCATCGTACTTTATAGCTGGATAGCACTATCACAGCAACCAGTAACGCTGAATTTACTAATGACTGCCCCTGATGCGCAACCTTGGCAACAGGGAATTGTGAGAGACTTTGAGGCGAAAAACCCTGACATTCGCATCAATATTATTGAAGGTCCTAACGCTACTAACTTATTAGAAGATCTGTATACTTCGGCATTTATTTTGGGTGATTCTCCATATGACCTGATTAATATGGACGTCATTTGGACACCCAAATTTGCGGCTGCGGGGTGGTTGATGGATTTGACTGATCGAATATCTGCTGAAGAATTAAAAGCATTTTCAGATGCAGATGTTGAAGGTAGTCGTTATGAAGGTAGGTTATATAGAATTCCGATGCGTTCTGATGTAGGGATGCTTTACTACCGCACAGACTTACTCGAACAAGCCGGATTGCAACCACCAGAAACTTTTACTGATTTGATTCAAGCCTCGCAAACTTTGCAACAAAAAGACTTAATTAACTGGGGTTATGTTTGGCAAGGGCGACAATATGAAGGACTCGTCGCCATGTTTATCGAAGTTTTAGAGGGCTTTGGTGGATTTTGGGTGAATCCAGAAAACCTTGAAGTTGGATTAGATCGACCGGAAACGCTGCAAGCGATCGCCTTCTTGAAAGACACCATACAACAAGGAATTTCGCCGCCAGGAGTGACAACATACCAAGAAGAAGAAACACGACGCTTTTTCCAAAGCGGTCAAGCTGCGTTTTTACGCAATTGGCCTTATGTTTGGCCGTTAGCACAAGAAGAGGGTTCGCCAATTGAAGGTAGAATTGCAATTAAGCCGATGGTTGCAACTCCTGGAAGAACAGGTGGTGCGTGTCTTGGTGGCTGGGGCTTAGGAATTTCCACATCGACGAGACATCCCGAAGAAGCATGGCGGGCAATTCAATACTTCACCTCTGAAGAAGCACAAAAGAACTTTATTTTGAATGCTGGTTTTGTTCCTAGTCGGCGATCGTTATTTACCGATCCAGAAATTGTTGCTAAGTACCCTCACTATCCGCAGTTACTCGAAGTCGTACAGCAAGCAGTATTACGTCCACCGATCGCGCAATATGCTCAAACATCGGATATTTTACAACGGTATTTGAGTGCAGCATTAACGAATCGGATGACTCCAGAACAAGCCATGCAAGCTGCTGCAAATGAAACTCGCCGCTTACTAAACAGAGGTTAGTAATTAGAGTTTCTCGTAAAGAATTTTGAGTTGAATCCTGAGTTCAAAACTGTTGGAAATCTATATCTTTCTTTCAAACTTCGATGTTTAATACAAAGACAATTCGAGGACGCGAACAACGGACAGCATGGATTTTGATTGTACCAGCCTTGCTGATGCTGTTGTTTGTTTTTGGTTATCCCATTCTCCGTGCTTTTTGGCTGAGTCTGTTTACTCAAAACTTAGGAACGCGACTGCAACCTGTCTTTTCTGGGTTTGACAATTATTCGCGGATGGCAGGAGATGGTCGTTTTTGGCAAAGCTTCTGGGTAACAATTATCTTCACGGTTTCCTCAGTTGTGTTAGAGCTAATTTTAGGATTAGCGATCGCACTTATTCTCAATCAAAAGTTTTTTGGACGCGGTTTAGTGCGGACATCAGCGATTATTCCTTGGGCTTTACCAACAGCATTAATTGGTTTAGCTTGGGCGTGGATTTTTAACGACCAATTTGGGATAGTCAACGATATCTTACTGCGGCTGGGGATAATTAATACGGGAATTAACTGGCTAGGAGATCCAACACTAGCAATGTTTGCGGTGATCTTTGCTGACGTTTGGAAAACAACGCCATTTATTAGCATTTTGCTATTAGCAGGCTTGCAATCGATTTCACCTGATTTGTACGAAGCGCACTCGATTGATGGTGCGACACCTTGGCAAAATTTCCGCCAAATTACCTTACCACTACTGCTACCGCAAATTTTAATTGCAATGCTGTTTAGATTTGCGCAAGCGTTTGGTGTTTTCGACCTCATCCAAGTTATGACTGGTGGTGGTCCTGGTGGTGCAACTGAAGTGGTATCACTCTACATCTACTCAACTGTGATGCGTTACCTCGATTTTGGTTATGGCGCAGCACTCGTCGTAGTGACATTTTTATTACTGATCTTAGCTGTAGCGATCGCCAGCCTCCTCCTTAATAAATTACGCGCCAGAACATCTGGTACAACTTAATTCTTCATAATCCAAAATTGCCATGACTGCAACTCCTGAAGTAGTTTCAACAACTCCTAGACAAGCCGGTGGGGCAAAGATTCCTTGGAGGAAGATATTAACAACCATCGCAGTCATACTTGTTGTCATCTTTTGCTTAGCGCCAGTAATGTGGCAGGTTTTAACTTCATTCAAAGTCAATGAAGATATTGCTGCTGTCCCAACCGTGTATTTTCCGACGCGTTATACCTTAGATCACTATATCGAGTTATTTGTGCGACGCCCATTTTGGCGTTACATCCTCAATAGTGCTTTTGTGTCAATTGTTTCTACCGCACTAGCTTTAACTCTTGGCGCACCGGCTTCTTATGCGCTGGCACGGTTACGGCCTTGGGGTGGTAAAGTGATTTTGGCAGGAATTCTAATCGTTACATTATTCCCAGGGATTTTGCTATTTATAGGACTTTTAGAAATTATCCAACAATTAGGATGGGGTAATAACTACCTTGCACTGATTGTTCCCTACACTGCAATCAATTTGCCATTAACAATTCTGGTACTGCGCAGCTTTTTTGAGCAACTACCAAAAGACTTGGAAGACTCTGCTAGGGTAGACGGCTACAACACGTTTCAAATGCTGTGGCAAATCTTACTCCCGATGACACTTCCAGCTTTAGTCACTACCGGAATTCTTACCTTCATTTTTGCCTGGAACGAATTTATCTTCGCGTTGACATTCATAACTCGCGAGGAACTCAAAACAATTCCTGTTGCAGCAGCCCAATTAGGCGGGGCTTCGGTATTTGAAATTCCTTATGGTCCGATCGCTGCGGCAACTGTTCTTGGTACATTACCACTAGTCTTGCTGGTTCTCTTTTTCCAACGCAAGATCGTTCAAGGTCTTACTGCTGGCGCTGTTAAAGGCTAGTTGCTAGTTGCTAGTCACTAATCACTAATCACTAATCACTACTCCCTAATAAAATGGCTAGACTCGAACTCAAAAACTTAAATAAAACCTTTTCTCCTAAAGTTATTCCGGTTAAAGACGTTAGTCTCACTGTAGAAGACGGAGAATTTTTAACATTACTTGGTCCTTCAGGTTGTGGTAAGTCTACAGTGTTAAGGATGATTGCGGGACTTGAGGAACCAACACGCGGTCAAATCCGGCTGGGGGGTGAAGATATCACCTTTAGACGTCCAGGCGATCGCAATATGGCAATGGTATTCCAAAGCTATGCATTGTATCCTCATATGACTGTCTCTGAAAACCTGGCTTCAGGACTCAAACTCAAAAATATTCCCCGCGCTGAAATCAAGCAGCGTGTTGCTGAAGTTGCCCAACTTCTTGGATTAGAAGAGTTACTCAACCGCAAACCAGGTCAAATGTCTGGAGGACAACGCCAGCGGGTTGCTGTTGGTCGGGCTTTGGTGCGTCAAGCCCAAGTATTTTTACTCGACGAACCTTTAAGTAACCTTGATGCATTACTACGCGAACGTGTCCGCGCAGATCTCAAACAAATTTTTGCGACTCAAAAAGCCCCAGTGGTCTACGTTACCCACGACCAAACCGAAGCAATGACACTTTCTTCTAAAGTTGCAGTGCTAAACAACGGCTATGTTCAACAACTCGCACCACCAGATCGCATTTACAGTCATCCTGCTAACTTATTTGTTGCAGGATTTGTCGGTAGCCCGCAGATGAATCTCCTGACTTTACCTTGTCGCGGGCGTTATGCACTACTCGGCGATTTTCAAATTCCGTTATTAGATATTCCCACAGTTCCCCCACAAATTGTGTTAGGAATTCGCCCAGAAAACGTCCGGATTGCACAACCAGAAGACGAACATATTATCCAAGGTAGAGTATTTTTAGTCGAACACTTAGGGATGCATAACTTAGTGAGTGTCCGTGTCAATAGTTCGCATTCAGAACCGCAGACAGTACGTGCATTGTTACCCACAGACCAAGTTTGGAGTAACGAAGAAATTACTCTTGCTTTACCACCACAAAGTATTCACTGGTTCGACGTTGAGTCAGGAGATTCATTGGTAGGAAGACAAAGAGTAGAAACGATGAGTTAGTGGCTAGAGTAATAATATCTAATTGGCTTCTCTAGCTACTTTTATTGTGATGCAGCAATTATCAAATTTACAATTTCCCTCTACCGAGCAAATTGCAGCCGTCAGAGCATATATTAAACAAAGTTGGCAAACTTTGTCGCGATCGCCTGCAGATATTTTAGCTGCAGCTGATGATTCTAAAATTGAACGTGGCGAAAACGCACCTTGGCTTGTCTATGTTTCTTCCAAAGAAGACCGCTTAACAGTTGAACAATCATTACAACAAATTCTAAGTAAAGAAGAATTTGATGCCTTAGAAGTTAAAACTTTACCCGCAGATATTTCTCAAATTCAAGAACACGGATTACTTTATCTGCCAGGTTCCTACGTTGTTCCTGGAGGACGTTTTAATGAAATGTTTGGTTGGGATAGTTATTTTATTTTATTAGGGTTACTGCAAGATCGAGAATTAGAACTTGGGCAAAGCTTAGTCAATCAACTTGTCTACGAAATTGAACATTACGGCACAATTTTAAATGCTAACCGTACCTATTTCTTGACGCGATCGCAACCTCCTGTATTAACTTTAATGGTGTTAGCACTGTTTGAGCATACGCAAGATGAACAATGGTTGCAATCAGTACTTCCGGCAATTGAAAAGTATTACACTTTCTGGATCACAGAACCACATCTACACCCAGAAACAGGGCTTTCACGTTTTTTTGACTCTGGAACAGGACCCGCACCTGAAGTTATCAGTGATGAAAAAGATGATGCGGGAAGAACTCACTATGACAGAATTTTGGAGCATTATACTACACAAGAAATCGCCGGACTAGATGTATATTATGACTCAGCAAGCGGCTTCACCGAATCATTTTACCAAGGCGATCGCTCGATGCGCGAATCAGGATTTGATTGTTCGCATCGCTTCGGATTGTTTAATCTCGAAATTACTCAATATTTACCTGTATGTTTGAATGTTTTGCTGTATCAAATGGAGCAAGATATAGCACAAATTTATCAAATTTTACGTAAAAAATCATTAGGAAAAATATGGAGCGATCGCGCCACCAAGCGCAGTCAAATTATTAATCAATTAATGTGGGACGAACAAGCAGGACTTTATTTTGATTATAACTTTGTCACGCATCAACGCAGTCAGTATGAATTTGCTACTACATTCTATCCTTTATGGGCTGGGATAGCTTCGCAAAAACAAGCTGAGAAAGTAGTGGAAAACTTATCAAAATTTTTAGCGCCAGGTGGTTTACTAACTAGTACTAATGTAACAGGCAATCAATGGGACGCGCCGTTTGGTTGGGCACCTTTACATTTAATGACTGTACAAGGTTTAAGCCGTTATCATTATCTCCCGCAAGCTAAAGATGTTGCTCAAAGATTTATTACATTAGTTGTCCGAGAATTTGAAAAATACGGCGCAATTGTCGAGAAATACGATGTAGTTAAATGTTCTGCCAACGTCTCTGATGAAATTCGCTTTGGCTATAGTTCCAACGAAATCGGTTTTGGCTGGACTAACGGAGTATTCTTAGAACTACTTAGTTTCTTAAGTCTGTAATGAGATTAGCATTTAGCACCACACAAGCTAATCGCTAATCGCTAACTGCTAACGACTTCACCCAAAGATAAAAATATTTATTTTTCAATTACCCATTACAATTTTACAATTTACTCAGTTACTTGCTTCTTGTGATTTCAACGGTAATTTTGCCACCAAAATCAGGAATTGGGGCAGCGATTTTTGTTAAGCGAACTTGAACTTGTTTGACGCGATCAGATTCTAGAATAGATGTAGCGATCGCATCCACCAAGCGTTCGATCAACGCATATTTTGAGGTTTTAACCAAGTGCTGCACGTCATTAATCACGCTACGGTAGTCGAGAGTATCCTCAATCGCATCGCTCTTACCTGCTACGGATAAATCTAACCATAGCGTCAAATTTACCTCAAACCATTGACCCAAAACCTGTTCTTCGGGCAAATAACCTGTGTAACCGTAGCAGCGAATTCCTGTTAAATGAAAACAGTCCATACAATTTTCCTTATCATTAGCTAATGGCTAATCGCTCATTGCTTGCTCATGCTTGATTTCAGCAACACCAATACCGTCTGGGCTTCTATTTTAGCGGAGACATTCAAACGGCTAGGATTAACAACAGCCGTGATTTGTCCAGGTTCGCGATCTACACCACTAGCGATCGCCTTTGCCCAAACTGATGGAGTCGAAGCAATACCTATTTTAGACGAACGTTCAGCAGCATTCTTTGCATTGGGAATTGCTCGTCAAGCAGGACACCCAGTAGTATTAGTTTGTACCTCAGGAACCGCCGCTGCAAATTTCTACCCCGCAGTTATTGAAGCACGAGAAAGCCGAGTTCCTCTGGTTGTCTTAACCGCAGATCGTCCCCCAGAACTACGTGATTGTCATTCAGGACAAACAATCGATCAAACAAAGTTATACAATACATACCCCAACTGGTACGCTGAATTAGCACTACCTTCATTAGATATTGAAATCTTGGCGTATCTACGCCAAACACTGATTCATGCATGGGAGCGATCGCGCTATCCTGTTGCTGGAGTCGTCCATCTCAATATTCCCTTTCGCGATCCTTTAGCACCCATCCCCGACACCACCGCAGCTGCATTACAATCACAACTTGAACCTGAAGACTTCTTTTATGGAATAACATCTTCACCCCTCACCCCTCACCCCGGACTTCGTCTTGCTGGGCTTCGCCTCGCTTCGCTAACGCCAACACCCCTCACCCCTCTTCAAGAGTGGAAACAATACGATCGCGGAATTATCATCGCCGGAATCGCCCAACCGCAACAACCACGCGAATATTGTGGCGCGATCGCCCAACTTGCTAAAACACTTAAATTTCCCGTACTCGCCGAAGCACTTTCCCCAGCCAGAAACTACGCGGATCTCAATCCTTATTTGATTTCTACCTACGATTTGATTGTGCGCAATCCTCAATTAGCACAACAGCTACAACCAAAAATTGTCATTCAAATCGGGGAACTTCCCACAAGTAAAGACTTGCGTCACTGGTTAAGTGTTACGCAACCGCAGCGCTGGATTGTTGATCCTTGCGATCATAATCTCGATCCACTGCATGGCAAAACAATTCATTTACGAACCACAGTAGAACAGCTAGCGCAATTGATTGAACCGAAAGCACCAACTGCCTATTTACAGTTGTGGTGTGATGTGGAAGCTAAAGTAAGGTCAGCGTGCGATCGCACAATGACTGAAATTGATCATTTGTTTGAAGGTAAAGCCGCCTGGTTACTGTCGCAAACATTACCACCAGCAACACCCCTATTCGTTGCCAATAGTATGCCTGTGCGCGATATGGAGTTTTTCTGGAAACCGAGTAATTCCAATATTCGCCCATTTTTTAATCGGGGCGCAAATGGTATTGATGGCACATTGTCCACTGCCTTAGGAGTAGCATATCGCAATCAAAGTAGCGTGTTACTCACTGGCGATTTAGCTTTATTACACGATACAAACGGTTTTTTAATTAACAATAAGTTTGTTGGACATTTAACAATTGTTCTGATTAATAATAACGGTGGTGGTATTTTTGAAATGCTGCCTATTTCTAAGTTTGAACCACCCTTTGAAGAGTTTTTTGCTACACCACAAAATATAGATTTTGCTCAACTATGTGCTACTTACAATGTAGAGCATGAGCTAATTTATTCTTGGGAACAATTGCAACAAAAACTCAATCCACTTCCTACAAAAGGTATACGAGTTTTAGAGTTAAAAACTGATAGAAAAGCTGACGCTAAGTGGCGAAAAGATAATTTAGGAAAGTTGGCAACAGAATATTTATAATTTTAAGTTTTTAATTTCCAGCTTTATCAATCACAATCCGTAGAAAATCTTGAGGTTTTAAAATTAAAATTCCGGCAAACCTTTCAAGCATTAGTAAATTGCGATCGCCTGTAACAATAGCATATACATCACCTGCAAGGCAGTAGCTAAAGAGTAAGCCTGAAACCCAAACATTGGTGTCAAGGAGAACTTTCATGCTCTCGGATTTGAAGTACGAATCTCGTGTACTATTTGACTAATCTCTTCTAAAGTAGGTTGATTAGGATCAGTACCAAGTTCTTTCACCTTCTCAAGTAGATCAGCTAGCTCTAAATTCTTTTGAACTTTCTTAAATAAAAAACCATCTTTTGTTTTCCACACAATGTATTCATCACTAGGATGAAGATGTGCTTGAATCTCTGCTGGAATTTCTAGTTGTCTTTGTTCTGTGATACTAACAATAATAGCTTTATCCATGATACATTCTCTTACTTATTAGGGAGATAAGCGATCGATTAAGATGTTGTGTGCAGTTATTTTTGCCTACCTCACTGTTTAACTAATACAGTTTTACACCAACTGTATAAAACGAGCGATCGCTTTCACTAACAAAGTTACAGTATTTTCTATCGTAGTCTTACTTCATTCACTCTAAGAATTCGATTCCGTACTTACGAGCAATTGCAGCCATCGATTTGTTATTCGAGAACTTTGGAATTGTAGAAGCAGATGTTTCATCCGTAACTCGGTTTCCCAAGCTGTTGCTCATCTCATATTCAAACTTTTGGAACCAAAGTTGCCCTGGGTTTCCTGCAATTGAGGTAAAAAGTAAGTACTTTCCTGGAGTTGTCCCAACATTTTTGTAGGCGTGAGGCGCACCAGAGGGAATGTGAATGAAATCTCCAGCAGTGGCTTTAACTGTGTCTTCGGGTGAAGCACCATAAAACTCGAATTCTCCATCAACAATGTAAAAAACTTCTGGTGGATGTTTGTGCAAAGGTGGTCCTGACTGGGGAGCAGCTGTAATTTCAATCACCGATAATTCTCCTGGAGTGTCCTCACTGAGAGTTTTGAATGTGATAAAATCGCCTCCAACTTGAAATGTTTCGCCTTTTCCAGGATGAATCAACTGAATAGGTTGATTTGATGTGGAAGGGATAGAGATTGCCTCTGGCGCTGCGCTCCGCGCAATCGCTGCCCATGCATTCAGGGGCATTACAAGCATTAAAACAGTGAATAAGACAAATGCAATAATCGTTTTCATCAGTTGATGCTCCAAATATGTAGGATGCTCAGTATTACAAGATGGGAGTTGTTTGCCCTAAAATCATTTGCCAGCGTCCATTCCGCCTTAGATATACATGAGAGTCACGCACCTGTTTTGTTTTTTGTCCTTTGAACGTTAAGGACAAGCGAAAATTGAGAATAGCAACGCTATCTCCGTACCAATACACTTGCAGTTCATCTGTGCTAAATGATTCAAGCTCTACAGTTTTAGCGTTCTCCAATTCCATTGCTTTATTTGCAACATGACCGTTTGGAAAAACACTGAGAAAATCATCCGGTAAGTCTTGCTCAAGAGTGGCTAGATCGTGCTGAAGAATAGCATTGAGGAAGGCTGTATATAAGGTTTTCAGTTCGCGTTCGTCTGCTTCTCGATTTGCATTCATTTCTCAGAATCAGAAGATCTCTTAAGAGGATACTGATCTTACGCGCTCATGTCTTGCGAGTTATTGCAAAATTTGTCGGGATCTTGCACAACTTACAAACTGTCTCGGTAGACTTTCGGTGTAACACCAATGTAGCGATGAAACAGATCAGTGAAGTGACTTTGGCTTTGAAATCCAACGAGATGGCAAATTTCGACAATTGACAAGTTTCGCTGAGCTAATAGCTGTTTAGCTTTTTCAATACGGCAGGTGGTTACATATCGATGTAATGTAACTCCCATTGCTCGTTTGAATAGTCGAATGAGATAATACTTGCTTATCTGTGCAATACTTGCTAGCTCGTCAAGGCTCAATTCTTGCTCAAGATTACTATGAATGTAATTAATGATTTGCCGTAACTGATAATTGGAAAAACCGCCTGGAGTTGGCGTGAGTGATGTCCAATGCGCGTGATGTCTTAAAAGTTGTATTGTTAAAGTTGCCATCATCGATTCAAGATAAAGCTTTCCTCCCAAACCTTGGCTTTGTAATTCGGTTTTTAACGCTAAACCAATTTGATGAATGAGAGAATCTTGACGTTTATAGTGAGGTATTAATTCCAACTGATGGCGATCGCTTAAATCTAATACCATTTGCTGCATATAAACAGGCTCTAAATGCAGAAGTAGAAATTCAATCGGTCGATCCCAAATGACTCGGCGACTCATCCCTATCGGCAAAACCGTAAAGTTTCCCGTGTCCATCTGATTTTGCTGATAATATCCGTCGTACCACTGTTCCACATTGTAGGGATTGCCAAGGTTGAGGATGATTCTGTGTTCCGTCAGTAAACAGGTTTCTGGTAGCTCATAGGCGGGTTGTTGAAAATGCTCAACAACGAAACTATCGAGCGTTGCTTTGCCTAAGCAAAGCCGAGAGGATGCAGTACTAATTTCCTCATGCATAGGCTGTTGCATATCTCTCATTCAACCTATTCTATTGATAAATTATGCTCCAGTTTAGTGATGAATGCTTAAAGATAAGTTTCAGCTAATACATTATTTCAACTTAAACGACTCTTGCGTAAGTTTTATACTATTTCGACTGAAGGCATAATAAAGGCACTTAACTAACAGAACCTGCGTTAAAATTCTCAAACTGGAAGCGCGATCGCACACTTTATGCAAAACTGGCAAACGGCTAAAACCTACGAAGATATCCTTTATCACAAAACTGACGGTATCGCCAAAATTACAATCAATCGTCCGCACAAGCGGAATGCGTTTCGTCCCAAAACTGTGTTTGAACTTTACGATGCTTTTGTTGATGCGCGTGAAGATACGAGTATTGGTGTTGTTTTATTTACGGGTGCAGGACCACATACGGATGGAAAATATGCGTTTTGTGCGGGGGGCGATCAAAGTGTCAGAGGAACTGCAGGATATGTCGATGATGATGGCGTGCCTCGGTTAAATGTATTAGATTTACAGCGTTTAATTCGTTCGATGCCGAAAGTCGTCATTGCCCTTGTGGCTGGGTATGCGATCGGTGGCGGACACGTACTACATCTGATTTGTGACTTAACAATCGCTGCGGATAACGCAGTTTTTGGTCAAACAGGGCCTAAAGTCGGTAGCTTTGATGGCGGATTTGGTGCAAGTTACCTCGCCCGCGTTGTGGGACAAAAAAAAGCACGAGAGATTTGGTTTCTTTGTCGCCAATACACCGCAGCCCAAGCACTAGAAATGGGTTTAGTTAACTGCGTTGTGCCTGTAGAACAATTAGAAGCCGAAGGAATTCAATGGGCAAATGAAATTCTAGAAAAAAGCCCGATCGCAATTCGCTGTCTCAAAGCTGCATTCAATGCTGATTGTGACGGTCAAGCTGGTTTACAAGAACTTGCCGGAAACGCAACTTTACTCTACTACATGACTGAAGAAGGAGCCGAAGGAAAACAAGCTTTCTTAGAAAAGCGCAAACCCGATTTTCGTCAATACCCTTGGCTACCTTGAGAAGGGGTGAGGGGTGTGGGATGAGGAGTGAGGGAAAGAAAATGTCGACTTGGTTCTAATGAAGTATGGTTGGATTCACAAAATATTGTCGATGGTTTAGGCACAAGTGCTGGCTCATCGGGCACAATCATAACTTTCTTAATATCCCACGAGGGGGCAAAAGCTGGAAGTGATAATTCACAAGCTTTCCAACTTCCTTGAACTGGTGCTCCCAACATTTGACAACACCCACCACGCCTTCCTTCTGGTTGATAGTAGCGACAGTAGCGACAGGCAGAAGTTGGATTTACATTTTTCATAGGAATGCTGTTTAGCAATTGTCCATCGCCTGTTATTGTGCCGCTATATAAAAAATCCTTAAAGCTAGCAAATGATTAATTGGTATAGCTTTCGGCTATTTTCATAAATCAGAAAATTCATGTTTTCTTTATATTCTTGTTATATTGCGATACAAATGTATGAGTGAAAGGCTATAGCTTTTGATTAAAACAACCAAGGGATCAGCAAGAAACAAAATAAATTGCTTTGCGAACTCAGATACAATTTATTAAAAATCAGTATAAATATGGATAGATTTAGATAAATACTATGAGGTAAGATGTATTTTCCAGTAACTACGGCATTGACATTTTTAAGTTTAATTGATAGAAGGCTTAATATTGAATTGTCCAAAAACTTAATAACTAAGCTAATTGATTGATTTGATTAGTTGTTTACCATCTTTTAGCAGCACAAAAAGAGCATACTTCCCATCGCTGTAGTTCTCCATGTGGAGTAGGGCATTGACATTGAGGACAAAGTGGTAGCCCTTGCGATCGCGATCGCGTCGTCTCTTGCCAATGTTGAAACGCAGCACGCGGATTTTGAATAGCAGCCTGCGCTTTATTTTTACGACTACCCACTGTGACAACATAGCTAGGGTGATTGTTTTTTGCTGGAGTATCTTTTTTATCTACTTGCGATCGCTGCCATCCTGCTGTAGAAAAACGAATATCGGTTAAGGGATCTAGCAAATAAGGATTTAGTTTCGTTAAGATGCGCTGGCGTTCAAAAGTGAGAGTTTGCGCCCAAGCCGCGCTAGATGTTGCCACCCACAGTATATTGCGTTGAATCGAAAGCGGTCGCGTATGTGATGCAACTGCAACACCAACAACATCAGACCAACATTTGGTAACACGTTGCAAAGGTTGCTCGTGCCAAGCAGTTTGCTCAATGAAAGCACCCACGAGTTGCTCAAGGGATTTGAAAGACATTTTTGAGTCTAGGTGCTAAGAGGTGGAGGTTAGGAGAGAGAAGGTACGATACCATGATTCTAATACTCCGACTAAGATGTTACCAATTTGGTGAGTTGCGGTCGGAACGGGCAAGATGCAGCTTTTGTAACCAAATGGAGAGCCATCATGGGACTGATTGACCGCATCGGGCGGGTATTTAGAGCGAATGTCAATTCTTTAGTAAGTAATGCAGAAGATCCAGAAAAAATTTTAGAGCAAACAGTCTCACAGATGCAGGACGATCTGGTACAACTGCGACAAGCGGTAGCAAGTGCGATCGCCACGCAAAAACGCACAGAACGCCAGGCACAACAAGCAGAATTTACTGCTGAAGAATGGTATCGTCGCGCTCAACTAGCATTACAACAAGGAAATGATACCTTAGCCCGCGAAGCCTTGACAAAGCGCAAGTCTTACCAAGAAACTGCCACCGCTATGCAAGCGCAAATTGAACAGCAAAATTCAATAGTAGCTCGCATGAAAAAGGATATGCAGACGCTAGAAAGCAAAATATCTGAGGCAAAAACTAAAAAAGATATGTACATTGCGCGGGCGCGTTCTGCACAAGCAACAGCAAGACTCAATGAAACCCTAGGCGGAGTTAATACTAGTAAATCATTAGGAGCTTTTGAGCGCATGGAAGAAAAAGTCATGCAACTCGAAGCCCAGTCAGATCTGATCGCCGAAATGGGAACCGACGATTTACAAAAACAATTTGATACTCTCGCAGCAGGTGATGATATTGATGATGAACTCGCGCAAATGAAAGCACAGCTTACAGGAACGCCAAATTTGCCTCAGTTACCTGATCCTACTAAAGATAGAGATATCAAGCGTAGGGAATAGCATTTTGTATAAATTAAGCAAGTGAAAGCAAATTAACTTAAAGGCTGGTAATCGGTAACTGGTGACTGGTAATTGGTAAATAGCTTTGTCTGCTCTTCATTGCCCATTACCTAAGATAAAAGAGAAGCTCTTTTAATTTCGGTGTTGAACTAAATAACATAGTATTGCACCACGTTATAACCTCAACCTATCTTGCACACCTTAAGAGAACAAAGTTATGGGATTATTTGATCGGATCAGTCGGGTTGTCAAATCTAACCTCAACGACATGGTTAGCAAAGCTGAAGACCCAGAAAAGATGTTGGAACAGTCACTGCTGGAAATGCAGGAAGACTTGGTTCAACTACGTCAGAGTGTCGCCCAGGCGATCGCAGCACAAAAACGCACTGAGCAACAATATAATCAAGCTCAGAATGAAGCAAATAAGTGGCAGCGCAATGCCCAACTAGCCCTGCAAAAAGGCGATGAAAATTTAGCACGCCAAGCACTTGAGCGCAAAAAAAATTATGCAGAAACTGCCAATGCCTTACGCGGTAGTTTAGATCAGCAAACAGGTCAAATTGACACGCTTAAGAAAAACTTAATTGCTTTAGAAAGTAAAATTTCTGAAGCAAAAACGAAAAAAGATATGCTCAAGGCACGCATTAGTGCCGCTAAAGCACAAGAGCAACTTCAAGGCGCTGTTGGCAGAATGGGAACAAGTAGTGCCTCGGCAGCCTTTGAGCGAATGGAAGAAAAAGTCATGTTGCAAGAAGCCCGCGCCCAATCAGCGGCTGAGTTAGCAACAGATAATCTTGAAAGTCAGTTTGCCGCGCTAGAAGCAGGAAGTGATGTTGATGATGAATTAGCAGCCCTCAAAGCGCAAATGTCCCTCCCAGAAGGTTCTTCACCGCAACAATCACTACCACCATCAGAACAGCCCTCTAAATCTCAATCTGAGCCAGTTGACGCCGATTTGGAAGAATTGAAAAAACAACTAGATCAACTCTAAATCAGTAATTATTAACTTGATAAGATGTAAGCCTTGATAGATACCTTGATGCAAAGGAACAATCAGGGCTTAGCTACCGCACTTGTCAAATTTTGTCTTCTACAATGTTTGTAAAGCTGCAAAACAAGTCAAAATACTGTAGTCAGTAATTTTGTTTGAAGAATAACGCCATGAGCAGCGTCACTACAATATCAGATCAAGAATTTGAAACCGAAGTTTTGCAAACAAACCAGCCAGTATTAGTTTACTTTTGGGCTTCCTGGTGTGGTCCTTGTCGTTTAATGTCGCCAACAATTGATTGGGCAGCAACAACTTATAGCGATCGCCTGAAAGTTGTCAAAATGGAAGTAGACCCCAACCCTGAAACTGTCAAGCAGTATCAAGTTGAAGGTGTACCGGCACTGCGACTATTTCAAGATCAGCAAGTGCTAGAAGCTACCGAGGGAGTTATTCCCAAACAAAAATTGATCGACATTTTAGAAACTCACCTGTCTGCCTAAGGCTAGATCAACACCGCAATCATTGCTGTGGACATAATGATGAATTAAAGATAAATAGCTTCACAACTGGTATAAAGCCTCAAAATTATGAGTTATCAAGTCCAAAAGAAAATTCAATTTGTACAGAGTTAACTCAAAACTTAAAACTCAAAACTCAAAACTTTGAAACGATATGGAGTTTGCCAAGCGTTTAGAATATCTCCAAGCAAATGTCTTTGCAGATATGGATCAGGCAAAGGCAAGGGCAGCCGCAGCAGGAAAAGACTTAATTGACTTGTCGTTAGGATCTTCAGATCTTCCAGCCGCCCCTCATGTTCTTGATGCGATCGCTCAATCTTTACCAGATCGCAACACTCATGGTTATTTGCTGTTTCACGGTACTCGTGCATTTCGGGAAGCTGCCGCAAGTTGGTATACTCAAAAATTTGGGATTCTTGTCGATCCAGAAACCGAAGTACTACCGTTAATTGGTTCCCAAGAGGGTACGGCGCATTTACCACTTGCAGTATTAAATCCAGGTGATTTTGCTTTGTTACTCGATCCTGGCTATCCTTCACACGCTGGTGGTGTCTACTTAGCAAGTGGTCAAGTTTACCCGATGCCATTACGGGAAGAAAACGAATTTTTACCAGTATTTGCAGATATTCCCTCTCCCGTACTCGCACAATCACGGATGATGGTACTAAGCTATCCCCATAATCCCACAAGTGCGATCGCTCCTTTGGTATTCTTCCAAGAAGCTGTTGCGTTTTGCCAACAGCATAATCTTGTCTTAGTTCACGACTTTCCTTATGTCGATCTCGTTTTTACCCAAGGAAGTCAAAATTCCCAATCTCTAGCACCCTCAATTTTCCAAGCCGATCTCGAAAAATCTGTATCGATTGAGTTTTTTACACTCTCGAAATCATATAATATGGGCGGTTTTCGTGTTGGGTATGCAATCGGTAATGCCAAGCTAATTCGAGCATTACGCCAAGTCAAGGCTGCAGTTGATTTTAACCAATATCGCGGAATTTTAAACGGCGCGATCGCTGCTTTAACTGGTTCGCAAACTCAAGTTGCAACAGTAGTCGATACTTTCCGTCAGCGCCGCGATGCATTTGTCAATGCTTTGCATCGCATCAACTGGCAAGTGCCTACTCCAGATGCCACAATGTATGTCTGGGCAAAGCTACCTAAATCACAAGACAATTCGATTAAGTTTTGTACTCAACTTGTTGAAGCTACAGGCGTCGCTGCCTCTCCTGGTGCTGGCTTTGGTAAATTTGGTGAAGGTTATGTCCGATTTGCTTTAGTACATGACCCAACTATATTAGAAACAGCTGTTGAGCGAATTGAGATGTTTCTACATTCTCCTTAAACTTGTCGTGTTGAATAATAAATGCTTAGCTATGCAATGAGCAATGTAATACGTTGCTATATTTACTTTGCTAATCGCACTTATCAGGAGTTATCTTGCTAGAAAAAGTATTTTTGCTGATATGTAGCCTTTCCATTTTTTTAGGTATATAACTGTTGAATAAAGATAAAAAATAATAAATGTTTTTTTGTACTCAATAAATTTTCAAGAAAACATGCTAATTCTATGACACAAGGAGAAATCTTTTCATAAATGTTACGGTTAGAAACCACTATATCCCAAAAAAACTTGTGAGCAGCGAACAACAAAGTTCTACAGATGACACAGGTGCCGTAATCCCATCCTCTACTACCCGTACCAAAATTCTTATCGTAGAGGATAATGATTTGAATCGCCAAATGCTTGATGATTACTTAAGTTTTTGCGGCTATGAGATATTAAGCTTAGCCGATGGCACTTGCTTTTTTCAAAAAATGACAGAGTTTCAACCCCAACTTATTTTGTTGGATCTGAAGTTACCAGATATTGATGGATATAGCTTACTTGAGAAAATTCAGCAAAGAAGCGACTGGCGGCATCTTCCCATATTTGTTGTTTCTGCCTTTGCTTTCAGTGCAGATCAACAACGTGCATTGAGGTTAGGAGCAACGAGGTATTTTGTTAAGCCAGTGAATCTGACTGAGTTAAAACAGGCTATTAAAGAAGAATTATCTGCTTTCAATCAATAGAATAGTTGATTTTCTGCTATTTTGTTTTCTGTTCGCTAATAAACTCTTCTACTGTTTGGCTAAGGTTCTGCAAATCTTTGCTAACACTAGCAATATTTGCTTCTAGTTGTGCCAGTAATAAAACTGTTGTTTGCAGTTGATTGAGACTGCGATCAATCGTGCTGCGATATTGAGACTCAAATTCTTCCAAATTCATGGCTATGCTTTAGGTAGTAGTGAAACTTACAAGTATAAAAGTTTATATTTTAGTGTCTAGATACTAATCTATGCTCTAGCAATAAAAATGTCAGTCTTACTTGCTCCTACTTGCGATAATTTCATGTTTGCAAGCCTGAATTTGATGGCAACTTTAAACGCAAAGTTTTCAAGTATTATATCAAACCATAACTTAAATTAAAATCAGTAGTATCACTAAAAAAACTGAATAACAAAATGCTGTGGTTCGCCCTAGGATTGATGTAGAAAGATCAGTAGATCTGCATAATTCAACTAAAAATGCCAACTATTAAGATTATGAATCAAGGTTCAGCGGTCAAAAATTATTTCTCAAGCTTTTTGAGATTCTACAAGCTGTCATCGTCCCTTAGTAAGTAACATTACAAATTTTTCAGATTGAAACAGATAAAGCTTCTCTCACTAGTCAAAGGTGTAATTTAACGAATTTTCAATTCTCTGATTAACAATGACATCGGATACACTGTCAGAATCACCAGTCACAAAAACACTGCCACTCGTCAAAGAACCAGAACGTTTGGCACAGCGTTTAAAAGAAATTCCTGCCGAGCCAGGTGTCTATTTGATGCGTGATGCCAGCGATCGCATTATGTATATCGGTAAATCACGGAAACTGCGATCGCGGGTGCGCTCTTATTTTCGGGAATCACAGAAGTTGAGCGATCGCATCGCGATGATGGTGCGGCAAGTCACTGAAATTGAATTTATAGTCACGGATACTGAAACCGAAGCTCTAGCCCTGGAAGCCAACTTAATCAAGCAGCACCAGCCGTATTTCAACGTCTTACTCAAAGACGATAAGAAGTATCCCTATGTTTGTATTACTTGGTCAGAAGAATATCCCCGCATTTTCATCACGCGCAACCGCCGTCAAGGTAAAAAAGAAGATAAATTTTATGGTCCCTACACTGACTCGCGGTTGTTACGCACTATTCTGCGTCTGTCCAAACGAATTTTTGCTTTGCGACAACGCCCCCAACCACTATTTAAAGATCGCCCGTGTCTCAACTACGATTTAGGGCGCTGCCCTGGGGTATGTCAACAGTTAATTTCTCCTGAAGAATACCGTAAAACTGTCCAAAAGGTAGCAATGGTATTTCAGGGCAGAACTCAAGAACTGATTGATATTCTCACCCAACAAATGCACAAATCAGCAGAAGCACTGAATTTTGAATCAGCAGCCCGAATTCGCGACCAAATTACTGGGTTAAAGTCCCTAGGTGCAGAACAAAAGGTATCGTTGCCCGATGATACTGTATCGCGCGATGCGATCGCCCTCGCCGCAGATGACAAACTTGCTTGTGTCCAGCTATTTCAGATTCGTGCGGGACAATTAGTAGGACGTTTAGGATTTGTTGCAGATGCTCATGCTGAACCTGGAGCAATTCTACAGCGAGTTTTAGAGGAACATTACCAAACTGCTGATTCAGTCGAGATTCCCATCGAAATTGTGGTGCAACACGAGTTACTCGATGCCGAAATGTTAGCAACTGTGTTGAGCGATCGCAAAGGAAGGAAAGTGACGATTGTTGCGCCGCAGCGGGCGGTTAAAGCTGAATTGGTTGAGATGGTAGAACGTAATGCGGAATATGAATTAGAACGAACACAGAAATTGAGCGATCGCAATACGCAAGCAATGGAGGATCTTGCAGCCATTGTTGATTTACCTGATTTACCACACCGCATTGAAGGTTACGATATTTCTCATATTCAAGGCTCAAATGCTGTAGCGTCTCAAGTTGTTTTTGTTGATGGTTTACCAGCAAAGCAGTACTATCGCCACTATAAAATTAAGAATCCGACAGTCACATCTGGTCACTCAGATGATTTTGCTAGTCTTGCAGAAGTGATTCAGCGACGTTTTCGTAAATATGCCGCAGATCCGCAATTACAACGTGCAGGAAATCCTGATTGGCCCGATCTTGTAATGATTGATGGTGGTAAGGGACAGCTATCCTCAGTTGTAGCTGTATTGCAAGAAATGAATTTGATGGATGAATTGCGGGTCGTCAGCCTTGCTAAGCAGCGCGAAGAAATTTTCTTACCAGGTGAATCGCAGCCTTTATTCACCGAAGCTGAACAACCAGGAGTACAACTTTTGCGACGACTACGCGATGAAGCACACCGCTTTGCTGTAACATTTCATCGTCAACAGCGGAGTGACAAGTTACGGCGATCGCGCTTAGACGAAATTCCTGGTTTGGGGTATCACCGCCAAAAGCAGCTTTTAGCTCATTTCCGCTCAATTGACTACATTCGTCAAGCTACCCCTGAGCAATTAGCAGATGCACCAGGTATTGGTTCCCACCTGGCACAAGAAATTTATGCTTATTTTCATCCTTCTTAAGGTAGAAAATAACTGCTGTATTTTTGATAAGTGCTGATGTTCAGGACATCAGCCTTCTCAGTTTTTTATGACTAGTTAATCTATCTTAAGACAGAACCGAATTCTTAAGTAAATATTAAAGATAGACAGGGAAAGCGCCACTATAAGGCAAATTAGAGATTGTTTTGTAATATAGATAACACTCTTTACTAAATAATTTAATTAAAGTTAAATCTCTACCGAAATTAGATTAAACCAGTACAATACAAAAGAAATGATATTGGGGATCAGCAAAAACAAAAGTAATTTCGAGTTTTTTTTATTATTTTCTATCCCTAAAGTTATATGACAACTTCCCTTCTAAAATGGCAAGCTAGATATAGAGAAAGCCTATTTCTTAAAGGGATAGAGGGTGATTTATCTAATAATTTAAGATTTGTTGCTTTTTGTTTAATCCTGTATATTCATTGAGTGCCGAGTTTAATTCTCTTTTTTTAAAAATTGCTTGCTTCAAGAGGTTTAAAATGCTTGTACAAAAAATTCGGTGTCCTAATTGCGGTAGTGAGGGCGAACGCCATCATATTACCCAAAGTCGTTTGATTCGGACACAATGTTCTTGCTGCGATTACTTGATGGTGACTTGTGCTGAAACAGGTAAAGTGGTAGAAGCTTACGCTCCAGGTGTTGACGCACGTCGTTTAAAATTGCGTTGTCCGCAGTTGTCCACAAGCAGCATCAGCCTCCAAACCACGCGAGTAACGCACGCTAACCGCAATCTGATGTTGATGCAAGACGTCAACGAAAGCTTGAATTCCTCGAAAACTGGGACGTTGATAGGTCGCTTCTCGAATGGGGTTGTAAGGGATTAAGTTAACGTGAGTTTGAAAACCTCGTAGCAGCTGAGCTAACTCGGCTGCTTGTTTTGTACTATCATTAACTCCAGCAAGAAGAATGTATTCAAAAGTAATTCGGCGACTTGTTATTTTGACGTATTGGCGGCACTCATCAATTAAATTCTCTAATGGGTATTGACGTGCACTCGGAATCAGTTTTTCTCGCAACGCTTGATTAGCAGCATGAAGGCTAACCGCAAGCGTTACCTGTAGTTGATGCTGTGCCAAGCGTAAGATATGTCCAGGAATGCCAACAGTAGAAAGGGTCATCCAGCGCTGCCCAATACCGACATCTTGATTGAGCGATTTGATCGCTGCGACGACATTGGAAGTATTAAGTAACGGTTCACCCATACCCATAAACACAATATGACTGACACGTCGTTGAAAGTCTTCTTGAACTGTGAGAACTTGATCGATAATTTCATGAACGGCTAAATTTCGCATGAAGCCGCCTTTCCCCGTAGCGCAAAAATCACATGCCATCGGGCACCCAACTTGCGTAGATACACAAACTGTTAAACGCTTGTCGGTAGGAATACCAACAGTTTCAACGATTTTTCCATCAGCTAATTGTAAGAGATATTTTACAGTTTCATCCGGTGCAACAGAACGATAGTGAATTTGCGATCGCCCGATTGTAACATCAGCAACCGCACAACGCCATGTTTTAGGAAACACAGAAATATCACTCAGCGATCGCACGCCTTTTTTGTAAATCCATTCGTATAACTGTCGTCCGCGATAGGCGGGTTGTCCTTGGGAAACTACCCAGTCAGTCAACTCAGATAAACTTAAACCTAGTAGTGGAGAATTTAAATACTTTTGTTGTGTTGTAAGTGTAGCTGTTTCTAACTCACGGTCAATACTTTTACTACCCATAATTAAATTTTAGATTGCAACAAGCTTGTTATTGCAATAGCTGTAGTTCGACATATACGACATTAACGTAATTTCACTACTTAGGATGGCAACTTCCCTCGCTCCTCTTATGATGATCTAGTAACAACTAATTCAAAGTGTTGCTAATGACACTAGCTATTCCTCCTCTAGCATTTCAGTTTGCTTCTCCTGGCCCCATTTTCATCAATATTGGACCAATCACAATTCGCTGGTATGGCTTACTAATCGCTTCAGCCGTATTGATTGGAATTACACTTTCCCAGTATCTTGCCAAGCAACGCAAAGTCAATCCTGATTTGATTGGTGACTTGGCTATTTGGTTAGTGATCGGGGCAATTCCTGCTGCTCGTTTGTACTATGTTTTGTTTGAGTGGTCAGAATATGCCCAAAATCCAGAACGAATTATTGCGATTTGGCAAGGTGGTATTGCAATTCATGGAGCGATTATAGGTGGTTTGCTTGCCGCTTTAATTTTTGCACGCATTCGGCAAGTTTCCTTTTGGCAGTTAGCCGATTTAGTTGCGCCATCGCTAATTTTAGGACAGGCAATCGGACGTTGGGGTAATTTTTTCAACTCTGAAGCTTTTGGTAGTCCGACAAATTTGCCTTGGGGATTGTATATTCCTCCGCAAATGCGTCCGCCAGAACTTGCCAATTTTGCTTACTTCCATCCCACCTTTTTGTATGAATCTCTGTGGAATTTGATGGTATTCGCATTGTTGATAACTCTATTTGTGAGAGATGTGCGGGGTAAGCAACGTTTAAAAACTGGTACGCTATTTCTAACCTATCTCGTTACCTACAGCCTTGGAAGAGTTTGGATTGAAGGGTTACGTACTGATAGCTTAATGCTAGGATCGCTACGCATGGCACAAATAGTGAGTTTAACAGGAATCGCAATCGGATTAGCAGGCTTGGTGTGGCTGTACGTTTATAAACGTGCCTTACCTGATGTGGTAGAAGAGGTAAGGGGTGAGGGGTGAGGTAGTAGAATCAAGACTCTACTCAATTTTTATCTATGACTGACTCGATACTACCGCTATCACCAAAAGTTTATCTTGTAGGTGCTGGTCCAGGCGATCCTGATTTACTGACGATTAAAGCACAAAAGATTCTGGCACAGGCTGATGTCATATTATTTGCTGATTCGCTTGTACCGCGCGAGATTTTACAGTATTGTCGCTCAGATGCAGAAATCATCCGAACGGCGAATAAAACTTTAGAAGATATTTTGCCTGTCATGGTAGAAAGGGTGCGATCGCATAAATCAGTTGTGCGACTCCAATCAGGCGATCCGAGTCTCTATAGTGCAATTCACGAACAAATGCAAGCCCTAGCAGAAGCTAGCATTCCTTGTGAAGTCATTCCTGGAATTAGTGCTTTTCAAGCTGCGGCTGCTAAACTCAACTTCGAGCTAACAATTCCTGGAAGTGTACAAACGATCATCCTGAGTCGTATTAGTGGACGCACAGAAGTTCCCGAAACCGAAGAACTAGCCTCACTTGCAGCACATCAAGCTAGTCTTTGCTTATATTTAAGTGCACGTCATGCAGACAAAGCCCAAAATCAACTTTTAGAACACTATCCACCGCACACCCCAATCGCAATTTGCTTCCGCGTCGGTTGGTCAGATGAGAAAATCATTCTAACAACGTTAGAAGAAATGGCAAAAGTTACTCAAGCCGAGAACCTGATTCGGACAACACTATACATCATTAGTCCTGCACTCGCAGCAACTGCAGCCCGTTCTCGCTTATATCACCCTGAACACACTCACCTCTTCCGCCCACGCCAGTCTACAGCATCTTAAAACCCTCTTTCATTCTTCTTCTCTCTGTCTTCTCTGCGTCTAGTAAGGTTCGTTAAACTTAGCGATGTAGCTTTTATAGGAGAACAACCCTTGCTAGACGAACAAGCAAAAAAAACTATACTGCGGAAAATTCCCCACGGCTTATACATATGTGGAGTAAAAGACGGAGATGAAGTCAATGGATTTACTGCTAGCTGGTTAATGCAAGCTTCCTTTAAACCGCCTTTAGTTGTTAATTGTGTCAAACAAGATTCCAAATCTCATGAAATGATTAAAAAAAGTGGAGTCTTTACTATTAGCTTTCTAGATGCTTCACAAAAAGAAGTCGCCCAAAAGTTCTTTCAACCACAGCGCCGTGTTGGCAACAAATTTGCAGATGTAGAATTTTATATTGGTGAAACAGGATGTCCAATTATCTCCGATAGTCTAGGCTACATCGAGTGTCAAGTTGTTGATGCAGTAGAAAAAGGCGACCATACAGTTTATGTTGGCGAAGTGATTGCTGCGGGTGTTCATCGTGAAGGTGATTCGCTGCGACTGGAAACTACTGGTTGGAACTATGGCGGATAGCTAACAGGTTTAGGGAGTCCTCTAGACAGCAGTTAACAATCAAAACTAGTAATGGTAAAGGGTGGAGGTTTCCTCTACCCTATCTTAATGGCAGTTTATTGGCACGAGCTTTTATAATACTTTAATTTGATGTATTAATTAATGTATCAACGTAAGTAAATTAGTGTAAGAGTATGCCATTAATTAAAGTTCAGACATCGATTAATGAGCTAGAGAAGTCTACAGTTGAAGCTCTACTTCAGCGACTTTCTTCAACTTTAGCAAAGCATTTAGGTAAACCTGAGTCATATGTCATGACAGCATTAGAATCGGGAATACCAATGACTTTTGCAGGCACTTTAGAACCGGCTTGCTACATTGAAATTAAAAGTGTTGGTACAATGAAGCCTGAGCAAACCAAAAACATGAGTCAAGAGTTTTGTCAACAAATTAATCAAGAGTTAGGAATAAATAAAAACCGTATTTATATTGAGTTTGCCGACGCAAAAGGTTATATGTGGGGTTGGAATAGTTCTACATTTGGTTGAACTTATTCAACTTTTATGGGCGCACCAGGTCGAGTAAAGCGAACTTCAATGCGTCGCCTGGTAGCATCAGGATTACGATTAACAGTTGCAAAATTACCATCTGGTAAGATTAATTGCGCTGCTGAATAAGCTCTAAAGTTCAAGCCTTGTAATCGGTTACTCGTCTTTTGGATGTTACGTAGTACTTGGACAACCGCAAGTGCCCGCATCAACCCTAAGTCAGCGTTAGAACCTGCTTTTAGTTGATTGACAGGTATAGTTGCATTTGCTACTTTTTCTAAGTTTTGGTCAAGATTGCTAGTAACACTTCCATTTCCTTGACCATCAGTATGACCAATAATTTCTACTACATTAATTTTATACTGCTGCGTGTGTTGTTCAATTTGAGGAACAATTTTATTTCTGATGTATTGATCCATGATTGCCGGAATTTCTGCGCTACCTGAAGCAAAACGATACGCTCCTTTATCTTCAATGACTAGAATAGGTGGAGGTGCATTTTGTTTTTGAGTTTCAATCGCTTGGCTTAAGTGTGTTTGGGTATTTACGCTTTTTATAATAGCTACTAGCAAAAACAACATAGCTATCATAAAAGTATTAGACATCAAGTCTGTAAAAGCAGACCAAATATTCAGTTCTTCGTGTATTTGATTATGTTTATTAGAATACCGCATATTAATTATATAGTGTTCAACTATTTGTTAACGAACCACTCCAGATGCAAGTATCCGTGAACGCAGAGAGAAGAATTAAGAGAAATTCTCACGAATGATTTAAGATTGCTATAGTATATAAAAAATAATTTTATTTAACGGTTATAGGAGGACGGTTACTATAGTTTTTGTTTGATAAAAGCTGTTTTTCTAAAAGCTTATTTAGACGGTAGTTCTCGTGTTTTGTATCGCTGAGATGTTTCGTACAGTGAGCTAAGTTCTCTAAGACAACTTGCATTTGTTGTTGTTGATTGTTTGATTGATCGCTGATGCTTTTAATTAGGCGATCGCTTAAGTTCTTCAAACGAACTGCTACTACTTGATTATATTTATTAAGAGATTCAGCTAAGGTTTTTAGTTCATTCTCTACACGTTCAAAACTATCTGCTTTATCTAGGTTCTTCTGCTGAATTTTATCAAGCGTTTCTACAGCAGATTGGAGCTTTCCACTGCCTTGATATAATTGCGGTATGATTTCATTTAAAGATTGCTGATTACTCCAATGTAGTTCTAAAGCTTGAACTGTATTTTGATTGTGATGATTAATCTGATCAGCTACATTTTGTACTTTATGATTAGAATTTACTACTTCAAATACTGCTGATTCAATTGTTGCCACTGATTTAGATAAAACTTCAGTTGAATGATTAAAGTTTTTTTGGATACTGTATAAATCTTTTGTAGCATCAGCAAGAAGTTGAGCAAAATTACTCTGCTCAAATACCTGTGCTGTTTCTGCAAATTTGATTGTAGTTGTTTGAAAATCATCAACACTTTTTGCCAGAGTTCCAGATGATTCTTGAAATCCACTGTAAACACGACAAGCAAGTTCGTTAGCCTGTTTATTAACATCCACAATTTCTTGAATTTTAGCTCCAAGAGAAGAGTTTACCGCATCGCGTACTGTTGTACCAAATCTACCTAAAAATTCTTTAAATTCAAAGACTAAACGATCTACCGCTTGATCTAATCGATGATTTCCTTGAATCTCAGGCTGATAAATATTATCTAAGTAATCTTCAATTGAAATAACTAATTTGTACTTAGCTATACTTGTGTTCTTGATTAAATTAAATGCTATTATTAAAGCACTAAAAAGTATTCCAGTTAAACTAGTAGCAAAAGCAACACTCATTGCTTGCAAAGGTTGCTGTATGTCATTTAACAAACTTTCAATATTATTACTGCTTTGTGTAACACTAGTTATTGTTTGGCTCAGTTGACTCAAGTTTAGTGTAATGCCTAAAAAAGTACCGAGCAAGCCAAATGCTAACAGTAAATTGGGTAAAACTCGGCAAAAGTATTCAATTTGATCGTAAGAAAATAAACCAATTTTTTGTTGACTATAAACTTGATCAATTAAGGCTGCTGTATTAACTTGATCGAGGTTTGAACTAGCTTCTTTAAACCGTAATTCCAATTCTCTAATAATTTCAGGTTGATCTCCTCTTGGCTCGCGATTAATCAGTCTTCTCACACGACTTTCTAAAAAAACAAGTTTGTCATAAAGAGTTAAACGCAAAAAAACAGTAGCAAAAGAAGGTAATACTATAATCAAAACTATACTTAATAATAGTACAGGAGGTAAAGTAGATATAAAACTTTGCATATAAGTCAAGTATAAAAGTCAAACATTTATAAAAAATCAATAAATTACACAGTAACCCTAATTCATTTGTGAATACCTCCCTTTATTCTTCTCCCTGTGTTCACGGACACCTTGTTCAACGGGGGAAACCACCGCACGCAAGTGTCCTCCTCTGCGTCTGAAGTGGTTCGTTAACCCAAAATTACAACTCAAATTAGGATCGCTATAACACCCACTTCATTACTAGCCCAAAGGATACTTAGCAATAATTTGTTGACGCTCTTGTTCGTACTCTTCTTGATTTAAAATACCATCAGCAAGATCTTGCTTTAAACGCTCTATTTCTAAACGACGTCGTGTTCTGTTATCTTCAATTTCAACAGAAGGTTCAAGCAACATAACTTCACCCGTCAAGATTTGAGGATTAGGTTTGTTTCCATTACCATTCTTGCTAGATATCTTATCCATAAATTTCTGCTGCATTCGTGCTTGGAAGCGGTTAACAACACCTTCTTTCGCTGTAGCAGAATCACCTCCGCGTGAGCCAACGACATTTAAGCGATAAGGATAATTTTCATCACTATCTGGCAAACTATCTACTTGTTGTACAAACTGACGAAGTTTTGGTAAATAGTATTCTTGCCATTGTCTAGGTTGTTGCTCGATTTCTTGCATGACTCCATCAAGTAAGTCTTGCAGTGCTTTGGCTTTACTTTTATGATCGATCAACTCTTGTAAAGCTTTTTTCCAAGCCGGATCGAGAGAAGCAAAGTAGTACTCTCCACGTAACTCATCAAAGTATTGAAATTCGAGTTGCTGAGTTACTGGATTAGTTTGAATTAAATTTAGTGCTAGACAAGGATAGAAAACGTCTTGTAAATCTAGTATTTCGTTAACCGGTGGTGGAATAATGTCAGTAAAGCTTTCACTTCGATGATTGTGTAATGGAGCATTACCTGGTTGATTTTTTAGCCTGACATAATGGTTCTTCAGCTTCTCTAAACCATCAATCAACCTAAGTGGAAAAGCAGCATATTCGGTAACAAGTAAAACTTTGTCTTCATTCTGAGTTGACTTAAGTTCGTTGTCAGAAATTGCCAATTTATTTGTTAAAATTTCATGGAATTGCTGAACATCTGGCTCATCACTATCTTTGAAACCAATAAGTTGACTCTTCTTGGCAGAACTATTGTGAAAGTAGGACGCGGTGAGATTAAGAGGTAGTAGTGGTTGAGCTTCGCGGATAATTTGCCCTAGTCGAACTGGACGTTCTGATAAAGTGGGATATTTTTGATTGAAGCGCTTAATCACTGATTCTACAGTATCTGCACTCCGCGAACCAAATAATTGATTAACTGTCGGATCAATTTCACGTTTGAGTTGATCTTTATTAAGATAACTTTGAGCAAGAAGAATAGCTAAAGACTGTCCTTCACCTACAGATGCTAAAACTTTTTGAGTAATTTGAATAGCTTGCGCACGATACTCTCTTTGGGGAAGCAAAGCTTCATAACAAGCTTCTATATCTTCTTCAGAAAATATTTCTTCACCACTCATCTCATCAGAATTAGATTGTTTCAGTTCAACTTGATCTTTTTCGTAGCAAACTTTTAATTCTTCTACTGAGCGACTTAGTGAAGTTAATTGATTAGCTCTTAACTGTACGTAGTGTTGTAGGAATTTGACAACTTCTAAAGCTTCTAAAGCAACCGATAGATTAAAATTTTGTTTAATTGCTGTTTCTGTATCTTTAATAGCTCTTCTTGCTTCTTCTTGTACGCGGCTATTTTTATTATTGAAAAGAATTTTAAATTCTTCTTCAATATCTTGAATTATCTTGTTAATTTGTGTCCATTTTTTTCTAGTTGCTCTAATGATTTAGTGCTGTTAACATCTTTAACTTTTAATTCAATCTCATATTGATATGTGTTTAATTCAGATTGAATAGCATCAAGCCAATTACGACTATTTGTAATTGAGAAGTTCTTATTATTAGGATTAAGTAGACTATATAAATAGCTATCAATATCTTCACAAAGCTGTGTAAATAAGCTATTTTTCCCTTTAATAATTTTAGTCAACCAAACTCCGCGAGTACTTTCTGAATCTCCAGTTTTAGTTTTATGAAACTGTTCGCGAAAGTCTCTTTGAAGTTGCCGCATCAAGCTAGCACGCTCTTCTTTAGTTTTACACTCAGTAATTTTATTTTCTAGCTTCGATTTCCATGTGTTCATCAAAGCATTGAAGTTTTTTTCATTTTCAATTGGTATTTCTTCTAACTTAGAAATAAAACCATTTTTTTGATCTGAGTTATTATACCAATGATGTTCAATGAAAAACTGTTCTAACAATTTTAGTGGGTCTGGGCTTTGCCCTTCGCCTTGCAACCAAAAGTTAGTTAGCTTGTGACTAATTCGCGTGACTGTGATTTGAGAGATGCGATCGCGTGGAAAATAAATTGCCGCTAACCCAAAAGTAAGATAGTTTTGAGTATTCGGGCGTGGATGATCGTCTTCTTGAATCAAATGTTGGGCAAAATTATCACGCATTCCCTTGACAACAGGTGCTAATTCACTCGAAAAGTCAAGAGCAATTTTATTAGCAATAACGTTACACAGTTTTCGCTGCTTATCAATAACATAATTACCTTGTTCTGTTGATTTAGAAACTAAGTAGGTGTAATCAAATGGAGGGCGTTTCTCCTGAACATGAATATCATATCTTTGGTCATAACAAGCTGCAAAAGTTGTTCCAGGGCTTGAATAGTAGTCAAGTTCCATTAATGCTGCATAAGTATTGGCACACATATTAGGTGTATTGCCATACAATTCTGGACTAATTACTAAATATCCAACAAGTTGTTTAACTTCAGGGTAAGCATACCTTAAGCTATATGCCATATCTAAAAAAGTACCGCTACCCGTACCACCACACAACGAACCGACAACAATAATATTTAATCCAGGATCAACAATTAAACCAGATTGCTTTAGTAAATCTTGCTCGTGTCCTCTTGTACGTTGTTCAGCAACTTCGATAGCCTGCTTAATTTTTAAATAGTTATGAAAAAATGATAGTCTACCAATAGGTCTAATACCTTTTGCACCTTGGTCAATTGCTTTAATATTCCTCAACAGTTGTGGTGGAAACCACTCAGAAATATGAGCATAGGGACTAGGTTGATCGCCAATAGGATTACAGTGTTCTAAACCTTGAACTAATTCAGTAATTTGCGCAGAAGTCATTGTAGCATTGATTTTTTCAGCATCTTGAAAACTTAAATCAACACCTTGATAGCTATTTCCTGTCCGCAAGCTAACCGATTGTGTAGCTTCTTTGTCGGTATCAATATGTACAAAACTAACTACTGGTAATTTAGCTAAATCTTGATAGCGATCTACTATTAACCTACGAACACGCATCAAAACCTCTTTACCAGTACTACCTAAACCAATACAAATAGTTCGGTTAATTCCTTGATATTGTCGGTCGTTCATAGAAGTTTGAGTATACATAATCAGCTTTAATTTATAAATTACTTTTTAACTTTAATATTGAGATAAAAATCTCCATGCTTGTCACTTGGACAGTTCAGTTTAATAGAACTACCCGTTAATCGAGTTCTTTTATTAACTTCTCTACCTTTCAATTCTATTGGTGCTAGTTGAGTAGGAACTAAATAAAGTTGATTTCCTTGACGTTCTAGATAAGCTCTTACTTCTGATCCAGGACAATCAATTTCATCAATACAATTAGAATCTCCTTGACCTATAGCAAAAGATTTTCCTGGTAATAGTGGGCGACATTCTTTTTCATAATCTTCCAAGTCTGCAACAACAGAAACTCGCCATTTTTTACGTAGAGCGATCAAGTGTTTGGCAAAAAATGTGCTAGAAATTATTCCTAAAATTAAAACTATAGTAGGAAACCATAATTGTCCAAACAAATAAGAGTTAACTTTACAAAAATCTTGATTGTTTGGTGCAATTGTACAAAATTCCTGTACAACTGGTTCAATATCAACTACAGCAAGTTTATATTCTCTAGAGTCAGCTGTTTGAATTGATATTTCTCTTTTATTTAAAGGTAAAGCATCAATCCAAGCCTGCCGTACTTGACTTTGTAGAGAATCTTCTAATCGAAAAGGACTATCTGCTGGAGTTTCAATCCACTCGTTACCTGATTTAGTTAATAAAGGGGCGTCTGTAATCCAGACTATTGATTGAAACTTGATTGGTTGATTTTGTTGCAGGCGATTTTGATTAAGCTGAGCTAACCCTTGATAGATAGTAAGTTCCGCTTGTTGAATATCTGTATTTTGGAAATTTAGATTAGCTGACAATGGAATTTTTTGTAAAACTTTATCTATATTTTGTTGATTTTTTTTATCAAAATGAATGGGTAGTCCTAAAGGATGTAAATTTGATATTTCTTCTGAGTTAACTATATTTGATGCAAAAGGAACAACGTATACCGAATCTCCAGATTTCAAGCTATCTTCAATAATTTGTCGTAGACGAATCCGACCTTCGTCATTAATTCCTACACTCTCAGTTAAATCAATTGCTAATATTACATCACGCTTATTATGAATACCAGCAACCACTTCTAATGCTATTTTTTGGTGAGGATTGAGTTTTTTCCCAGGAGTAGTCTTTATCGCAGAGGCTAATATTATGCGATTAGACATAAGTGTGTTTATGAACATTTTTAAAATATAGATCTATAAAAATATCAATCGAAACTAAAAATTGAATCGTGCCATATTTTTTATATATTCCTAAACCAGAGAAATAAGTAAAATAGAAGTAAAAAACATATTAAACAGAAATTTAACTTGTATTTAACTACATATATAAGCGAAATCACACTGATAAAATCAACTTGGAAAAACCTATATCAAGACTTAACTTCAGTAATCCTACTGAAGTCATTCTTTGGGTATCTCGTTTGAAAGATAAGTGTGTTTTAATGTTTATTAAATATTTATAATTAAGTTATGTTGTTTTCACAAGCTTTAAGATTTCGTGGATGTCAAGCTTAATATTGGCTTAAAGAAATATTAAGAGTTGATTAGATTGTGAAAAACTTACAGATTTCTGGGGAAAACTTTGGGAAAATCTGTGGAAAACTATTTACTTTACGAGGAAAACTGATAGTGAGTAAAAATACTATGTGAAAAACTATTCAGCTTTTCCACAAGTTTTCCACAGCAGATAAGAGATGAAATTGAACTAGATAAAGGGTTGTTGAAGTTTTTCCACAGTTTCCACAGCACCTACTACTACTACTACATATAAAAATTAAAAAGATCTTTAGTAGTCTTTATGCAACAGATACAGGCAGCAAATGCTACGATAGTGCTTCTGAGCTAGATGAAACTCAAGACGCATCCAAACCCTTTAGCAAACTCACAAATCTCCTGATGAAATTCGTTTGCAATCAAAGTGATATCAGCACAAACTTGTCGCTCGTAAGCCGTGCAGTGCCATCACGTCCGACACATCCAATTTTAGCAAACGTACTATTGACGGCAGATGCGCAAACAGGACAAGTTAGTCTTACTGCGTTCGATCTAAGCTTAGGTATTCGGACAAGCTTTTTGGCTGTAGTAGAAACAGGAGGAGAAATAACCCTTCCTGCTAAGCTCTTGAATGACATTATTTCGCGAATGCCACAAGGGGAACTTGCCATTGATGATGAAGGAGAGACACCATTAGGTGCTACGATTACTTCCACTTCAGGAAAGTATCAAGTTAGGGGTATGGGGGTAGAAGAATTTCCTGAATTGCCAGTAATAGAAAATGGCGAAGCTATTCATTTGCCAGTAGAAGCATTGACTGAAGGACTACGAGGTTCTTTATTTGCAACAAGTGCTGATGAAACTAAGCAAATTTTGTCAGGACTGCATTTGAGTATAGAGCAAGAGACTTTAGAATTTGCGGCTACTGATGGACATCGCTTAGCAGTTGTGCAAACTATCAACGAAAATGCACCCTTAGAGGCAGATGTAGCACAACTAGAGGTAACAGTACCAGCCAAAGCCTTACGCGAACTAGAACGAATGTTAGGGATACTGAATGATGGTGCAGTGCTGTCACTGCATTGCGATCGCGGACAAGTTGTTTTTGAATGGGAAAACCACCGTTTAACTAGCCGTACTTTAGAAGGACAATATCCAGCCTATCGTCAACTTATCCCCCGTCAATTTGAAATTCAAGTGTCACTCGAACGTAAGTTTTTACTCAGTGCGATCGAACGAATTGCGGTTTTAGCAGATCAGAAAAATAATATTGTGAAGTTTACGCTTGATAGCGCCAACCAAGAATTAGCTTTATCGGTTGATGCGCAAGATATTGGTAGTGGTAGAGAATCAATGCCTGCACAAATTTCAGGTGATAGTATTGATATTGCCTTTAACATTAAATATTTAGTTGACGGCTTGAAAGCACTTCCCACTTCAGAAATTCAAATGCAGATTAACACCCCAACTAGCCCAGTGATTTTAACGCCTTTAGGTGGTGTAAAGATGACTTATTTAATTATGCCAGTGCAGATTAGAACTTGAGCTTAAAAGTGGGTATAACGCCCAAAATGTGCGCCTTCATCTCCAGGTTGAATTACCTTTGCTTTCCATCCATAGTCTGCTGGTAACTTCTCTGGGATATCAAATTTGGAACGCCAATATTCTTGAAAACTAATGTCTGTGGCTGATCCTATTCCCTCGGTATTGATTACACTTAATCCTAACCAACTTCTCGCTACAGCTAGCTTTGAAACTGTTGTTAGTATATCTACTTGAGGTAAATTCAAGTAGATCCACAAGCCTTCAATTAACCATATGGAAGGTATATCAGCACGATATCTTTGAGCTAACAATAAGTGCGATCGAGATTGAGTGAGATCTGCTGCGATCGCAAACCTTTAGCAAGTAGGTGATGTATCTTTTAGTACAGTATCTTTATAACTGAGAACTTCAAGTTGATCGAGTTCGTATACTTTAGTATCTGCTGCTAACCAAGGAAGCCGAAAAGCTCGTATGTCCATTGACGAAAGTAAATTACGTCTTTGAAGATATTGTTGCCTTAACTCAAAGAAGATTTGAGCAGTTAGGAACCGTAATTATACGAGACTTCTTGCACGAATATTAACTAGCTTTCTTCTATCCATGCCAGTTCCTACAACAGAGAGAACCCCCGCAACAAACTGGCTTCCCAATTCTGGGGGGATTAATAGTTTATAACCTCAGCCCCCCATTGGTTTCTCCCAGGAGGGAGAAGATATGGAAAACGTTTAGTTCATATAGATTAGGATGGCAGAATCTAATTCATGCAGAAAATCTGCAATACTAAACCTACTGACGTTGTTATTTCTAAAATAGCTATGTTTAGCAGAGGTAGACTTTGTTTGTTTAGCTGCAACTGTAGTTGCTAAGTCCTTACACTATCAGCAAAACGAATTTTTAAGTAATCCTCCTCCATCTTTGCACCTGCTGGCTGTAATGCTGCTAAAGCTTGCGGTAATACTAAGTTACGCCGATGATTACCGATAGTAATATTCAATTCATCTCCTGTTTTGCTCAGTTGAATATTGTCTTTGGCAATTCCTGGTAAATAAAGTTCTAAGCTGTATTGATTGTTATCTTGAATAATGCGCACAGTAGTTTCTTTGTAATAAACTTGTGTCGGATCTTCGTCTTTGTAAAGTGTATCTTTGAGCCGCTCTAAAGCTGCTAAACCGCATAATTCCTCAGAATATAGAGGTACCTCTTTTACAGGTAATGGACGGAAGTTTTCGTGAATTTCATGGCGATATTGCTGTTGATTTTCCTTCCATCTTTGAAAGAAAGGATCTTGAACTTCTTCAGGAATAATACGATTGGCAACAACTAAATCTGTTGCAACATTGTACAGACTTAAATAAGCGTGGGCGCGTAGCGATTCCTTCAGTACCATCTTTTCAGGATTCGTCACTAAGCGTACCGAAGTTTGCATATTATCGGTTAAGACTTTTTCTAATGCTTCGATTTGTTCGTAGAACTCATACGGCGCATCCATCACCTCTTTATCTGGTAAAGAAAAACCTGCGATCGGTCGAAATAATGGCTCTACAAGTGGTCTTAACGCAACAGACATCTTTTGCAAAGGTTTGTAGAAACGTCGCATATACCAACCACTAACCTCCGGTAAACTCAACAATCGCAGTGCCGTACCAGTCGGAGCAGAGTCGATAATTAAGACATCAAACTCGCCTTCGTCGTAATGGCGTTTCATGCGTACTAAGCCGAAAATTTCATCCATCCCAGGAAGAATTGCAAGTTCCTCAGCTTGAACTCCATCAAGTCCCCTTGCTTGTAAAACTTGAGTAATATAGCGCTTAACGGCTCCCCAGTTACCCTCTAGTTCTAATAACGCGTCTAATTCTGCTCCCCAGAGGTTCGGGCGGACTTGTCGCGGATTGTGTCCTAGATCTAAGTCAAAACTATCTGCAAGTGAATGTGCTGGGTCGGTACTCAAAACGAGTGTGCGATAGCCTAACTCTGCACAACGAAGTCCAGTAGCAGCAGCAACAGAGGTTTTTCCGACTCCTCCTTTGCCTGTCATCAGAATTACACGCATGAATGCTCTTATCCTGTCTAAGAAATGTTTAGATTTCTTTACTCTATCTATTCTTGGTAGGAAGGTGTTGTTTTATGACGTCTAATCGCGAACATTTCCAAAAATCGACATGAGAAGTGATAATGTCCTGTTGATTGACACGTAACTCACTCCAACCAGGAACTGCAATCCGAGGTTTCCACGGTACAGGAGTATTCCAACTTAAAGTCCACTCTGTTTTGATCGTATCTCCCTCGCGGTGGATATCGTGTAGATCCATTTTGGGCGCAATGAACCACGTTTCAATAAAACTGATCATTGCTTTGTACCGCTCAACGCCACGAAATTCGTTTAAGGGATCTTTGAAGTAGACATCTTGGGCATAGAGGCTATACGTCTGGTTAGCGGGAAATCTTTGGTAATCCTGCTTAAGAATTTCAACAATGTCCATATAGAAGCTGTAAAGTGCGATCGCCTTTACTCAATTTAATCACTCCTTCTTCTTGCAACCTCTAACTTTTTCTATAGAAAGAGTCGCGTATTCATAATTTAAAAATTGAAAAGCAGGAAAAACAATCTTATCTTTAACCCTACTCGACTTCTTGCCACAAACGTTCGAGCTGTCGCCGCCATGCTGCTAATATTTCCTCGCGTGATTGCGCTCCTTGTTTCATGTCGCCTAAAATCCCTTCTTCGTAAAAGCGATCGAGATTCTGTAGTGTTGCTTCGAGTGTTAATCCTTGTTGTTTTGCCGCAAAGATGATTTGACGCATTCGACTGTCTACTAATTGCGAAAATACATCATTGAGTCCTGCTTGGTGTAGCGAAACTAAACGGGCGATCGCATCTGCTAAATCAGTCCGCGCCAAACTTTCCGTACTGTGCTGAAACACACCCCAAACAACGCCTTGTTGCAAGGCATAGCGCACCTCTTGCGTATCATCAAAATTGGCAGCTAAAAGTTGCTCCATAAAAGGTTGTGCGGCTTCGGCTGACATGATCGGTAGCAAAACACGCAACCACGATTGATCGTCAGATAAAAGTACCAATAAACGAAACCCAGAAGTTTCAATTTGCCACGAACCAGGAGCGATCGCTTGTACAGTTGCTGGCTCGAAAATATCTGTAAGCGTACTTGCAATTTCTTCAGGTATCATAATCTTTAATGAAAAGAAACCCCCGACGATTGTCGAGGGATTTTGTAATCTATTTATCAGTTTGGCAGATAATGCTTTAAGCAAACCACTCTGGAACAGCTTCTTCTTTTGTATTAGTGTTCCGTGATGGTGTTTCGCGCGTGAACTTCATATGAACTGAGCGCGTTTGCTCGCCATCAGCTGCTACTGCCACAATTGGATAGTCGATTAAACCATCTTGGAAAGACATCTGGAAACGGAACGTGCCATCAGGATTCAACTTAATTGGACGTCCACCAATTGTTACTGTAGCATCGGGTTCTGTTGCACCATAAACAATCAGCTCTGCATCTGCGATGAGCCAGAACTGACGCGGACGCATCGGAATTGCCGAAGCTGAGAAACCAGCGCCCGACATACCAACACCTGACATACCAACACCCGACATTGTTGGTACAGCCCACATCCCCATTCCAGAGGCAGTGACATAAGAGCTAATTGACTGTACGCCAACCATCTGAGCGGAACCTGGTACTTGCTGCATTGAGCCATAGAGTGAACCTGCTACTCTTTGTGCTTCAACACCTTGAGCCATACCAAAGATTTCGTCGTAGATCGGATTGCTGTCTTGTTGAACTCCAGCAGTTGCCATCCGCTTGGCTGGTGGTACAAGTTCAAAGACAGTTTTACCGCGCAGATCTTCTTCAAAGCTAACAGTAATGAAATGATCTTCAATCCAGTCGCTAGGGTAAACTGGCGGTACATGAACAGGTGCAGAACGTGCTAAAACTAACCAACGACCATCAGCACAACGATAACCAATATCGACAACATAGTCGCGATCGCTGACAGGAATCGGTAAATACCACTCTCGTGCTAACTCATCACAAGGATATTCTTGAATGCTGTGTGGACTTTGGTAATCGATGTCAATATCTGTAACGTCATAAATGCGCAGAGCTAGCTGTTGTCCGCCTTGTTTGCGCAAGTCTTCTTTATGATCGTTTGGGATATCCCAGTAAGTATAAGCCCATTGGGGATCGCGAGGCAGTAGCACAATCCGACTTTCGCCATAACCATCGGGTAATTCGGCTAAACCTTCATCTACATCAGCTAAGGAGCCACCTGTGCGGTCATCTTGACCTAGTTCAAATTTAGCTGCTTCCACTGCTTCTTGTGCCTCCAGTGTACGAGTTGGAACAACAGAAACTTTTGTGCGCTCGATTTGTTGAATTGCCGATAGCAGTTGCGCTTTCCGCATTCGGCTATAACGCGAGACACCATATTCACTAGCAACTCTTCTTAGTTGCCGTAAGGTCATCTCATCCAAAGGTGGGCGTTCTTTAGCCATGAATTTTGTCTCCGGTAATTTGAATCAACTATTCTGTTGCCGGACAAAAACTCCGTTCTGTCGGTAACATCCAGTGCCAGAATGACTGCAATCTTGTTTGACTGGTGAGGGCATCTGAATGTTTTGTTATGCATTTAGCTTCTTGAACGGCTCTTGTTGGTGCATCCTTGACAATCCTACTTATGCTAAAAAACAGCATTTTTTGGGATCGTGGGGATCGCTTGTTACTAACTATTAAGCCGCAAACTTTCTTTAGGGATCAAGAGGTAACAAGGTTGTTTTTGAGTAATTCTACGCATCAATCGGCTTTTTGGGGATCGCTTTGTTATGGTTTTATGACAAAGCGATCTTTGTGGCAGAATTTAAGTCATAGTTTCATGACATAAAATCTATGATTTCAACTTCTCGGCTTTTCTTGGTTCGTGTAGATAAAATAACTCAAAGGTAAGGAGTTAAAAGCCAAAACAAGTATTTTACGCAATTGAGTACTGAGGTTTAATCTCCGCAAGCTCCTAGTCCCTAGCCCCTAGAATATGTCTTTAATAATTGCAGGAGAACGTAGCGGCGTTGGTAAAACGACAATTACATTGATGTTACTGGCGTATCTCAGCCGACGAATGCAAGTGCAATCTTTTAAGATTGGACCAGATTACATTGACCCGATGTTTCATCAGTATGTAACAAAACGTCCATGCCGCAATTTAGATCCGCTACTGACTAATGACGCTTATGTTAGGCAGTCTTTTACGCATCACAGCCAAGATGTTGATTGTGTGCTAGTAGAAGGTGTTATGGGTTTATTTGATGGTGCTACGGGTATTGATGACACTGCAAGTACAGCACACATTGCACGGTTATTAGAGTTACCAGTTTTACTCGTGATTGACTGCAGTCGATTGTCACGATCTGTCGCAGCGATCGCCCACGGTTATCGTTCGTTCGATCCGCGAGTCAAAATTGCAGGGGTTGTGCTAAACCGCGTTGGTAGCGATCGCCATTTGCAACTTCTTAAAGAAGCATTGGAATCAATACAGTTACCTATTCTTGGTGTTTTACACCGTTCAGACGATCTCGCAATTCCCGATCGTCATTTGGGCTTGGTTCCCACCGCAGAAATTTCGCAACTCGATCAATTAATTGATAGATTTGCCCAACTTGGAGAAGCTTGCTTTGTATGGGAAAAGTTATTACCACTCCTAAAAAAGGCGAAAATTTTTAGTGTAGCGGCATCTGAGCAAAATATAACAATTACCCATTTTACTTCGCTGAGAATAGCAGTGGCACGCGATCGCGCCTTTAGCTTCTACTACCCAGATAACTTAGAGATTTTGGCACAACTGGGTGCACAAATCGTTTACTGGAGTCCATTGACAGATCCTGACTTACCAGAAAATATCCAGGGACTTTATTTCGGAGGCGGCTTTCCTGAAGTATTTACCCAACAATTGACAGAAAATAAATCAGCACGGGTAGCAGTAAAAAAAGCAATTGAGCAAGGAATACCAACTTATGCTGAATGTGGTGGGTTAATGTATTTGTCGCAGGCGATCGTCGATTTTGAATGTCAATCTTGGTCAATGGTAGATATCATTCCTGCAACAGCAATTATGGATTCTCGCTTAACACTCGGTTATCGCCAAGCAACTGTACTACAAAGTCCACTGTTCAAAACTGGTACAGTAATTTGGGGGCACGAATTTCATCGATCGCGGCTCAATCAAACATCCACAGCACCTTTATTTGAACTGCAAGGATACAACTCCAGTTTTAGAACCTTGGAAGGATGGCAAGCGTATCAAGTTCATGCGTCTTACCTTCACCTTCATTTTGGCGGGAATATCAAAATTCCTCAGCAGTTTTTACAACGCTGTCTCAAGTTTCGCGATTTACTAGCTGAAAGGCGATCACTTTTTGGCTGATAATTTTGAGTGCGATCGCCCCTCGTTGATTCAAATCAAAAAGCTCATCTACAAATACATACACTACCAAATTTGAGTCAAATTCAAGGTGAAGCCTGGAAGAACATCTTCCCCCGAAAGCGTTTCAGGTGTTCGGCATACTTCAACTGCCTTGCCCGAACGATAAACTTCAACTTGCTTTGCCTTACGATTCAGTAGCCAGCCCAAACGCGCACCATTGTCGATGTATTCCTGCATCTTAGCTTGAACTGTCACCAGCGAGTCACTCGGAGACATCAACTCCACAACAAAATCGGGACAAAGCGGGATGAACTTCTCTTGCTGTTGGGGCGTAAGCGTGTTCCAGCGCTCTAGCGTTAACCAGGATGCATCGGGAGAGCGGTTGGCTCCATTGGGTAACTTAAAACCAGTCGAAGAGTCGAAAGCAATGCCAGTTGCATCAACATCAGTCCAGTTGAATAATTGCTGAGTAAGCCGACCGTTTCGATTTCCTGTTTCCCCTCCGGCGGGCGGCATAATAATCAGTTCTCCTTGGGCTGTGCGCTCAAACCGCAAATCTCGATTGCGCTGACAAAGCTGGTAGAACTGCTCATCGGTCAAGTCAATGACTGATTTAATGTCAACGGTAAGAGCGTTCATGGAATTTCAGCTAGGTTTGGCTCTTATTGTAATACGCTTCAGAACAAAGGGACTGCTGCACAAATCTCCAAGAGCGATCGCACTTCACTTTATTTGCTTAATTACAGGCAAACTCGTGATTAGTTTTCAGGAAAACGGTTTGGTTTGTGTAGTAGGCGTGCTGCGCGGACACTATTTTCTTGAGCTTAAGGAGTATCAATAAAATATCCATAAAGACGATCAACAAATTGATTAGCTGTAATTGGACCCACAACAGTACTAGCCCAACTTACTGCATATACTTGGTTATTCTGCACAGCTTTTAATGTTGACCAGATCGGTTGTTTCAAGAACGATAGTGATTTAAGGTTTTCAGAATCGTCTTTACGGAGTATGTCAACAAATAAAATATCGGCATCCCAATCAGGCAAAGTTTCAAGGCTTAATTCTAAGTAGCCTTTGAGATTTTTATAAGCAGGGATGAGCGGTATACCGGCATCGAGCATGATCTGACCATATGGCACAAAATCAGATCCATAAACAGCAACGTTTGACCCGTAAAGGTGCAGAACCGATACTGTTTTAGTCCTCAACTTTTCGGTTAGCTGTTGCTGAAACTTTTGAATTTGTTCATTATACTCAGCCAAAATTTCTTCAGCTCGATCGCTCCTGTCCAAGATTTCGGCTAAATATTTCAAGTTTTTTTTGAAATCGACTCCACTATCCGTATCTATCATTACCGTAGGCGCGATTGTAGACAAGAGTGAATAGTATTGCTTTTGCCATATGTGCCCCACAATCAAATCAGGTTTTAGACGGAGAATTTTTTCTAAAGATGGTTGCTCCCAATGACCCACAAGCGGAATATCGGCAACGAACTGATTAAGTGTATCCGACTTGATACAGTATGGGCAGGTAGCAGCACCCACTGGTTTTATGCCTATTGCTAATAGTGGGTCGAGAAGATAACTACCATCTAGCACCAAAATACGCTGGGGATGAAGTGGAATTTCTGCTTGTCCCAAAGCATGACTCACAATTTTTGTTGCTGCTGATTTTTGTGCAGAGTCTGACTGCTCTGTTTGTTTAGTTGTTGAATTTATTCTGCCTGGCTGAAGCCACAGCGTCTTACTGTTGCAAGCAGCGATAGAGAAGACAAAAACTGCTGCTAAGAAGAGTAGAAATAGCTTGGCTTTACGGAACACTTTTTCCTCATTGTGAAGCATTACAGAATTAACCCATATTCAGCCTGTATCTTTGAGTTCTAACTTGGAGAAGCTGTTCACTAAAATTCCCAACTCACCGAACTGACAATTGTAAAGGGTTCAGTTCTTTGAACAAGAGTTCTGCTGAAGGCAAACGCTGCCTCGTCTACATCAAACAAGTTACGGATATTAATCGCACCTCTGAAACGTCCCCTTCGATAGTAAAGTGCTGCATCAGTTCGTAAGTAATCACCTAGTTGAAACGAGTTATCTAAATTACCTTGCCGTTCACCAATATAAAATAGTCCTAAACCAAATCCTAAGCCCTCTAAAGCACCTTCTTGAATGGTATAAGTTGTCCAGAGACTTGCTTGATTTTCTGGTACATTTGCTAATCGATTGCCTTGAGGAAAGGTGTTATCTTTAGTAACTTCTGCATTGGTTAAGGCATAGGACAAAATCAAGTTCCAACCAGGTAAGATTTCACCTGTCACATCGAACTCAATCCCCTGACTGCGCTGCTCTCCAGTTTGAATAGAACGAGTAGGGTCATCTGGATCGGGTGTAAGAACATTGGTTCTGGTCAAATGATAGGCAGCTATGGTTGCCGAAAGTCTGCTATCTAGAAAATCAGCTTTTACACCAACTTCGTATTGAGTTCCTCTCGATGGCTCATAAATAACATCTGCATCCGTACTCGTGTTATCAAATCCAGAAAGAGGAGCAAACGATCGCGTGTAGCTAGCATAGAGAGCAACATCTTCACTAGGTTGATAGACCAAACCCGCACGAGGACTAAAGGCACCATCATTGCGGGTTGAAAGATCAATGACATCTCCTGGTGTGGTCAGATCTACTGCAAGATCAGTTGAAACCCAGTCGTAGCGACCGCCAATTAAAAGTTTGAGATTATCTAGAAGCGCAATCTGATCCTGAAGATAAACACCGTACGAGCGCCGTAACAAATTGAAATCGGAGAAGGTAGGGATTGTTGAGTAGCTAGGAGTTGGAATATCGTAATTTGGATTGCGAATGTCTAGAGGAGGTAGAGGCGTATCAGTATCGACATTATTGCCTTCATTACTGAAGCGATTAAAATCAAACCCTGCTAAGACTTGATGGGAAATTGAGCCAGTTCCAAACTCTCCAACCAAGTCGATCTGTCCAAAAAAGTTATTTCTCTGATAATTATCTTTGGAGGCATCAAATCCACCAACAAAGCGATCGTCTTCTACTGTACTAGGAAATCCTGCCACATCATTTCTAAAATGAGTTAGGTTGATCGCAACATTGTTTCTGATTCGCCAGTCGCTATTTAATTCGTGTTCCAGACTGTATCCAAATCTGTCAACTTTAACATTTAGAAGGCTTAAACCAGGATAGTAGGGGGCAAAGTTTCGAGGAGGCAAACTACCATCGCTGAGAATTACAGTATTAGTGCCAGCAGCAGAAGGATTAGCATAAAGGTGAGTGTATTCATAGTATAGGTCTAACTCTGTTCGCTCTCCCAAATTAAAGGTAAGAGAGGGTGCGATCGTAGTTAATCTTGAGTCGGCAAAGCCTTGAAAATCACTTGAGCCTTGGTAGTTAGCAATGAAGCGATATAAAACAGAATCGTTTTCTGTCAGCGGTCCTGATAAATCAATACTGGGTTGATATAACCCATAACTTCCTGCCTCAAATGCTGCATTATAATAGGGTTCATCTAAAGGCTGCCGTGTAATGAAGTTAATGATTCCACCAGGTTCTCCTGCTCCAAACAGAACTGAAGCAGGTCCTCTGAGCACTTCTATTTGCTCAATAGTTCCAATCGGTAAGAGGCTAAAAAAATCGGTATCGGGAAAGCCATTGCGGAAACTGGTAACTCCTGAAAATCCCTGGTCAAATCCTCTGATGATTCTGTTGTATGTAATTGATCCATTGCCATAAAGTCCGCCTCCACGAGCAACACCGCTAACGGTCTCCGCTGCTTCATTCAGATTTCTCACCTTGCGGTCTTCCAGCACCTCTCGCGGCACCACCTGAATCGATTGAGGAATATCCCGCAGCGGTGTATCCGTTCGCGTTGCTGTAGAAGCACTTGACGGGTTGTATCCCTCATCCTGCTCGCCTGTCACCACAATCTCAATTGCATCCTCATCCGCTACAGTATTAACATCCCCTAGTGTCACTGCCAGCACTAATCCTTGAGCTTCTGATGTCACCTCAGCCACAGGTGGCGCATCGGTTCCTGTAATCGTTACCTGTACTTGATTATTGGGTAAACTTGTTACACTTACCAGCGCAATTCCCTCAACTGGGTTTGCTTGGGAAAACGTTTGAGCGATCGCCGCACCTGCAATATCCACAATCAGCGCATTGCCTACGACGCGAGTTTCCGGCACTTCAAAATCGCCATTTGCTGTTTCCAGCACTACTCATATCTTGCACCTGGAAATTTGAATGTCAATTCCTTGACTAAATGCCAAATCTCTCAGGCGTTCAATGTCTAGTAAAAGAAGTAACAGCACCAATTGTGGAAATATAGTTTGGAGTGCGATTTGTGCGGCTTGTCCCCAATCAGGTAAATTTGTAGAGGCGAGCGCTGTGGATAAGTAAGCCCAATGCGCCAAAATATAAGAAATAAGGGATAGCACTAACCAACGATAAACGCCTAAAAGTGTCCCTTGTCCAAAACGATGCAAACCGAAACGGTGCTTGGCTGTCTTAAACCAACTCTCTATCTGCCACCGTCGTTTACCCCACCAAGAAATGGTGCTGGCTTTGAGAGCTTTGGTAGACAGGACAAATCGTTTTTCATACTTACCATCATCACGCTTGAAATAATACCAGGATACAGAGACAGGAAACTTCAAGCCCCGAAGACGAAGTTGTTGCCCTCGCTTGTGTAGTTGAGCAACACAGCGCCCATCAACTAACTTACGGGTACAAGCGATGCCTGCAATTACGTGAAACTTTCGCTTTCG
>NZ_JADEWN010000133.1 GCF_015207655.1 Gloeocapsopsis crepidinum LEGE 06123 | reverse complement strand
CCCCAACTACTGCATTCAGGGTTGATCTTCTCATTGCCACTGCACTCGATTTAATTAATCCCGTGCATTTGAAAAACTGGTTTACTCACTGTTGCTACTGTGCCTCATAAAACTGCAATAGGCTGTAATAGGTAATTCAACGAGGTTGTGTTGTAAATCTTCTGATATAGCCATAAGAGTTATTATTCAATTTTAGGTATCTGTGCTTCATTACCTCATAATCAGTTTTACCGTAATAACGATAAGGCATTTTAAAGTCATCTAAATGATTAGTGTAAGTTTGCTCATCTTTATAAGGACTGATTAGCATTTCTTCTCACAATTGCCGAATTAATTGCTTTTTGAGCAAAATAACTTTGTTGTCTACGAAATGTATTTGAGATTTGGTTTTGATGTTTTCTGTAACAATACAAAGGTTTTTGTAAATTATAGATGTCACAAGTTTCTGATAACCTTAAACACAAATCATAATCTGCTGCAAATTTGTACGTTTCATCAATTCCTCCAATAACTTCAAAAGCAGTTCTTTTAATTAACCGAAAGTGGAAAGTAATAAAAAGCTTCAACAATACATCTTGACTGTATTGATATTTACATCGGTGTCCTAGTCCTAACGTGTCTCCTTTGTCATCAATATCAAAATATTGCGTGTAAACCATTCCATACTTTGGATTGCTTTCTAGAAAGCTAACTGTTTCTTCTAGACAAGTTGGCAGAATCAAGTCATCACTATCTACCCAAGCTAAATATTTACTACTTGTCATTTTCAGTGCTTGACTCAGCGATTGAGTAAAGCCTTGTTGTTTTTGTTGATTAACAACTGTCACTCTAGAGTCAAAGCTTGCATATTTTTTAGCAATGCAGAGTGAGTTATCTAAAGAACCATCATTCCAAACAACTAAATTGAAGTCAGAATATGTTTGTGAAAATATACTTTCAATACATAAAGCTAGATATTTTTCACCGTTATGTGTAGACACTATTATGTCAAGTAGTTCCATATGGTAAAGTTTCTACAATCATTAATGCATTAGGCTTTGTAGGTATCCAGCCAATATCATCATTGACAAAAATAAAGCTTACCTCATCATTGTCTGCTTCTAAAGTTATTGACTCTACTGACTTACCTTGAAAGAAAGCACCATTTACGTAAATGTCTAACTGATAACTATTGTATTCATCATTAGAATGCTTAATAACTTTAATTTCTCCGCCAGGTGTCAAGTTACTGTTTGGTAAAGTCAAAGTTGCTATATCAGTAAGAACAAATGCCAACTTCTCTCCAATATTTGCTCGGTGAGAACCACTTTTAATTACCCAATTTGCCATTTCCTGATCCTCTAATTGATTATCTGGTGGAGTTGTATTATCTGGTGGAGTTGTATTATCTGGTGGAGTTGTATTATCTGGTGGAGTTGTATTGTTTTGATTAGAACCGTAAATGTAGTAATTAGTGACTTCAGTTGACTTAAGAAATATTTCTTCTACATATGATCCATGAATAGTCACTAAATCTGAGGCTTCTAAGAAGCCATAACCTACGTTTTCTATCTGCACGCCGATTTTCCCGTTATCGCCTATTTCTAATGCCAGCGTATCGGTAAATAGATCCATCAGGTTATAAATCTTGAACGGATAACCATAGTTGTTAATTAAACTAATGCTGCCTATTTGTTGCCAGTTGTCATCTGTCTTAATTCCGGTAAAAACATTAAGTTGTTTTCTTGGATTATTCCATTCCAAGTCGATGACTTTCATTAACTTGTCAGTTTCTGTATCTCTTGGTGAAAAAAGTGGAAGTGCAACTTCATCTAAGCTATTGATTTGAACAAAAGCTTTAAGGTTTTTAACGAAACAGTTGTAGCTAACAATTGTGTATCCTTCAATAAACTCACTTCCTAGCGTTAAAGTACTGCTTGTATAGACAGTAATTATGTTGCTAGCACTTGCTGAGTTAAGCGAAATGACTATTGAACGAGCACGGTTAACACTACTAATTGGCATAGAGTAATAACTTTTGAGCTTGATCTAAGATATTCGATTTATTTAAAAAGTGCGATCGCCCTATTCCCCAAAATTATCAGATATATACTTCACCAATTCATTATCAGAAAGCCGATTGAGTTTATCAAAAGCACGGCGTCTTAATTCTGAGTGCCAGTCAGCCGCTGCCACTCCGGTACGACGGCTTAATTCTTTGCACGCTAGTGTGAAGGCGATAGCACACCAGATTGTTGTATATGCTTGCTTTGTCATAGCTCTTTACAATAATCATTAGTTGAGGGCGATCGCTATGATAGATGCATCTGAAATTGAAGAGTTAGAGGAACTATGCAACTGGCTGAATAAGCAGCCTTGCAAAAGCGCTTACTCAGTAGATATTGCTAGGAGCTTGCCACACTTACAGCACTGGACTAAAACAGCTTGGAAATCAAAGCGCAAGACTGCAAGCCTGATCTACTACCAAGTAACCTATGGATGGAGATTGTGCAGGAATTGGGAAAAGCGGATAAAGAAGCTTAAAGAGATAGCTAATAAAAAAACCTTATGCGGGTGACACAAGGTTTATTGATGAATCAAACTGAGATTAGTTTAGCTAAACTGATAATTTACTTAGCTCACTTGCCTGTATCACTCCAGGTAAACTGATACGCTCGATATCTAAACGTAAATAATACTCTTTAATGACCTCTTCACTATTACCTACTAGCCTTGATAATTTATGCAACGGAAAATCATTATTTGCATGATACAGCCTATTGCAAGTTTATGAGGTACAGTAAGAGGAGTACACAAATGAAGTCTAATGAAACCGTACTCGCTCGACTTGCGAGAAAAAATAGTTAAGGCATACACACAAGGTGACACCTCAATCAG
>NZ_JADEWN010000023.1 GCF_015207655.1 Gloeocapsopsis crepidinum LEGE 06123 | reverse complement strand
TTCGACTCACTTGATGCTGTTACAGATGTCCTTTGCCAAGGCTTGCAGGAGTTAATGCTAGCTCCTGCAAAGCTGTCTTCCATGACCTACTTCCCTCATCTGAGAATTGTTCTTTAGAACGCGGTTTAGTATTACATCAGAGGAGTTACTTGAAACCTTGGAAGGGGCTTATTTAAATGCAATTGACGAAGCTTCGTTAGAGGTTGAAGAAGGGCGCTACGAACCGGAAGAATTAGAGCAACGAGTGAATAAAGTAGAAATCTTACATCATGCGCTAGATTTAATTGCACCGTTGAATAATTAGATATTTTGTTGATTTGTGTGGGCGATCGCCTTATTTAGTATGCTTTGCTAAAAAGTTCAGCATTGCAGTAGACACTGCATCTGGTGCGTCAATTAAGAAATCATGACCGCCCCGTTCAAGAATCACAAGTTCAGCATTGGGAATACCTTGAACAAGTTCTTGAGAAAATTTTATTGGTATAAGAATATCTTGCTGGCTTACTACAACTAGCGTAGGGCAACTAATTTGCGGTAAACGGTCTAGAGTATCGCTATTAACAATCGCTCGACTCTGATGATACAGCCCCTGTGGAGTCGGCGGAAAGAGATACTCTATTTGAAACTGGAGTGCTTCTTCGATAGCGCCTGGAGTTGAGTAAAAATCCTCACTCACTGCCCAGGGTAGCACTACATAAAAATAAGCTTCGGGATCTAAAATGCGTGGGAGATCGCCTAGTGTTTCAATAATGCTACAAAATCGGCGATCGCCTTTGGCAAAAGTTGCCAACAACATCAAACTATATACCTTTTCTGGGTGTGCTAATGCTAACTCTTGGGCAATCTGACCTCCCATCGAATGACCAGCAACATGAACTTTACTCACGCCGACGTGTTCTAGTAGTATTGCCGTATCATCTGCCATTTGTTTAATACTGTAAGGACTATCAGGCACAGAACTTTGTCCAATACCGCGATTGTCGAAACGAATGACTTGATACTGCGCAACGAGTGAGGGCATTAATAAATCCCAGTGGGCATAATCGCAGGCGAAACCAGGAATTAATAATAAAGGCTCGCCTGTTCCCTGAATGTCATAGAATAATTCAATTCCGTTAGCCTGAAGTTTTGGCATAGGTGATTTTGAATTAGTTTTGCTGAATTGTGTTTGCTGATTGGTTAAATAACAAGTTCCTTGATTTTTCAATATCGAGTGCTTGATCTTTAAATGCTTCTGCTTTCTCGTAAGCATGAATCGTCGCTGGACGTGCTTTAATGGTTTCAAACCAGCGCTGCAAGTGAGGGAAATTCTCTAGCTTTTGTCCTTGGCGTTCATACGGTACAATCCAGGGATAAGCAGCAATGTCAGCAATTGAATAGTTATTACCAGCAATAAAAGTGCGATCGCTTAACCGTTTATTCATGACTGCATACAAACGTCCTGTTTCATTGGCATAACGGTCTATTGCATAAGGAATCTTTTCAGGTGCATACTGACTAAAATGATGGTTCTGCCCTGCCATTGGTCCTAAGCCGCCCATTTGCCAGAATAACCATTGCAAGACTTCAGCGCGTTGGCGGATATCTGTTGAAATCAGTTTTCCAGTTTTTTCTGCTAAATACAGTAGAATTGCTCCTGATTCAAACACTGAAATGGGTTCGCCGCCATCTGCTGGGGCGCGATCGACAATTGCCGGAATTCGATTATTTGGGGCAATTTTAAGAAAATCTGGTTCAAACTGATCTCCTGTGCCAATATTTACAGGAATGATCGTATAAGGAAGTTCAGCTTCCTCTAGAAACATTGTAATTTTGTGACCGTTGGGCGTTGTCCAGTAATAAAGGTCAATCATTTTAGTATCTCTTAATTTAGTACAAAGTTTGCTCGTTGCGATATACACCTTACAGTGATTTCAGCTTGCTTTGTTTGCTGACTTTAACTGAAATTTTTCGTCATAATCTGCTAAAGCAGGATAAGCGATCGCTGGCGTTTTATCAATCGATAAAAGTCTTTGTTGGTAGATTTCTAAATAATGCTGTCTTTGTTCTTCGCCCACACGATTGACTGCCCAAGCAATAAACGGTGGTAATACATCAAATCCAACAAAACGAAAGATCCCATGATGAATTGGAAACAAAAGATCGTCAATAAATCCATTTAATCCTGTTTCGCTGTACATAGTTTCTGAACCACCAGTAGTCAATGACAACATTGCTTTCTTGCCTTGAAACGTACCGTTGTCATACCATTTTCCACTACCATAAATACGTCCCATCGCAAATACTCGATCAACCCAGCCTTTAAGAATTGCTGGAACAGAAAACCACCATAGGGGAAACTGAAAAACGAGCACATCGCACCAATCTAGTTTCTCCATTTCTAAGCTAATATCAAGGGCAAAACCGTCGATTTCAGTTGCATATAATTCTTCAGTTTGTTGTCTAAAGTACTCTTGATTTTTTTGGGATGTAAAATTACGACGATCTGAGACAGGATCAAATTTCATCGCATACAAATCAGAAATTTTAACTTCATGTGCTGCATTTTCCAGTACTACTTTGGCATGACGGGTTAATGCACCATTAAAGCTTTTTGGTTCGGGATGTGCGTGAACAATAAAAACTTTCATACAGGTATATTCCTTACAACCCACTCGCGTATTGAATCGGTAAATTCAGTTTTTCTGCTTGATGTAATTCTTGCGCCGCATTGTAAGCCCAGTAAGGATCGCGTAACATTTCGCGCCCAATTAGAACAATATCAGCACGTCCATTACGAATAATTTCATCAGCTTGCATTGGGCTGGAAATTGAACCTACCGCCGCTGTCGCGATTTCAGCTTCGTGGCGAATTTTCTCTGCAAAAGGCACTTGCCAACCCGCACCGAAGGGATAGTTTTTGTAATTAGGAGAATTAAAACCCGAACTACAGTCGATTAAGTCCACACCTTCAGCTTTCAGCTTTTTAGCAAGTTCTACCGAATCTTCAATTGTCCAGCCACCTTCTACCCAATCTGAACACGATAACCGCGCTGTTAATGGTAAACGTTCTGACCAAACTTCGCGCACTGCTTGTGTTGTTTCAATCGCAAAGCGAATACGGTTGACAAAACTGCCGCCATACTCATCATTACGTTGATTCGCCAGGGGTGAGTAAAAGCTGTGTGCTAAATAGCCGTGAGCAAAATGTAATTCCAACCACTCGTAACCTGCTTCTAAAGCGCGTAATGCAGCAGCGCGAAATGCATTTTGTACTTCTTGGATGTCTTCTTTCGTCATTTCTTTTGGAACCCGCCACAGTTTATTTCCAAAAGCTACGGGACTTGGTGCGATCGTTTCCCAACCGCCTTCTTCATCTTTAAGCGAGTGATCGCCTTCCCAAGGACGTGCGGAACTTGCTTTTCTACCAGCGTGGGCAATTTGAATGCCTGGTACTGCACCATGTGCTTTAATAAATTGGTTGATGCGTTGTAGCGGTTCGATGTGCTTGTCTGCCCAAATTCCTGCATCTCCTGGAGAAATGCGTCCCCGCGCTTCGACTGCGGTAGCCTCGGCAATAATTAATCCTGCACCACCTACTGCACGCGAACCTAGGTGAACTAAATGCCAGTCGGTTGCTACACCGTCGTGCGAACTATACTGACACATGGGGGAAACACCAATACGGTTGCGTAATGTGACATCTTTGAGTTGATAAGTATCAAATAAGTGTGGCATTATTTTTCTCTTTAGTAATTAAAAGCGGATGCAAATTTTACCGAAGTGCGAACCACTTTCCATGTATTTCAGTGCTTCTGGTACTTCGTGGAAAGGATACACGCGATCAACTACAGGACGTAATTTGTGTAATGCGATCGCAGAATTCATCACCGCGAACATCTCGCGCGAACCTACATAAATTCCCTGTACGCGGACGTTTTTCATTAAAATTGCTGCGGTAGCAACTTCGCCCTTACCGCCACTTAAAACTCCAATCAAACTAATTTGTCCACCGTGACGTACTGCGCGTAGCGATTCTGATAATGTTCCTGCGCCACCGACTTCAACTACATAATCAACACCTTTACCGTCGGTGAGTTCGCGCACTCGATGTCCCCATTCAGGGATTTGTTTATAGTTAATTGTTTCTGCTGCGCCCATTTTCCGGACGCGTTCTAGCTTCTCGTCACTGCTGGATGTGGCAATGACCTTCGCACCTGCAAGGAAAGCAAACTGTAACGCAAACATTGAAACTCCGCCAGTTCCCTGCACCAATAAGGTATCACCTGCTTTTAAATTACCTGCGTAAAAAAGTGCATTCCATGCCGTTACAGCCGCACAAGGTAATGTCGCAGCTTCCTCATCAGTAAGATGTTCGGGTACATGAATCACGCCATCTTCATGCAAGACCGCATACTCAGCTAAAATTCCGTCAATCGCACCACCTAAAGCCGATTGCGTAATTTCTTCGGTAAGTTCACCACCAACCCACTTTTGAAAGAAAATTCCGGCAACGCGATCGCCTATTTTAACTCGTGTCACGCCTTCGCCTACTGCAACAACAGCACCCACTCCATCAGAAAAAGGAATCCTCGGTAAAGGTAGTTTGGGATCGTATAAACCTTTAACTACCAATAGATCGCGGTAATTTAAGGAAGCCGCGCGCATTTTAACGAGAACTTGTCCGTAACCAGGAGTAGGATCAGCACGTTCAGTGAGTGTCAGCGCATCCAAGCCAAATTTTTGAACTTCGTAAACTTTCATCAGACTTTACCCTTCATTAACCTTGACGTTAACGTTAATATAAACCGAAAAAAATTACTGACTGATTTTTTCAATACACTGTTGAATTTTGGTAATGTTCGTCTGCAACTCCGAACGAAACTGTGCTAACGCGGCAATTTTGTCGTCGGTTTCTTGGAGATGCGCTTGCAGGATTGTTAACACCTTCTGCTTTGCTTTGAGTTCAGTAGGATCTTCAAAGTACAAGTTGATCGCACTAGCAATTTCTTCCAGAGTTAGTCCGAGTGACTTGAGGCAATCAATTTTTTGGAGTCGCAATAACTCAGCTTCCGTATAATAGCGAAAGCCACCTCCCTCTCGTTCACTTGGGTGTATTAATCCTAGATTTTCGTAATAACGAATTGTCCTTGGAGTTACGCCAGCTTTTTGTGCTAGTTCTCCAATTCGCATTTTTTCAGTCACTTTATTTACTGATGCACCAGATTGACGTTAACGTTAACTTGAGATTACTCGTTTTTTTCTTTGGTGTCAAGCAGTTAGGAATCGCAGATGTACAGATAGAATCTGCCTGCACAAGTTGATAAACTCTTATTTAATTTGAGCTAACTTCCAGCATTCGGTGGCGATCGCCCAATCTTCTTGAGTATTGATAATTAAAACGCGCACTTGAGAATCGGCAGTAGCAATATCGGTATCGCCTGGAGAATCAGCATTTTTGTCTAAATCGAGATTTAAACCCAGAAAAGCAAATGATTCACACGCTAAAGCGCGTAGTTGAGCTTGATTTTCACCGACACCCCCTGTAAAGACTAATGCATCTAGACCACCCAGAGTTGCTAGCATTGCACCAATGTGTTTGCGTAACGAATGCACATACATATCAAACGCGAGTTGGGCGCGGGAGTTACCTGAAGCGATCGCACTTTTAATTTGACGCATGTCTTGAGAAATTCCAGAGATTCCCTTTAAACCAGAAGCGTAATTTAAAATTTCATCTAACTTATCTGCATTAACTTCGCGATCGCGCAGTAGGTAAATCAAAATACCTGGGTCAATTGAACCACAGCGACTCCCCATCATTAACCCTTCTAGCGGAGTGAAACCCATTGTCGTGTCAATACTCACTCCATCACGGATTGCGGATAAAGAACAACCATTGCCCAAATGACAAATAACAAGACGTAAAGAGTGTAAGTCGCGATTCAACAGCGTTGCAGCCCGATGCGCACAATACTGGTGACTAATACCGTGGAAGCCATAGCGACGAATACCTTGCTCAAACCATTCGTAAGGTCCTGGATAAAATGCTGCGCTTAGTGGAATTTGACTATGAAAAGCAGTATCAAACACTGCAACTTGTGGTAAGGATGGTAGCAGTTGTTCAATCGCTTCAATGCCCTCAAGATTTGCTGGATTGTGTAAGGGAGCAAAATTAGACAGAAGTAAAATGGTATCTTTGACTTCTGGAGTAATCAACGTTGCTTCGCGGTAATCTTGACCGCCATGTACGACACGATGACCTGCAATATCAATCTCAGCAAGATTTTCAATTGCCTGTGTTTTACCACTCACCAAAGTATCTAATAAGTAAGAAATAACATCAGGGCGCGAATTGGTTTCAAGTTCGGTTTCTAAAACTGCACCTTGAGTATTGATTTTGATTGCGGCTACTCCATGATGCCGACTCCAGTCTACTTTAGCTTCCCACAGAGGATGTAGAGGTGAATCGGGTAAAGTGTCACTGAGTTCATACAAACAATTTTTTTGGCTACTAGATCCTGCGTTCAGTACAAGGATTTTCATAGAAACAGCCTTTTTTTCTTACATGACTACTGTAGCGATTGAGAAGCTTGAAGATGTGTTGTTAATAGTACACAAATGTTTCTTGCTTAGTTAACTAACGATTGTGAATACTCATATCAGTGTTTGGAAAGACTAACGCAAAAATACTCAAGCTCAAGATAAAATCAGACTAATTGGCAATTGAGTTGAAATTAAGCCGAGATCAATACTATCTCGTTTAGAAGGTTAGACTGAGTAATACAGCAGGTATTTATGCCACTGTCAATTGACAGGAAAACAAAGTACACACCTGATCAGTTGTGTAAGATAGCTTTAGTCCGTCCAATACGATAGAGGGGCGATCGCGCTGATGCTACGATCTGTTCCCAAAAGACTTACCGTAGGTTTTTTCGTTGTCTTAGCATTTGCATTAGGCAATGCAGCAATTTCTTATCGCAGTACACAAAAACTGATTGCTAACGAACAAGCGATCGCCCACAGTCATCAAGTTTTAGCAGAACTAGAAACAACACTTTCAAAGCTTAGAGATGTAGAAACAGGACAACGGGGCTACTTACTCACAGGAGACACTCAATATTTAGCACCCTATGTGTTGGCAAGAACTCAAACACAGGCACAGATTGCTAAACTCAAGCAATTAACAGCAGATAACTCTCAACAAGAAATTGCGCTGCTAGAACAAAAAATAGCTGCCAAACTTGCAGCACTAGAACGCACAATTGACTTAGAGCAAAAGAATGACTTTGTTGCCGCAAGAAACATGGTGCTATCTGGTCAAGGAAGGCAGTTAATGAAAGATATTCGCCAAATTATCGGCGAAATGGAAAAAAACGAGCGGTTAAGGTTACAACAACGCGCTCGACAATCACACATCGGCTTTCGCGATGAGACAGTAACATCCTCAATTGCTACCTTACTGAACGTCGGGCTGCTGATGGTGTTGTATTACTTGATGCATCGCTACATCAAACAGCGCCAACAAGCAGAAGATTCGCTGAGAGAAGCTAACCAAACGCTAGAAACACTAATTCAATCATCACCACTCGGAATTGTGGCACTGACACCAAGTGGCAACGTGAGTTTATGGAATCCTGCGGCTGAAAGAATTATTGGCTGGAACAATCGCGAGATTATTAACCAGTGTTTGCCACTTCTCGACAATCAACAACTTCGCCAGCGCATATTAAAAGGTGAGGCAATTCATGATATTGAACTAAGCTGTTATAGAAAAGATGGTCAAGCGATCGCGATTTCGCTTTCTACTGCACCACTGCGCGATGCTACCGATCAGATTAATGGCATTATGGCAGTCATTGCCGATATTAGCGATCGCTATGCCGCAGAACAAACAATTCGCGAACAAGCAGCGTTACTCGATATTGCTACCGATGCAATTTTTGTACAAGATTTAGAAAACCGAATTTCTTTCTGGAATAAAGGTGCAGAACGTTTGTATGGTTGGCTAACTCAAGAAGCTTTGGGGAGAAATGTTTACGAACTTTTGCACGCACAACCAGTAGGAGAAATTTTAGTTTCGCAAGAAAACTTGATCGCTTATGGTGAGTGGCAAGGTGAATTGCGGCAAATAGATAAATATGGCAAACAAATTATCGTAGCAAGCCGTTGGACATTAGTCCGCGATGCGCAAGGAAACCCTAAATCAATTTTAGTTGTTAATACAGGAATCACTGAGAAAAAAAAATTAGAGGCACAACTTTTACGCGTGCAACGCATGGAAAGTATTGGAACCCTAGCAGGTGGAATCGCCCACGATCTCAACAATGTCTTGACACCGATTTTAATGTCAGTACAACTTTTGCAAATGAAATTCAGCGATTCTCAAAGCCAAAACTTGCTCAATTCATTAGAAAGTAATGTTAAACGAGGTGCGGCATTAGTCAAACAAGTACTATCTTTTGCGCGTGGTTTTGAAGGCGATCGCGTTACCTTACAAGTTAGACACTTAATATCAGAAATTACTCATCTAATTCAAGAAACTTTTCCTAAATCAATTGAACTCTTTACAGATATCTCTCCTAATTTATGGGCAATTTTTGGTGATGCTACGCAGCTTCATCAAGTCTTAATGAACTTAGTTGTAAATGCTCGCGATGCAATGCCTAATGGAGGTATTTTAAGTATTCAAGCAACAAATGTTCTTATTGATGAACAGTATACCCAGATGAATCTGGAAGCAACAGTTGGGTATTATGTCGCAATTACAGTTACTGACACTGGTGTTGGCATTCCACCAGAAATTATAGAGCGGATCTTTGAACCATTTTTTACAACTAAAGAAGTCGGTAAAGGTACTGGATTAGGGCTTGCCACAGCGATTGGAATTGTCAAAAATCATGGGGGCTTTGTCAATGTTTACAGTGAAGTAAGTAAAGGCTCACAATTTATTGTGTACTTACCAGCAGCAGAAGGAACCGAAACACAAATAATTCAGGAAGGAGAAATTCTCTCAGGCAATGGTGAATTAATTTTGGTTGTAGATGACGAAACAGGAATTCGGGAAGTTACCAAACTCTCTTTAGAAACATACAATTATCGTGTTTTAACTGCTAGCAATGGAGTTGAAGCCTTAGCAATATATGCAGATCGCCAAGATGAGATTTCTGCTGTTTTACTTGACATGATGATGCCTTCTATGGATGGCGCCAACACAATTATGACATTGCAGAAGATGAATCCTTTAGTAAAAATTATTGCTATTAGTGGACTTAGTTCAAATGAAAAAATTGCTGCAACAACAGGCTCAGGTGTACAAGCTTTCTTACCAAAACCTTGTACAGCAAAAGAGTTACTAGAAACTCTCCATAGTGCAATAGAGTAGAATTTTTCAAAACTCAAAAATAGTAAGAGACATTTGAACTGATTTGTTTTCTTAACTCAACACTTAATAATTTCTCATCAACGTAAAAAGTGTAGTATGTAATTTTACCCATCTATTTAATAGATATTTTCCCAAGGATCATTTCACAACTACCGCTTAATAGTTAGTATAAGTGTGAAGAGACGACAGGCGTGAACCATCCACTATGAAAATATTGATAGTAGAGGATGACGAATTTATTACTGAAGCACTGCGCTTAGTTTTGACGCAGCAACATTATGCAGTAGAAACAGCAAACGATGGTGAAGCAGCTTGGGAGTTAGTACAAGTGTTTGCTTACGATTTGATTTTGCTTGATGTCAAGTTACCAAAATTAGATGGTATTAGCCTCTGTCGTCGCTTGCGATCACGTGGCTATCAAATGCCGATATTGTTAATTACAGGACAAGATAGCAGTCACGATCGCGTCGTTGGTTTAGATGCAGGTGCAGACGATTATTTAGTCAAACCATTTGATCGAGATGAGTTGGTAGCGCGAGTCCGTGCTTTGTTGCGTCGTGGCGATCTTACTTCAGCACCAGTACTAGAGTGGGGTAAACTGCATCTCGATCCGAGTAGTTGTGAAGTGACATACGATCGGCAACTGATTCATTTAACGCCCAAAGAGTACGCGCTTTTAGAGCTTTTTCTGCGCAATAGTCGTCGTGTATATAGCTGTAGTGCAATTTTAGATCACCTATGGTCTTTTGATAAAACTCCTGGCGAAGAAGCAGTAAGAACCCAAATAAAAGGCTTACGACAGAAATTAAAAGCTGTAGGTGCAAATGACTTGATTGAAACAGTCTACGGCATTGGCTACCGCTTAAAACCACTTGAAGCCGCGTCAATATCACCGGTATTGGAAATTGGCAAGCAAACGCAACAACAAACTTTGTTTGCGATCGCTGGAGTGTGGCATCAATTTAAAGAGCGCGTTAGTCAGCAAGTAACATTAATAGAACGGGCAATTATTGCTCTACTACAAGAAAAACTCACCGATGAACTACGGGCAACAGCAGAATACGAGGCGCATACATTAGCAGGTTCTTTGGGAACATTTGGCTTGGGTGAAGGTTCGCGCATTGCCAAAAAAATTGAACGCATATTTCAAGGAAATCAGCCGATCAAACACGAAACAGCAGGACACTTATGTCAACTAGTAACAGCTTTACGACAAGAAACACAGCGTCCTGAAACCGAAGTTGTGAAAACACATCGAGAAGAGACATCACCCTTGGTGTTAATTATTGACAGCGATCGCTTGCTGACAGAAGAGTTAGCGATCGCCGCACGACAACAAGGAATCCGTGTAACAGTTGCCAACAGTATCATCACTGGGCGCGAAGCAATTTATCGCAAAAATCCTCAAGTCGTGTTAATTGATATTGCAATTTCCCCGACAATCGAAGACAGTTTGCAACTAATAACTAAATTCCACACTCAAACTCCATCAGTTCCTGTTTTAGTTTATACAGCACGCGATAGTTTTGGCGATCGCCTGGCAGTTGCCAAGTATGGAGGACGCTATTTTTTCCAAAAGTCAACTCCACCTGCACAAGTGATTGCTAAAGTCTCTCAGATATTACAAAGTAGCGATCGCACTGTTGCCAAGGTTATGGTAGTTGATGACGATCCACAAATTCTGGCTACTGTCCGTAGCTTGCTCGAACCTTGGGGCATGAAAGTAACGACTCTAGCCGATCCGCGTCACTTTTGGGAAACACTAGCAAGTGCCCTTCCAGACTTACTGATTTTAGATATTAAAATGCCCCATATTAGTGGAATTGAACTTTGCCAAGTCGTACGCAACGATCCACTTTGGGGTAGCTTACCGATTGTATTTCTGACAGCATACAACGACACTGATGCTGTTAATCAAGTGTTTGGTGCAGGTGCAGATGATTTTGTCAGTAAGCCAATTGTTGGTCCAGAATTAGTAACTCGAATTGTCAATCGTTGGGAACGAATTAAACTGTTGCGTAATCTTGCAGAAATTGATCCACTCACAGGAGTATCCAATCGCCAAAAAGCCATTCAAGAATTTGAGACATTACTCAAGCAAGGAAAAGCAGACGACCAACACCTTTCTTTGGCAATGATTCGCCTAGATTCCTTACAGCAAATCAATCTTATGCATGGTTATGCTAAAGGAGATGCACTCTTACGTCGTGTTGGACAACTTCTGCAACAATTCTTTCATGACGAAGCAATTATCTGCCGTTGGGCAGGAGCAGAATTTCTAGTAGGAATGTATGATACAAGTCAGAGCGATGGAAAAGCAAGATTGAGCGTAGTGCAAGAAACGCTGTATCAAGAATTTATCGCTGATGGCACTGAATTTCAACTGAATTTTAGTATCGGCCTCGCACGTTATCCTGAAGATGGTACTGATTTACAATCACTTTACTCAGCAGCAATGACCGCACTTACACCGATGCAAATTGCTGCAACTTACGCTTGAGAATGCGAATAAATTCGCCACTACATAAACAAAGTCCACCTCCGTGGACTTTGGACACAAAGATATACTTTGCTTTAGTAGTTCCGACTTTAGTCGGAGGAAGTTTGCAATTCGTGCTTCAAGCCGTAAATTTCTAAAATCATGAATGCCAAGACGGCGATCGCACTCAATGCAATTAAGTCTTTACCTGCCAATGTCAGTACGCTGCCGAATGAAAATAACAGAATGACGCTGGCAATAATCCAATCAACTTCGATTAAGACGATCGTCCATACCGCAATTGCATTAATTGGGCGAGAGGAAGCAACTATGTAAACGGCAATTCCTACTAAAAGCAACCCAATTCCCAAAATTTTCAATTGATCGGGTAATGTCAGCCCAAACATTATAAATGTATTAGACACTAACAGTTGAGCGATCGGTTCACTTAATAATAGCAAAATGATACCACTAAGAACGCAAGCGAAACTATCAAGTTTCAAGGTTGTTTCCAAGGATGGTGTTACAACTTTTTTAAGCATGACTGTCTTGAGGATAGAAGGTTTAAACAGCGGTTGATATTGTTATTGTTCGCCGCTTACTCTGAATTATTGAAACTATTCTGAATAGAATCAATTACCACACAGGTAATTAAACTTATGAGTGTGTTGTTAGATGATAATTAGCTAGATGCCACTATCAATTAAGGATAAGTACAATTGATTTGGGCATTTTTTGCGACAATGATGCGATCGCTGAGGTTTAAGTCAGCTTGATTTAGCCGTCATTAGCAATTCGCAGCGGCATATTAGCTTTTTAGAATCAGGGCGTGCAAAATCCAGTCGAGAGATGATTTTGGAATTAGCCACAGTGCTAGATATTCCATTAAGAGAGCAAAATGTAATGCTTACTGCAGCCAGATTTGTACCAATATACTCCGAAAGCAATCTTCACGATCCTCAAGTCGAACCAATTCGCAAAGCTTTAGACTTTATCTTGGAGAAACAAGAACCATATCCATCTGTCGTGAGAAACCGATATTACTCAATGAATTACTGGCATATCCTGATGTACCGCAATCGTGGCGCGATCTGCAATGGGAATGGCATATACCGTTACTTACAGTGAATTTTGCGAAAGGCGATCGCAAATTTAATTTCTTCTCAACGATCGCCACCTTGAAAATACCTTATGACATTACACTCCAAGAACTACTTGAATGTTTGTTTCCCGCCAATCATGTGACGGAGGAAAATATGAGGAAGTTACCACGTTTTTGAGGAATGTACCAAAAATCTGAAGGCATCACGGGTAAAGCTAGCGGTGGCTCTCAATCACTTGGGTTGTTAAGAGAAAAGCTGATTTAGCAATTCTTCACGCTCCAAGTTGAAGTGGTTTTCAATATCCCGCAAGATGGCATTGAGGGTTCCAATCTTGATTGGATCGTGAGCAGGAATGGTGAGATGATGCTCGCCATTTTCCTGAGTGGTTAACCGAATGTGGCTACCCGTTTGGCGGGTGACAACATAGCCAAGCTTCACCAGTGCCTTTACCAGAGCGCTACCTGACAGATCTCTTGGCAGTTTCATGAGGCAATAACTTCATCTCGGACAATGTGTAACCGGATAATTTTAGGACGGCTTTGCTCATCAGGAAAATGGCAATGAACTGCATCGCGTACCATCTCCCGCAGAATTTTCAAGTTATCTGCCTGAGTGAATATCGACTCACCTAATGCCCTAGCAGTATAACCACCATCGGGATCATCTTCAACCAAAAACACAATTTCAGTCATTGCTGATAATTTCTAAAACGCGTAATTCATTGTAAAGTTTGCCTGATTCGATTATCAGCGATCGCCTGTGCTATTGTTGCTGTAGGGATGGGCGATCGAGCCTCTAAAAATCAATGTATGGATCTCTTTGTCCCGAAATAATTGCTATAGCATTTACAAGTGAACGAGTAGCTTCTACACAAAGTGCAGTTTCTCGGAAATTTGCGTTTCGTTTATGTTGAAGAGTTACAGTAAGCTGATAAGCGTCTTTTACGTATTTGCGTAGTGATTCATTTGAGCTACCTAGTAGCTGGGTAGCAATATAGTTTTCTAGCATTCTTTTAGCGTCAGTTTCACTTGGGTTTACCCCATCTAAACAAGGGTGTAAGTCTGGGTCATATACTGCTTGTGCCAAAGATATGATTGCTTCTCGGCAAAGTAGACCTACAGCCTGGTAGTCCTCTTCGTTCTTTGCATCAGCTAAAACCTGTACTATTTTATCTATGTTACGGTCAACTCTTGCCCATCCTGTTGGTTCTACAAGCTGTTGAGCTTCTCTTTGTAGTAACGACAGCGTTAAGCTATCAATCACTGGTTGATAAAGGTTAGTAATGTAATCCCTACGGGACTGATAACTCGGTAGGCTACCATCGCTCCACTTACTTTACCAATTCCATAAGTCTGGATATGAGTTTGGATTTTGAATGCTCATTGCTTGTAGCTTTGACATTATCAATATTCTTCTTTTTTTGTACTCCTCATTAACTTCTTGAATTCGTGAACCTCCAGTGGCAACAGAAATCATCAAAGCTTTTTGATTATCTATTTCCTGTATAAGTTCTTTTACTTCACACTGAGGAAGAATTTTTTTGCTGATATTATTTATTGGAGTTATTTCAAGATGATGTGCCAAGTCTAATAAGGATTGGTCATCAGCTCCTTGAATCATTTCGACAATATAGTTAGTTGTACTTCCAGACCAATTATCTCTCCAAGGAAGTCCAAATTGCCGAAGAGTAAGGTCTATCAACGACCAATCATCAGGTGCTAACCTATTTGCAATCTCTGAAATGATCTTTATTCTGTCTGAAGGCTTCATGGCAAATCACATTGTTGATAGTGCTTCTCAGCGCCCAATAGTTTAGCTCACGACGGCAAATGATCCTTCACATCATAATCAAAGGATCGCTCTTCTACTTCCTCAAGCGATCGCCAGCGTGAAGATAACGACTGATGCTTTGCGCGATCGCCTATACAGGAAAACCATCCACGATTAATGGAGCGATCGCCCTCTTACCCCCTAACCGCGATCGCGCCTTGCTAGAAATTTGCATTTACAAATGCACTGAGATCATGCCAGCCATTTTGGAATCAGAAAGCACTAATTGCTGGAGAAAGCCAGTATCAAGTACGAACAGCTTCTAGAATACGAGAAAAGTAAAAGCGAGTGCGTGTCATTGCTTGGCGTTGAATTGTCAACCCTTGGCTATTGAGAATTTTGACAACATCAGCTTCTTTGTGTAGATAAGCACGAGTAGCTTTACTAGGTCCTGGAAAGAAACTACCAATCTTTTTTAGTAAACTTAAAGCAGGAGTCTTAGGGGCAAAGCTGAGAATCAAGCGCGATTCGGCTAATGAACACAAATGCGAAATCATCTCTGCAGCTTGCTCTTGCGGATAGTGAATTAGCACATCTAAACAAACTACTGTATGGTATTTACCACTAAGGTGTTCCAGGTCTTGTACAGCAAAGGTAAGATTATCTGTGTTAGCTAATTCTGCCACAGCGCGTTTAGCTTCGCCTATCATCTTTTCTGAAATGTCACTTGCGTAAACTCTTGCACCAGCTTGCGCTAAGGGAATACTCAGACTTCCCACACCACAACCTGCATCACAAACTGACATTCCGGCTAAATCGTCGTCTTGTAGCCAGTTAAGAACTGTTTCGACGGTTTGTTGATGTCCGTTACGGATATCGAGTTGTACTTTATTGACTTCACCACCGCAATAGATTCGTCGCCAGCGATCAAACCCCGTAGAGTTAAAGTAATCCTTGACTATTGTTTTATCGTCTGCTGCGTTCATAAAACCAAATTTATCATGAGTTCCCAACGCTTTAACTTACCACGGGTTAGGGGAGAAGAGAGCAGGAAACCTAGGGGAGACTAGAAGTTATGAGTATTAAGCTTAAGAGAGTCGTGAAGTGTTGAGTGTTGAGTGTTAAGTTAAGAATGCCATCAAGGTCTTCTCATAACTCATAATTCAAAATTCAAAACTTAAAATAAATGCCTCCAGCACCTTTCTTTGCTTTCCAAAACTCAAAATTCAAAACTAGCCACTAGTCACTAATATACTTTCTAATCTGCGCCAAGTCAGTTCTCTTGTTGTACCATCAAATCGCCAGCGTAATAGTTGGGCTGCATTGCTATCAATGAATTCTGGCAAGTGAATTGCTTTACGGGGTGCTATTGTGGCAAGTGCGATCGCACTTCCGACATCACAAATACCCCAATGTACTAAATTTTGGACTCCTACGAGTAAAGGTAATGTTGTTCCTGCTAGTGTACCGTCAACTAATTTTGCTGTACCATTCTTGAGTGTAATTTGGCGCGTATCCCAGGGGTAAGTGCCATCAGGTAATCCTAGAGGTGCTAAGGCGTCGCTAACAAGAAAGATTTTTTGTTCGTAACCGCTTGCTTGCAGCAAAATTTTGAGCATTGTAGGACAAACGTGCTGTCCATCAGCAATTAAACCACACCAAACACCAGGATGGACGATCGCCGCACCTAACAATCCTGGTTCGCGATGATGAAGTCCTGGCATCGCGTTAAAGGCATGAGTGACCATTGTCGCACCCCTATCAAACGCACGTTGGGCTTCATCTGCAGTTGCTTGCGAGTGACTAAGACTGATTGTGATACCAAGTGAATGTAAATAAGCGATCGCTTCACCAGTGGTATCTAATTCGGGCGCTAAAGTGATAACTTTAACGATTGATGTATAGTCACCAATGACACGCTGGATGTTTTCGATAGTCAGCGGTAGTAAATATTCTGCTGAATGCGCACCGCGCTTATGGTAATTCAAAAATGGTCCTTCTAAATGCACTCCTAGAATTTTGGCTTGTTGTGGTTCATGCCTTTGCATAAATTCGGCAATCACAGCAAGCGATCGCTGAAAATTCTTGACAGAAGTTGTCACTAAAGTTGGTAAAAAACCATCAATTCCTTGTCGCCACAAGAACTCGCAGATTCCTTCTAATTTAGGAAAATCCCCTGCTTCAATTTCGGGAAAAGCAAGCCCCAACGCACCATTAATCTGTAAATCAACGCCTCCTAAAGAAATCCAATCTCCAGCAACGTCTAAAACCTGTGCTGGTGTCATTTCACTCATCGGTAAGATCTGAGTTATCCTACCGCGATCGATGCATATTTGTTGCAAGTCTGAATAACCTGGTAGCCGTGCATTGATAATATTCAAGGCGATCTTTTTTGTACCTGCCATTGATTCTTGCATCACCCTTGTTAGAAAATAACTAAACCTAAATGCAATCCCAGTTTACAGCTAGCTCCTAATCTCTAGCCCCTCCTATGACTCAACCGCTCATTGGTATTATTATGGGCAGCGATTCCGATTTGCCCACCATGAAAGAAGCGATCGCAGTTTGTACCGAATTTGACGTCGGTTGTGAAGTGGCGATCATCTCAGCTCATCGTACGCCTGAGCGCATGGTGGAATATGCCAAAACTGCCCATCAACGAGGCATTAAAGTCATCATTGCTGGCGCGGGTGGGGCGGCACATTTGCCAGGAATGGTTGCTGCTTTGACTCCTTTACCTGTAATCGGAGTTCCTGTACCTAGCCGTCATTTACAAGGAGTTGATTCGCTCTATTCGATTGTGCAGATGCCTGCAGGTATTCCTGTTGCTACAGTGGCGATCGGCAATGCAAAGAATGCTGGGTTACTAGCAGTGCAAATTCTTGCAACCTATAATTCTGAGTTACTTCAACAAGTGCAAGCATATCGTGCTGCTTTGAAAGCAACTGTAATGGAAAAACAAGCTCAGCTTGATGAATTAGGCTATCAAAAATACTTATCTAATTTGTAATAAAACGTATCAGTTAAAAACGATGCATTTTCTGCATAATTTTGACATAAAGAACACAAACAATTGTTTTTTCCTAGTTTCTTTATGCTTTTCTGCTGTTGGCGGGCATTTACTAACCTTTGGTTTTTGTTCCAAGCTAGCAAAAGTAAACTACGAGCAACTGTAATTAATTATACAGATTGCTAGCTTAAAAAAATACAAGATCATAGTCTCAAAACTATCAATAATTCTTCATGAGAACTCATCTCATGGCCTGATCGGTTTTGGAATTATTGGCTCTGTGTAAGTACTTCGGCTGCTAGTAGATGATACCTATTGTTGCAGTTTGTACGGCTAGCTCAGCATAAAGCATAAATAGCTATTTCATTAAAGCAATGACAATGTGTTTTCGCAGTTAAGGATCGGTTCAAGGAATGAAGCTAAAACTAAAGCACAAAAAGAAATGGAGAAATGATAGAAAGCGACCGTATGCAAGTCGGTACGCTAGTTCCTCTGAGAGGACAAGCACATTTTTTACGCAGTTGCAGAAGGCAATCAAGCGGCTGTCTCCTACTTGGCGAGCCTGCATTCCGCTGTCAATTTTTATTGTATTAGCCTGGGGTTATGCTGCTGTTGCCCAAGATGCTCCTACAGCTAGTCCCGATCGCACAACACAAGACTTACTAGATCTCAGAGTAGGCTTAGACACTTTATGGGTGTGTGTTGCTGCTTTTTTGGTGTTCTTTATGAACGCTGGTTTTGGAATGCTAGAAACTGGCTTCTGTCGTCAGAAAAACGCGGTCAATATTCTAGCCAAAAACTTGATTGTCTTTGCGTTATCTACAGTTGCTTTCTGGGCGATCGGCTTTGCCCTGATGTTCGGTGATGGCAACGCTTTCTTTGGCACCAATGGCTGGTTTTTGACAGGCGCAGATAATAGCCCATCAACAGGAGATGCCTATCAAGGTGTTTTTAGTGCTTTAAACTGGACAGGCGTTCCTTTGGGAGCAAAGTTTTTGTTTCAGTTGGTATTCGCTGGAACTGCTGCAACAATCGTTTCTGGAGCCGTTGCTGAGCGTATTAAGTTTATTGACTTTTTGATTTTTAGTCTTTTACTGGTAGGAATCGCTTATCCAATTACAGGTCACTGGATTTGGGGTGGCGGTTGGTTGGCTGATGCTGGCTTTTGGGACTTTGCAGGTTCAACCGTCGTTCACTCTGTCGGTGGTTGGGCAGCGTTAATGGGAGCAGCAATCTTAGGTCCTCGCTTGGGTAAATACCAAGATGGTGTTTCAGTTGCCATGCCAGGACACAACATGAGTATTGCAATGTTGGGTTGTCTTATTTTGTGGTTAGGTTGGTTTGGGTTTAATCCTGGCTCTACAATGGCAGTCAGTCCCAGCATTATTGCGCATATTGCTCTGACAACAAATATTGCTGCTTCAACAGGTGGTATTGCAGCGACACTCGTTGCTTGGACATACCTTGGCAAGCCTGACTTATCCATGATTATTAATGGTATTCTGGCAGGTTTAGTGGCAATTACTGCACCTTGTGCATTTGTGAGCTTGCCTTGGGCAGCCGTAATTGGGTTTATTGCTGGTGTTATTGTTGTCTTCTCCGTTACTTGGTTCGACAAAATCCACATTGACGATCCTGTGGGTGCTACCTCGGTTCACCTTGTTTGCGGTATTTGGGGAACTCTTGCAGTTGGTCTATTTGCCGAAGGTCCTGGCGGTGCTTTGAACATTTATGAAGAAGGTGCAGGTCCAATCCGTGGCTTGTTGCTTGGTGGCGGGTTTGGAGGATTATTGCCACAAATCATTGGTATTCTCTCGGTTGGTGGTTTTACTGTTTTAATTACAACTATCTTTTGGTACATCCTAAAAGCGACTTTAGGTATCCGAGTTACACCTCAAGAAGAAGTTGAAGGTCTGGATATTGCTGAACATGGCATGGAAGCCTATAGTGGATTCCTCAAAGAAGCAGACGCAAGTGGAATGGCTGACCCCAGTATTTACGGTGGAACGCGACGTCCAGGCGATGTTTCTAGTACTTACTAAGGCTTGTTAGCGTACTACTTGTAATTTCTCCATAAGTTGATAACCGTCGCACTGCGGCGGTTTTTTATTGAACAGGTAGATGGCTTACTCTAGTACTCAATAACCCAAAATCTAAAATCCAAAATCCAAAATGGTGTAAGCATTTGTATGATCGATCTGTGAGATGCTCCAGAAAACGAGAGGCAACACCTGCATGGATACAAAAGCTTTTAAGCGATCGCTCCAACATTCGGAAAATTACCACCGCAAAGGATTTGGACATCAAGTAGAAGTCGCCACGCAGCTACAATCTGAATATCAAAGCAATTTAGTGCAAAAAATTCGCGAGAATAACTATACACTGCAACAGGGTGATGTCACAATTTATTTAGCTAAAGCCTTTGGTTTTTGCTGGGGTGTAGAACGTGCTGTCGCTATGGCTTACGAAACTCGCCAGCACTTTCCGCAAGAAAGAATTTGGATTACCAACGAAATTATTCACAATCCTTCAGTCAATCAACGTTTGCGGGAAATGCAAGTTGGCTTTATTCCTGTAGAGGATGGCAAGAAAGACTTTTCGATTGTTGCATCAGGAGATGTTGTGATTCTCCCTGCTTTTGGTGCAAGTGTTCAAGAAATGCAATTGTTGAATGACAAAGGTTGCACAATTGTCGATACCACTTGCCCTTGGGTTTCCAAAGTTTGGAACACGGTAGAAAAGCACAAAAAAGGCGAACACACCTCAATTATTCACGGTAAATACAACCACGAAGAAACTCTGGCAACAAGTTCTTTTGCAGGTAAATATTTGATCGTGTTGAACTTGGCACAGGCTGAGTATGTTGCTGATTACATTCTCAATGGCGGTGATAAAAACGAATTTTTAGCAAAATTTAGTCGTGCTTGTTCTGCCGGATTTGACCCTGATCGCGACTTAGAACGAGTTGGAATTGCTAACCAAACGACCATGTTGAAAAGTGAAACTGAGCAAATTGGTAAACTTTTCGAGCATACAATGTTGAAAAAATACGGTCCTATCGAGTTAAACGACCATTTTCAAAGCTTCAACACGATTTGCGATGCAACTCAAGAACGTCAAGATGCCATGTTTGAGCTTGTAGAAGAGAAACTAGACTTGATGGTTGTGATTGGCGGTTTCAACTCTTCTAACACGACACACTTGCAAGAAATTGCCGTTGAACGCCAGATTCCTTCATATCACATTGATAGTGTCGATCGCATTGGTCCAGGAAATCGTGTAGAACACAGACAACTTAGCGGCGATCTAGCACTGACTGAAAATTGGCTGCCAGCAGGTGCGATCGCAATTGGCGTGACTTCTGGAGCCTCTACTCCTGATAAAGTTGTGGCAGATATTATTCAAAATATCTTTGATATTAAACGCAGTTGAGCTTGATTTTGTACTCTAGGTGACACGATCGCTAGATAATAGTGATGCAGCGTAGAGGAGCAAGTGGCAGCATATGATTAGGTCTTGGATGGTAATTGGGGCTGTAGCTTTTCTTGTTGCGCTTGCTGCTAATTTTTTTACGAAAGGCGATCGCCGATGGTTCAAACGATTGCGTCGTCCTGGATGGTTGACGTTTGAACCATTAATTCCCGTTATTTGGACTATTATTTTTATCTGTGGTGCTTGGTCAGCATATCTTGTTTGGGAAGCCAATCCTGGTGCTAATTTTACTTGGCTATTAATGGGGTTTTATTTAGTACTAGAAGTTGTGACTGTTGCTTACACTCCAGTCATGTTTAGAACGCGCAGCCTCAAAGTGGGAACTATTATCGGTGGTACTGGTGCAATGATCGGTCTTTTATTAGCACTCACTGTCTTACCAATTTCTGGTTGGGCAGCACTGTTACTTGTACCGTATCTACTGTGGAGTCCAATTGGTACATATACTACTTGGGCTATGATGCACCTCAATCCTGCTGATATTTAGTATTCTTCTACTGCATACACGTAATTAATTTAAGTGTTATTCTTCTTTGCTAAATCTTTAATTTAGCTTACAATTTCTCATTCTCTTTATATAAAATTTTTATTCTAAAAGTCCCTTATAACTTAAGCTCAAAGCAACAACTTTGAGGAATATATTTTTTTAAGTTAACGTCAACTATCTCTATTTTTCCACAAAAAGTAGAGAATTTTTTGATCAAAATTTAACCGTATTTCTACTAATATTTAGGTCAGAAAACTTATGGCAACCGTTAAAGGTACACCTAGTAACGATACACTTACTGGCACTCGATTTGCAGATTCAATTTTTGGATTTGCCGGTAACGATAGACTTTTGGGATTGGCTGGTAATGACTTTCTCGATGGCGGAGTTGGTAATGACTACTTAGAGGGAGGTCATGGTAATGATACTTTATTTGGTGGAGTAAATAACAACCCTGATGTTTTTTTACCAGGTGCTAACGACACCCTCGATGGAGGTATAGGTAATGATGTTTTGAGTGGAGGTGATGGCAATGATGTTTTATCCGGAGGTGCGGGAAATGATGGTTTAGGTGGAGATGATGGTAGCGATATTTTGTATGGCGGTGATGGCAATGACACTCTCAACGCTGGCACTGTCTATGTAGAAAACAACTATTACCTTGGTGATTCTGCTACAGATTTTCTTTATGGTGGTGATGGCGACGATACATATATCGTAGGCGATCAATTTGATGACGAAATTATTGAAGCAGCCAACGCAGGGATAGATACTGTTTTTGCGTATACTAACTACCAATTAAGTGCAAACGTAGAAAATTTAATTTTACAAGGGCGAGCAATAACAGGAATAGGAAATAACCTGAACAACTCAATTACAGGTAATTTCAGCAACAATACCCTGATCGGTGGTGCTGGCAACGATATTATCAATTTTGGCTCTGGTTTAATATACCTTGGAGATGATATTCTCTATGGCGGTGATGGTAACGATACTCTCTACGCACACAGTTACAGTCGATTGTTCAATGGTTACAACTACTCTCAAGATGAAGACATTTTGTATGGAGGTAGCGGTGATGATGTTTTGTACGCTGATGTGAATTGCGTTTTGTACGGAGGTAGTGGTAACGATACACTATACGGTTACTCGTATGGTTCTCTTCAAGGAGGTGTTGGTGACGACACTTATTTTGTTAGTCGAGAGATTGTTACAGCCTACGATCCTTTTAACGGATTTCCGTACGAGGTTGTCCTTACCGCAAGTGTCGGAGAAACAGCAAACGCGGGAACAGATACTATTTATGCTTCCTACGATTACACGCTGTTCAACAACTTTGAAAACCTAGTTTTGTTGAATGATGCAACAACAGGCAATGGTAATAGTTTAAATAATGCGATCGCTGGTAACAGTCTTAATAATATCCTTGATGGCAAAGCAGGTAACGACACGCTCCAGGGACTAACAGGTAATGATACTTTGATTGGTGGTGATGGTGATGATATTCTCATTGGCGAACAAGGTAATGATAGGTTGATCGGAGGTAGGGGTGTTGATGAGCTTTATGGTGGCGCAGGCAATGATACTCTTAGCTTTGGTGCTATTGATAAACGCCTAGATGGAGGCGCTGGGACAGATGCTTTAGCTGTAGACGTGAGTGGTATTTTTGTTGACTTGACGACTTTGCCCAACGACAGAATTAAAGGAATTGAAATTATCGATTTAACGGGTACGGGAAATAATAGCCTAAAGCTAACGCGGTTCGATTTGTTGGATTTATCAAATACGACAAATCAACTCATCGTTAAAGGGAATGCAGGTGATGCTGTCACTTCCACAGGACAAGGATGGCTTGTTGATACAAGTACAGTTAATGGTATTGCGTACAATCGCTACACATCCGGTAGTGCAACACTATTAGTCGATACAGATATCACACAGACTATTTCTTGAATTGTTATTAATTCTATAACTGATAGGGTGGAGCTTGCTATACAATTTAGCTCCATCCAAGATCTGCGAGTAGGTGCAATATTTGCCCCTTGCTCAAGGAAAGCTGCATGCAATCGACAATGGTTAAATTAATTATTCAAATTCCTTGTTATAACGAAGAACGCACGCTTGGAATAACGCTTGCAGCCCTGCCCCGCAAGTTACCTGGGATTGATTGTATTGAGTGGTTGGTGATCGATGATGGCAGTCGCGATCGCACTCTTGAAGTAGCTAAAACTAATGGCGTCGATCATATTGTTCATTTTCCAACAAATCAAGGATTAGCCAAAGCTTTCATGGCAGGTTTAGAAACTAGTCTCAAAGCTGGGGCAGATATTATTGTCAATACTGATGCAGATAATCAATACTGTGCTACAGATATTCCTAGACTAATTCAGCCAATTTTGTTACATCAAGCAGAAATTGTTGTTGGTGCTAGACCAATTTGGCAAACTAAACAGTTTTCTTTATCTAAAAAACTGTTGCAAAAATTAGGTAGTTGGGTAGTTCAAATTGCCAGTAACACTAAAGTTCCTGATGCACCGAGTGGTTTTCGCGCATTTAGCCGAGAAGCTGCTTTACAACTTAATGTATTTAATAACTATACCTATACATTAGAAACAATTATTCAAGCTGGGCAAAAAGGTATTGCGATCGCGTCAGTACCAATTCACACTAACCCAGTCATGCGCCCCTCACGGTTGGTTAAAAGTACGCCGAGGTATGTTGTGCGATCGCTTTTTACTATTCTGCGGATTTTCATGATTTATCAACCACTGCGCTTTTTCCTCATTTTGGGTAGCCTGCCATTTAGTGTTGGAGTTTTGTTAGGAATTCGTTGGTTACTATTCTTTTTCTTTGAAACTTCTACACGTACGCGAGTACCAAGTTTAATTCTTGCAGCTATCTTAATTTTGATTGGTTTTCAGCTGTGGATGTTTGGTTTAGTTGCAGACTTAATGGCAGCAAATCGCAGACTAGTAGAAGAAGTTCAGTTACGGATGCGGCGGATTGATGCAGAGAAGAGGGGTGAGGGGTGAGTGGAGAATTATGATTTGCTGCAACTTTTAATTGGTATAAGTACAAATCTTTTTTCTAGTACTATAAATTGCAACTAATTATGTCTCACCGTGATTTATTTGCCCGTAGTGCTTTGGCTAATATTCCTAAAATTTTGACATTACTTGATCGCAATCCACATAGCCCAACTTATGGCTGCTTCGATCGTAACTTTTGGCACTACAAAATTATTGACTTTCCTAGCGGCATGGCACAGGAATTTGTGTTACCGCTTGCCTTAGCTTACAGTACAAATACACTAGAAAATCCTTTCTACCATCAGCAAGTTATTCGCGATTGGGTAAAAGCAGGAATTATTTATGCTGCACAAAGCGCGCACCGTGACGGTTCTTGCGACGATTACTTTCCTTACGAACGTGCGAGTGGGGCTGCCGCTTTTTCATTACTAGCTTGCATTGAGAGTTACACGCAACTAGGGTTAGAGAATCCTACACTATTGCATTTTTTTTCGCGGCGGGCAGATTGGTTAGCAAATTATCAAGAAAGTGGGCAATTAAGCAATCATCAAGCGTTAATTACACTATGTTTATTGCGACTTTCTGAGTTATTCCAAACATCTCGGTGGCGTCAGGCGATCGCTCAACGTTTAGAACTCGTATTATCGTGGCAAAGTTCTGAAGGATGGTTTCAAGAATACGAAGGCTGCGATCCTGGCTACCATACCATGACAATTTCCTGCTTAGCAAGAATTTATCAACTCCAGCCTGAGGTGCGGTTAAAAGAAGCACTGATCAAAGCTGTAAACTTAGCAGCACAGTTTGTTCATCCTGATGGTTCTTATGGTGGAGAATACACGAGTCGCAATACTTATAATTTCTTTCCCCACGGTTTTGAGGTTATTGGGCACTGGATGCCAGAAGCTTTACAAGTCAGCGATCGCTTTTTAGAAGGACTTGCCAAAGGACTAGCACCTTGTTATGCCGACGATCATATTATTGGACATCATACGTGGAATTATTTATTAGCATGGCGTGATTTTGTCCCACAGCGCCCCGCACCAATGGTACACCCTCAAGGACGAGTCTGGCTCAAAGAAGCAAAAATTTTAATTGAACGCCGCGAAAATACAGAGTTATATTTAGCCCTAAACAAAGGAGGGGTATTTAAACTATTTCGCAACAATCAATTAGTTGTATCAGATACGCAGATTTCATTCCAAGTTGAAGTCAAAGGTAAACTCAAAAACTGTGTTGCTCATCTCATTGATACTTATAACATTAATATCAACGACGAAGAGATAACAATCGCTGGTGCTATGGGTTGGGCAAAGCAAAAGCAGATGACACCGTTAAACTTACTGATTTTACGTATTGTCATGCTCACTTTTGGACGCTTTTTTCCTAACTTAATTCGTAAGTTACTACAAAATATGCTAATCACAGGCAAACAAAATGCTCCTTTTTACTTCATGCGAAAATTACGCTGGAGTCAAGGAAAATGGTGCGTGACTGATGAAGTGCATACTCAAACATGGCATAACGTCATTCATGCTGGCATTAGTGGAGATCAAACTTCAATTTATGTTGTTATGAGTCGTACATTTCAACTAAATCAATTACAACCGTGGATAAATTTAACACCAAAAGTTAGAACACTGTCTGTTGGAGAAGCATTAAAGATAGAGCGTTATTTTTGATTTAGATAAGTATATTTATTTCAATTTACTTTAATGAAAAGATTTTTTTCTATCTGTGTTAGCCTTTTCATCCTTGGAATTATTTATTGGAAAATTGACTTTCCTCAATTATTGCAAGTTTTACAAAATAGCAATGTTTGGTGGCTGGTAATTAGTTTGAGCATGGTTGTTCCCTTAACTCTCCTTACTTCATGGCGACTGCAACAGCTCATGCCTATAGACAAACGATTAGGATTTGGTGAAGCAATTCGTTTAATTCTAGCAGCAAGTGTCTTAAATATGGTTTTACCATCAAAAATGGGAGATATTGCTAAAGCTTTTTTTATGAAAGAACGAGGGCAAATAAGTAGTTCACTATCCTTATCTTTGGTAGTTTTTGAAAAAGCTTGCGATCTGCTTTCACTACTTTTATGGTGTGTATTTGGCTTGCTATTTTACTCACAACAAAATTGGTTATTTTGGGTAATGACAGCTAGTGTTAGCTTAGGATTATTTTTTGGTGTAATGTTACTTGCTTCGCAACAATTTGCACAAGTTTTTTTTGATGTTGGTAAATTTATTCTACCTAAACTTAGCTCAAAGCTAGCAAAACTACAGTCCTCTTGGGGGCAAATGCATAATTACTTTTGGCGCGATCGCACTCACTTGTTGCTAATAGTTACAACTTCTATATTTATTTGGTTTTTACATTTATTACAAATCTGGTTTTTTATTTTTGCTATCAACGCTTGGACACCTTTTTTGGCTAATCTAGCATTATCCCCTTTAGCAATTTTGGCAGGGCTATTACCTTTAACTTTTGCCGGAGTGGGAACCCGTGATGCTGCCCTGATTGTATTCTACCAACCTTATTTTAATGCACCGACAGCCGCAGCTTTAGGACTACTGTGTACTTCACGATATATTATACCAGCGATCGCTGGTTTACCTTTTCTAGGACAATATTTGACAATGCTACAAACTATCCGAAATGGAAAGCAATCTATCCGTTATTAACTCGTGATTTTTAATTGAGTAAAATGGGCAAAGAATCTTACTTAACCTTTTACAAATCTTTGTTTTCACCCCAAAGATTACCCTGGGTTATTATTGCTTTTGGGACTTTTGTTCGCTTAGTGCAATATCTCTACAATCGCTCTTTATGGAACGATGAAGCTGCACTTGCCTTAAATATTGTCAATCGTTCCTATGCTGAATTACTCCAGCCTTTAGATTACGATCAAGCCGCACCGATTGGTTTTTTATATGTAGAAAAACTCATAACTCAAGTGTTAGGCAATTCTGAATACTCTTTAAGGCTATTTCCTTTCTTATCAGCAATTATTTCTTTATTTGTTTTTTATCAACTAGCTAAACGATGCTTACAACCTTTGGCAACTACTATTGCTTTGGCACTGTTTGCTAGCTTACATATTATTGTTTACTACGCTACGGAAGTTAAACAGTATTCGAGTGATGTTGCGATCGCAATACTTTTGTGTTTACTTTTAGTTAACTTGAATCGCACTAATTTGAATCTAAAACGGATTGTAAGTTATGCCCTTTTAGGTGCTACTACAATTTGGTTTTCCCATCCAGTTATTTTTGTTTTAACAGGGATTGGCATCGCCCATATTTTAATTACACTAATAAACCAGCAAGTCACTCAGACTTTAAAACTTATACTAGTGTATCTATTTTGGGCAATTAGCTTTATTATATCGTATTTTGTTTCACTACAAGCTTTAACTAACCAAACAACTCTAATAAATTCTTGGGAAAGCCGCGGAACATTTCCAACATCTTTTTTAGACTTTTCGTGGTTGTTAAGAACATTTTGGGAGTTTTTTCACAAACCTTTAGGTTTTCCAGATATTTTTTTGGGAATTGCTATTTTTGCTTTCTTTGTAGGTCTTTCTACATTAATTAAAACAAAACAAAAAACTTTAATGCTATTGCTATTGCCAATCGTTGTTACTTTATCAGTAGCTTACTTAAAACTTTATCCTTTTGATGGCAGATTAGTATTATTTTTAACACCATTTTTCATTTTAATCATTAGCGAGGGAATAGCAAGAATTAAACAAAAAACTCGTTCGACAAAGTTAGCAATAATAGGCACATTAGTTTTAATATTACTACTCGTTCCTCCAATAGGTACTAGCATATACCTAGTTATTCAACCATATGAAAAGCAGGAAATTAGACCAGTTATTGCTTATATTAAAGAACATCAACAATTGCACGACACTATATATGTGTATCAAAGAGCAGAATTTCAGTTTAAATACTATGCTCCTAAATTTGGTTATCAAGTAAACGACTACATTATGGGTATAGATGATTTAGATAAACAAGATGGACAAGGTATTTCAGACTTAGAATGGCAAAGATACATTCAGGATTTAAACCAATTAAAAAACTATTCAAGAGTTTGGATTGTCTTTTCTCATGTACGTAGTTGGGCACAAGAAAGTGAAAGAATAACATCTTACCTCAATACTTTTGGTAAGCAAACTGACGCTTTTCAAGAAAAAGGCTCATTTGTGTATTTATATACTTTTACTAAATCTTAAATGATTAATTTTTTCTTATTATATTAACTTTTAGGTACAAGATACATTACATTATTGTTGATAACCTACCCTTATCAAACTAGTAAATAACTAAATACTTTCTATATTTTATTCACTGCAAGAGTAATTAAAAGACAATATTTTTTGCTGGTAGTATTTTCAGCTTTAAAACAAAAGTATCTACTACATGCGCTAGCTATAAACATACCATTTCTTAACTTTATTTACGATGATTAGTTTACGTAGGTCTATTTTTTTTGCTGCTCCTAAAATTAAACTTAATGCCAAGTTTATTTGGTTAATTCTGAGCTTAACCTTTGCAATCTTTTATGGGGTATTAGGTTTAAAAATTGCTTTCAGCAGTGATTACGTTGTTCAAGACGATGCTCGTCAGCATATATTTTGGATGAGGCGTTTTTTAGATCCCCAACTATTTCCTAACGATTTATTAGCTGATTATTTTCAATCAGTTGCTCCATTAGGCTATACCACTTTATATCAAATCTTTGCAATGATAGGCATTGATCCTATGTTGCTTAATAAATTTCTACCTATACTTTTGTGTACGATAACAACAGGCTTTTGTTTTAGTATTTGCTTGCAAATGTTTCCTGTTCCGTTCGCGGGCTTTCTGGCAACTTTACTACTCAATCAGTATTTATGGTTGCGAGATGATTTAGTATCTGGTACGGCAGTAGCGTTTGTATATCCACTATTTACAGCATTTATATATTATTTATTACGCCATAATTTATTCTTAGTTTGCCTAGCGATCGCACTTTTAGGTATGTTTTATCCTCAGGGTGTATTCATCTGCGCCGGTATTCTAGTTTTGCAGTTAGTCTATTGGCAATTCGGCTGTATTACATTTACTTCAAATCGACGCGATTACTTATTTTGTGCAATAGGTTTAGGAGTAGCCTTTCTCGCTTTATCAGTTTATGCATTAAAGTCTTCAGATTATGGTCCAGTTATTACAGCAACTGAGGCTAGAACCTTACCAGAGTTTCAAACAACAGGTTTGAGCCAATTTTTTGTCAATATTCCTCAGCATTTTTGGTTTACTGGGCAGCGTAGTGGAATTATGCCTAAATATGGAACGATATTACCAATTTTGGCGACCCTGTTTCTGTTTCCTATGCTGCTTTTCTCTCAAGTATTTCCTTTAGTCAAACAGTTAAATTCAAAAGGATGGCTTCTGGTACAAATTACCATAGCATCTTTACTCATGTTTTTTGTTGCCCATGCACTGTTATTTACCTTACATCTACCAACAAGATATACCGAGCATAGCTTGAGAATTGTAACGGCGATCGCTGGAGGAATTGCTATTGCAATCCTATTAGATGCTTTATTCTACTGGGTTATCAATACTAAGCTCAATTCACAGAAATGTCAGTGGTATGCTTTAGGAACAGCTACTTTATTATTTACCTTAATTACTATATCGCCCTTTGTAGAAAAGTTTCCTAAAACTGACTATGTTATAGGGAAATTTCCACCCCTATATGAGTTTTTTGCCCAACAACCTAAAGATATTCTCATTGCTTCTTTAACAGAAGAGGTTGCTAATATTCCTTCTTTTTCTCAACGTTCTATTTTAGTAGGAGGAGTTGGCTTTCCTATTCCTTATCATAAAGGTTATTACGCACAAATTAGACAACGAATGAATGATTTAATTGCAGCACAATACAGCCCTGATTTGCAACAAGTACAAAGTTTTATTCAAAAATATCATATAGATTATTGGTTGGTAGAGAATTCAGCTTGGGATACTGCATACATATCTGGCAGCCGATGGATTAGGCAATATAATGCTGCTCATCAAGCTGTCAACTTATTACAGCAGGGTAAAATACCAGCTTTAGCTAAAGAAATAAACCAATGTTTAGTTTTTCAAACAGGTGATTTTGTTGTTTTGCAAGCTACTTGTATTATGCGTAACAAAAAGAGCTTCTAGAGCACTTAATTGTATTCTAAAATTTATATACTTGTACGATTGGCACGAACATGACGTAAGGTAATAATGATGAGAGTCAGCAAGGTAATCGGAATAATAAAGGCTTGAAATACTAAGCTAAATATAGGCAAACCATCGTGCTGAGTAGAGTACAAAATTAGATATGCTGTATAAGCAACATAATAGCCAAGAAAGAGAATTCCTTCCCAACGCGAGATGACATTACCTGTAAAGAAAATTGGCAAGCAGGCGATCGCAGCTGCAATCATGACAGGAATATCAAACCGTAGGGCTGAAGCAGAAACGGCAATACCATCTGGGGAGAAAATACTCGCTAAGCCTAACACTGCCAAGATATTAAAAATATTACTGCCAACAACATTTCCTACAGCAATATCGCGTTCACCGCGCATACTTGCGACAACAGAGGTTGCGACTTCAGGTAAAGATGTGCCTGCTGCAACTATTGTTAATCCAATAATCAACTGACTAACACCAATAGCTTGGGCGATCGCGATCGCACCATTAACTAACCATCGCGAACCAATGACAAGCAATACCAAACCGCCAATAATCAATCCTAAGTTAACCAACCAAGTAGTTCTACCGTAGTTACCATACTCTTTGGCGTATTCTTCTTGCACCGCAGCATCTTTTTCTCTACGGCTTTGGTAAACCAAGAAAAGAGTATAAATAACGCCGCTAAGGAACAGCAAAATTCCATCAAGTCTGCCAATCCTACCGTCAGAACCTAGCAAGTGAGTCAAAAACGATACACCAATCATGATAGGGACATCAAACTTGACTAATTGCTGAGATACGAGTAAGGGGGCAACTAAGGAAGATACGCCCAAAATAAATAAGACATTAAAGATATTACTACCAACAACATTACCCACAGCAATATCTGCTTGTCCAGCAAAAGCAGATTGTACGCTGACAGCAAGTTCTGGTGAACTTGTGCCATAGGCAACTATGGTTAAACCAATAACTAAGGGTGATATACCTACACTAGCAGCAAGCCGCGATGCTCCACGCACTAATATTTCCGCGCCCGCAACTAGCAGTACCAACCCGATAATCAATAAAAAGATTGTTGTAATATCCATAAACGTTATAACATCACTGGGTCCAGTTGCCACTTGCCTTGACGCATAGCTAACAATAAATGTTACGCGATCGCCATTCAACGTGCGGAAACTAGACCCAGTTAATTAAACAATGAAGAACTCAAACTCCAGTTTAGGCTTTAGCGCTTACTACCCGCAGCATTCCGTACTGGAACCATTTTCATATAGTCAATGTTGTAAGCAGAGACACCTTGAGCATAGTTTTGCTTCGGTGCGATCGCAGCTGCCATATCGCGATATTTGCGGGGGTCGCCTTCGCGTAGCTGACGCTGTTCGTACTTGCGGCTGTAAAATTGCTCTAAAGCAAAACGCCAATCGGTTGTGACAGTTCCAGCTGTTTCGCGGAAATCTTCACCATAGCGGGGAGTCACTAAGTTGAAGGGACGACCTTCCATCCGCTTACGCTGATAGGGTACGGTATAGTCACCGAAATTATCAATGTACTCTTCGCTATCAAGCAAGGCATCAACAAAGCCGTGGAAGCCTAGCGTACCAATTTTGATTGACCAAGCGATTTGTTCATCTTTGTTGAAAGATGACCGACCAAGGAAGCGCTTTAAGCAGATGTCAACGAGACGATAGTTATTGTTGACAGCAACAACCATTTCGTAAAATCGTTCTGACTTTGCCAGCCCGCGAATAAAATCTCGTACGGTGATAGCACGATTTTTCAGTTGCGATTCTAGCTGTGACTGACGGTTTGCTTTGAGGATTTCATGTTCGCTGAAAACCTGGCGATAAGCTGCCCAGATCAAGTCTTGAATCTCTGCTGGCGAGTTAGCATCCTCCACACGGTAAATGTATGGAGTTTCATCGTCAAGGTCTGCAACGCCAAAGCTGCTGACGCGGTGATTTTGTGTTGTAGGTTTGTACTGAAGCAACGGCAATGCCATGCTGGTATCTCCGTTTCAAATAAGTTTAATTGTCAAAAATTGGGGAAATTCAATTTATCCAGCGGTTACAACCGGACAGGGAAGCTAGCTGAAGGATTGACTGAAACTGGTACCCCTTGTTTATTATCCCGTGTCATGTCCGGAATTTGGATGTTAGCAGTACTAACCGAGGTAAATCGTACTTGTCGAGTGTTAATCGAACTTGCCATTTCCATGAAGTTATTGATATCGCCCCATTTGTAGCGCTCTTTTTCTTCCTTGTCGCGCCAGTAATCACCATAACGTGGTGTAACCAAATTAAAGGGACGATCTTTAAAGCGACGGCGCTGATACGGTACTGTGGTATCGCCAAAATTGGTTTGGTATTCTTCACTATCAAGCAAAGCATCTACAAAGCCACTCCAGCCCATAGTCGCAATTTTAATCGACCAAGCAATTTCTTCGTCTCGATTGTAGGGCGCGCGACCAAGGAGTCGTTTTAAACCAACTTCTACAAGTCGGTAGTTAGAATTTGTCTCGACAACCAAGCGACGAAAGCTTTCTGATTTAGCTAATCCACGAATGAAGTCGCGTACGGTAATCGCACGATTTTTCAGTTGTGATTCTAATTGTGCTTGGCGATAAAACTTCAGCGTTTCATGTTCGCTGAATACCTGACGGTAGGCTGCCCAAATTAGTTCTTGAATTTCGCCATCAGAAGCGCAGTCTTCTAGACGGTAAATCCAAGGAGTATCCTCGTTGGGTACTTCATAACCCGACACCCGCTGGTTTTGGGAACTTGGTTGATATTCAAGTAAAGGAATTGGCATAGTTTAAGAAAGTTATGAGTGTTGAGTTGTGAGTGTTGAGTTTAAGAAAATTTAATTCAAAACTCTTTATGATTCAAAACTTTTCATTACTCCACTGTTGGATTAGCAGAAGGAATGTAACGATAAGGTAAAGCGGTTTCTTTAGGTTTAACCGCACGTTGTACTGAATTTTCGCTGCGAGTCATATCAGGAATATCCAGGTTTTTGATCTGTGAGGTAACACTAGCAACTGTACGTTGATAATTGCGCTCATTAGGTAAAAGACCTCCTGCCATAGCGAAAAAGGTATCTGGAATTGCTTGACGTGCAGCTTCTTGTTTGGGCATATTTTGTGTTCGTCGTACCTGATAATAAGAACGTCCTGATATGGATTGTAAGCTCTGGCGATCGCGCCAGTACTCTCCATAACGCGGATTAACTAAATTAAATGGACGTTCGTTAAAGCGACGGCGTTGGTATGGAACTACATCATCGCCAAAATTCTGCCGATACTCTTCGCCATCAACAACCGCATCAATAAATCCATTCAAGCCACGAGTTGCAATGACAATTGACCAAGAAATCTGTTCGTCTTTACCGTAAGATGCTCGTCCTAAAAATCGCTTAAAGGTAATATCGACTAAGCGATAGTTGGAGTTTGTTTCTCCTACCAATTCACGATAAACTTCCGATTTACCTAAACCACGAACAAAATCTCGTACTGTAATTGCTCGATTGCGTAGTTGCGATTCAAGAAAAAGTTGACGATGCTTTTCTAAAATCAAGTGTTCGCTAAAGATTTGTCGGTAAGCTGCCCAAATTAGTTCGTTAACGTCTGTATCCGAAGTGACATCAGTCATCCGATAAGCTCTCGGATCGTCTTCGTCCGGAACTTCGTAGCCAGCAACTCGTTGATTTTGTGTTGTCGGGGTAATTTCGAGTAGTGGTATTGACATTTTGGCAACCTTATTATAAAAAAACAGAAATTTGTAAAATTTTAGTCTGAAGTTATACTGAATAATTGCGCTTGAGCAAATTGCACCCGCGATCGCACTGCAGCATCTTTTTCTGTTGCTAAAAGTTGCGCAAACTTGCCCTGAATTTGAGACGTTAGTTCCGACGTAGTTGCTAGCCTTTGCAAGCCCACAATCGCAGCATAACGAATCGACCAATCAGCATCTTGGAGAATCAACTCCAAAGTTTCTAGCGCTTTTACTTGGGCAGTACTGCGTTCATTTGTTGGTAGTTCACTCCAACGCAAAGCACCCAAACCTTTAGCAGCCGCGCGGCGAACACTAGGAGCAAAGTCTGTCGCAGCCGATGCGAGTAATATATCTAAAGCTCGTGGATCGGCGATCGCTGCTAATGCTCGAATGGCATATGCTCGTGCGCCGTAGTTGTAATCATCCAGTTGTTCGATTAATGGTTGTACTGCTGGACTACCAATCTGAATCAATCCTTGTACAGCTGCCACTGCTGCAGTGGGATTGTTATATCCTAAGACCGCAATCAAGGTTGATATCCCTGCTTCGACTTCAGCAGATGCCAAATCCTGAACTGCTGCGACTAAGCGCGGGGCAGAGTCTGCTTGTTCGACGGCGCGAATGAGAGCTTGAGCTTCGGTCATTGAGGAGTCAGGGTTTATAAAAGTGAGTCCATTAGGGTCATGACTTGGATGGTGTCTTGAGTTGGTGCTTCGTGTAGTTTAGCTTGATGTTCTAGCAATCCTTTGAGCGCCAGCAGTTTGAAACTATTTTCTACAGCACATCGAGCGATCGCCTCTCTTGCTGGTAAATAGCCAATTGCGCCTAAATCGCTTAACGCAGTGCGACGTAGTTGTAAGTCATTACCTTCTAAGGCTTTTACTAAGCTTTGACCGTAGCTATCTTCCTGCGTCAGCTGATACATTGCTCGCGTAGCCGCATACTGTACTTTAGCTTGGGGATGTTCTAAAAAAGGTTGAATCAGTGATATTGCCTGTTTTGCTTGTAGTGCCCCTAAAGCTTCAATTACCGAGTCATACGGTTGAGTCAAGTGCGGACGTCCTGGAACTGGTACAGCTTCCTCTACACCACCTGTTAATAATTCCATCAATGGGAGAATTGCCGCTGGCGCGTCTAACATTCCTAGGGATTGAGCAGCTGCTTCGCGTACGTAATAATCCTCACACGCTAAACAGCGGATCAACCCAGGTACAGCTTGCGTGTCACCGAGTTTTCCCAAAGCTCTCGCCGCGTTTCGTCGCAGCGGGTATCCGCCTAATTCTGTGCGATCTGCTTCATCTTCTAAAGCTACAATTAAAGCCTCTACTGCTGCTGGCATGTTGACGCGAAATTTGCCTAACCACCAAGCAGCGTAGTAACGCAAGCTCAAATCAGGCGATTGCAAGTTGGCGATCGCCTGTTCTACAGTAAGTCCTTCTGTTTCCGCGGCGGATTGTGACCAATTGGACTGCATTAGTCAGAACTTTTAGCATCAATGCTTAACGGTTGAATACTGACAATTTTGCCACCCAGGCGGGTAATCCGCTGCATTTCCTCATTCATGCGGTTGTAGGGGACTGTAACGAATACACTGCCACTACGACGAATATCGTAGTTATTTTTGTCAGCTTCTTGATTCTGACGCAAGCCTACAACTTCATAACGAAATACACGACTAGCATTAGAGGATATTCCTCCATTACCAACAGTTGTTTGACCAAACATTGCTGCTTTGTATCTCCTTTCAAAAGTTTTGAGTCGTGAAGTGTTGAGTTTTGAGTTAACCTCATAGATAAATCAAGGAAACTAAATTCAAGTTTTGAATTTTGAATTAGAAGAATTTTCTTAACTCATAACTCATAACTGAGAACTCGTAACTCCGCGAAGCGGTAATTAAGGTGAGATGTAATTCTAGCTGACTCGTGGGTTGCTATCTAGTCTTTATCTGCACCTGCAGCTTTATTTTTACCTTCAGCTTTTAAGTTTTGTGTCACTGCTGTTGCTTCACTTTTAGCTTGCCCATCGCCTTCAATTGTCAGCGGTTCAATGCTCACGATTGTGCCGCCCATGCGGTGAATTCGCTGCATTTCTTCGTTCATCCGATTGTAGGGAACGCTAACAAAGAAACTACCGCTACTCCGAATCGGATAGCTCAGTTGATCGTTTTCATATGTCTGACGCATTCCTCTGACTTCGTAGCGAAACATCCGATTTTCGGCGTTGCTGAGTCTGCCACTGCCAAGTCCAGTTTGACCAAACATTTTTATTTGTATTTCCTTGTAGTATTTAAACTTTGAATTGGGGTACGAGCAAGAAGCACGAAGCCTAAGAAATTTCTTTAGCCCCTAGCTCCTAGCCCCTAGCCCCTATCTCTTATGCTGGGGTGACGCTGACTATTCTGCCACCTTTTTTGGTGATTTCCTGATACTTTTGTGAAAGACGCTCGTAAGGCACTAAAAACGCAGTGCTACTCCGGCGTACTTTCGGATATCCAGGCTGGAGAATTCCAGTAACTTCAATGCGGTACATCCGTCCGCTTTCTTCAGGTGTTCCACCAAGTGCTTTTCTTGGTGCAGCATCATTGGGAATTGAAGCGTGTTTCCAGCTAGAACCACTACTACCCGCAGGTTGCACAATATTGGAAGCTTGATTGCGTCCAAGTTCGCGGGTTAATCGAGGAGATTTACCGCCTACAGTTCCGCGATCGCTTGTTGCATATCCGCGATACAGCCGGAACATCCTTGTAAAACCAGTGGTTTGCACGCCTGGTTCTACCATAAAGCCCCGATAATACGGAACCACATTATTGCCAAAGCTGTTTTCGTATTCAATGCTATCGATATGCGAATCAATCTCAGCGTCGTATCCCTGTTCCTCACACAACTGCGTGTGATAGGCTAGTTCCTCTTCACTATATGGTGCCCGACCTAAGAGATGCTTGAAATTGAGTTCAACAAAGCGTTGATTTGAATTCGGATAGAAAAACTTGTTTTTGTATAAATCTGATTTAGCAACGGCACGGACAAAATCTCGAACTGTAATATTTCCTTGCCGTAATAGCGATTCAGCAGAGGTTAGACGTTCTGCTTGCATCACATAATCGTTGCCCAATACCTGACGATAAACAGCACGAATAACTGTTTGAATGTCATCTTCTGTCCAATCAGGTCGCAGCTCAACTCTTGATGAAGCATCAAATGCCGAAAGACCGAGTCGCCCTGCTGCTGCTAAATTGTTCACCATTAAAGCACTCATCAACGGTTCTCCCAACGCAATAAATTGTGATTGTGCAAAATTGGAAAAACAATGCCCGGAAAAATTAGCAACTGCTAGCTTTTTGTGCCAACACTCGCTTACTCTTCCGGGCACCGCACCTGAATACTAGCTCAGGGCGTTGATGGCGTAATCAAGGTAGGTGTTGGCTTCGTTAGCTGCCTGACCTTGCAAGCCGTGGTTGGACTTGATATGCTTTAATGCTTCGACATACCAGCTAGGAGATAGGTCGAAGGAGCGGTTGATTTCATCCAAACCAGCAATTAAGTACTCATCCATAGGACCTGTACCACCAGAAACTAGGCAATAAGTTACCATCCGGAGGTAGTGACCGATATCACGAGCACACTTAGACTTACCACGCGAATCAGCAGCGTACTGAGGTCCCTGCATTTGGGTGGTGTATGGGAACTTTTGATAAACTGCTTGAGCAGCTCCATCGATCAATTGCTGCGACTTTTGAGTCAAAGCTCTTGCAGCTTCCATGCTAGCTGCTGCGCGGTCAAAGCGACCATTGATAGCTTGTAGTTCAGTGTTGCTTAAAAAACGACCTTGGGTATCTGCAGCACCAATTGCTTCTGTAATTGGGGTTTTCATTGTTGCAATATCTCCTTTTTGTTTTCTCGTAGTTTACTTAGCTATATGAGCTTTGAAAATATTAGGCAACAGCAGAAGCAGCGCGATCAAAATAGCTAGCTACTTCAGACATTAATTGGCTACAATCACCTTGGGTAATACCGTTGGGGTCGTTAGCGATCTTGATAGCAGCATCTTTCATTTTTTGTACGCCAGCAGCAACTGAACCACCAGGTACGCCCAAAGCTTGATAAGTTTCACGCAGACCGTTCAAGCAGCGATCGTCGAGTACGCTAGCATCTCCAGCCATGACAGCATAAGTTACGTAGCGTAGGATGATTTCCATGTCGCGCAAGCAAGCTGCCATACGACGGTTGGTGTAAGCATTTCCACCTGGTTGAATCAACTGGGGCTGCTCTTCAAACAAAGCACGAGCTGCATCAGTCACAATGCTTGAAGCGTTGCTAGTGATGCGGTTCACTGTATCCAAGCGCTTGTTGCCATCTTTCACCATATTGGTGAGTGCATCTAATTGCTCGTTACTTAAGAACTCACCTCTTGAGTCTGCTTGGGATACTACTTTGGCGAATGCATCTAACATCGACTTTATTCTCCTAATGAGCGAAAAGTAGAGTGCTGTTTTTAAAAAATCAGGAATGTTGTTGTATGCAGTTGGAATTGACTGCAACAGACCTTAGCTTCAACACTGTATTCAAGTTTCAATTTTTCTTGGTCGCCGTGAATCGGGGATCAGACGGTAACAAGAGAGAAATCTGAGAAATTGCGTGACTTTTATGAGAAAGTCATTAACTTGATTACGAGTGTTTTTTGTTGCTTTTGCCTGTTACTTAACCCCTCCAGGTACTCTTTATACAATGCCCTCGTGTCATTATTTTTTACAAGTTGTTAAGTTTTTCCTGTGTTTGCTAAATAAAACGTCAAACCCCTATGGCACAAGGATTACCCTGCTAAATCGCCTCATTTCTCTGCAACAAAACTTCACGTATTTATACTTACTGAAGCTAAATATTTTTTCTTTATTTTTTCTTTATTTTTCCCTTAATTACACAATATTAGGGTTTTGGCTGCATATAACATAATTGTATTAAGATAAATTTTATTAAAAAATGTAAAGGAGTTGTGTCTAAATATTTCCATTAGTTGTTGCAATTCTTTAGCTAATAGATATGTGGCAAATAGCTAAGCAGAACATCATGATAGCGATCGCTATCCGGCGACGTAACACTTGTAAAAGCGTGGTAAGGCTAGCTGGCAAAGGCGCGATCGCCTCAATTGCTTCTCTAGTAACAGGATGCTGTAACCTAAGTTTCCAAGCATGGAGTGCTTGTCCAGGAAGATTGACACCAACTGAATGACCAGAATTATAAACAGGATCTCCGACGATTGGATGACCCATAGCAGCACAATGAACGCGAATTTGATGCGTACGTCCTGTTTCTAGCTGAAAGTGCATCAAGGTATAGTTACCTAATCTTTCTTGAACCTGCCAGTGAGTAACAGCAGAACGTCCTCCCTTTTCTATAGAAACAACAGCCATTTTTTTACGGTCTACTGGATGACGACCGATAGGAAGGTCAACTGTACCGCTTTCAGTTTTAGGAACGCCATAGACAACGCCTAGATATTCCCTACGGGCAGTTTTCGCTTTGAGTTGTGCCTGGAGATGTTGTTGCGCAAAATCCGTTTTAGCGACCGCGATCGCACCTGTTGTGTCTTTATCCAGGCGATGCACAATTCCAGGACGCTGTACGCCGCCAATACCAGGTAAGTTAGGGCAGTGTGCGAGTAAGGCATTGACTAATGTACCTTTAGCATGACCTGGTGCTGGATGAACGACTAAACCTACTGGTTTGTTAATAATTAATAGCGAGGCATCTTCATAAAGAATATCTAGCGGGATATTTTCCGGTTGTAAATCTAGCGGTTGCACATCAGGAATTTTAATTGTGATGCGCTCACCTGGTTTTACAGTAACTTTTTTGGACGTACAAACTTGATCGTTAACTTGTATTTGTCCTTGTTCAATGAGGTGTTGGATACGCGATCGCGATAAATCAGGTAATTCTTGTGCCAAATAACGGTCAAGGCGATCGCTTTGTGCTTGTACTTGAATGTCGATTATCAATTCAGAATCAACTCAACAAAAGTCATCAATTTCTATTGTGACTAATATAAATTCTGTTTTGAAAATGAACTGCATTCGGCTGGCAACTTGCTACATATTTTTTGAGAGTCTTACACTATTAAAAATCAAATTTAGTGATACAGGAAGTATTTCTTTTACTGCTACGTTTTGCCGTTAGACCCCAAGACACAACATCAACACTTTAGATAACATTGACGACTTCTACGATTTCAAAAACTTTGTAGTACGTTTTTAATACACTGTACTTTTGTAGTATATATACTACAAAAGTACAGTTCTTATATACTCTGGTAACGTGCCTTTCACAAAAGTAGACATCAACATATCACTTGTAGAGCAGTTGGTCGCCGTACAGTTTCCCCAATGGGCAGACCTTCCTATCAAGCCAGTTGCATTCGGTGGAGTGGACAATAGAACCTTTCATTTAGGTGAGAATATGTCCGTGAGACTGCCAAGCGCCCAAAGGTACTCCGCTCAAGTAGAAAAAGAACACCAATGGTTGCCGAAACTTGCGCCACTTCTACCGCTTCCAATCCCTATCCCTCTAGCGATGGCTATCCCTGGCACTGGTCTATCTACCGTTGGCTTGAAGGAGAGAACGCTGCACCTGAGCGCATAGCTGATCTCTATCAATTTGCGATCGCGCTTGCTCAGTTCCTTGCTGCCTTGCAGCGGATTGATCCAGCAGATGGTCCGCCGCCTGGGTCGCATAACTTTTTTCGTGGTGGGTCGCTAACAACTTACGATGCGGATACTCGACAATCAGTGGCAACGTTAGACAATGAGATTGATACCAACGCAGCGATCGCGGTGTGGGAAGCAGCCCTTGAGGCAACATGGCACGGTTCACCCGTTTGGGTTCATGGAGATGTCAGTGCAGCGAACTTGCTAGTGAAAAAAGGACAATTGAGTGCTGTCATTGACTTTGGGTGTTCAGGAGTCGGCGATCCTGCCTGCGACTTGACCATTGCGTGGACACTATTGAGCGGGGAAAGTCGGCAAGCGTTTCGTGCGTCTGTTCCAGTAGATAGCGCAACCTGGGCGCGAGGTAGAGGTTGGGCACTATGGAAGGCGCTGATTACACTTGTCGAACATATCAAGACCAACCCCTTAGAAGCGGAAAAAGCCCGACACGTAATCGATGAAGTGCTTACTGATGCTCAGCAAACCGATGATATATGACTCATCAATATGCTCAAGAAAACTATTTCAGAGATGACACCACATAATACCAATGCCGCATTCGCCGATGCCCTCCAACTACTGATGTCACTTTACGTAGGGAAAACTATTTTGAGGAAGAATTTTACTTAAAGCTGTGCGACCTTTAATTTATGACCTCTGTTACATGAGCCATATCTATCTTTCCCAGTGGGCGACAGCTAGATAAAATCTCATGCATCTTTACAACCTTACCAATTACAGCGATCGCTGGTGCACTGAATTCTTTTGCTTCCATCTGTGCTGCAATTGTGGCTAATGTGCCTGTTAGTTCTTCTTGTTCAGGGCGCGTACCCCAGCGAACTAAAGCTATGGGGGTTTCTAAACTTAATCCGGCTGCGTGTAATTGTTCGATAATATGGGGCAGATTGTGGATTCCCATGTAGATCACAATTGTTTCGGAACCATGAGCGATCGCCTGCCAGTTAACAACTGGGCTATACTTTCCTGCTGCTTCATGTCCTGTTACAAAAGTGACTGAAGAACTGTAGCTACGATGCGTTAATGGAATTCCAGCATAAGCCGGTGCAGCTATACCTGAAGTAATCCCAGGAACAACTTCAACAGGAACTCCAGCTTTCACTAAGTCCGCCATTTCTTCACCGCCGCGACCAAAAACAAACGGATCGCCACCTTTTAGCCTGACGACAATTGTGTTATCTCTTGCCTTTTCAATGAGGAGTTGCGTAATTTCTTCCTGAATTAACGAATGACGTCCCCGACGCTTTCCCGCATGGATTTTTTCTGCCTGTGGGTTAATCATCATTAATATTGCAGAACTGACTAATGCATCGTAGATGACAACATCGGCACACTCTAGCAATCCCTTACCCTTCAGCGTCATTAATCCTGGATCTCCAGGTCCTGCACCCACCAAATAAACCTTACCCAATTCCTCTCTCTCTGTGTGCATTGTGGCTTATTTCTCAACCAAATCCCAGATTAAACTAGCTAACTCAGCACTCGCGCCGATTGGTTCTGTTAAATGTAAATTTATACTTGGGAATCGCATTTGTAATTGCGCTACTGATTGGGAGATCTCATCAGTAATCCCTCCTGCAAAGAGAAAGTAAGGTGCAATGCCAATTTGCTGATAACCTGCATTTACTAGCGCTTGTACGCGTGATTCTAAACTTGGTGCTATTGCCCAATATGCATCTACGGCATTCAGTTGCTTTGCTATTGCTTTGACTGGCTCTTTTGCACCAGGGCGGCGACTGCCGTGAGACAACAAAATCCAAGTTTCAATGTCCTTCGTAGCCATCTTGGCTAACAATTGCACTAAACCTGGATGCGTACCAAGATGTGGTTGTAAATCAAGTATGACTTTTTCTCCTAAAGTTTGTTGAGCGATCGCAACTTGAGCAGGAATATCTTCTTTAACGTGCGTTCCTGGTAAGAGAAATACTGGTACGATCTGAACTTTGTTATAGCCTTGAGTAAGGGCGCGATCGCTAAATTCTACGATTTGCTGTACTAATGACAATGGACTTAGCTCTAAACACGCTTTATCAACCAGTAGCTGCTTAGTTGGACTGATGTCTACAGTAGGCAAGCGATGAAAACGATTGTTTCCAGAACGTTGCTGATTACTTACACTAATTTGTGCTGGCGAGTAAGAGATTAACCTAACCAACTGCTCCATAGCAACTTCTGGTCGCGGGTCGCGACTTCCATGTGATACCAGCAAATAAGCAGATGGCATTAACCAAGTAATATCAATATCGTTATCTTTTAGCTATTATAATTAAAACCTTGTTCATAATTTGTTCTGTATCATTTTTATCCATTTTGTACGACTGTAGCTAAAGTTAAAATCTTGGAGAACTTTGATTGTAACGCTTAAAAATTTAGGTTTTGTAAAAACCTAAAAGGTCAGTAGGTAAAACTCCTACTGACCTTCTAAAATTTATTTTCTACAATCGCTGACTAAGTACTTTAGTGCTTATCAGCAACAGGATCGGCAATGTAGCGGAAGGTAGGCTCAGAATTCCAAGGACCGCGCTCATCTTGCTTACCATTTGTAGATAGATTGTAATAAATATCTACTGTCTCATCTGGCTGAATTTCACCAAAGAACGGATCAGTAAGCTTACCTAGAGAATCTAGTGCCTTCATGAACATTTGGGTGTGCGAGATTTCTCTGGTAAGTAGATGGACTAAAGTCTTTTTAGTACCTTCATCAGGGGCTAGCTTAATGAGATCTTCATAGGTTTGACGCGCACCTGCTTCAGCGGCAATATTAGCCCGTAGGTCACGAACTACGTTGCCACCTTCATTAAGATAGGTAGCTGACCAAGCGTTACCTTGGCTATCTAAAAAGTGAGGTCCCATACCGCGTACGGCAAACAATGTGCTTTTATAAGCTTCTGTTTGATCTACGTTTTTGGTGTGCCCTTCAATCAGTTTGCCCACCATTTCTAAGTGACCAAATTCTTCAATCGCAATATCCTGAAGCATATCTTTGATACCAGGATGCTCGACGTGGAATGACTGTACCCAGTATTGTAAAGCAGCAGAAAGTTCACCTGTTGCTCCCCCAAACTGCTCTAGAAGCAACTGTGCAAAACGGGGGTTTGCCTCGTTGATGTTTACTACGTGGATTGGTTCTTTCTTGTGAAAAAACACGGCGTTCCTCTCTTTTACGGCAGTGATTTAGATTTAATTAGACAACTTATGGTAAAATAGCTGCAATCAACTGACTGGAATTAAATTCCAACAAGTTTGTAATCTTTTTACAATATTAGTCTTGATAACTAACTCATACTTACTCCGCAAGAAAGATTTCATAACTCTAATATCTCTATCCAAAGTAAGCATCAAGCGGTGCTTTTCTAGCTTTTTTACGGTTAAGCTAAAAGATTAATATAGTGTAGATCTCGCAACATATTTAAAGTTAATTATTATACATTAAATAACCGTAGCGAATTGAGATTAACTGCAATGCGGTGAGGAAACAAAAATAATCTAAGAAGGTCAATTCAAAATATTAAAAAATATTAGTTGTAAGGAATAAAGACTCGTGCTGTTCTCTAAACGCCGCCAGCGGTTAGCAATTCTATTATTTAGCATTTGCCTTTGCGGGGTTTTACTACTTAATAGTAGTTGGGCTGTAACACAACCAGCACCTACACAAAACGCTGATGTATCAGCAATCAAGCCGCTTTCAGTTACAGACAATGTTCGCAAAACCATATTAGAAAATGGGCTAACAGTCCTCACAAAAGAAGTTCCGACTGCACCAGTTGTGAGTGTACAAGTATGGTATCAGATTGGTTCGCGGGACGAAGCACCAGGAGTAAATGGGATTGCCCACCAATTAGAGCATATGCTATTTAAAGGCACTACTGAGCGCCCAATTCAGTTTGGACGTTTGTTTAGTGCTTTAGGAAGTGACTCTAATGCATTTACTAGCTATGACCAAACGGCATATTTTGGCACAGTTGAGCGTAGTAAGCTGCAAACATTGCTAACGCTAGAAGCAGACCGCATGCAAAACGCTTTGATAGATCCTCAGGAACTGGAAAACGAAAAACGAGTTGTTATTTCAGAGTTACAAGGATACGAAAACGAGCCAGGTTATCGCCTTAGTCGTGCTGTCATGCAAGCAGTGTTTCCCAATAGCCCTTACGGATTACCTGTAGGTGGTACAAAAGCAGATGTGCAAAAATTTACAGTCGAGCAAGTGCGTGAATACTACCGCAATTACTATAGTCCAGACAATGCAACGTTAGTCGTTGTGGGAGATTTTGATACAAATACAGCATTGGCAGCGATTAAAGAAACTTTTGGTAAAGTAGCCAATCGCAAGGTAGCAACGCCAAGCAGAACACAACAACTCAGAGCAATCTTAATTCAAAGTCAAAAGCCAACAAGTAGCCAAGATCGCCAAAACAATCAACCACAAACACCTGAAAGCCCAATTGTCCTGCAAGAACCAGGTGCAGCAGCTTTATTACAAACAGTTTATCCTTTACCAGACGTCAATCACCCTGATGTACCAACACTTGATGTCATGGACTATATCATCAGTGAAGGCAGAAATTCACGGTTGTATCAAGCTTTAATTGAAACAGGTTTAGCGAGTGATGCGATGGGTTCAGTTGCTAGCATGAAGTCATCTGGTTGGTATAGGCTAGCGGCAACTGCTGTTCCAGGTCAGGCGTTGCCAAAAATTGACAGTGTTATACAACAGGCGATCGCTCAACTCCAAACGAAAGGAGTAACACAAGAAGAAGTCAACCGCGCTAAAGCCTTAGTCAGAGCCACAATCATTTTAAGTAATCGCGATATTACCTCGCAAGCTATGCAATTAGGCTTCGACCAATCTACGGCAGGCAATTATCGATACAGCGATCGCTATTTGGCAGCAATTGAGCAAGTCACAGCAGCAGATGTCCAGCGCGTTGCTAAAACTTACCTTCAACCACAAAAGCGCACAGTCGGCTTTTTTGAACCAACCACACTTCAAGAAGGATCTGCTGGTACTGAGGAGGCAGTTCAAACACACGAAAGTCTCGCCGCAGGACCACCCGCTGACCCCGCAGAGGTGGCAAAGTACCTCCCACAAATTGAATCGGCAACACCAACAGTACGTCAGTTACCTGAGCAATTTAAACTAACCAACGGATTAGAAGTCTTACTCTTAGCTGATAAAAGTACGCCAACAGTGACACTAAGCGGCTACATCAAAGCAGGTTCAGAATATGATGCCAACGCGACAGCAGGACTTGCTACCCTGACAGCAGATAACTTGATGAATGGTACTAAAACTAAAAATGCCCAGATATTAGCAGCAGCATTAGAAAATCAGGGGGCTAGCTTGGAATTCGCCGCTTTTCGTGAAGGAGTTGATGTTACTGGCTACAGCTTAGCTACCGATTTACCAGTTTTAGTTCAGACATTTGCAGATGTTATGCAAAATGCGAACTTTCCTGCCAATGAATTGGAACTTGCCCGACAACGTGCTTTGACGAATTTAAAGCTAGAGTTGGATTCACCTGCACAAGTAGCGCGGCGTCAATTTCAACAAACTATTTATCCGCCAAACCATCCATACCATAGTTTTCCCACCGCAGAAAGCTTACAACAAATTAGCCGTGAAGATGTCATGCGGTTTTATCAGCAGCATTATCGTCCCGATCGAGTTATCTTGACTTTTGTGGGAGATTTTGAGCCACAACAAGTGCGATCGCTTCTCGAACAGCAACTCAAGGGCTGGCGTTTCCAAGGTGAAGCGCCTACTGTCAATTATCCGCACGTGTCACCACCAAAATCAGTGGTACAGCAAAATCCTGTTCTTCCTGGTAAAACCCAAGCAGTGACTTTTATGGGTTACAAGGGTATTGAACGACGAGATCCACGCTACTACAGTGCCTTAGTGTTAAATCAAATTTTGGGCGGGGATACGCTATCAAGTCGTCTGGGAACTGAAATTCGCGATCGCCTTGGTTTAACTTACGGCATCTATAGCTATTTTCAAGCAGGCAGACATGCAGGTCCATTTTTAATTCAAATGCAAACGTCACCTGAAGATGCAACACGGGCGATCGCCAGCACAATTCAATTGTTGCAGCAAGTTCATACTCAAGGAGTAAACCAAGATGAATTAGATACTGCAAAGCGATCGCTTACAAGCGGTTACACTGTTTCCTTGGCAAACCCAGATCATATTGCCAATCAAATTTTAATCAATGCTGTTAATGAACTGAGTGCTGAAGAACTACGGGCATTTTCGCAAAAACTACAGGCAGTAACTCTTAACCAAGTGAATCAAGCAGCAAAAGAGTTGCTCCAACCAAATAATATTGTGGTAGTGACTGCAGGACCAGGAATAAGTACCACTAACAGATAAAAATTGCGATCGCCTGCAGCGAGCAGTACGCTCAGGTAAAGATAAATTACTTTAAGATAGGAAGTAATACTTTATTAAAATGCTTTAACAGGCGATTCGCATATTGATATACCTTCTGTAGTCTATCTATCTAAAAACTGCTGTCATCGTCATTCCTAATCTATATATCCTCAGTCATCCCATCGGTATCTCATGAACATTCTTAGCAATTTACTATCTCAACCGACTCCAGCCCCGCGTCAAAAAAAGCAACGCAGAGGTATTGAAATTAAATCAGCACGCGAAATAGATATTATGCGGCAATCAGCAAAGATTGTTGCCACTGTGCTCAAAGAAATTTCTGAGATGGTACAACCAGGAATGACGACAGCTGATTTAGATGCTTATGCCGAAAAACGCATCCGTGAGATGGACGCAACTCCTAGCTTCAAAGGCTATCACGGCTTTCCTGGTTCAATTTGTGCAAGTATTAACAACGAAGTCGTGCACGGTATTCCCAATTCAAAGAAAGTTATTCGGACTGGGGATGTTTTAAAAGTAGATACAGGCGCTTATCATCAGGGCTTTCATGGTGACTCGTGTATTACTATTGCTGTTGGCGAAGTTACACCTGAAGCTGCAAAATTAATTCAGGTAGCTGAAGAGGCGTTATACAAAGGTATCGCACAAGTCAAGGCTGGAAACTACCTTATGGATATTGCCGGCGCAATTCAAGACCATGTAGAAACCAACGGTTTTGTTATTGTAGAAGACTTTACAGGTCATGGTGTCGGTCGCAATCTCCACGAAGAACCTTCAGTGTTTAACTTCCGTACGCGAGAAATGCCGAATGTCAAGTTAAGAGCAGGGATGACACTCGCAATCGAGCCAATCTTGAATGCTGGTTCTAAGTTAACTCGGACATTAAGCGATCGCTGGACAGCTGTAACTATAGATAACTCTCTTTCTGCTCAGTTTGAGCATACTGTGTTAGTAACTGATAGTGGGTATGAAATTCTGACAGATCGAACAAAACTTTAGATTATCCCTACAACTAAACTTGAGGCTTCGCATGAGTAAGTCCACAGAGGTGGACTTATTTATCTAGCGGTAAATGTAATTCGCCCTTCTTAAAATGCGATCGCTCAACTGCCTATTATTACGATCAACTAAATGAGTCTTCTGGCATTTCTAATCCAGTTGCCGCAGCTGCATCTTGAGCTATTGATTCTGGCTCGTCAGGGAAGTGTTCTTTGAGCCATTGAGAAAATTCCTGCGTAATTATCTTCCTATAACTTGCTTCATGACTTTCTAGCCAAGCTGCTACTTCTTCATGACCCGTAGCTTTCAGCTCATCAACTACACAAGAAAACTCTAGCATACCGCACTTACCACTATCGCGAATTTCTAATAGTGTTGGCATTAAACTATGAGGACGCTCGTTTTTAACTGATGTCATCTTATTTTCCCTATTAGCTAGGTTGCTCTATCTTCAATAATGCAGCATAAGTTTTCTCAATCAAAACCATTAAAATGCATAGCGAATATGGCAATAGGGCAAGTGTTTTGAACATAACTCGCAGAACTCCTGAACTAACGTCTTCTTCAAGCTCAGCTTATAGCGCACGTTCAACCCGCCAGTCTGAGAGTATTACGGTAAATCAATACTGGCAAATGCAGGATAAAAATATCATCAGTATAAGCAACAATTATAAAGCCCTAGCATAAAACCAGGGCTTGGGCTACAAATATGGGGTTCAGTATATAGAGTAGATTAGGCAAATTGCTCCGCCTATATATTTATCGGTCTGATAGCAGAGAATTATGCAGTTAGCGATCTCTAACTCAGACACTTTTTAGAAAAAATTGACAAGAGTGCGATGCTGTCGTTTCTTTTTACGTAAGATACCACCGCTGTGTAAGAATAATTTACAAATTTGTAGCATTGATTTAGGACATTCACTTATAGTTACTGCATTTAAAGCAGTTTAACCTCGATCGACGTAGGGTAAGAGATTTTTGAGAAAGTCCACAGAAGTGAAAAAACGATGTCTAGGTTATTATCATCTCCATCGACTTGGAATACCCAAGTGTTTTGCTTACGATGCAGTCACTTCAAATAATGCTATTGCCGTACTGCTAGCCAAATAATTAAATCTGCCAATTATTACTCATTGGCTTAATCAGTTTGTAGAATTTTGTACTTCTTATAGGGCAAAGCTAGGTTGTTTAAACCAGTATTAAGACTATATTGTGATAAACATCTATTACTCGTTTAATTGTTAATCAATCCTCACAACTCAAAAGTGAACTGACACGATCGCTTACCGTTACTCTTTTAAAATCCTAAATCTTAGCTGCTGTAACTAAAAACAAGCATCGATATAGCACTCACCAGTTGCATAGTAGCTGATCGCTTCTACTAAGAAACAGTGACGGTGGTACAAATGAGCTTTTTTACTTATGGAAGAAGTAATTCTAGGCTGAGCCTTCTTTTGGTAATCACAGTTGATTTAACAATACTGATGCAAATAGCTTACTAAGTAGGCAGAAGTAAGTCTCGGCAATCTGTTCGTAGGTCTAATTTTACCAAGCTTCCACTCTAGCACTTGTTCAAAATTCGTTACTTTTGTTACATCAAATACTGCAGTTAATTTGTAACCGAGATTTTCAGAGGTAGTAAGACCTCACTAATTTTTTAGAAATCTTGGTGTTTTGGCGTTTTTAATTTGTAGTAATATCACACTTCTCAACAACGAAACAGAGATCTATAGAGATTAACTCAGGTTTTTTCGAGCATTTAATAGGTGAGATGCAGAGATTTTCTGTAACGACAAATACAAATTTTCAAATTAGTTTTGTAAATGAAAGTTGGTCATGTACCAAAAGGTACAGACAAACTCCAAGCTTTCTTGAAGCACAACTGGAAATATAAAAAATAGGTAATTATGAACCCTACACAACTCTTAACACAGTCAAGAGTTCTCTTTGTACTCGCCATAACCTTAATGTCTACAGCAGGAATTTCTACTGCCGCCTTGGCTGGAGATGCTAAAGTCTACGTAGGTAGCATGTGCGATCCTGCACAGGGTACTGATGTTTCTAACGTCAACAGAAACGGTGGGATTTTCAACAACTCCAATAACCCAGTGCTCGTGCGCTGTCCTATCGTCCGAGATATTACTGGCAGCAGCGACAACAGTTTTAATGGTCCTTTTGCTACGATTCAATTGCAACGCTTCGGTACCCCTCCGAGTGCCACGACTCAGTGCCAGATGCGCACCTACCAGGCGAACGGAAATGTTTTCTCTGAGAGAATATCCTGCGTTACTACTAGTGCTGGAGATTTTACGATCAACATAGCTGCCGTGCCCCAATCCCCTGGAGGAGCTTACGAAATCTCTTGTTCTCTACCACCGCTTACTGGACTTGAGCGATACATCGTAACTGAGTGAGGAGTGAGTAGGAGTAGTAGGGGGATATAGAATATATATTCTTTGAATTTTCTCACCCCCTTCTATTTTTACCTATGCTATTTGCAGGTGGGACGAGTGAGTATTATGTACAGAGATTTTGTATTAGTGTAGCTGTGTTTCTTTGAGATTTAGATTAAATAAATTCTAGAGATTTTCTGTTAAGAAAAATATAAATTATTTTGCTTTAGTGTATTAAGTGAAATGAGCAAAGTTACGAAAGCTTGTTTCAAGTCTTATTACATTGATAAACTTACAGTATCCATTATGATAGAACTCGCTTATCGAAGTATAAATTACAACAAAGCCTCTCAAAAATTCTGAGGAAGAAGAAAAGGAAAAACGTTTATTCATGGTACTAGTGAAGCGGAATTGACTTAACTGTGTAAGTCCAGTGTCTATTAAATTTTGGTTTTCTATTCAATCATCTTGTTTTTTATATCTAAAAAAATTATCTGTTACAGCTGTTGCACTTGAAAGTCTGGTTACTACTGTTATAGGTGAAACTGTTTATAAATATACGACTATAACCACAGCGTGGACAAGAAATAATATTTTCTAGCATGGTTACTATTTAGAGATATCTACTCTATATCCTTAACTATTTAAATCTACTTAGATATTGTGATTATCTTTGTAGTCGTTTTGTTGTCAGTTGATATCCATACTTTAGAAAACTCACAGCTAAAACTCAGGGAGTTCTCAGATGAGCTGAGTATAATTTGAGTTGCTAAGGTTGAAATACTCTAGCATTTTCTAACACTGTCTAGAGAGACTAGTACAGCGTTGGTACTCTAACACAAACCAGAAAAGAAACTAATAAAGGAGAACCATTTCTATGAACTCGATTTTGAAAAACTCTGCTCTTGTGACCATTTTCTACCTAGCTATGGCAACCACTGTACAAGCTGCACAACTAGATAGCAACGTCGTCGCTAATGTCAAAACTGTCAAGTCTCAGAACCTTATTGCACAAATGCATCCACGTAGTCGCTTTGATGCCACTAGAACAAGACCATTCATTGATGAGATGATTTTGCTACATATGCAGATGGTTGATGCAGCTCAAAGAGCAATGCAATCTTCAGACACTGAAATTAAGAAGATGGCAGAGGAAACGATGAAATCTAGTAACGCTCGAATTAACAGCTTGATGGAGATGCGGAGAAGGTTTTTAGAAAATCCAGATAAGGGTTAATTTTGTAGTTTTTGTTGAGGCAATAGCTATGTAGTAGTAGTGTTGCAAATGTGTGGAAGCCTATTCCTAAATAGATAAACTCAACTCGATTGGCAAACAAGCCCAGTACGATATTGTGCATCTGAATGGCTGTGGAAAAACAGATTGCTAATCGTTATATTCGACACTGATTTTGTGCTAACAAAGAATTTGCTCACTGGTTCTGTTGGCTTTTCTCAAATCTCTGAGGTTGCATTGGTCTAGACCCCTCAGAAATTCTTCAGTCTTGGCTTAGAGAATATACCTATCGAGTTGGCAATACAGTCATTGACAAATTGCTTCAAAGTTGCAACAAATACAAGAATGAGACTCCTTGCTTGTAAATTAAGTTGGCAGGCAATAGCACGATCGCAGTATGTATTATCAAATCAACTTCACAATAATTGCAAATTCTTAGTATTTCTGTAAGCGCGATCGCTCATCAACCATTCTAACTGAGAAGCTTGTAAGTACCGCCTTGCTTTAGAGCACGTTGGTATGCTGGACGTGCATGAATACGATCTAGAAAGCTAATCAACTTTGGATGAGTTGCGTCTAAGCCTGCTCGTGCGGCTGCCACTTCGATAGGAAAGCTCATCTGAATATCAGCTGCAGTAAATTCCTCACCCGCAAACCACAAGCTTTTTCCAAGTTCTGCTTCTAGATAATTAAGATGTTGCGTAATTTGAGGTTCAATAAAAGAACTTTTAGTTCGACTCGCAATTAGTCGTGCGATCGGACGGATAAAAAAAGGCAGTGGCTGCTGTTCAATGCGATCAAACACTAACTTTAATAATAGTGGCGGCATTGCAGAGCCTTCAGCATAATGTAACCAATAGGTATACTGTAATCTTTCTGGTGTGCATGGTGGAGGTGCAAACTGTTCCTTACCATATTGCTTAATTAGGTACTCGATAATAGCCCCAGATTCTGCCAGCGTTAGCGCGTCATCGGTAATAATTGGAGACTTACCCAAAGGATGCACTTCGCGCAGTGACTCTGGCGCAAGCATTGTTTTTGGGTCGCGTTCGTAGCACTTGATTTCATAATTTAGTCCGAGTTCCTCTAGCAACCACAGTATACGTTGCGAGCGGGAGTTGTTGAGGTGGTGAATGACAAGCATAAGGTTATTTTTCAGTTATCTATTCTGCACAACATAACGAAAAATTGATAAGTCTTACATCATCAAACGGTATTAGAATGCAGATTCAGACTAGTTTTTTTTATTTATTGGCTCATGTTGTTTTTTAGTGCTGCTACACGATTTGTAGCTGTTATAAAAACTTTCTACAGGTAATTTTGTCAACATCATTTTGTTGTTTTAAACGATGTTAGTAAGCTTTCAGCTTTCAGTGGAGGTGTAAAGAGAATAGAGGCATTGGCTCAAAATATATGCTGATCGTCGCATTGTTCACAACTCAAGTTATACACTTGTTATAAAGGAGTTATGATAGAAGCATTAAAAGAAATACGTTCAGAATCAAACCAATATTCATTGGCAAACGGATTCTTACTATACTAGCTAAAGACCGAACATATTTATCTTTAATGGTTGCGATGACAGCATAATAGTAATTCTCGACAAGTCTTTCTTCTGTAAACAGTTTTTCACTTCCAATGGTACTACTTCCACAACGCCTACTTCAATTTACTAATTGGTTTTCACCAAAGCAAAACGTTATCTTATTCGACACACCAACTGCGGCTAATGAAATTGCTTTTATGTTGGGCGGCGAGTGGGATGGATGCAACGGTATCGTCATGAATAAATGTGATGAGGTTGCTGTCAATACTGCTGCTAGCTTAATTCAAGCACAATGGTGCTATTCTGGGGCAGAAGTAACTTATCTCACTCGATTGACTGCTAACGAGTTGCTACGACGCTATCAAGCCGGTGAAAAAAACTTTACTAATGCGAACTTAAGGGGTGTAACCATCACTTCTAACAAATTGGTTGCAATCAATCTAAGTTGGGCAAAGTTGAGTGGTTCTAATCTTTGGGAAACCAACCTGAGCTATGCTGATTTAACTGCAGCAGATTTCACAAATACTGATTTAAGTTTGACAAACTTGAGTAAAACAACTTTGTCAATGTGCAACTTAACAAGAGCAAACCTATCGCAAGCAAATCTCAAAGAGTCTAATTTATATCGTGCTTGCCTGAAAGATGCTGACCTCACACAAGCAGATCTTACAGGCGCAAATTTAACCTTAGCAGATCTTACAGGTGCAAACTTGAGTCAAGCTAAGCTAACTTTTGCAAATTTGGAAGGTGCTAAGGTTGTTGAAACTGAACTAGCAAAAGCTGAATTGTTGTGATGAGTTAGTTGTAAAGTCAACTAGTGAACACCAGCAAGTACTTTTCCTGTAGCAAAGTCTATACCTAGGACAGCACACGGAAAATTAGAACCAAGTTGCTGAACGATTAAATGATTTGCTGAGTTGCAACCTAAAAACAGCAAAGATGCATTTTCTGACTCTACAACTGCTTTGAGTTCTGAAGCAACGTTACCAAACCGCAGATGAGCAACAAGAGAACCCCGCCATTCTGCTGCAAGGCTCTTGGCTTGCCATAAAATTAAGTCAGCTTGTTCAAACAAATCTGGTGATGTGATGCGTGGCTGTAATAGCAGCATTTCTGAATGTTGCGTCGCATTCGACCGAGAACCTCTGTTGGCTACGTGAGCTAATTCTCGCGAAATACTCTCACTATATAACCTGCTTAGATCAAAAGTAGGAGAAATTGGGCAATGGCGATGCTGAGTGTGTTCTTCTAGAACATAGACTACGTGAACAGTAACTTGCTTTTGAGTTGCTAGGCGAGTTTGATGAGCAATCCACAAGGTTAGATCCAGTGCTGTTTGACTGTTTGGAGAACTGTTATAACCCACAACCAAGTCAACCGACTTAGTGGTTTCCTGAATTTGCGATGCAGCTGGTGCTAGCAGCATCATTCTTTCTATGACATTCGTTTCTGTTGCGCTTTGTAGGCGCGCTAACATTGGCTTGATGTTCATTCGCTAGATACCTTATGTCGAAAGCAGGTACAAAAAAAACGAGCAGTACGAGCCTCAGACACTGAACGAGATACAAGTCATTGTAGAAATGCTTACTCTTCAGTCTCCTCTCGATGCCTACGAAGTTAGCTGACGGGCTAGGACTGAGAGATGTCCTTCTGCTTTAATCTTTGGTTTTATCAAAATGATTAAAGCTCAATTTTAGATACGCCCCAGATTTTGGTTCCTCCGTTCTAGCCTTCTCTTAGTTAATTTAAAATACAACTTTAAGAAGATTCTAGATTAGGCTGACTTACTCAAATTCATTAAATTCTACCATTGATTGTTGCACCAAGCAACGTCTTGATTTTGTTTTCTAAATTAAGAAAAACTTATGTATTCAAAGGCTTTTTTAATTAATATTATTTATTCTTTAATTATCAAATCTAATTTGAAGAATCGATAAATCATCCTCAAAGCTGTCTTGAGAATTTATCTGGCTTAACTGAGATAAAATGTTATCTAAATCACAATTACCTGCGGCATGATCGGCACTGAGTAAATCAATAAAATGATCGAGCTGCCAAATTGAACCGTCAGCCAAATGCAGCTCATATACTCCATCGCTAAAAATATAAAGCGTACTCGACTCAGGGATCTGAAAAAACTTATCTTTGTAGTTGGTATCAGGAAACATACCAATAGGAATACTTGGAGTATCGAGTTTCGTTATTTGCAACGCAGGTGTTTCTGAGAATAAAACAGCAGGTGGATGTCCAGCATTAGCATAAATAAGTTGACGATTCACTCGGTTGTAAACTCCATACCAAATTGTAAAGTATTTGGAGTTTTGAGTAGTCATTTGAAAAGTATTGTTTAAGGCTCTTAGTACATCAGTTGGTTGATAGTAATTAATGCCATCGAGAGCGCGAGAACGTAACATATTGAGTACTGAAATGGAGGGAAGTGTAGCTCCGAGTCCGTGTCCAGCAGTATCAAGTAGATAAATAGCTAAATAGTCAGGATCTAGCCAGTAGTAATCGAAACAATCTCCACCTAGTCTTCGGGAAGGAATAAATCGAGAACTAATAGTCAGTGGTTCTGTGAGTTGTGGGGGAAGTAGCGATCGCACATAATCTGCGGCTTCACCTAATTCTGCTTCTAGCAATTGCTTTTGTTTTTGTAAATCCCGACTCATTTGGTGCAAGCGTAATCCAGCGCGTACCCGCGCGGTAAGTTCATTTTGGTCAATTGGCTTGGTAATAAAATCATCTGCACCAGCATTAAGTGCTTGAACGCAATCAGCTACAGAATCTAAATCTGTCAGAAAAATAAAAAATACTAGCGATATCGGTTCAGCTTTAATTTGGCGACAAACATCTAGCCCACAGCTGTGCTGAATCATCCAATCGCAAATAACTAACCCAGGATACAACTGGCGTGCTAATGCAACTCCATCTTCACCATTATTAGTGACAACAACTTGATGACCTTGATTTTCTAGTGCCCTTGAGAGCACGATCTGTACTGTCGGGTCATCATCGATTACTAAGATTAGAGACATGGGAAAAAGGATTGAGCCACAACACAATAGTGCGTTTTAGTTGATTTAAATCGCGATAGATTTCCTGCTTAAACCACTGTCCCATCGCATCAAATGGTGTAAAGTTTGTTCCAGTTTGCCACCTCACATCTTGACCTAAAGGTGTTGTATGACTTCCTGGCAATGTTTGTAAAGTAACCATATTAGGAAAGCGCTGTTGTAACAGCTGATTTAAAGCATTCGATTGGTCAATCGTGTCATTAGTAAACTGAATCAGCAAATTGCGACGAACACGATAGCGATCGCGAACTAAGTTAGTCGTCTCCATAGGAGAAGGTGTAAATTCTACCGCAAAGGTAGGTGTAAATTGTTGTACTAAGGGAATTGCATCGCGTGCAGCATAGTTGTTAAAAGACATAAAAATATTCCCTGCACGTTCTACATCGAATAAACTACCAATGAGTAAATGTAGCTTACACCCCATGCTGTGTCCTACGCCATAGGTAGGGAGGTAACGCCGACGTAGCAGCGCGCGATCGTGTAATTCTGCGATCGCGTTCTCAAAGTTGGTCAAAACAGTCTCGGCGATCGCGACGTGATCTAAAGTATTAACAAACGGAGTAGCAATGATGGCATATTCTTGCCCTAGTTGTTCTAACAACCAACGGTACGTTAATTGTGGTGCTGTCGCAACAAAAGCTCCTCCGAGAAAATGTATGATTCCCACAGGATGGCGGGGAACTAAAACCCAGTTACCAGCGATTTCCTTCCATTCCATGCAATCAATTATGCTCAATTAGTTATTTCGTCTCAAATCACAGGCAAGTTTAAAATAGCCTGCCTCAACTAATGAACCTCCTCATCTATTGTGACAATTTACATTGAGATATGAGCTATATCTTTTGACTTACACTTGCTCAAATTCAGCTACCGACACACTGCTCATAACCATTCGCTAAGCTCAACTCACTTTCGCTCTGGGTGAGCTTCTGTAGGTGAAGGGGTACCCATCTGATTAATAGTTGCAATCATTTGGTAGAGACGTCCTAAATCCCGCTGATTAAAATACAAGACAAGGCGCGGTAGTTCAGCTGTTTCGTCTTGAGCTTCTTGAGGTAAAGCTTGGCTTTTTTCAATTTTTCCCTTAACGAGGATATCGTGAAAGTTATCATTGAGTAGATCGACATCTGCATTAGTAATGTCTGTCTTCAACCGAATCACAAGTTTGTCACCCACGTAGCGGCTAGAGTGATAAACCTGATAAAAACGAGTAATCGCATTGCAGGCTACTTCAAGGTTATCAGTAATTGTGTAAAGGCTATCGTCTTCTGGGCTAATTAATCCTTGTTGCCGTAGATGACGATCAATATATTCACTCCAAGCCCGCCAGTAATCTCCTCCAGGACGATCTATCAAAACAACTGGTACAGGACCAAACTTACCTGTTTGACTGAGTGTCATGCACTCAAAAGCTTCGTCTTGCGTACCAAACCCACCAGGAAACAAAGCGATCGCATCACTTTCACGCAAGAGAAACAGTTTACGCGTGAAGAAATATTTGAAATGAATCAGTTTAGGATCGCCTTCGATAATGGGGTTTGCCTCTTGCTCAAATGGTAATTGAATATTTAACCCAAACGAATTTTCCTGTCCAGCACCTTCATTGCCTGCCTGCATAATTCCCCCACCGCCTCCGGTCATTACCATAAAGCCAAGCTGAGTGACACATCGCGCAAAGTCAGATGCCATGCGGTATTCTGGAGTTTCTGGAGATGTACGTGCTGAGCCAAAAATGGTGACTTTGCGTACGTGTCGATACGGATAAAAGACCTTGAAGCCTTGTTCCATATCAGCTAATGATGCTGACAAGATCTTCCAATCTAGGCGCTCGATATCACTATTTGCCAGATTGACTATGGTAGCAAGTGCATATTGAATGAGTTGCCGATGTTTCAAGTTCGGCAGTTTTTCAATTAAATCAGTTAGGTCTGATTGGAGAGAATCTAATGATGGAAAATGAGAAGATGAGGTCATGAGTGCTTCCGCACAAGTGGCACTCTATTTTATCGATATTTTAGGGGTAGTTTGTCAAGCTACAGATTAATATTTTTTTAATACTGCTTGATAACAAACAGCATTTTGTGCTTTTTACTATTTGAATTAAAGACTGAAGGATCAATAGATACTCCATTGAGCAACTGAATACTTGTAATCAAGTACGACTTGCGATCGCTTCTCTATAGATATTAAGTTCGCTCAAATAATGCTCAACATTGCTTTTCAGCATGGTATTTGAGCGAAGTGTTCTTCAATTTGCTCAAACTGTTTAACTCTGACGAGATACAGCTACAGAGCAAAATTAGATTCAGTACAACTTACAAATACTTTTCCAAGGTATTAGACAAAGTACTTTTAGGAACGGCACCAACAACCATATCAACTCGTTGCCCGCCTTTAAAAATCATTAATGTTGGAATACTACGAATACCGTACTGACTTGCAACGTTGGGGTTCTCGTCTGTGTTAAGTTTTACAACTTTCACCTGACCATCATATTGCTGCGCAATTTCGTCCACAACAGGAGCTACCATCCGGCATGGGCCACACCAAGGTGCCCAGAAGTCCACTAGAACAGGAACTTCACTCTCGAGTACTTCTTCTTTAAACGTTGAGTCTGTAACTTGTGCGGCTACTGACATGCCTAGAAATCCTTACGCTATATCTCTTACTTTGCTGAAATTCTACCATAGTCGAAAGCCGCGTTCTGTTCTATCAACCGTCTATATTTAGACAGATCTTAAGTTCTTATACCCATAGGAGTAGACCATGGAGGAGAGGAGTTGTGAGTGTTGAGTTATTAAGAGTCTTTTAATTCAAAACTCAAAACTGATCGCTAATCATAAATGCCTCCGGCACCTTTGTTCGCTTTCCAAAACTCGCGCATTCAAAACTCTTTCACTAATCACTAGCCACTATCTTCTAGATCCTCGCTCCTAGTTTCTACCAATAAGGAACCGCCCGAACAATAGTCCGGGCGGAGTGTGGTGTGAGGAGTGAACGGAAACATGCGTCTCCGCTTTTTCTATTGTAGGCGACACCTTAAATATTTTCCGAATTTCCTCAAGGATTCCTTAAAATTTTGTCAGGAAAACTACCTAAGTATAATTACTTACCCATACCTAATTGCTGTGCTTTTTGATAAACCTTACCTTCAGTTAGCAAAGAAGGAGCAATGACAACTTCTACCTGCTGCATTTCTTTGAGATCTTTAGCTCCCAGCGTGCCCATACTGGTTTTCAAAGCTCCCAAGAAGTTATGAGTACCATCATCAAGTTGTGCTGGTCCGCGGAGAATTTGTTCTAACGAACCAGTTGTACCAACGCGAATGCGAGTGCCACGAGGTAATACAGGGCTAGGTGTTGCCATACCCCAATGAAAGCCGCGTCCTGGAGCTTCTGCAGAGCGAGCAAAAGGAGAACCAATCATGACACCATCAGCACCACAGGCAATACACTTACAAATATCTCCACCAGTAATCAAACCGCCATCAGCAATAACTGGAACATAATTACCAGTTTCTTGATAATAGTCATCGCGGGCAGCAGCACAGTCAGCGATCGCAGTTGCTTGGGGTATCCCTACACCAAGTACGCCCCGTGAGGTACAAGCAGCACCAGGTCCAATACCAACCAAAACTCCGGCAGCACCAGCTTTCATGAGATTTAGAGTAACTTCATAAGTTACACAATTTCCCAATACGACTGGCATAGGCATTTTACGGCAAAATTCAGCTAAATCTAAATTAGCCATTGATTCAGGTGATAAATGAGCCGTAGAAACTACTGTTGCTTGAACAAAAAATAAATCAGCTCCAGCTTTAGCAACAGTTTCACCATACTTACTAGCACCTGCTGGAGTCGCACTAACAGCAGCAATACCCCCTTGTTGTTTGATTTCTTGAATGCGTTGCTTAATGAGTTCCGGTTTAACAGGCTCAGCATAGAGTTCTTGCATCAATGGGACAAATTCATGCGCACCCACTGCAGCGATTTTGTCTAAAATAGGATTTGGATCAGCATAACGAGTTTGGATGCCCTCCAAATTCAACACACCCAACGCGCCCAATTCTGATAAAAGCACTGCCATACGGACATCAACAACTCCATCCATAGCGCTGGCAATAATCGGAATCTCGCGCTTAATACTGCCGATTTGCCAATGCGTATCTGCTAAACTTGGGTCTAGCGTGCGCTGTCCAGGAACGAGCGCAATTTCATCAATTCCGTAGGCTCGGCGAGCCATTTTCCCACGCCCAATCTGAATATCCACGCCTGTTACTTCTTAACTTCCACTACTGTTTTTGTTAGCGTACCAAATTGCAGAGCTAATCGGGGTAGAGTTCAGGCATTCTCATTGCTTAGGATTTTGATGGTTTAAAAAGTTCTCATTTACTCAGATGAAATTATGGTTCATAAGATTACTTATTTGGTTCAAATAGCTAGTTTATAATGAAAAAAACTCAGATAGCTAAAAGCTTAAAGTATTTATCGTAGCTATTGCCTATGGCTTTGTGCAAAAAATTTCTGAAAAACCTTTAAAACCAAACTAAAAGCTCCAAAGACAATAAATACGTCAAGAAAAAACACTAACCAAAGAATCTGCGTCGGATTCTCCCAGACAGATCGAAGACCAGTTTGCCAAGGAAATGGTGGATAATAGTTTTGATTTTGGACGATAAATGGCAGAGGTAAGCCTAACTTGACTTCGGATAAATTAGCTTGACTGTAGACCGTCACAGGAATGTAGGCAGAAGCAAGAACAGTAACAACACTAAGTAGTAATACTGCAAGTGTAGCAGAGCGCTTCACAATTTTTTTCGCTATCGTACTAAATAGTAGGACAATCTATTTTGCTCCTAGATACACCAAATCATCATGACTGCAAAAGAATTTTTACGAATTCGCTACAATAGAAATAGCTATAGCTAAATCATAGCAAGCTATTCACAATACTTATAGCACCTGCATTTTGACGGTTAAGCTTTGATTCAATCAGAGACTCTAGAACTACTCGAATGGTCGCGCCTGTGTCAACACTTGTCCACCTTTGCGGCAACGAAATTAGGGGCAACAGCAGCGCGTAATTTACAAATTCCCCTATCTCAAGAACACAGTGAAGAACTGCTAGCGCAAACTAAGGAAGCATATCAGCTAGAAAATAGCCTCACCGGAGGTTTATCTTTTGAAGGTATTCAAGATATTGGTGATGCTTTAGAGCGCGTTCAACGTCAAGGAATTTTAACCGGAGAAGAACTTTTAGCGATCGCAACAACTCTTGCGGGAACTCGCCAACTCCGCCGAACTATTGATAATCAACCAGATGTACCTGTTCTCAGTGCATTAGTCGCTGATATCCGCACTTATCCGGAAATTGAGCAAGAAATTCATCGTTGTATAGATGAACGCGGACAAGTCAGCGATCGCGCCAGTACAAAGCTTGCTGATATTCGTCATTCACTACGGCAAATTCGCAGTCAAATTACCCAAAAACTGCAAAATATATTGCAACGGCAAGCCAACGCCGTCCAAGAACTCCTGATTACTAAACGTGGCGATCGCTTTGTGATTCCGGTAAAAGCACCACAAAAAGACGCTGTTCCTGGAATTGTGCATGATACTTCGACAAGTGGCGCGACACTTTACATTGAACCAAATTCTGTCGTTCCTTTAGGAAATCAACTCCGGCAATTAATTGTCAAAGAGCAAGCCGAAGAAACAGCCATTCGTCGGGCTTTATCCGAGCAAATCGCTGCTGTCACCTCTGATTTAGAGCATTTACTCAGTGTTGCCACAATTATTGACCTTGCTTGCGCTCGGGCACGCTACAGCTATTGGTTAAAAGCAAATCCGCCAAGGTTTATTGAACGTGGTACAGGTGAAATAATTACTTTACGGCAACTCCATCATCCCTTACTTGTGTGGCAGTTTGCTCACGAACAAGGTGCAGCCGTGATTCCGGTCGATTTAGTCATCAAGCCTCAAATTCGGGTAGTCACAATTACAGGACCAAATACTGGGGGCAAAACTGTCACGCTGAAAACTCTCGGTTTAGCAGCTTTGATGGCAAAAGTAGGACTATTTGTACCTGCACGCGAACCTGTAGAAATTCCCTGGTTCGATCAAGTCTTAGCTGATATTGGCGACGAACAATCACTTCAACAGAGTTTATCGACCTTCTCTGGTCATATTCGCCGTATTAGTCGAATTATCAATGCGTTATCAAATAACGATCAGAACTTATCACCATCAGATCCTCGCCCCTCCCTAGTTTTACTCGACGAAGTCGGTGCAGGAACTGATCCGGTAGAAGGTAGTGCCTTGGCGATCGCCCTTTTGCAATACTTAGCAGATCATGCCCAACTGAGTATTGCCACAACACATTTTGGCGAACTGAAAGCATTGAAATACCAAGATGAACGTTTTGAGAATGCTTCGGTTGAATTTGATGAGGAAACCCTCTCGCCAACCTATCGCCTGTTGTGGGGAATTCCTGGACGTTCTAATGCTTTAACAATTGCCCGCCGTTTGGGATTAAATGCAGAAGTCGTGGAGCAAGCTAAAACTAAACTTGGCGGTGCAACCGAAGACGTAAACCAAGTCATTGCTGGGTTAGAAGCACAACGGCGGCTGCAAGAAACCAAAGCAACCGAGGCAGAAAAGTTACTACAACAAGTGCAACGACTATACACTGAAGTATCACAAAAAGCCTCACAATTACAAGAGCGGGAAGCTCAACTACGACAGCAACAAGAGCAATCAATTCAACAAGCACTCGTTCAAGCTAAAGGTGAAATTGCACAAGTTATTCGTCGCCTCCAGCAAGGTACGACAACAGCCCAAGATGCACAACAAGCAACAGATGCTCTTTCTCAAATTGCCCAGAAGCATCTTCCACCACCACCCAAACCCAAACCAGGATTTAAACCACAAGTAGGCGATCGCGTCCGCATACCGCGTCTAGGGCAGACTGCTGAAGTATTAAGTGCACCTGACGAAGATGGCGACTTAAGTGTTCGCTTCGGGTTAATGAAAATGAGCGTTAAGCTCGCAGATATTGAATCGTTAGATGGACAAAAAGCTGAAGTAGTTACTACTAAGAAGCAAGTCAAAGAAGCACAACGTAGCAGTACTAAGCAAGACTCACCTGTGACACCATCATCCTCACTGACAATTCGCACATCACAAAACACAATTGATTTGCGAGGAAACCGAGTTGCAGATGCAGAAATGATCTTAGAACGAGCGATCGCACCTGCTCAAGGACCAGTTTGGATCATTCACGGGCATGGCACTGGCAAACTCAGACAAGGAGTTCACGCATTCTTGCAGCAGCATCCCCGCATTAGTCATTTTGAGCCAGCAGCCCCAGAAGATGGAGGCACAGGTGTTACAGTGGCTTACGTTGAATAAACGAGTGAAAAGTGGCGCTTTGGCTAGTGCGCGAGTTTTGGAGCGACTGCATTAACTTTACTAGCTAGACAAACATTGATCAAACTCTTACTTTGTTTGAGTAGCGCCGACTTCAGTCAAAGGGCATCTGTGATTTATATAAGACTATGTACAACGAACTGCGATCGCCTACTAGTCTACGCAAGCAGTTAGGATAAAACAGCTATTATGCTTAGCTTGGTGACGTCAGATCATGCCGCTTGAACCCGATTCTCCTCCACCCAATCCTACTTCAGGTGTTGAGTCACAGCCAGAGGTGTTGTCCAATCGCACTCAAAACACTGAACTTGCTCCGAAAGGATCGCTATCGCAACAGGCTTTAGCTGCCCTCGCTTCGATGCAATCACCGCAGCACCAAGCTACTATAGACCGTCTGACGAAAGCACAACAGGGAAATCACATTCCCGACTTGCAGGCAACTGGAATGACTCTGATTGCGATCGCCATCATTATTTTTGGCTTAGCGTTGGGTAATGAGTTACTGGCTTGGTTTGGAGTTGTGCTGACACTTCTCCTATCAATCGCAATGCTACTCCCGTGGTTGAAAGCTGTCATCCAAGAATTGTTTTCTGCCCAAGAGCGATCGCTCTTTGTAGCTATAGTAGGGGTTGTTGTTGCTTTGATCGGTATTGTAGAACTTACAGGTATCAATCGCCGCCTGCTATTTTGGGGTAGTCAGCTTAACTGGGAAGCTTTCGGTACGCTTGCTGAGTGGATTGGTGCTTTAGGGCAAATCTTAATTGCCGTGCTTGCAGTTTTTGTTGCTTGGCGACAGTACGTTATTTCTAAAGACCTAACAATTCAACAAAATTTGCTGACAGTGCAGCAAAACTTAATTACGCAGCAGCAAACAATTGATAGCTACTTTCAAGGAATTTCTGAGCTTGTGTTGGATGACGAAGGATTGCTAGAAGATTGGCCTCAAGAACGAGCATTAGCTGAAGGACGGACAGCAGCAATTTTGGGTAGTGTTGATCGCGGTGGTAAGGCTAAAATTTTGCGGTTTCTATCCAGTTCTAGATTACTAACACCGCTCAAGCGCGACTCTCGCCTGGGAAGAGCGATTTTAAATGGCGATGGTGGTTATGCAGAAGACCGTGTTTTTGGAGTGCGCGTCATCGACTTAGGAGTTATGCTGGCAGGCGCGGATCTATCGGGTACTGATTTACGTTGGACAGACTTGAGCGAAGCAAATCTAATTCGCGTCAACCTTAGTAGCTGTGACTTAGTACGAGCCAATTTCGCCCGCACGATTTTAGCAGAAGCCAAGTTCGTTAGTGCAGATTTAAAGGGAACGCTCTTATTCTATGGCTCAGTCGAAACTGCTAGTCCTCGCAGCCGTACTGAACCACCAAACTATAGAACAGGAGAATATACTGGCGCTGTGATTGAAAACGCTGACTTCACAAACGTGCAGCGGATGTCTGAATCAACACGTTACTATTGCTGTGCTTGGGGTGGTGAAAAAACAAGAGCAACTATTCCTGGGGGTTGTAACGGAATTCCTAATAAGTTAGAGAAATAGTTCTTGTTTTAATACTTTTATTAATGGTATTCTTTAGTAAGACTAGACTTTATAATTGAACATAAAAACTTATAAAAAAAATGTATAGATTTCCATTATAAGATAAATTATATCAGAAAAATGTAGTGATTTTTGTGAGAAACTTTCAATATTCAACGCGCAAGAATGTAGATTGCCTAAGTATTCATTAGTCGTTCCTATTTTCAATGAAGAAAAAACGATTCCGGCGCTGTATCAACGCCTGTGTATTGTGATGGAACGGCTAGATGGAGAAGTAGAATTAATTTTAGTGAATGACGGTAGTCGCGATCGCTCATTACAACTGCTGCGCGAACTACACAATAAAGACTCCCGCGTTTGTTACCTGAGTCTCGCGCGTAACTTTGGTCATCAAATTGCTGTTACAGCAGGCTTAAACTTTGTGCGGGGTCAAGTTGCGATCGTACTAGATGGAGATTTACAAGATCCGCCAGAACTGATTCCTGATCTGATTGAAAAGTGGCGACAAGGATATCAAGTCGTTTATGCCCAGCGCACGCAACGCCGTCAAGAGAGTTGGTTTAAGCGGTTTACAGCTTATTTCTTTTATCGTCTCCTGAAGCGCTTAGCCGATGTAGATATTCCCACAGATACAGGTGATTTTTGTTTGATGGATCGCCAGGTAGTGGATGTACTCAACGCAATGCCAGAACGAAATCGCTACATTCGCGGACTGCGATCGTGGGTAGGTTTTCCTCAAACTGCAATTCGCTTTGAACGCGATCCACGTTTTGCAGGAGAAGTTAAATATACCTTTGCTAAATCTTTAGCATTAGCTGTCAACGGCTTAGTATCTTTTTCTAAAGTACCACTGCGATTGTCTACTTATGTAGGATTACTGGCTGCGATCGTTGCAATTTTGATGGCGCTTTTGGTACTCTATTGGCGAATTTTTGTGCCGAGTTCGCGTTTAGAAGGCTTTGCCATTATTCTAGTTGCAATCTTTTTTATCGGTGCTGTCCAACTTGTCAGTATCGGAATTTTAGGCGAGTACGTCGGACGTATTTATGAAGAAGTTAAAGGAAGACCACTCTACACTTTGGCAGAAGTCGGCGGATTAAACAACAAAGAAATCGCAACTTCCTACAATCACGTCCAACCCCAATCACGCACGACTAAAATTTCAAACTTGGCATCAGAGGAAAGAAGAACATCTAAAGATTTATAGTGACTTTGGCACCAAGATCTAAAACTCTGCATAGCTTTTAGGAAAACATCATTAGGAACGTACCAGCAAGAAGCATGAGGTTTTGTTTGATAAATATCGAGTAACTCACCGACAGTTTGCGCAATTTGCCACTGTGCAGCAATTACATATTCAATTTTGGCACCTTGTTGTAGCAGTAGTTGTGTTACTTCCTGTTGTGAAGCATTGTAAGTTTCTGGCTGAAATCCTGGTTGATTTTGGAGTATCTCCAACCACTGATTTTCAAATTCTGTTTGATGTTCAGTTCTTTTACTTTGACAATGGAGATAAACGCCATTTGGCTTGAGCACTCAGCGAATTTCACTTAGGGCTTGTTGCCAATTAGGAATGAGATGTAATATATGCCGTGTCAGCACGACATCAAAGAAATCATTTTCAAAAGGAAGCAAAGCAACATCCGTTTGAATCAATGCGAGATTATCTGGAATACCCTGCAACTTGTGGCGAATTTCCTCCATCATTTCTTTAGAGGTATCAACGCCTGTATAGGAATATCCTCTTTTAATAATTGGTATGGCATTCAAACCTGTACCAATCCCTGGTTCCAAAAATTTTGTCTCTGGTGTTGCGTTGACTATGCGCAGAATATAATCTATGACTTGTTCAGATATCAACGGCGGTAATGCTCTAGTAACGTCATAAATCTGAGCTATCTGGTTGTAGTAATTGCTCAAAGCTTTATTCCTGAGGCCAATTGCCTAAATATCTTTCATTATATTTACTGGCGTAAAGTCAGATATAGCATTGAGAATACCCACTTTATTTTGCTGCGGATTTAGAGTATATTATTTAATAATCGGAGTATAATCTCTTTTTTTAGTTTTGGTTATATTCCTATTATTAAGTATTTATATTATAGGCAATAATTTGGTAGAAGAAACAACCCTAACTCAATTTTTCTGCTATCAAGCTAGGGTATTTTATATTTCAAGCTTTAGTTGTAGGCATAACGACTTTCTTCGCTAAACCGGTAGCTTGTAAGAGTTTAATTGCCCACCAAGTCATATCAATTTCCCACCAACGCTGTCCTGCTTTTGCCACATTGGGGTAAGCATGATGATTATTGTGCCAGCCTTCGCCATATGTTAAAATTGCTGCCCACCAAAGATTTCGGGAATTGTCACTGACTTGAAAGTTCCGATAGCCGCGCAAGTGAGTTGCAGAATTAATTAACCAAGTTGTGTGCCAAAGCAATACTGATCTAACAAAAATACCGTAGATAACAAAAGACCATCCTCCCAAAACGTACAATAAAATGCCTAGAGGGATTTGTAGAAGCAAAAAATTATGATTTAGCCAACGATAGTAAGCGTCACGGGCTAAATCGGGAGCAAATCTTTTATAATTTTCGTGGTCAAAAAACTCTGGACGCGGGTAGAAGATCCATAGCATATGACTCCACCAAAAACCGCGCTGTGAAGAGTACGGATCTTTGTCTCTGTCTTCGGTATGTGCGTGATGCAGTCGATGACTTGCTACCCAAAAAATTGGTCCTCCTTGAATCGCTAACGCGCCTAAAGTTGCGATCGCATACTCCACCCACTTAGGAGATACCTGCAAGCTGCGGTGACTTAAAAGCCTGTGGTAGCCTAAACAAATACCAATACTGCCAAACAACCAGTGGAGGAATAACGTCACTCCCAATGCAGACCAAGAAAAATTCCAAAATGCGGCGATCGCTACCGCATGAACTGTACCAAAAAATGCTACGTTGACCCAACTAAGAGCAAGCGGCTGCTTACCCTCAGCGTTGACAGCTGATGTCGTCATGAGTGTTACCTTTAGATTTCTGTTAGTCCAGTGCAGACAACACTGGTTATCGTTTGTAACGAGAGATCGCTCGTTACTCTAGGAGATGCAAGTGTTACTTACATTGCTACCTTAGCAACAATGCTGTAAAAATGCAAGTGTTACTTGCACAGTTATAACTAATGCAGTACTCCCGCTGATTGAAACTAGCCTGTATGCCCACTCAAAATACTTCGACTCGACAACGATTGATCAACGCAGCGATTGAGCTATTTGCGACTCAGGGAGTTATCGACACGACAACAAAAGCCGTTGCTGAGTTAGCCCAAGTTAATGAGGTGACGCTATTTCGCCATTTTGGCAATAAGCATGGTTTACTGCTTGCGGTTATTTCGGAGTCAGCCGTGTTTCAAGAGTTGGGTGAAACTTTGCGCCAGCAAGCAAATCAAACTCATAGTGTTTCAGAAGCGATTAAATGGTATGCAGGCGATCGCCTAGCAGCGATCGCGCAATTTCCTGAATTGGTGCTGTCTATTTTAGGAGAAGCACGGCAATACCCAGCAGAAAATCGCCGGATTATTGGAAAATATATCGATCAAATCAGTCACGATGTTGCCAAATATCTAGCAACCGTGATGCAACGAGAACAGTTACGCAGTCAATTACCCGTTGAAAAACTTGCAAGTTTACTTAATTATATTTTGTTAGGCTACGCGATTATTGAATTAGCGACTGAAGTTAACGAATCGAGTGACCGAGAAGAGTTTTTGAATGATTTGGTCAAACTATTTTTAGGGGAAAATATAGTTTCTCAAACTTCAATAGAGGCAACTTTAACAGAAAACGTAGCAGATCTGCCAGCAAATTTAGTTCATACAATTCTCCAAAAAGCTAAAAAATCAGGCTTACGCGATTATGCGCTTGTTTATGTTTTATTCGCAGCGGGTTTGTCTCCCGTAGATATTCCTCGTTTAGAGCGAAGTCATCAAATTAGCAACCCTCATCAACACTTATTACAAATTACACAAGATGCAGTCAGACAAGTACCAGTTAATCAGTGGATTATGGGCAAGCGCTACGGTTCCTATACTCGTAATCCTTTAACACAATGGCTCAAAAGCCGTAAAGACGATCGCTCTGCCTTGTTTCTTAATGACAGCGAAATGCCGATATCAGAGCAAGAAATCAAAGAGCGTTGGCGAGTCTTAACTGAAGAATTATTAACACCAGAAGCAAAAATTCCAGCAATTGAGCAAGCGCAGCAAACTTGGTGTGTTGAGATGTTAGTGAAGGGAATCAGTATTGAGGATTTGAGTATTTTAACAGGGTGGAGTTTAACTAATTTACAACCTTATGTATATAGAGCAAAAGAGAAATTAGCCTTAGAGCAAGCCCTGCGTCTCGATCAAAAATCTCAGTAAATCTGGAACAGAAAGTTGTAATTTTTCGTTCTAAACTTAAGAAAATTTAGAGGAAATCAAGCTCTAAATGAGAAATTTTCAAGAAATTGTTCTGAATTTCAGTATGACAATCGCGATAAGAATTTTCCCTCTTACTCAAAGCAGAGTGTTACTAGCATGACAATCACATCTGATGGAATCTATGAATTATCTATCTTTTCAACTCCCCGCGGTTAGTAGTTTTTATCAAATCGGTATAACTTAATCCTGAAAGCAGTAACTACAATAAATTTGCTGACTTTGGTTTAACATTCCCTTTATTTTCAACCTCCTCTACTCAGAAACCTCCAAATAAACACTATTTCTATCGAAACTTGTCGAGGCGCGAAGGTTATCGATAGACTACACGTTGTCTTTCTTCAATCAGTATCTAAAAAATCAAGATGAACTTTTACTCAAAGGTGCTTCCCTTGATTATCCAAAAGTCAAGCTTGAATGTCGCAATCAAGCGTCTAACGACTTAATTCACTTGCCATCAAATTAGTTTGATCGCGCCAATGACTTTAAAAATATAGTTTCTCCTGTTTGTGCCGATCGCCTTGCTGCATCTGCAACTTTCAAGGTGTATAAACTCGCCGTTGGCGTGACGTACAGATCAGTACCGGTGAGCAAGTGATTTAATACCATCTCAGTATCTTTTGCAAATAAACCACGGCGCGAACCAACTTCAATTGGTATTGTTTCTTCACGGCAAACTAACTTACCAGCATCACCATCAAAAACTAATCCGCCCTTCTCACCGTGAACTTCAAACTTGCGTTCATCTTGCCACAAAGTTTCACCTTTACCATAGGTAACATCGGCAATGACACCGCTACTAAACTTGAGTTGAGCAGTACACAAACAGGATTGATAGAAATTGCCCTCACCCCAATACCTATTTTGACAACTTACTGAGGCGACTTTTCCAAATAAATCAGTGAGACGGTGTAGGCGTGAAAGTGCTGCCATCAGGGGAAAGCCAAACAATTCTTTGTGGTATGTCCATTTTTGTGGTGCGGGGCGTTGGGGAGTCACTGTAGCGTAGCGGGCGTAAAACACATTCCCAACAGCTGGTAAGTTTTGTTTGAGTGCTTGATGTAAACCGCCGAGTAATTCGATATGCTCGACGTGAAGCATTTTGTTTTGTTTTTGGGCAAGGGTAAGGATATTCTCTGCTTCTGTAACATCGAGTGCAAGGGGATATTCTACAACTACGTGTTTGTTTTGTAATGCTGCTGTTGCGATCGCCCCATGCTCTTTATTTATATTTGATATCACAACTAAATCAATATCAGAGCGAGATACTAGTTCCTGCCAAGACATTATCGCTTCTGCTTGATAGGTTTGGGCAAATTCCTGAGTTTTTTCTAGTGTATGACCAACAATTGCGACAACTTGCGATCGCTCATCTTGGTGAAATGTTTGTGCCCTCAACTTTGCCGCATACCCAGTCCCCACAATACCCACCCTTACTAAATGCTGCTGATAATTGCCAAAATTCCCCATATTGATTTTTACCTCTCACTCT
>NZ_JADEWN010000022.1 GCF_015207655.1 Gloeocapsopsis crepidinum LEGE 06123 | reverse complement strand
GCCAGCTTCTGCTTAACTTCTTCAACGCTCTGGTGGGCTACAACTCGACTGACTCTTGCCATAACAGTGCTCGTTTCTCGGTTAACTGCACCCTACCCTAATTGTTCTTTAGAACGCAAGTTCGTATAATCGGCAAACAAGATTATTGTCATGCGCGTGTCATTTTCTTTAAGGATTATTTTAAACAAATTTAGTGAATAATTAAGATCAGGTTGCAAGCGTTATTGAGATAAGGAGGCAATAGTGAGACGTCGTAAGTTTGTATACTTAGTAGGATTAGCAACTGCAAGCGGAGGGATGGCGATCGCATGCGCAGATAACCAAACGACTACCACCACAACATCACCAGCCACATCACCTGCAACAACGGCTTCACCTGCAGGCCCTCTTGAGAACGAGTTGGTCATCTACTCTGGTCGCAATGAAGAATTAATTGGTCAACTCATCGAACAATTTAGACAAGAAACTGGCGCGAATGTTCAAGTTCGTTATGGAGACACCGCAGAACTCGCCGCAACAATTTTAGAAGAAGGGAATAATAGTCCAGCCGATGTTTTCTTTGGGCAAGATGCAGGGGCATTGGGTGCACTGCAACAAGAAGGTAGAACTGCGCAATTGCCAGAAAGTCTGTTAAATCAAGTTAACAGCCGTTATCGTTCGCCTGAAGGACAATGGATTGGTATTACAGGGAGAGTACGAACAGTTGATTACAATACTAATTTGGTGCAACCAGGGGAACTACCACAATCAATCTTTGGCTTCACTGAGCCTACTTGGAGAGGACGAATTGGTTGGGCGCCGACTAATGGGTCATTTCAGGCTTTCGTCACAGCTTTACGCGTCTCTCAGGGAGAAGAGCAAGCAAGAAAATGGTTAGAAGGTATTCGCGCTAACGAACCTAGAACTTTTTCAAATAATACTGCTATCCTGGAAGGCTTAACGCGTGGAGAAGTAGCTGTAGGATTTGTGAATCACTACTACTTAGAACGAATCAAGCAAGAAAACCCGCAAGTTCCAGTAGAACATCACTTTACTAACGATGTTGGTTCTTTAGTTAATGTTGCTGGTGTGGCAATTCTTAATTCAGCGAGGCATCCTAACATTGCTCAGCGATTTGTAGAATACTTGTTGAGTTCTGATGCACAAAACTATTTTGCTACCGAAACTAGAGAGTATCCTTTAGCTTCAGGAGTAACACCGCAAGGAGAACTCGTGTCACTCAACCAAATTGAAAGTCAAACTCCCGAAATTGACTTGAGTAACTTGAGAGACTTGGAAGGAACATTGCAACTGTTGCAGCAAACACAAGTCGTTTAAAAGAGGTCAGAGGTCAGGGATCGGAAAATAATCCCAATCTTTGATCTCTTGTGCGGTAAATTAAAACGAAGTTACGCAAAAAATGCGATCGCGACTTTTCAAGATGATTAACGCTAGCGAAATTGTTAAATACAAACCTCAGTAATCAATAGTTTTAGGACAAGAAATCATCGACTGCTTTAGTGAAGCTGAATGACAACACCCAAACAGTGGCTAAGTGTTATATTCCTTGCGCTTTAGTTTATCTTGACATTGATGCAACCGTGCGGATTGGCACGAGTAGCGATAACCATTGTTTGATAATGCCGAAGTCCTAAAAGCAGCGATTCAAAGTGCAGCTATTAGACCTTTTGCCTGAATCACAAATGCCTTCCTTCCGACTCCCTTCGAGGCTACTTAAATAAAGATTTAACAGTAAGTCCACGGAGGTGGACTTCGTTTGTATAGTGGCGAATTCATTCGCACTCGCATTCATGCGCATAGGTCTACTCCAACCGATTCTACGAAGCTACACGCCTCAGGCGGGATTACCGATCGCCGTTGTATTTCCCCAAAAACGATATCTATCAGCTAAAGTCCGCACTTTTGTTGAATTTATGACAGAATTGACCACCACTTTGAAATGAGTCGGAATTGTAGACTAAGGCAAAAAGTATAGATTACCCCATAACACCTGTTGCAGACTGATAGGATCGATATGGACAATAAAAACGCTTAATGACAACAGCAATTATGGCATTGAGTAATGTACGCGATCTGTATCAACAGGTCATTTTAGAACACTATAAAAAACCACGGCACAAAGGTAAAACAAATCCTGTGCATCGTCAGCAACGCGGGCACAATCCTTCATGTGGAGATACGATTGAACTTACACTCAAGCTAAACGACGCTGGTGACACAATTGAAGATGTGAAATTTGAAGGCGAAGGGTGTGCGATCGCAATGGCGTCAGCAGATTTAATGGCAGATGTGTTGCGTGGTAAGCAAGTTACTGAAGCATTATCAATGGTGCAGCGCTTTCAAAATATGATGAAAGGCGAAGATGAGTTTCCCAAAGAACTCCGTAAACTTAACGTCATGCAAGGCGTTTCACAATTTCCCGTACGGATTAAATGTGCAAACCTCACTTGGCACACCTTGAAAGCTGCATTAGAATCGACTCACGATCTTGCTAATACTGGGTTTGTCAGTAACGAAGACACGTAAATTATGATACGTTTGACCTTGTTTTTCTTGCGCTCGAATTTATCTACAGGATTTAGCTAATTGCTAAAAGCTAAGCGCTTTATATTACACCTTACCAACGTCATGATCACAACATCCGAATTTTTTCAACTCACGCAATGGGCAGGGATCGCGACACTGATTGTCGCAGTGTTGGCGATCGCCGGTTTTCTCTTTAAATGGGGTGTGCGGTTTCAGTTGGTGGGAGTTACAGGTTTTATGGCGGTACTGACAGGAGGTTTGTTTGCCCTCAGTTTAGTCCCCATTATGCGCACTGTCATCCCTGGTGCGGTACGGTTTTCGGTAATATATGACAATGGGGCAACACAAGCAGTCATTGCTGTACCGCCAACAATTACCGAGACAGAACTCGATGCGACTTTAAGACAAGCAGCTAGCGACTTATTCTCATATGGTCGCTTAGGTCAGGAGCAAGATCAACTAAATATCCGCGCGCGGACAATTATTCATCCTGAATTGGGAGTTTCTCAACCACTATATTTGGGAAATGTTAAGCGATCGCTACGAAATCGCGAAGACGAGCAAATCCAGATCGAAATTTTTTCTGATAAGTTCGCAAAATTACCTAAATCTTCAGCATAATTCTAAGATAAACTAAGCTTCGATGAATCAAACGACTCAAACTGCTACTAACGTCCTGACGCTTGCTGTTGCACCCGCACGAGTGTTGCGGGGAGTGCAGATTTTGTCGCAATCGGGAGAAGAAATTGCCGCTTTGGGCAAACGTCCGTTACTTGTGGGAGGCGATCGCACGCTTGCTGTTACCTTACCCGTTCTACAACCTGTATTAGAACAGCAGCAATTACAAATAGAAACGGCTAATTATGGTTCCGATTCAAGTGAAGCAACTTTAGTATCTCTAAAACAAGCCGTAGCCGCGCATCAAGCCGATCTAATTATTGGTGCGGGAGGTGGTAAAGCCCTCGATACAGCAAAACTACTTGCACATCATTGCAATTTACCTGTAGGTACTATCCCAACATCTGCAGCAACGTGTGCTGCTTGGACAGCACTTTCTAACATTTATACTGACGATGGCGGCTTTCTTTACGACGTTAGCTTGTCGCGGTGTCCTAACTTGGTGCTACTCGATTACGACTTAATTCAAACGGCACCTCTACATACCTTAGTTGCCGGAATTGGTGATGCATTAGCGAAGTGGTACGAAGCTTCTGTTAGTAGCGCCGCTTCTGAAGATACTCTAACCATCGCTGCCGTACAACAAGCACGAGTATTACGCGATATTCTCTTTCAAAAATCTGTCGCCGCACTTCAAGCACCAGGAAGCGCGGTATGGCGTGAAGTTGTCGATGCAACCGTATTACTTGCTGGCGTGATTGGGGGACTTGGTGGGGCGCAATGTCGGACTGTCGCCGCCCATGCGGTACATAATGGGTTGACGCATCTACATATCCACCACAGCATTCATGGTGAAAAAGTTGCCTATGGGATTTTGGTACAACTGCGGTTAGAAGAAATGCTGCAAGGCAATCAACTCGCGGCTACCGCACGGCAACAATTACTTAAATTTTACGACGAAATTGGTTTACCAAAAACGTTGAATGAATTGGGCATGGGGAGTATTACAATAGAAGACCTGCAAAGGTGTGTTGAGATCGCCTGCGATCCGAAGTCGGATATTCACCGATTACCCTTTAAAGTTGCACCCGAACAACTGATGGCGGCAATGGTTTCGACGACAGCACCGATGAGTAATTCCCTCAATCCTTCTGTGAGGATGATTCCCGATGAGGTAACTGAATGAGCTTGAATTGGATAAGTCCAGCCGATCGCATCCAAAAATTGCCCCCGTATGTGTTTGCCCGCTTAGACGAACTCAAAGCTAAAGCGCGGGAACAAGGGCTGGATTTAATTGATTTGGGAATGGGAAACCCCGATGGTGCGACACCGCAACCTGTCGTAGAAGCCGCGATCGCTGCCTTACAAAACTCAAAAAATCACGGTTATCCTCCCTTTGAAGGAACAGCGAGTTTCCGACGGGCAATTACAGATTGGTATTATCGTCGTTATGCAGTGAAACTCGATCCTGACAGTGAAGCATTACCGTTACTCGGTTCCAAAGAAGGATTAGGTCACTTAGCGATCGCCTATATTAATCCTGGCGATGTTGTTTTAGTTCCTTCTCCTGCATATCCCGCACACTTTCGTGCCCCTGTCATTGCAGGTGGTGAAGTTTATAGCTTAAATTTGTCACCCGAAAACGATTGGCTCATCGACTTATCAAAAATTCCCGCAGACGTTGCCCAAAAAGCCAAAATTCTATATTTCAATTATCCTAGCAATCCTACGGGAGCGACTGCACCACGCGAATTTTTTACCGAAATTGTCGCCTTCGCCCGCAAATACGAAATCTTGTTAGTTCACGATTTGTGCTACGCCGAACTTGCCTTTGATGGCTATCAACCTACGAGTTTACTTGAAATTCCTGGTGCGAAAGAAATTGGCGTTGAATTTCATACACTGTCTAAAACATACAACATGGCAGGCTGGCGCGTCGGCTTTGTTGTCGGAAATCGCCATATCATTCAAGGCTTACGCACGCTCAAAACAAACTTAGATTACGGTATTTTCGCCGCACTGCAAACCGCCGCCGAAACTGCACTTCAACTTCCCGACGTGTATTTACACGAAGTGCAACAACGCTATCAACAACGCCGCGATTTCCTAATTCAAGGATTAGCTGAACTCGGTTGGAATATTCCCAAAACCAAAGCAACAATGTATTTGTGGGTACCTTGTCCCAAAGACACAACTTCGACAAACTTCGCGCTTGATGTATTACAGCAAACTGGAGTTGTCGTCACTCCAGGAAACGCGTTTGGTGCTGCGGGCGAAGGCTACGTGCGGATTAGTTTGATTGCCGAATGCGATCGCCTCCAAGAAGTGCTCAACCGCTTCAAACAAGCTGGAATTTGCTATTCAGCAGAGGTCAAAGGACGCGCAAGCGCAAACCTACCGGTTCAGGGGTCGGAGATCAGGGTAGGATAAGATATCTTGGTTACGTGAGTGATTGGTCTTCAGTTGATGTGAGATTCTCTGTAAGTCTTTGTCCTTAAGGGTGTTGACAAAATGAAGACAAGGTAGATACTCTTTTAAAAACCTTAGTGTTGAACTACTAGAAGAAGCTCAGTTCTCAGTAATCTTGTACGCGACAAGGCATTGTGGGGGAAGATGCAGCAAAATCAGGCGAGCGATGACAGATGAGCATTGAGTCGCACTCAGTCTGATTGGCAAGATCTCGAAATTTTTCAAGTCCACAACATTGCGCCCCAAGAGCTTGTGGTTGAATCACTTCTTAGTCATCTGATTGTTATCCATACTACTCCACAGCCTGTCGAAGTGATAGAGCAAGCTGACAGCCTTCGATTCAAAGGACTAGCTCAAGCGGGCAGTCTCAATATCCATTCAGCGGTTAACTGGACAGCGAATCAACCTGGTATTGGTTCGGTGATTGTGGGAGCGACGAAGCTATCGCAATTAGAAGATAATCTCAAAGCATTAGATTTTGAGATTCCCACCGAATTGAGCGATCGCCTTGATGCAATTAGTTGTCCTGAGCCTCAATTTCCCTACAGCTTCTTTGAGCCAGAGATTCAAGGAATGATTCATGGCGGTAAATCAGTCGGCTTGAAGCCAAAAGGATATTATCCTATTCTTCAGTGAACTCGCCGTTGTACTTATCCGACAGTTGCAATAATCTCCAGTTGGTTCTATTTCGTCCGACAATCGGCACAGCAAGCCAACCTTGCAATCGGTGGATACTTTCCTGCCTCTGTACCAAATTCTTTCCATTCTGGCTGGGCTTCAAGTTCCGCTTGCGTCATACGCACAGGTTGATTGTGCCGCAATAACCATCTGTGAGTTTTATATCCAGTTGCAGGAGTATCATAGTTTGCTCGCGCGGCATATTTCTCTACGAGGGAGAAGAACTTCCGAATCGAACTCTTACCTCTATCCTCTGCACCTGGAGTAGTTCGTTAAAAACCTCCAACCTCCCGCACAACCTGCTGCGAAATAAACGGCAAAAGCTGGTGATTCTGACTATGCGCCCTACCTTCAACAAACACCACTAAAAGATAAGGCTGCTTCCCAGGAATCTCAACATAAGCTGCATCATTGCGTACTTGAGTTGTCCATCCAGCCTTCGACCACAACTGCGCATCATCCGGTAAACCACCACCCAAAAAACCCGTCACTTGATTTTCTTCCAAATCAGTCGCTAACTCTTTAAGATCGCGTTGCAGCAAAGCCATCATCGCCAGCGATCGCTCACTCGATACCGCCACGCCCCCAATAATACTGTGCAATAACCGCGCTGTTGCATTCGTCGTTAGCATATTGCGATTTTGCATCATCTCGCCCAAATACATTCTCTCTCGCCCGTAGGGACCTTCACACCACGTTTTTTGATTCACATTAATCTTTTCAATTTCTTCCCAGCCCAATGACTGAAAGTAGCGATTGACGATATTACGCTGTGATTTCCAAGTTTCAAACGGACCTTGTGGCAATTCAGGACCGCTTGTTGTACCACTCAAAACATCTACAACTAAGCTTGTAGCATCATTACTCGAATCGACAATCATATCGCGCATCGCGCGTTCCAACTCACTCGAAGTCTGCACCATGCCATTTTCTAACCATTCGTGGATCGCGACGAGGTAAAACAGTTTGACGACACTTGCAGGATAAATCCGTTCATCACCACGATAACTAAATCCTCGCACTTGATAATTCCAAAAAGCATTAGGACTTAAAGCCCCACCAGTGTTTACCGGAACCGGAGAGTCGTAGACAATCCATGTCAAAGCTAAAGAATTTTGAGGCAATTGCGGAAATTCTGCCCAGGTTGCTTGTAAAATGCGATCGCCTGAATTTTTTAGTTGTTTGTCTTGTAAGAAAAAAGTCATAAGTAGCAATTAGCGATTAGCTTTTAAGATAGTGAATTAAATTACTAGATTATAAGAAGTAGGTCAGAAAGCAACAAAAATGACCGTAAAAGAGTTACAAATAACTGAATATGAGTGTCAAACGCATCTGAATATTTATGATTCAGCGCAGTGCGATCACTTGGCAACGCAGGCAGCTACAGGGCGGCATTTGCAGATAATCTCAATTGTTGAGGATGCGGCAATCGCGGTGTGTTTATGTGAAGATGGCTATCCTGGTTGGTTGTCACGATCGGATGTTGCAGGGTTGAAAGTTGCATCGCAGGCGTATCAAGCTAAGTGTGTAGCAGAGATGGAAATTAGAAAGTTAATTCCGCGAGTCATTGCATTTACTCAGGCGGCGATGCAGCAACCAAATTATTACTTTTGGGGTGGTACCGTAGGACCTAATTACGATTGTTCGGGTTTGATGCAAGCGGCGTTTGCTTCAGTGGGTGTGTGGTTGCCTAGAGATGCGTATCAGCAGGAAAAGTTTGCGCTAGCAATTACGGTAGAGGAAATGATCCCAGGCGATTTAGTGTTTTTTGGGGTTGAGAGGGCGACTCATGTAGGGCTTTATTTGGGGGATGGTTGTTATGTTCATAGTTCTGGGGAGAAGATGGGACGAAATGGAATTGGCATCGATCGGTTGTCGGAACAAGGAGATAAGGTGAGTCGGTCGTATTATCAGCAGTTAAGGGGTGCTGGAAGGATTATTGAGAGTTACGAACCTTATTAGGCGTAGAGGACGCAGAGGGTAGATGAAAAGCATAGTTGTGGCAGGGAGTGTGGGGCAAGATGGGTTCTTGGTGGATTGCCCTGATGTTTCGGTGGTGGTGCCAGTTTATAACGAGGTGGAGAGTTTGCCGTATTTGATTGAGGCGATCGCTTCGAGTTTGCAGCAGTCGCAGTACAGTTATGAGATTATTTGTGTTGACGATGGTTCGCGGGATGGTTCGGCGGACTGGTTGAAGCAGCAAGCATTGCTGCGCCCTGATTTACGGGCTGTGTTGTTGCGGCGCAATTATGGGCAAACGGCAGCGATGGCTGCGGGGTTTAATTATGCTTTGGGTCAGGCGATTGTCACTTTGGATGGTGACTTGCAGAACGATCCAGCGGATATTCTGTTGTTGCTTGCTAAGTTGAAAGAAGGATATGACTTGGTGAGTGGTTGGCGTCACAAAAGACAAGATGCAGCTTTGACGCGGTTGTTGCCTTCTAAGATTGCCAATTGGTTGATTGGGCGGGTAACTGGGGTGCAGTTACATGATTATGGTTGTTCTTTAAAAGCATATAATGCAGAACTTGTCAAGGATATGCATTTATATGGGGAGTTACACCGCTTTCTGCCAGCGTTGGCTTTTATTGAGGGGGCGCGAATCACTGAATTACCAGTACGTCATCATGCACGGCGGTTTGGTAAAAGCAAGTATGGCTTGTGGCGCACTTTTCGGGTTTTGATGGATTTACTCACCATCTGGTTTATGAAAACGTTCCTGACGCGCCCGATGCACGTATTTGGTTTATTTGGGCTGGCTTCAATGCTGTTGGGAACGGCGATCGGTCTGTATTTAACGTTTTTGAAACTGGGTTTGGGGCAGAGTATTGGGAATCGTCCGCTATTGATTTTGGCAGTTGTGCTGTTTATCGCTGGGGTACAGCTATTTAGTTTTGGTTTGTTAGCAGAGTTGCTGATGCGTACTTATCATGAATCTCAAGGGCGACCTATCTATCGTGTGCGAGAGGTTGTAGGAAAAAATATTAAGTAAAGTAACAATAGTGTGTGGGTCATCGCAAAGCACTTAGCACTTAGTAATTGAACATAAGCCAATTGCTGGTCGCTATTAGTTACCAACCTTGAAGTGAAACCTACGTACTTAATCACGTTACTAACTAGCTGAACTTTGAACGTTTTTCAGACGCTTGACCCTCAACCGCGCCGTAACTTACAGATCCTCTTTGTTGCGGGTTTATTATTTTGGTCCAGTTTGGCTTCGTTGTTGCCGACGCTACCACTTTATATCAACGATCTCGGTGGGACGCCGCAGCAAATTGGCGTTGTGATGGGAAGTTTTGCGATTGGGCTATTAATTATGCGTCCCTGGCTAGCACAATTGGCAGATCTCCGCAGTCGCAAACTTGTGTTGATCGTTGCCCTGAGTACGGTTGCTTTAGCCCCGTTAGGCTACTTAATGGTGAAATCTTTATGGCTGTTAATGGTGATTCGCGCATTTCATGGAATTAGTATTGCAGCTTATTCGAGCGGTTACACTACCTTAGTTGCAGATATCGCCCCTGCAAGAAGTCGCGGGGAAATTCTCGGTTACATGAGTCTAGTGAATCCGATTGGTATGGCGTTGGGACCTGCTTTAGGTGGTTATTTGCAAGCTAGCATTGGTTACACGGCTTTATTTTCGTTATCTGCTGGCTTGGGAGTGTTGGGAATATTATTTGCATCGCAAGTCTCTAACCCAGTTGCTGATTTGCTAAAATCTCAAGCGACTGACAACCGTTTTTGGCAACTGCTAGGTAGTCCTCGAATTCGGACTTTAGCACTGATCTTGCTGTTGGTTGGGTTAGCGTTTGGCACTTTGAGTACATTTGTGCCATTGTATATTAAATCTGTTGGTGTAGATTTTAACGTAGGGTTGTTTTACACTGCAGCGGCGATCGCCAGTTTTATCATCCGCATTCCTACAGGAAGGGCAAGCGATCGCTATGGACGCGGTTTATTTGTTACTATTAGCTTAATTTTTTACACCGTCTCGATGTTGCTGTTGTGGCTTGCTAATAGCCCTACTGCATTTTTAATTGCTGGTTTTGTGGAAGGGTTAGGAGCTGGTATCTTGATCCCTATGGTAGCTACATTAGTTGCCGATCGCACGCTACCTCAAGAACGCGGACGAATGTTTGGCTTATGTATGGTGGGGTTTGATGTCGGAATTGCCATCGCTGGACCTGTTTTAGGGGCGATCGCGCAGCAAGTTGGTTATCGCCATCTTTTCGGCTTCGCGGCTGGTTTGACTACGCTTGCGATCGCCGTTTTTCTCACTCAATCGAGTAAAGATATGGCGCATTCCCTACGCTTTGCACTTGGTAAAGGTAGAGATGTTTATGCATTAAGGTAAAAAACGGGCGAGGAGGGATTCGAACCCCCGACACCGTGGTCCGTAGCCACGTGCTCTAGTCCACTGAGCTACACGCCCTGAAAAAAGCTGTTTGCTTTATTCTTGCGAGTATCTATACTATCACGAAAAAGTGAAATGGAACAAATTTCTCAAAATTCCTCTCATTTGACTCACTTAGACGATCAAGGGCAAGCCCAAATGGTTGATGTTTCGCACAAAACGTCAACTGTCCGCCAAGCTGTTGCGGCTGCAAGTGTCAGAATGTTGAGCGAAACTTTTGCTACAATCCAGGCGGGAAATGCTCCCAAAGGTGATGTTTTGGGGACTGCAAGACTTGCAGGAATTATGGCGGCTAAACAGACAGCAAATTTAATTCCTTTATGTCACCCTTTACCTTTACACAAAGTAGAAGTGCAGATTGAACCTGACTTACACTTACCTGGTTATCAAATTACTGCGTTAGTTAAAACTAAAGCGGAAACAGGTGTTGAAATGGAAGCATTAACAGCCGTGTCCGTTGCAGCATTAACTTTATACGACATGGCAAAAGCTTTAGAAAAGTCAATTGCGATCGCATCAATTCGTTTAGTCAGTAAGTCTGGTGGTAAATCAGGAGATTATCAAAGTGAGTAACACAAGCTCTAACTAAAATAACAGTAGAGCTTACGCTTGAGGAGTACAAAATCTACACTAGATGGCACAGACAAAGCTGACTTTACTGCTGTATAAATGACAAGGTTGTCTCCAGTAATGAATGAGGCTGCATCAGAACATAACTAAACTGCTGCTTCTTGCGCTTGCGTTACATCTGTTTTGACAAAAAGTCCTTCACCACCTGCTTGTTGAATTTGCTTGATTGTGTCTTCACCTTCTAGAGTGCGCTGTGCTGCAATAACTACTTTTGCACCTACTTTGGCAAAGGCGATCGCTGTTGCTTTACCAATACCAGAACTACCACCAGTTACGATCGCAACTTTTCCATTCGCTGAAATTCATACGGTTGTTCTTAATTTACGCAACAGGATATTGAAGTTTGTGCCCGATGTTTGCGCCGTTTTATCAAAATCTTGCAGTTTGATTATTCTTCAGAATATGGTTCGCTAGGGAAAAAGCGATCGCTCAAAATTTCCTCTAATGTATAAGTGCAGTTAACAGGAAAAGTTTTGTTAGGTAGATTGGTTTCTCCTGCAGCTAGCTCGATGCCTTTTCGATATGCTTTTTGTAATGCTTCCTCAAGGTATGATTTCAGGATAGGGTTTTCCTGTAATAGGTCATTAAGATCGAACCGCTGCACTCGGATTGTACTTAACCAGCTACGACTGCGCTGCTGGGGTTGATATTCCCACTTGAGTAAATGTCCAATCAACACACTCAAGCAATTTCGCAATTCCTGGCGTTGTTGTTTTCCCAAAGACTCAATTTCCTCAATTAAATTTGGCAAGTCAAGTTCGTGCCATTTACAATCGCGGAGTAATTTCGCTTGTTCTTGAGTCCAGGCATAGAAATCAATTTCATAGAGATTATTAAGCATCGGAATGGTGATTGGTAACTGGTAATTGATCATAAACACTCACGATACTGCTTTGGCGTGACTCCAGTGAGTTTGCGAAACTGTGCTGTGAAGTGACTTTGATTGTAGAAACCAATACGATAGGCTACTTCTGCGATCGCAAACTGTGTTACAGATAGCAGCACTTTAGCGCGTTTAATACGTCTTTGTGTTAAATAACAATGGAGTGATTTTCCAGTTGTAATTTTAAAGGTGCAGGCAAAATGAAATTGACTAATGAACAACATCTGCCATATCAGCAATTGTAATATCTTCTGCCAAGTGTTCTTCAATGAAATCTTTAACTTGATTGAGTTTGAATGTATTTAGTAATCTATTCGCTGGCTGAGGTTTTATAACTGCACGAGTGTTCGCAGTAGATGAACAATAAAGCAACGCTAATTGCGTTTCTAGGCATGGCAAAATCGAATTCACTGATCGCATTCATGCAACTATATCCAACAGTCATGCTTTCCCAATGTCGAGTAAGTGTTGATAGAAGTGAATTACCAATAATTGGTAGCGATCGCACAATACCTCTGTCAGTAAATTTGTTATTTATGATATATTCCCTACTACAAAATTAGATTTCAATTTCTTTGATAAATTAGTACTTAAGCTTGTTTATAAAATCTTTGTTCTTTATTTCCTGTTCTTTGACGATTCCTATAGGAAGTGCAGATTTTGTAGTTCGTTTAAAAAGAATATTAAAACTTAACTAAAATTCTTGTTTTATTACTTTCATTAAAGTATCCAAAATGTGAGAGATCGCACTTTATATAGTTTATAGCTAAAATAATTATAAGACGTGCATCGATTTTGGCTACGCAAATGAATAACATCTTCAGTAGCAAGATAACTTATCGAACTAGGCAAATATTCCTGCTAAGCCTTGCAGTAACTAACATTTCTATCATTGGCATTGTACCTAGTCGGATAGCACAAGCTGCCCAAGAAGTTCCTGTTGTAAGTTCCTCAGCTTTGGGGCGAAATATGGATGTTCCTTGGTCGCGCCCTGTACAAATTAACGACCCTTTTGAAGGAAGTTACTTAGGAGTTTTTGATCGTAACTACTTTTATCGTAGGTTTCTCAATAACAACGTCAGATTTGAAGTATTAAGTCTTTGGAGTCCGAATTCAGTTCGTTTCTTATTAGCTTCTAGAGAGAGAAATTGTGCCTATTCAACAAGATTTTCGTATAATCGCTTATTAGCACCCCGCGTTCTTGCTTATCGCAGACATAAATACTTATATACAGGATTTCCTTACGCCAGTTTTCCAGTTTCAAGATGTGCGATCGCCAGTAACACGCAAAACACTGTCAGACTACTTGTGAGAATTGGCGAACAAGTTTATCAACTTGACGGAAATAATAGTACATTCGCGGTTAATCCTACGGTAGCTAATGCCTTAAAAACTGCTCCGATTGAGAATGTGAGTATTAGATTAGTAACAGAAAGTGGAGAAACGATTGACAGTGAAATTGGCAAGGGCACAGTAGAAGCTTGGAGAGAAATTTATTAGAAATTACTAATTTCAAACAAACTATTCCGCTTAATTCTTAACTCTGCGATCTCTGTTTTACGGATACTTCTACGCAGGGTTCTACAACAGAGGAATCCTCCGCACGAAAGTGACCTTCTCTGTGGTTCGTTAAGAATCAGGAAAGTCTTTTGCTTTCTGATAGCATTATTTAAAGCATGATTCATTCTTGCTGGGCACCAATTGTGACAGCTTCAGTACGACTAGAAACATTGAGCTTTGTAACAATTGACAGTATGCTCAGAAATACCCAAGCGCCGTGCGATCGCAAAACCTCAATTTCTCTGGAAGTTGATGCTTGAACGGGAGAAGGAGTAGATGGGAGGCTACTGATAGTAGAAGTAAGAGAAAATCAATAATTTCTGCAGCGTAGTGCATCTGGGGAATGATCCGCGTCAGCCCATGCACCGCCAGAATGACTAGGCGCAAGCCACATATCTACCATCACCCACTGCTACTGAGGATCGAGGCAAAGAATAATGCCAGTTGTTAAGCTATGTGTAGCCCATGAGGGTTTCCCACTGCAAGTACAAGTTGACCAACACCTAGTTTGGAGTTGCCTGCGATTGCATTGTCACCCGAACGTCTGACAGCAAACTATAACCTAACTAGTCACTCGTTACTTAATAGCAATAACGTGTCAGAAAATTCTAAAATAAGTGATGAAACCTATCTTATAGTTAGTAAAATAACCCTTTATGCCTCCTCGTTGGCCGCGTAAACCCGATCGCCGCGATCCAGCCTATCGTCGCTTAGACGATCGCATGAATTTTGCGATGCACGTCGCAGTCTTTGCTGTGACAAATTCTGGGCTGTGGTTCTTCTACAATCTCAATTCTATTACTTGGACTTGGCTTCCTTTGTTAACGGCAAGTTGGTTACTGGTGTTGCTAGTACATTTAATTTATATTTCGGCGATCGCAGATTATTCTGAGCCGCAAACTCCACCAAAGTCTACTTAAGGATAGATGAAAATCTGTGATTAATTAGAAATTGTGGCAGTCAAGAGATCGCACACTAGATTGTGATTAAGTACATATTGAGCTTAAGATTATGGCTAATCAAAGTACAGCAGAAATTCTCGAAGCCTTAGCATCTGAAATCGGTGAAAATGTCTACATTGATGTTGCTAAATGGCATCTCTACCTTTCTGATGCAAAGCTGCATAAGGTTTTGGCAGAAAAATTCTATCCGCTACTTTCGGCTAATTCTGTTAATGAAGACGAAGTTCTAGAAATTTTGAAAAATATGCCAATTAAGATTGGTGGTGGTAGAAGAGAAATTCCTTTGATTGATTTGTTACCGATGCAATGTCAAGTTAACTTAATCGATATTGTGGAGAAGTATCAAAGTCGGTTTTAATGCTTGTTATCTCGCAAAACGTTGGCGGAGGCGTGATATCACTAAATCAACTTCAGGTAACTTCATTTGCAAGGCGATCGCGGCAAATATGCCAAGTCCGACTAAACCAGATACTGTAAGCTGCAACAACTGAACAATCAAGCCCTCACTACCGAGTATACGTTGAGAAGCCCAAAGCGTCGCCCAACTCGCAGTTCCAGCAACAAAGCTGCTAGCGGTTAAACTCAAAATTGGGATACTCCACTCGCGCAAGGGTAAACCATTAAGCCGACGGTTGAGGATGAGGAGGAACATAATCGTTGAAGCAAAATTAACTCCTACGGTTGCTAGCGTAATCCCAGACGCGCCAAAAGGCTTCACCAGAACGTAATCAAGTCCTGCATTGAGGATGATATTGAGCAAACTAACGCGAAAAGGAGTTGTGCCATCACCTAAAGCATAAAATACTCTTACGAGGACATCACGCGCTAAGTAGACAAACATACCGATGCCATAAGCCATGAGTACCGATGCTACTAACTGCGAACCGGCTTGCCCAAAAGCGCCACGTTCGTAAATCACTCGGACAATGGGAAGTGCTAAAGCAACAAATAGCGCGCCCAATGGCAGCATTGTAATTGCCGTAACGAGTAAGCCTTGACGAATGCGCAGCTTGAGATTTGCCCAATCTTCCGGTGCGGCTAACTGCGAAAGTATCGGGAGTAAGGGCAGCAAAATCATGTTTGAAATAATGCCCAAGGGCGTTTGCACGAGTAAACCAGCGTAGCTAAATGCTGCTGCTGCACCGGCAATTCCTGAAGCAAAAAACAGATCGGTATAAAGATTGATCTGCATCGTGCCTGATGAAAACGTTGCAGGACCCATAATATTAATGACTTCGCGGACTCCAGGAGAGCGAAAATCAACTCTTAAGCGGAGTGTACCTAGTCCTAATCGCCACTGTGTAATCAACTGGGCAAGCCATTGTAAAATTGCACCGGCAAGGGTTCCCCAAGCTAAAACTTGTCCGCCTAGTAGAACGTATTGCGGTAAAACGATATTGTTTCCTAGTTGTAAGGCTAAGATTCCAAGTCCAATAATAATTGTGATGCTAGAAAGCACTGGACTAATTGAGAGTAGCCAATATTGATTTGCGGTGTTTAACGTGCCAAAGCCAATACCTACTAACCCTGCGAGTAATGCCATCGGTGCCATAATCCGCAGTTGAACACTGGCGATCGCTTGTGTTGTTGGACTGAGTTGCGGACCTATTAAGCTAATAACAAAGTCGGCGAAGACAACTAAAATGACTGTAATGAAAATAAGTAATCCACTTACGAGTGTGGTTGTTGTTTCGACTAACTGTGCGGCTTCTTGTTTACTGCGTTTGGATAAGACACTGACAATGGCACTATGAATTGGTCCATTTACGCCGCCGAGTAGCACCCAGAAGAAGCTAGGAACAACGTAGGCATAGCTATAAGCATTCGCCACGACACCAACACCAAACGCCGCTGCGATCGCTTGTTGGCGCACGAGGGCGACAAGTTTACTCAGCAAGGTTGCAGCTGCAACAATTCCAGCAATTCCAGCTAACGAACGAGAAGGTTTTTCAGACACAAAGCGTTACTACTATCTCAACCTCATAACATTTAACCGCGAATTGAGATTTTAGAATGCTTTGCGAATAAATTCGCTGCTAGATAGACAAAGTCCACCTGCGTGGACTTACCACCTATTTCAACAAATCCTCAATTTCTTCATCTGTAAATCCGAACTGCCTAAAAATTCGCAACACATAAGCAGGAGACATCTCTTTTGCTCCCATATCAATTGGGACTACTCGTGTTTTCCCCTCGACAACACGGGTATCGGGTATAAAGACGGTGATCCCCTTTGCCTTCTCTATAAAACGTGCAACCTACCTTTTCCAACAGTTTAATTAATTGCTTTGGCTTGAGCGAGGGAATATTTTTAGGCATAAACTGCCCTAAATTCATAAACTTCTGATGCAGGCTCTTTTGACTCCACCGTTAAAAACTCGTGTAATTCCTTGATCGGAACGGGAGAAGAATAAACATCAGAGTTAGACTTGTAATTATCTTGAAAAGACTCAATTGCCTCTTTTAATTTTCCAATGGCGCTATCCTGTGTCTCGCCCTGACTCACAATCCCGTTTTCTAAACATAAGGCAACCCAATAACCCGCACTTTGTCGCAGAATAACGGTGTAGAAATTCATTTTGCCTGCTTTGCTGAAATAATCTTGTGTTGTCAATGTTAAAACAGGTTTAGCTATCCTACCGACCCATCCGCTTTGAACATAGCATAGGCTTGATTAAGGTTCGCTGTGAATAGCTGGAGGCTGCATAAAGTCTTGAGGAGATACGTATGAACTCCAAAGGTTTCGTAGCGAGGAAAGCGCAAGGACTAAAAAGGCAATCGCACACGCTCGATAAGTTAACCGCGTCCAATCTCTTTGGGTTTGGAATACTTGCGTCATTTGCCTCTTGCCACGCATCCCAAGCTAGCCAAAGTAAATAGAGTATGCCAGCAATACCAACTGGTAGGCGTAAAAAGTCTAATTGCAACAGTAATCCAACGCCTGCCAAACCTAATACAGCCCAAAGCTCATCTCCTACAAGCGAACCAATTTGAACAGCTAATGCAGGTTTGAATCCACCTCTAACGCCTTGGCGAATCGTCTCTGCAAAAACTGCTCCAGGTGCAGCATTAAAGATAAATCCTAAGAGCAATGCAGTAAAGAAAAGTGCAAGCATCAAGTTTTCCCTATCAATCACGGTGATGGCAAAATAGCCACAGAACTAGTATTCGTTTCTCTAGGTGCAGGATGAAATTGAAGATAAGAATAGGGCGAATTGTTATTGCTTATTTTGACAAATTGGGTTATATTTAAAATAATGGAAATATATACAAAAATTTTATAAGTGCTTATATCTCCATTATAAAGAGAATCATTTAGTAGCTTTTATCATACCAGGAAGCTCTCTCAAAAATAAAGCGATTTTTTGCTAAATTTATGAATTTTAATGATTTAAGGAATATGTTTACTCGCTCAATCTAACACGCTGTTTCTTGAAGATAAAAAGCTATACAGCGGTGCTTAGGCACTAATTACTTCTTTCCAGAAATCTTTCAAGACGAACTGTTAGGCGATCGCTACTTATACAGTATCTGACATCTACTATTAGCGGTTTGTTATGTATGCTTAAAATGCTCGGCAAGTTGCTATAGCGGCTCCTCAGTAACTCTTTGTACTGTCCACTCATCCATTGGCACAGCCCCTATTGAACGATAAAACTTAATTGCTGGCTCATTCCAATCAAGTACCCACCATTCAAGACGACCGCATTTACGTTGTTTTGCAAGATGAGCAAGATACGACAGCAGGATCTTACCAATTCCTTTCCCTCGCATCTCAGGCTTAACATAAAGATCCTCAAGGTAGATTCCAGGACGCCCCAGAAAAGTAGAAAAATTATGAAAATAGAGTGCAAATGCCACAGGGACATTATCCCATTCTCCAATAACCACCTCAGCAGTTGGTCGATCCCCAAATAAACTCTCTCGCAGTGTTTCTTCTGTAGCAACGACCTCGTGAAGCAGTTTCTCGGATTCGGCTAACTCCCGAATGAACCGAAGAATTAAAGCTGTGTCTGCCTCGACAGCATTCCGAATAGTGAAATTCTCAAGCCTGGTTTGAATCATCATCGCTCTACTTCAAGCACACGTAAAGTTTAAGCTAGTCGAGTGTTTTTCAACATTTATGAATTAGTGATTTGGTTTTGAGAGAATTTAACAATTTCCCAGCGGCGCTCAAGAAATAATGTAAAAGTATCTTGATGGATGCGATCGCTTTTATCTACTGAGGTAAAATGTAGCATATTAGCTACGTAGAAACCCAGATGAATCTGCAAGACGACATTAGCGATGTGCAAGAGCCAATTCTCACCGCGCCGCCAGAAGTTAGGCAAATCATTGAACAGGTATGGAAGTTAGAAAAAAGCCGACTTGATAAAAAAAGTAACAGCCATATCAACGATGATATTTTGCGGATTGTCAAGGAAGCGGTGCGATGAAGCTAACTTCGATTCGGCTATGTAACTTTCGTTCGTTTTACGGCAAAACACCAGAGATTGTACTTGCAGGAGGAACAAATCGCAACACGACGATTATGCACGGTAACAACGGTGCAGGGAAAACGAGTTTCTTAAATGCATTTACGTGGGTACTGTACGAGAAATTTAGTGCGGCGTTTGCTTCTGCTGAACAACTTGTAAATAAACGGGCGATCGCCGAAGCGAATATTCAAGAAGTAATCGAATGCTGGGTAGAAGTGTTTTGGGAACATGATAACAAGCGCTATCGTGTCAAACGTGAGTGTCGCGTGTATAAAAACGAAACCAACTTCGACGCAGGTAAAACGCAGTTATTTATGCAAGTAGCTGGCGATGACGGACGGTGGTATCCTTCGCCACAGCATCCAGAAGATGTGATCAATCAGATTTTACCAGTCAGCTTGCATCAGTACTTCTTTTTTGACGGCGAGCGAATCGAACAGATTGTGCGATCGGATAAGAAAGCAGAAATCGCCGAAGCCACTAAAATCTTTTTAGGTGTGAAAGTCATTGATAACTCAATTAGACACCTCAGTGAAGCGAAAAAAACATTAGAAAATGACCTAAAAGCCATTGGTGACGCCCCAACAAAAGAACTTTTAAGACAACGGCAAAAAACAGAAATAGAAATTGAACAGATTAGACAGCGACAAAGTGAGCTTCTTCAAGAGTTAGAATATCAACAAACTCTTAAACAAGAGACGAGTAACTATCTACGCGAACTTGCTGCGGCTAAAGAATTGCAAGAAAGACGGCAAAATTTAGAAAACCAGAAGAAAACAAATCAAGAAGATCTACGACAAAGTAGAGAAACTCTAAAAAAAATTATTTCTACACGCGGTTACAGCGTACTACTATCGTCAACCACAAATCAATTTCGAGAAATTATTGCAGATTTAAAACAGCGCGGCGAGTTAACTGCCGGAATTTCCCAAGAATTTGTGCAAGAATTACTGCGCGATCGCCGTTGTATTTGTGGTACGCAACTAGACGATGGCAGTGATGCGCATCAAAATGTCAAAAACTTGCTAAATCAAGCTGGTTCTTCTGCTATACAAGAAACTGTAATTCGGACAATTGCACAAGTTGACGAAATTGACAAACAAGCAACTGCTTTTTGGGAGGATGTCGATCGCGAACAATTGCGTATTACTCAGCTAAGAGAAAGTATATCGCAAATAGAAGCCGAATTAGATAATGTTCAAGATCGATTGCGAAAAGATCCAAGCGAAGAAATTCGCCGATTACAAAGTCGTTTGGATGATATTGAAAGAACAATTGCTGAATTAAATATTGAGCAAGGTGAAAAGAATCAAAAAATTGAGGCTTCAAAAGCTGAAGCGGCTGAATTAGATAAACAAATTGCCAAGCAAAGGTTTAACGAAGAAAGACAAGTTATAGCGCAACGACGTATTGCTGCAACCTTAGATGCGATTGAACGATTAACTGAAGTTAAATATCGTCAAGAGAAGCAATTTCGCTTGCAATTAGAAAAGCGCATTCAAGAAATATTTAATGAAATTTCTATTACACCATATATTCCCAAGATTAGTGATAAGTACGAATTAACATTAATAGAAAATACATCTGGAGTAGAAGCACCTGTTGCTGCTTCTACAGGTGAGAATCAAATACTGAGCTTATCATTTATTAGTAGCATCATCGACAAAGTGCGCGAGTGGAGTCAAAGAAAAATATTGATGGTAGCTGATAGTAGTACATTCCCAATAGTAATGGATTCGCCCTTCGGTAGTTTAGATGAAACGTATCGGCGACAAATTGCTAAAATCATTCCTCGCTTAGCAGATCAATTAATTGTATTAGTCACCAATACGCAGTGGCGCGGCGAAGTTGAAGCCGAGATCAAAAATAAGATTGGTAGTGAATATGTACTAACTTACTACTCTTCCAAACCTGATTGTGAAGAAGATACGCTGGAGATAGCTGGACAACAGTATCCTTTAGTCCGACGAAGTTCTAATGAATTTGAATATACTGAAATTCTTGAGGTAAATCGCGCGGGGTGAAGAATGATAGAAACTGGTAGAATTAGAGTAGCGAAAGACAAAGCTGATTTAGTTAAATCTCTAATATCAACTGACGGTGGAACAGGTCCTTTTCAAACTTATGTTGATGTCATTGTCTTTGCTGCTGCTTTAGGTGCAAAACATAACAAGCGAATACCTTTAGGAGAGATTTCAAAAAGAGAACCTTCTCCTATTCCACAAGAACAGTTTATTGTTAGAGGATATGATACAGTAATTAACCTCATAGCAATTACTGAAACCAAAAACCTAAAAGTTTTATCCTTGAGTGAAGACCAAATTAGTGAAAAACGTAATTATATTTTTGAAGAATACGCGAATGGAGGACTAGAAATCTTGCAAGCCGAGTTTCGAGGTGCAGTAGACTACTCAGAACGAATTTTACTGATTCTTAGTTCAGAACGAATTGAAAATGAGCAACAAGATAGTGAATTTGATCTTAGTAGATTTCTATCTTAAATTAAATATTTTAAAATTATGTCCATCCTAGCTTGACTTTTACAATGCTAACTGCTGCGGCGATCGCGCTTCCACCAAAAGATACTTTGTAAGCTTTAGCAGGATTCTTGGGTTTAAGATCTATCCTAACTATATTATCTCGCCAGAGTTCGTTTTCTCTTGACCAGTCTAGTTGGGCTAATTGCGAAATTTTTGTTTCATTAAAATAATTATCTTCTTGAGCGTAAGTATGATAAAGTAATCTTCCTAAAACTTCTAAACCAGCACTTACACCAAGTAGACATTCTTCCTTAAATACACTTACGTCTTCAACTGTTAAATCTTCAAACTTTTTCTTAATAATATACTGTGTATTGTTACACTCTGAGAAAAATTGATTAAGACAGTCAGCAAGAGATGCACTTGCTGCTTCTACCTCATAATTTTTCAATTCATCGGCTGGGTCGTTAGCAAAAACACAACTGACAAATCTAGCTATATAATTCGTGGTGTAAATCAGTCCTTTTTTAGTTGCAGGATTTGCGTTAATTTTATCCGTTTTCCCCTGAAACATTAAAACTCTACTAATTAATTCTTTTGTAATGCCAACTCGACCGGAGTATTCACCAAATGACAATAATAAGGATTTATCCAGCGGTCTGGTTTGAGCCATATCTTTGAAATCAATTTGACACTGACGTTTATCCGCCTCTAAAATTAAAGTAATCGGAAAATCATCATCACCAATCAAGTGGCTTTCATAGCTAAAGATTAATTCTTGAATTGCACTTTTACGATGTTGCCCATCAGTAATATCTAATTTAACTCCATTAGGAATAACGACAATACAAATTCCTCTACCTAATTCATGAACTGTAATACTGTGCGCATCAGCATTCGCGGTAATTGTTCCTAAAACCCAAGGCTGATTTGCCTTCGCACGTTCAACAACGTAGTTTTTGATTTCCTCCGCATGACCTTTGACTTCTGGTCGATTCTTACCTGAATCAGGATCATTTCCAGTAGATGGTATAGCTTGGAGAAGGATAGGCAAATCTCTCGCTGGAACATTAATTTGCACCATTTTTCGCTTCCCTTGCTGAAAAATTAACCCAGGATAACACCTTTCGCGATGATGCTTTGAAAAATAAGGTTCAAGTAGTAAATCAAGTCGCTGATAAATTTCCTGTTGACGATTATTGATATTATCTTCTGACGTTTCTACCATAAAAAAGTTTATCCAAATTGGCAAAGGTTAGCCAACATGATAAGCAGCTTTTATACATTGTGACAACGGTAAAAGCCACAGTAGAAAACGCTCTGCAAACGCTAATTATAAAATAGGTGGTAAACCTACTACTTTTGGTTCCACAAGCTTACCATCAAAGCCGATCGCCTGTTTTTCAACAGTTCTTGCATCCGCCACAGCTTTACGAATTTCGGCACGTTCCATTGGTTCTTCGATTCCGCCGAGAATGTAAACGAGTAACTTTGCTGCTAAATCGCGCCCTGCAACTTGTACGCGCTTTTTGTTTGGGTCGTACAAAATTCCATACCACAGCGATCGCGGATATTCCATTCCACTAAAACCGCCTTCTAAGTCAAACTTGTGGAGTTTCTTAAAGATACCTTTGAGCGAGAAACCTTTTTTAAAGACTAAAATTCCCAACGCTTGCGCTAAAGCAACTTGACCAACAGGGCGAAACAGCATATTTCCTTCACCGCCATCTTTCTCAAAGCTAAAGCGTCGGAGTAAGGGTGTTTCTTCGGCTTCGAGTACCCGATAACTCGGTAAAGTTGCTAAATAGTCGAACAACTGTTGAAATTCTAAAATTCCCGCCTGAAGTTCTTTATCGTTTGGGCGTATCGGAATCAACCCTTTTTCTGAAGGCTTCCAGTGCAAAAACTTTTGTCCTAGATATTTCTCCGATATCTCTTTGAGTGCTTGCAGTGTTGTTAAAACTGTAGACTTAGTAGCAACGGTGGCACTGTTCCAATTGACACGCGGTTGGCGATCGCTTCTTTGTTCCAATAGCGGATGCGTCGTCGCAATTTTTCTGGCAACAATTGCAAATCCATCGTCTTCGTTTAACTGTGCTAATTGACCTTTCGTCAAAGGTACAGCCATTAAGTTGACATGAACAAAAATCGATCTTACCCGTCGTCGTGCTTGTTCGCGAGTCTCGCCTTTCTCGACTGCACAAATAAATTCAATCCCTATTTTTTCTTGAGGTAAGCTTTCTAAATAATCAACGTCTACGTGATAATGCTCGATCAAATCATTTAAAGTAATGACACCCCCATCAGGAGTCTTGTCTTTGCGATAGCGTTGGAGTTGGTGCGTCTCAATCAACTTCATTAACCCCTGTACTCCCATCAAGCGGTGTTGACCATCAAGTGCATAAATAGTGGCTTCGGGTGCAATATCGAGTAAACCAACTTTACCGTCAAGGTCTAAAGGCGTAAAATCGATAGTAGACTCTGTGGCGCGTCCTTCACTATCCCATTGGGCTGCTTCGGGATTATCCACCCACGGTTGATTAATAACAACAAGTACTGGTGGAAACTTGTGATTTTTCCATGCTGCTAAGTATTGTACCAGCGGTATCTGACGCGACCAATCGAGCGGACGTTGCTGAATTTCTGCAATTGTATCCGCATCCACTTCTACATTGTCTGTTGCGGGATTATGTTTAGGCTGAAGCAGCGGTAGACACGATGCAAAGCGCACTTGCTGCGCAAACCACTCCAAGCTAACTGACCCTAAGTAAGCTTGAGTATCACCCATCGCTGTTGTTTGCACGAAAATTCGCGCTTCTAAATACAGCGCTAACAACGAAGCCAATTCCTCTGGTTTGTTTTCCTTGCGATATTTACCAGTAGTATCAGCTACTCTCTTATTCATAAATTTTTAACTGGAGTTCTAATAAAGCTTAAGCTGCAAAGAAATTAATCGCTAAAAGTTTTTAAAAACCTTTAAACTTGACAATACAGGGGTTGCTCCTAACGAGATTGGGTAATGAATGCGCAGTTTCAACCTGTGTAACCACGCAACTACATGAGTTCAGTACGAAGGAGATAAATGTCTACACCACAACAAGACGAAGGTAAGCAAGTGCGGACTATAGCAGACTTGGTGGCAGATATTCAAGCACTCACCGCTGAAATTCAAGAATTATACTGTTTAGACGAAATACCTTGGTGTATAGGTTACAGTGGCGGCAAAGATAGCACCGCGACTTTACAACTTGTGTGGAATGCGATCGCATCTCTCCCACCCTCCAAGCGAACTAAAACAATCCATGTAATCACTACAGATACGCTGGTAGAAAATCCAATTGTTGCGGCTTGGGTAAGTCATTCACTTAAGCAGATGAAACAGGCGGCGCAACAACAAGGAATGCCGATCGAACCACATCTACTTTATCCCGCAGTTAAAGATACCTTCTGGGTAAATTTAATCGGCAAAGGCTATCCAGCCCCGCGCAATCGATTTAGATGGTGTACTGAAAGGTTAAAGATTCAACCCGCCGATAACTTTATTCGGGCAATGATTCGCGCAAGTGGGGAAGTCGTTCTTGTGCTTGGCACGCGCAAAAGTGAAAGCGTGAAACGTGCTACCACAATGGCGAAGCATCGAGAGTGGCGGGTGCGCGATCGCCTCAATACTAATCCTAACCGACCTAACTCACTAATTTATCTTCCAATTGAAGATTGGCAGACTGATGAAGTATGGATCTATCTCAACCAATGGCAGAATCCTTGGGGATACAGCAACAAAGAATTATTCTCGATGTATCGCGGTGCAACCGCAGACAACGAATGCCCGCTTGTTGTCGATACTTCTACCCCTAGCTGTGGCGATTCTCGATTTGGGTGCTGGGTTTGCACAATGGTGAGTAAAGATAAATCGATGGAGGCAATGATCCAAAACGATGAAGAGAAAGAATGGATGCAGCCGCTACTTGATATTCGCAATGAACTTGATGTCGCAGACGATCGCGAGAAAAGAGACTTTCGACGCATTTGGGGGCAAGTGCAACTTTTTGAACGCAATATTGATGGTGAAGTTTCTGTAGAACCAATCCCAGGTCCTTACACTAAATATTGGCGTGAGTACTGGCTAAAAAAAGTTCTAGAAGCACAAACACAAGTTCGTCGCACTGCGCCGGATAATATGCACGATATCACCTTAATTACGCAAGAAGAATTGAGCGAAATTCGTCGCATTTGGTTAGAAGACAAGCACGAGTTTGACGACAGTTTGCCGCGAATTTATCGGGAGGTTACAGGCGAGGTGTTTCGAGATCCACGCCCAGGAAGCGATCGCACTTTACTTGGTAGCGATGAATGGACTGTACTTGAAGAAATTTGTGGCGATGACGCGATGCATCTCGAATTGATGGCAAAGCTACTCGATACAGAACGACAGTATCGCACAATGGCACGTCGTAACGGAATTTTTGATGCGTTAGAAAAATGTTTTGAAACAAGTTCGCGTTCTAAAGAAGAAGCGATCGCTAATGCCCACTACAAACGAGACTTGAAAAATGCAGCTGAGCAAGGCAACATAGAAACCGTTAGGCAGTTAACGTGGGCAAGTCTCAAGTTCCAAGCTACAGATATAGATGAGTTTACAACAAGTGATGGACATCACTGCCCATAATTTTAAGTTTGATACAGTTCAGTTCTTTCTGAACTGTATTCTTACGACTAAAGTTGTTAACTAATACTTACCAAAGAGCGCGAACACCTTCTCCAGCTGGTTGCGTACTTCCAGCAGCTCCGTTATCGTCAAGATCGTTGTCATTATTATCAGTGTCTGTATCTGTTGGCGATCCTACACCTGGGGTAGTTGTATCAGGTGAAGTTGCATCAGGTGTTGTGGTTCCAGGTGCAGTCGGATCAGTTTCTAAACCAGGTGAAGTTGCATCGGGTGTTGTGGTTCCAGGTGCAGTCGGATCAGTTTCTAAACCAGGTGAAGTTGCATCGGGTGTTGTGGTTCCAGGTGCAGTCGGATCAGTTCCTAAACCAGGGGTCGTTGTGGTTCCAGGTGCAGTTGGATCAGTCGGTTGTCCTACGCCTGGGGTTGTTTGGGCAACGACGCGTTGAGTCAAATTGATTTGATTTACAGCGGGGATTGTTAAGATTGCAGCACCAGCAAATCCCAAAAGACCTGTTAGCTTGAGCAGCATTTGACGTTTCCGTGCTTGCATTGATTTCTCCTCAAAATACACACTAAGACCAGGGCGAAAGACAAGGTAAATGAATCGCCTGATTTTGGTTCGTAAAAGTTGAACCAGGAATTTTTACTCAATTTAAAGATATGCGTTAGAGATGTACTCTTCCCTAAGTCGTAGTTTGTGCTTTTGATACGTTTTGTTTATCAATGCTAAGACGATATAGATAGATGTAAATTTTGCTAACATAACTTAATTTGAACAAGCAGCAAAAGTGCCATTTTATACACTGTAAGCTAGCACAATTTGTGCAGTATTTGAACTATTCCACAACTGCGACAGAAGTTCCTAAACTAACCTGACTAAATAACTCTTCAACATCTTTGTTGTACATCCGAATACAACCGTGAGAAGCGGCTGTGCCTACACTTTCAGGGTTAGGAGTACCATGAAAACCGATTGAATTTCTGCCATCACTCCAAAAGCCAATCCAATATGAACCTAATGGATTATCAGGGTGTCCTCCAGGAACAACTTCGTCCGTTAAAGGACTGATCCAAGTAGGATTTTTTAACATCTGACCTACGCGAAAATTCCCTGTCGGAGTTTCCCACCCTGAACGCCCTACTGCGATCGGATAACTTTTAATTGGTGTATCTCCTCGGTATAAAGTCACTTTGCGGCTACTTAACTGAATCGTTAACCTCACAGGCGCAGCCACGACATTGACCGTAGTACTAGTAGGAGGTTGCGGTGTAACCGATTGGGTGACAACTGAGTGTGGTTCTGATAATTTTTGCTGATAAGCCAACTGATGAGTAACTACATTGACTGCTACTACTACGCCAGCCAGCGCAAACAATTGCTTGATCATCTGAAAAATCTAGCGAGTGTGTAAAGACAACTATTCTACCTACAAGATAACAAAATCAGTCACAAATCATCCTGCGTAGGTTAGAAAACTCAATCAATTATTTGTTAAAATAACTTTCTGTTGAGAAATTTGCTTAGTCATTATTGTTTCTCTCAGTATTTTCAAATAAAGCGACTTCATCAAATAGGAAACGAATACCGTATTTTGCCGACAAGTCATTAACTTTTACTATTTAAATATAAATTTATAGTTTTCTAACAAGTAAATCAAAAAGTGATATTTCTTGAACTCGTACTACAAAATTTTGGTCCTTACCTAGGACGACAAGTTATCAATTTACGTCCTCAAGAAAACGAAGATTGCCCAATCATTCTCTTTGGTGGAATGAATGGTGAAGGAAAGACCACACTCATGGATGCAATTCGTCTTGCTTTGTACGGACATCGCGCTCAATGTTCTACGCGTGGTAACTTGAGTTATCCTGACTTTCTCACGCAATCAGTTAACCGCTATACTCCAATAAATGAACAAACTTCTATTGAATTAGCCTTTGAAAATATTTTAGATAGTGTACAGGTTGAGTTTCGGATTAAACGCAGTTGGACTAAAAGCCCTCGAAATGGCAAAGATACTTTAGGTATTTTAGTTGATGATTGGCCCGATACCGCGCTTGCTCAGATTTGGGATGAACGTATCGAACATTTACTTCCTCTAGGAATTTCAAATTTATTTTTATTTGATGGCGAGCAAGTTAAAGAATTAGCAGAACAGGATATACCTACCCCAATTGTGGTTGAGGCAATTCGTTCACTGCTTGGGCTAGAATTAGCTGAACGTTTAGCTAGCGATATTGATATTTTAGTCAATCGCAGACGTAAATTTCTTGCAGATATTCAAACAGCAAATACTTTAGAAGATATTGAAAAAAAACTAAATTATCAACAACAAGAATATCAAACTGCAAAAGCACATTTATCAGCGCTTCAAGACAAGCTAACATCTGCTCAGAGGCAACAGCAAAAAGCTTCAGATAAATTTGTTTTAGAAGGTGGTAAAATTGCTGCTGAACGCAGTCAGCTTGAGACTCAAATACATTATTTGGGTGAAGCAGTTACACAACAGCGCGATACTATTGTTGAATTAGCTAGTGGTATTTTACCCATAAGTTTTATTTTTTCACTACTAACTCAAGCTCATACACAAGCACAAAAAAATTATCAACAACAACAAGTAGAAATTGCAAGAAATATATTGTTAGAACAAGAGAAAAAGTTTTTAAAATATGTTACTGAGATGGGATTGAATGTAAAGCAAATTGAAAAAATAAAAACGTTTTTCCAACAAGAAAACGATGCTTTAAAAGAGGATAAGCAATCCGATGTAGACTCTTGGTTACTAGCTAGCCAGGAAACTATTAATCAAATAAATGAAATACTTAATCGTGATTTAGCGCAGTCTCAATCTTTAGCAAAAGAGCGGATAAGTAGTTTGAGAAATCAAGAAGAGAATTTGGTTGCAATAGAAAGACAACTAGCTGTAGCTCCTGCACCAGAAGTTTACGCACACTTAGGCGATGCAGTTAAACTAGCTCAAAGGGAACTTGCTCATGCACAAGCTGCTTACGAAACAGCAAGAAGACGTTGTGATGAGTTAGCAGCAGTTATAGAAAAGACAAAAAAAGAGTTAGCACAATACAGTGAAGATAATATTGATAGAAAAAACGATGAACATATAATTAATGCATCAACTAAAGTACAAGCAACACTCAAATTGTTTCGAGAAAAACTGACATTGCGTAAACTTAATCAACTAGAATTAGTAATTACAGAGTGTTTTTTATATTTATTGCATAAGTCTGATTTAGTGCATCGAGTTGCGATTGATACAGAAACTTTTAGTCTTTCGCTCTACGATTTTCAAGGACAACTAGTACCAAAACATCGTCTTTCTGCGGGAGAAAAACAACTCCTCGCGATTGCGTTATTATGGGGACTCGCGCGAGTTTCAGGGCGTAACCTCCCCATTGCAATTGATACACCCCTAGGGCGACTTGATTCCTCGCACCGCAATAACTTGGTCGAACGCTACTTTCCTTCAGCTAGTCAGCAAGTGATGCTATTTTCCACGGATACTGAAATTGGTAAAAACGAAGTTGAACAACTCCGCACTAATGGCGCGATCGCACGCGAATATCTCCTAAAATACGATTCAGCAAAACGTTGCACTACAATCGAGCCAGGTTATTTCTGGTAACTAGTAATTAGTTTTGAATTTTGTTAGTGTAGCGGTGCGTTAGCACGTTTTGAATTAAAAGATTCTTCATAACTCATAACTCAACACTCAAAACTTAGAACTCATAACTCTCTCATGGAACCACCACTTGAGCGCATTCATCTATCGCAAACTGCAAAAGACCAGTTAGTCAAACTCAAACGAACTACTAAAATAGACCAATGGAATATCCTGTGTCGCTGGGCGTTTTGTCGATCGCTTGCTGAGAGTGCAATTCCTTCCCCCATAGCAATTCCTGCTGATAGTAACGTAGAGATGACGTGGCGCGTGTTTGGGGGAGAACTATCAGATATACTGCTAATCGCTTTGAAACAACGCTGCTATAATGATGGTTTAGGTACTGATAAGGAAACGCTAGCAATACAGTTTCGCCTACACCTGCATCGCGGCATTGGTTATCTAGCTGGCGATCCGAATATTAAGAAAATTGAGGATTTAGTTGAATTAGCTTTGCCCAAATAAAGCTTTCATTTACCAAATTTGATTCTATAATCAAACACAAAAGTTTGATTTGTCATGGAAGCTCTGGAAATTGAACGTCATAGAGCCGCGATCGCGCGTACTGATTTATCACGTCCGGTGCGATTAGCTATAGAATGGGCAATCATAAACAACGATACCACGTTCTTTGACTATGGTTGCGGCTATGGTGGTGATGTCGAACGCTTAGCTGCGCGGAATTATGCCTGTACTGGCTGGGACCCCTATTACTGCCCTAATACGCCGCGTACATCTGCGGATATCGTGAATTTAGGCTACGTTCTCAACGTCATTGAAGATCCCGAAGAACGCCGCGAAGCGCTTTGCCAAGCTTGGAACTTGACACAAAAAGTCTTAATTGTTGCCGCTCAAGTTTTGATTCATGACCGCAGCAATGCCAAAATAGCTTATGGCGATGGGATTGTAACTCGACGCAATACATTTCAGAAGTATTACGAGCAAGAAGAGTTAAAAAAATACATTGACGAAGTGCTGCAAGTTGATGCTGTACCTATAGCATTAGGGATTTACTTTGTCTTCCGCGATGAAACTGAAAAAGAAAGTTTTCGGGCTTTACGCTTTCGTTCGCGGAGTTTAACACCACGAGTACGTACTCTGAGTAAACGTTTTGAAGATTATCAAGAACTCTTAACGCCACTGATTAATTTTGTCACTGAACGCGGTAGATTACCCGTTAAAGGTGAACTAGCTGCGCAAACCGAAATTCTACTCGAATTCGGGACTTTTCGCCGCGCTTATAATGTGATTTTGCAAGCTACCGATGAAGCCGAGTGGGATGCGATCGCCTACCGTCGTTCGTTAGATATTTTGGTGTATCTGGCATTAACACAATTTAGTAAACGCCCTGGATTTAATCAACTCGCGCCTGAACTTCGTCAAGACATCAAAGCCTTTTTTGGTACATATCAAGAAGCTTGCCAGGTTGCGGATAAAATGCTATTCAGCTTAGGAAAACCTGGCGTTGTTGCCCAAACGTGCAAACAAAGTAAAATTGGCAAACACTTACCAACAGCTTTGTATGTCCATGTTTCGGCGTTACCTGAACTCGATCCTTTACTGCGGATTTATGAAGGTTGTGCTAGCCGCACTATTGGACGGATGGATAATGTAACCTTGGTAAAATTTTACACAGACAAACCTAAAATCTCATATCTTTTTTATCCAGAATTCGACAAAGAGGCACATCCTGCTTTACATACAAGTATGCAAATTGACTTGCAAAATCTCAGTGTAGTTCATCGCGAATACGACAACGTGGCGAACCCACCGATTCTGCATCGCAAAGAAACTTTTGTAGCACCAAGTTATCCACTGTACGAACGATTTGCGATCTTGACGCGGCGCGAAGAAAAGTTAGGATTACTCAAGAATACGCGCACCATCGGAACGCGCGATGGTTGGCAACAATGGTTAGCACAAAAGGGTGTGGAGATTAAAGGCGATCGCATTGTCTCAAAGTAAAGTGAGTAATTGATAAAACCGAGTGATTTATTGCCCTTCAAGATCGCCTAGCTGTGGCAAGATTTACTGAAGGCTAGAGGAGTGAGGCTAGAAGAGTGAGTAATCGATCGCTGCTGCAAGTATTTCAAAGCCGCAAGATGGTGGCTTTACTATTACTGGGGGTTTCATCGGGTTTGCCGTTATTACTTACAAGTAAGACACTACAAGCTTGGATGACTGTCGAAGGAGTCGATTTAAAGTCGATTGGGTTGTTTAGTTTGGTGGCTTTACCATATTCTCTCAAATTTCTCTGGGCACCTATACTCGATCGCTTCGCGTTGCCATTTTTAGGGCGACGGCGAGGATGGTTAATTATCCTGCAAATTGGGTTGATTTTAGCGATCGCATTTATGGGATTTCAACAACCCGCCCAAGCATTACAACTACTGGCAATCAATGCCTTATTTGTTGCTTTTTTCAGTGCAACGCAAGATATTGCTGGTGATGCTTACCGCGCGGATGTTCTAGCCGAAAAAGAAATGGGTGCGGGTGCAGCAGTGTTTGTCCTCGGTTATCGTGTTGCGTTACTGATTACAGGTTCTTTAGCACTCATTTTGGCAGATCGCATTTCTTGGACGAGTGTTTATCTAATCATGGCATCGGTGATGATTGTGGGTGTCATTGGCACACTAATTGCACCCGAACCGCAAGGACACATTCAACTTCCCGCCTCGTTATCCGAAGCAGTATTGTTACCTTTCGGTGAATTTTTTCAACGCTTGGGCGCACTAACAGGAGTTTTTATCTTATGTTTTATTGTCCTGTATAAATTTGGTGATGCTTTAGTTAACAATATGTCCACGCCTTTTTTACTCCAAATCGGATTTACACAAACGGATATTGGGGCGATTCAAGGAGGAATGGGGTTAATTGCAACAATTGTCGGGGCACTGGCTGGAGGTGCAATTTTAAGTAAAATTGGGATAAACCGCTCATTGTGGGTTTTTGGTGGCTTACAAGCTATCAGTAACTTTGCCTATTTTATGCAGGCGCAACTAGGGAGAAATTATCCTTTCATGGTGCTAACAATTAATATTGAAAACTTTTGTGCGGGCTTAGGTACTGCTGCGTTTGTTGCCTTTTTAATGAGTTTGTGTAATCAAAGATTCTCAGCAACGCAATATGCGTTACTTTCTAGTTTAATGGCTGTCAGTCGCGATATTTTAGTTGCCCCTGCTGGGGCATTAGCACAAGCAACTGGATGGTCTTTATTTTTTATTATTAGTATCGTTGCTGCCATACCAGGGTTGTTGTTACTTCCAGTTTTTGCGCCGTGGAACCCAAAACCTATCGCTGTACCTAAACAGTGAAAGAGTGATTAGTGGAACCAGTGACTAGTGACTAGCAAATAGCGATAACTGCTTCAATTTCTCTAGCCCCTTGTCCTTCAAGGATAGCCGAGTTGTTCGTAGTAGAGATTATCTAACCAAATCATTTAAGTTGTAGGATGGAAAAAGAGTGTATTGACTAGCTGTGACAAAATTTAAATATGAAAATATTACGTGAATATATTGCTCCTGTACTTGCAGTCATAGGATTTTTAATTGCTCTTGTTGCAGTTAGCGCCCGCATTTTTTTACCCAGTGATATGGCTGCGCCTGCACCAATTGAAGAACCGATAGCTATCCCCAAGCAAGCACAGTTATTCATAATCGATAGTAAAATCGCTCAAAATCCCCTACAACAAATCTCGACTTCCAGTGTCTGAACTCATACCTGGATATACAATTCGTGCGGGTGGTATCGATCGGGCTTTATTACTCAAATTCATGCAACGCACTTATAAGGAACTTTTTCCCGAACAAGATTTCTCGCACCTCGCCCGCACTGTTGAACAATACTACTCGAAAGAAACCCCCTTGTGGTGGGTAGATATCACGGGCGAAAACTATTCTCTAGCCACTAGCCACCAACAACTCACTACTCAAACTGTCGCTTGTCTTTGGGCGGGAAATGCTATCGATCAAGTCAAGGGCGATCGCTACACCCATATTTTCCTACTTTACGTCGTACCCGAATACCGCAAAAAAGGAATTGGGACAGCTTTGATGCAGTATGCCGAAGCTTGGGCAAAAAAAAGAGGCGATCGCCAAATTGGTTTACAAGTATTTCAGTGCAACCAACCAGCCTTAAATCTCTACAACCAGATAGGCTACGAATCCACGTCAATTTGGATGGTTAAAAAGCTTGCTCCTTGAATACTCGTAGCCTTGTAAAATAAGTAAAGTAGTTTTCACTGCAATTCGCAATCCCTTGGATTGACGCAAGAATGAGTCACTATGCTTGGTGATTTCTAACAATTTACCAATTCGCTTTTTTATTACCCATCACCGCTTGCCATATTTAAAGAAGCACCTGCGCTTAACAACTATACACACCAAATACCCTGTTAGATTGGCAGTAGGATACGATACTGTATCAATATGTATGACGAAGATGACATAAACAGTGTACTCGACCAGGAGATTGAGCTAGATAGTCCTTTAGACCATCTAGGATCGCTTACTGCTGAATCTGAGACGCCAACGCCTGATCCAGAAGCAATGCTGGCGTTATTAGATCATCCGCAAACACAGCAACGGATGTTAGCTGCCCGTGCTTTTTCAGATATTGAAGATCGCCGCGCTATCCCGTATTTGATTTGCTTACTGCAAGATCCTTGTCCATTAGTGCGAGTCAGTGCAGCCTATGGTATTGGACGTAACCCCAGCCCTGATGCAGTTGAACCCTTGATTGCACAACTTAACCGCGATTGGAACGGTTATGTGCGTAAAGGTGTTGTTTGGGCTTTGGGAAATTGCCGCGATCGCCGTACTTTAGCACCTCTTGCAGATGCTTTACGAACTGATATTTCTGCAGTTCGGCTATGGGCAGCAAGTGCTTTAGCGCAAATGTCACAAGTTGGTTATGATGCTGTAGTTAGCGCAATGCCACCATTAATTGAGGCGCTGGTACAAGATCCGATAGCTGCTGTACGCAGTAATTGTGCGTGGGCGATCGGACAATTGTGCCGCGAATTGCCTTCTAATGTTGTCTATGCAACCGCAGTTGATGCTTTAATTCAAGCTTTTGCTGAAGACGAAGATTTAGGAGTGCGGGAAGACGCTAAAGCTTCTTTATTAGGAGTCGGCGATCCGCGTGGGCTACAACTGATTGAAACGCTAGAACAAGAGGGCTGGTTTTAAGAAGTTGTTAGTTGCTAGTGGCTAGTGAAGCAAACAGGGAAATCATTGTTGTGTTTAGACTAAGTGAAATTCTTGAAGCGCGGGAACAAAGTTTTTGTTTTCGTGACTAGGACGACTGAGTTTAATTAAAGCAAAGCGTTGTAATGGAGTTAATAATTGCCATTGTTGCAATGTAATTGTCGTACCGACTTCTTTAGCTTTTGCAAGTAAGTCTTGGGGAATTGCTGTGCTATTTAGCCACGCAGGGTGAGAATCTATTGGTAGTTCCCCTGCTGCATTACCTGTATGTTGTTGTACTAATTGCTGTAAAAATTCTCGATATGCAACCATTTCTTCTGGACTGCAAGGCTTTTCAACCAATGCTTGACGTTCGGTCGCACTAAATTGAGTCCAATGTGATAATTTTAATTTTACACCACAAGTATCTAATTTATAGCGTACTTGCATCGGAATACAACGCAAACTCTCAACAAAATCAGCCTCAAATTGAAAAAACTCATTCATAGTTAATGTGGTTGTCGGGGTTGGGCATTACGAATGATCCAATAACTAATTGATAAACCTAAAATAGCGATCGCAAGTCCAATTAAATCGATACCTCCTGTTTTTTGTAAGTCAAGAATGATAAACTTCCTTGCTACGGCGATTAATGAAGTTACAATGACTAACTCAACTTGAATAACGTGCTTGCGGAGATATGCTGTAATATTTTCTAAAAGTTCTAAGGCAATTAATATATTTAGGAATAAACCAAAAACCTCGAATAAAGTTCTTGTAAAAAAACCAATAGGTGCATTAAGAATATCTTGAATCAAAATAACAAAGAGATCGTAAACAGCAACAAGAATAACAACTACCATTAATATGGATAGCAACTTAGACACTAGTGTTTCTATGCCACTAATTACTTGCAAGAAGTTGCTGTCGCTCAATCCTACTGCGACGCGCCGTGATAACTTTCTTAACCAAGACATCTTTGAATAACAGATATAAAAGCATATGCACAGAGGATACTTGATTAAGAGTCCTAAAACAACACTGTACTAAATTACTCTACAGCAGTGATATCCCAATAACGCGATCGCTGCGTTTGAATCAATGCTAACTGTGTCGTTAACAGGAAACTCACAAAACTTGCAATCACAATTACGGGTAACATCGCAGTATCAGATAACACACTAAGAATCACGCTTGTACTAATTGGCGTTTTAGTCACTGCGACATTTACTGCAGCCATGAGACAAACCATACCAATCGTTGGGTGAATTTGAGGAAATGCTAAAGCGATCGCCAATCCAATTGCTGCACCAATATAAAACAAAGGAAAAATAAACCCGCCACGAAAACCAGAATGAAGAGTACAACTGATTGCTAACATTTTCGCAGCGGCGATCGCAAGTAACATTGCTACTCCAAAAGTTGCCCCTGTTTCAACAATTGTTTCTATTTCTTTTTCACCAAAAAACAGTGTTTGCGGTAAAAAATAAGCAATTATTCCAATTGACAAACCACCCAACGTAGCAAGGAGAATTCTGCGATGCGCAATAGACTCACTCAAATGGCCTATAACACGAAATAGCAAAACAAAGATCAAAGCAATAAATGCACCAATTGCGCCAAGTAATGCACCTTCAGCCAAATTTATTAACGAAAGTTGGGGAATCGCCGTGAAGTGATATATTCCACCAATTGTTAATCCAGTATTGAGGCGAAAGACACAAAAGCTCAAAATTGCCGAAAGTACTGCCGGAATCAGTGCTTCATAGTATTCTAAACCGCGACGATGGGGAATTTCTAACGCAAATAATGCTCCACCCAAAGGCGCACCAAAAAAAGCGCCTAATGCTGCACTCATTCCACAAAAAGTCATGACACGAATACTTCTAGCTGTTAGTTTAAGTTTTTGCCCTAGCCAACCGCCAAAGCTACCATTAACTTGAACCAACGGTGCTTCAGGACCTGCACTACCACCAAATGCGATGGAAAATAAAGAGGCAATAACCATCGCTGGCGTTTGACGAATTGTAATGTGTCCTGGATCGTGTACTTTATCAACAACAAATGCTACTTCACCAGGAAGCCCCATCAAGTACAAAGTCAAACCAACAAGTAAGCCACCAATAGTAGTCGCAATCCAAACATAATTTTTGCCTAAATCACTAGCAAAGTTTAATTTAATAAACTCAGGAATACCTTGCCAGACAACATCTATACTTGCTTCTAACATATAGTAATAGACTGTTGCCACTAATCCCCCAGCAATACCAATAATGGCTGCGAGTAAAATAAGTTGCTGATAACTGAGTTCATCATGACTACTACTCGCTGAATCAGAATGACCTGCGATTGCACTTTGACTAGAAGCAGATGATGACATGGAATGCCCTAAATATAAACCTTAATGACTGAACCTGTGCTCTGAGAAAAAAAGCTAGAGCATCGGCTGTAAAGTGACTTTTTATTAACCTATTGGGTATTCAGTAAGATTGTTGTAGACATTGTTACCAAAAGCGATGGCGATCGCCATTTCGACTAACAGCGAGAAGACAGCGAGTGTAACAAACTGTGGTATCTAGTATCTTGTTAGATAATATGTTTAGTAAAAACAAATTCTTGCGGTAATTTAATTGTGTCTGTGAATGCGCCTACTGAAATAGATGCTACCTTTCGGATCTCGCCAATCATTCGGATTACGCTATCGAGTTTGTACATTGCTTTGACAGTACCCTTACCTTTTTTATCACAAGTCACCGCTGCGCCTGTTCCACCAGTATTGCTGTGGATAGGAATCGGTATCGGGGCGATCGCACTGTATGCAGTGTTGTGTGAAAAAGTTATCGTCAGCGAACAACAAATTCAAGTTACCTATCCAAGTTGGGTTCCTAAGTTTTTTCGTAAAGGTTGGGTGCTACCTTGGTCAGAAGTCAAAGATCTAAAACCACGTACTACAGGTCAAGGTGGTTTAGTATACTATTTTTTAAGTAAAGAAGGCAAAGGTTACTTGTTACCAATGCGGGTAGCAGGTTTTGCTAGGTTGGTTGACCACGTGCAAGCAAAAACAGGAATTGATACAACTGATGTGAAACCTTTAGCACAGCCTTGGATGTATTTAATTTTACTTGGGTTTACAATACTACTGTTGTTGGTAGATGCTTGGACAATTACCACTGCGATCGCCCAAGGCACTTTAAAATCATAGTCTCTTATGATTTACCTTGCTTCCAATCTTGTCCCCCGATTAATTGAGTTAGTTCTTCATTAAGAATTGCAGGTAACTCTTTAATCGAGTAAGTATAAGTCAAATTTAGTAAGTTTTGAGCCGTTAATAAAATTGGGCTGCGATCAACCATTTTTACCAGTTGAAACGGGCTGTAAGCCCCATTGTGTACCTCTACACTCGCGTCACTAATCGCAATCTCTAGTGCTTCTTCTAGCTTTGGTTCCCATTCATCTTTCCTAACATAGTAGGAAGTGTTGTTATCTTGGAGGTTTAGCTTTTTAATTTCTATGATTGATCCTCGAATAGATGCAGCCCAAGAGTTAGTTAAACGCTGCTCAATTTGATTTTTAATTAAATGAATGAGCATCCTGATTAAAAACGATTCTATCGCCCGTAGAATGGCTTTTCTATTCATACCGTCTAATTCATCTACGAGTGCTAAAGCATCTGCGTAGCGTTGTTCAAGGATGCTGGCTTTTAAATCCGCTAGTTCTTGAAACATCAATTTCGTTTGAACACAGTCATACGTATGTCTTGATATGTTTTAATGCTATTATAGTGAGTCTTAATTGACACAGAACTACAAAATTTAGGGCGATTTGCTTAGTCTCATCCAGCATCACAATCAAATAACAGTGTCTACTTTTAAGGTATAAATAGCGAGTGCCAACACAGCTACAGTTACGACAAGTAAGTTTATCCGCTTCAATTGGTTCACAAGATTTACTGCAAGACATTTCTTTTGATGTTGCAAGGGGCGATCGCATTGCCATTGTCGGTCCATCTGGCGCTGGAAAAACGTCTTTGTTGCGACTGTTGAACCGTTTAAGCGAACCTTCTAGTGGTGTGATTCTTTTTGAAAATCAAGATTATCGCCAAATTCCCGTACTTCAGCTACGTCAAGAAATTGTGCTTGTACCGCAAGAGTCTAAGTTGTTGGGAATGACGGTACAAAATGCGATCGCCTATCCACTCGTTTTACGCAAATTACCAAAACAACAAATTCAACAACGTGTCTCTTACTGGATAGAAACACTACACATTCCTGTAGAGTGGCTAGACCGCAATGAGTTGCAACTTTCTGTAGGGCAACGACAATTAGTCGCGATCGCGCGGGCTTTGGTCATTCAACCGAAAATATTACTATTAGATGAACCAACATCTGCTTTAGATGCTGGCAGAACCTCACACTTAGTAGAAGTACTAACTGATTTAGCTACACAAACAACAATTTTGATGGTAAATCATCAACTAGAGATTGCAGAGTTATTTTGTACGCGAGTTCTGTATTTTCAACAAGGTAGATTAATTCAAGACGAACCTGCTTCTAGCATAAATTGGCACAAGCTAAGAGAAAGTTTAATTCAAGCCGAAGCCAAAGCAGTAGCAGAGTGGGGTTAGTTTTCCATTAACACATCTCTAATCATTTGGGGAAGTTGCACAATTTGCTGCCACAGTTGTTGTGGCTGAACGCCTAAACCTAGTTGTAAGATTAAAACAATTGCTGCAACTGTAAGAGCTGTACTAAGCGTTGTCTTAACTACTCTAATTAATGCAGTGAATACTAACCAAGCCACAATCAAAGCTGCAATGAAAACAATTAAATCTATTGGCACAAGCTTTGCCTCAAAAATTTTAGATCTTAGATGTTAAGCTCTCAATTTTATTTGACTGATTCTGTTTTATGTTTAGATAATTAGATTATGTATAAAAGCTAGCGATATAGCTACAGATGAATTCCACTAATTTATCATCATGACACAATCGCTTGGGTAATCCTTATGAACTCATCCATGCACTGGCAGAAACTATTATCCCATAGTCGATTGTCAGCAGGTTTGAATACTAGCGATCCTGGACGAACACCTTTTGAAAAAGACTTTGATAAAATTATCTTCTCTTCTTATTTTAGAAGATTAAAAGACAAAACACAAGTTTTTTCTCTGGTAGATAATGACTATATTCGTAGTCGATTAAGTCATAGTTTAGAAGCTTCGTGTGTAGGTAGAACCCTTGGTACACTTGTTGGTCAAGAAATAGTTAAACGACACTCGCATGAATTGCAAAATTATACTGCTAGGGATTTTGGTGATATTATCGCTGCGGCTTGTTTAGCTCACGATATTGGCAATCCTCCTTTTGGGCATGCAGGTGAAGATGCAATTCAGGAGTGGTTTAAATCTCCTAATGCTGCGGCAGTGCTATCATTATTAACTCCTGGGCAACAAGCAGACTTTAAACATTTTGAAGGCAATGCTCAAGGCTTTAGAATTCTGACAAAATTAGACAAACCACAGCACCGCCAAGGCTTACAATTTACTTGTGCAACTTTAGCAACATTTACAAAATATCCGCGAGAAGCTGGAATTAATAGTAACTCTTTTAATAAATACAATAGTAATTCTGATAATAAAAGTACTAAAAAACATGGTTTTTTTCAAGAGGAAAAAGACATTTTTACTCAAATTGCTGAAGAAGTAGGTTTAATCCGCCGCCAAGAGGATTTAGCTTGGTGGTGTAGACATCCATTAGTGTTTCTGGTCGAAGCAGCAGATGATATCTGTTACCATATTGTGGATTTAGAAGATGGCTTTTCGATGGGTTATATTGACTATGCAGAAGCCAAGATGTGGCTCAGTGAAATTTTAATAGGAGAAAAAATAGATCATTTAGACGATAAAAAAGAACATATTAAGTATTTACGAGCTAAAGCAATTCATAAATTAATTACAGAAGTCAAACAAGTTTTTCTTGATAATGAAGAGCAAATATTATCTGGGATTTTTGATAGTCCATTCACTTCACAGATAGACTCAGGTTCTAAATTAAAGGAAATCATAGATCTCACGCGCAAAAATGTGTATGAAGCCTGCGAAGTTGTTGAAGTAAAAGTTGCAGGATATGAAGTGCTTGGTGGTTTATTAGAAGAGTTTGTTAATGCTGTTACTAATAATAGTTTATCGAAAAGCTATTTAACTAAAAAACTCTTGCCTAATTTTAAGAATGCTGACGAAGATCTTTATCGAAAGATTTTACAAGTAACAGATTATATTTCTGGAATGACAGATTCTTATGCCGTTTCTCTATTCAAGAAAATTAAAGGAATTTCTTTACCACGTGGTGGGAGATAGCTATTACTGTCTTATCCAAATTTAAAAACATAGTTACAACAAACTGCAGTGCTTCTTCTTAGTTTCTCTGCTTATTCTTGTAGTTCTCTAATACGTTCTTGAGCATCTTGATAGTATTCTGGCTTTTGTTGTTCTTGGTATAGCTTAGCGGCTTGCTGAAAATCTTGTAGTGCTTGCTGATTATTGCCTATAGCACTGTAAGAAAGCGCCCGATTGTAATAGGCTTCAGCATAGTTAGAGTTAAGTTGTAAAGCTTGATTGAAATCTACGATCGCCATTTGGTGATCTGCCATATTGTAATAGGCAATGCCCCGATTGAAATGGGCATCGGCATCTTGAGGATTCAACTGCAATACTCTATTATAGTCTACGATCGCACCTTGATTGTCACCGCGACGCCGCCGCACATTACCTCGATTGTAGTAGATTCCAGGTCGCTCAGGCTCAAGCTCAATTGCCTGGTTAAAATCAGTCATGGCACCGAGTTCGTCTCCCATTGCAAAACGCAGAATACCGCGACTGTTGTAGGCTGAAGCAAACTTGGGATTCAGTTCAATTGCGCGATCGTAGTCTGCGATCGCGGCTTTGTTGTTTCCTAGTCTGTCGTAAGCAAGACCACGATTGTAGTATGTAGTAGCATTGTCTGGAGCAAGTTTGATTGCTTGATTGTAATCGGCGATCGCACCTTGACGATCTCCCAAGTCATCGCGGGCATTACCACGGTTTTCATAAGCAGCTGCGTTGTTAGGATCGAGACGAATCACTTCTGTGAAACTGGCGATCGCGCCTTTAAAATCGCCTTGATTGTATTTAGTTACACCTTCATCGTATTGTTCTTGAAGGTTACTTGCAGGACTTGCAGGAGTAGCTTGTGGTGTTTGAGCATTGACAATAGCAGGCGTACTCCCAAGAATATGAACAATGCCTAAGATAGTAACAGTAGTTAAAATACGGTTCATAGCTTTACATGATTATTGGACTAGACGCTGAGTTTTTGTGTCAATTTACACTTTTAACTTGTTCAACTAATCCCAGTAATAACTTACCAATCTGGTAACTTGGTATGTAAGTATTACGTAGCTAGACGCCGAATTGTTTCCACAACACTTTAAAACTTAACTATTTGAGTTGACTATATATCTTACTGTTATCTAACTCCTCACAAGCGTTAATAACTTCTTGTCTTGCCCAGTAATCAGCATTCACAATATCTTCTAGGGATGGATTTGTTCGATGATCAGATACATGGCGATCGCATACCCGTTCAATACACCGAGGAATATCTAAAAAGCGAATCTTCTCTTCTAAAAACAACGCCACAGCTTGTTCATTTGCTGCATTGAGAACCGCAGGCATTGAACCACCTGCTTTACCCGCTGCATAGGCAAGTTGCATACAAGGATACTTTTTGTGATCGGGTGCTCTAAAGGTTAAATCGCCAGCTTTCACTAGATCCAACTGTTTCCAGTTTGTATAAATGCGTTCAGGATACGATAAAGCATACAACAATGGTAAGCGCATATCAGCCCAACCCAACTGTGCTAACACAGAAGTATCTTGCAGTTCAATCAGTGAGTGAATGATACTTTGAGGATGGATGACAATCTCGATGCGATCGTAGTCAAGAGCAAAAAGATAATGCGCCTCGATGACTTCTAGTCCTTTATTCATCAACGTAGCTGAATCTATCGTAATTTTTTTACCCATTGACCAATTGGGATGTTTCAAGGCGTCTGCAACTTGGACGTCTACTAACTTTTCTACAGGTAAATCGCGAAAAGCACCGCCAGAAGCTGTCAGTAAAATGCGGCGTAAACCTCCATTTGGCACACCTTGGAGGCATTGAAAAATGGCAGAATGTTCTGAATCTGCTGGTAGTAACTTCACATTGTATTTTTCAATCAAAGGAAGAACAACAGGCGCACCAGCAATCAACGTTTCTTTATTAGCTAAAGCGATATTTTTACCCGCTTCAATCGCTGCAATTGTTGGTAGTAAACCAGCACAACCAACAATACCCGTAACAACCGTTTCGGCATTGCCATAACGCGCAACTTCCACCACTCCAGCTTCACCAGCCAGTAAAATAGGTTGTGGATCGAGATCTGCGATCGCATCTTTGAGTTCAGATAATTTATCTTCAACGCAAATCGCGGCGATACTTGGTTGAAACTGTCGAATTTGAGCAGCAAGCATTTCTACATTGCGCCCAGCTGCTAAACCCACAATCTGAAATTGATCGGGGTACTGAGCCACAATATCGAGGGTTTGCGTACCGATAGAGCCGGTAGAGCCAAGAAGAGTAATCGCTTTCACAACAATTTAAGAATCAGCAGTAACTCCAATATAAGATTCTAAGGGGACAAGATGATGTAAACACAACGCGATGATACTCAAATCGTAAGCTGTAACAGCATTGTGAACAAACAATAAATTGGGTTTGCGTGGCGATCGCCGAATTTTTTCGTTCTGCTTATTTGAATCAGTTCTGTCGGTATTAAACACCTACATCAAGTTTGCTGTTGATATTGCATGATTCAGGGCGCAGAGATGTTGCGATTGCGATCGCGCTTACTATCGATTCTCCTTACCATTAAATAAATTATTTGCAAGTTACCTAGATTACAGTTTATTTAATTTCTGTCAAGATTTCTGTAATTTTGCACGTAAAGAGATCTATACTTAGAAGTAGCTGCAGCAGCGCCAACATGACATTAGCGTGCGGTTGGACGAAATCACATAAAGGAGATTTATTCTCATGGCACAAGAAACCGCTGCCCGATTTTTTAAAGCTGTACAACAAGATCACGCTTTACAAGAGAAACTCAAAGCAACATCAGATCCCGAAGCCTTTATCAAGATTGCAGCACAACGAGGCTATAATTTCAGTCTGCAAGACTTAGATCAAGCAATCAGCAAGTTGTCTCCAGAAGAAGTTGCCGCAGTTATTAACCCAGGCGTTTCCCCTCGACGACATATAGTTCCAAGATAAGCCTACGTGAGAAATTGAGCTGTGAGGTTTCGAGTGCGTCGATCCTAAATTGTGCAAATTTTAAGATTAGAAGCTACATCTGCAAATTACAAATTAAAATGTGTTGCTAATCCCATCCGTAATAGGAGTGGGATTTTATTTTTGCTCTTTCATAGTCAGAAGCACTGCTCTTCTTAGATATAGTGCTTCTAAATGATTCTTGAATTTAATAATGTGCTAGCTAATGGCAATGAAGAATGAGCAATCCCAAGGAAATGTTGATAACTCCAATAAAACATACTATAAACATTCTTGCTTCATTGTATTAACTTAATGCAATCTACATAATTGAATTTTGCTTTACTAAATCTTCAAAATAACTGTATTTAATGCAAGTTGTATAAGTTTTGTATGAGTTATGTATGGGTTTTATGTAGAAGAGATATTTCTCAGTGAAAATGACTAGAATTATTTTTGTGATTTATGTTCTTTGAATATAAAGGAAATCAAAAGAATTGCAACAAACAAGGTTTTGTAAATAATTTAGGGCAGAGAGTGTGAATCGAAAATTAAGTATTTTTTCTCACAAAGGCAATAGAGAAGGACGCCATAGTTCTCAGTTGCTGATACGATTAGCAGGCTCAAAAACATTTAAAAATCAGTTTTCAGTAAGAAAAGTATTTAGTTATGTTGCAGTAGCATTAATGGTTGCGATCGCAGTACTCGCAGGACACACAGTATCTGCACAATTGGTTCCTGACGGACCTTCGCAGCCGTTAACATCACTCAAAACTGTACCAATTCCTGAACCAGCAAACTTAGGAGAATTCGTCAGCGATCGCGCCGCAGCTATCCGCTTAGGCAAAGCGTTGTTCTGGGATATGCAAATTGGCAGTGATGGGATTCAATCGTGTGCAAGTTGCCACTTTCATGCTGGAACTGATACCAGAGCAAAAAATCAAATAAGTCCAGGATTACTACGTGTTAATGCTGATGGTAGTCCCAATCCCGATCAAACTTTTAGTGTAGGGGATAGACCTAACTACACACTCAAACCTGGAGACTTCCCCTTTCACAAGCTTGCCGATCCTAACAATCGTTCTTCTGCGGTGCTGACAGACAGTAATGATGTTGCTGGTTCGCAAGGTGTACCGCTCACTAAGTTCAAGAGTACATCTCCTGGTAGTGCAGAGGATAACGTTACAGTACAACCCGACACCGTATTTCATGTCAATGGTACCAACGTTCGACAGGTCACTGAACGCAACACACCTAGCACAGTTAACGCAGTATTCAACTTCCGTAACTTTTGGGATGGTAGAGCACAAGATGAATTCAATGGTGTCAACCCATTCGGTTCGCGAGATCCCAATGCGCGAGTCATCAAGGCATCTAGACCAGCAGCACTACCGCAAGAAGTCAAAATCAGTCTAAACAATGCCTCATTAGCTTCACAAGCAGTGGGACCACCGCTAAGTTCGGTTGAAGAATCTGCAACGAGTCGGATCTTCCCTGATATTGGTAACAAACTTGGTAAAGTCAAGCGTCGGCTACTTCCTAGAGAGACAGGTAAGAAGCTACGTAGGTTGCGACCACTCGGCAAGCAGCTTGTTGCGACTGATGATAGCGTGCTGGGTGGTTTAAGTCGAGGAAGATTGCCAGGATTGAAGACAAACTACACAGCAATGATTAAAGCAGCGTTTAAGCCTGAATGGTGGAGATCGGCTTATCTCATCAATGTTGATCCCAATACTGGAAACCGTAGTTTTGTGCGTAGAAAAGCTAACCAAATCGCAGATGCAGATGGAATTGTCGATCCTAGTCAATTACCAAATCAGCAATATACACTCCTAGACTATAACTTCTCGCTGTTCATGGGACTGGCAATTCAAATGTACGAGTCTACGCTCGTCTCTAATAATGCACCAATTGACCGATACCTTGAAGGCAACACAGGTGCATTAACAACTGCCCAAGTACGTGGTAAAGAGCTATTTGAAGGTAGAGCTAAATGTATTAACTGTCATGGCGGTGCAGAATTTACCAATGCATCTGTGAGAAACGTGCGCAAAGAACGACTCGAACTCATGGAAATGGGTAATGGACAACCTGCGGTTTATGACAATGGTTTTTACAATATTGGCGTACGACCAACGCAAGAAGACTTAGGAGTAGGAGGAAAAGACCCCTTCGGCAATCCACTGTCAGAAACACGGTTGGCACAGCAAGGGAAATTTAACTCACTATTGGGCGAAAATCCTAATATCACAGTTGATGCAAGCGATCGCGTAGCAGTAGATGGTGCTTTCAAAACTCCAGGACTACGCAACATCGAACTCACCGCGCCTTACTTCCATAACGGCGGGCAATTAACCCTACGTCAAGTGATCGACTTTTATAATCGCGGTGGTGATTTCCACGAGCAGAATATCAATAACTTAGATCCAGATATCGAAAATCTGAACTTAAGCGAACAAGATAAAAATGACTTAGTGGAATTTCTCAAAGCCCTAACTGATGAACGCGTGCGTTCTGATAAAGCGCCCTTCGATCACCCACAACTGTTTGTTCCTAACGGACATCCAGGAGACACCACATCTGTGACTAATGACGGAACAGGTCAAGCTACAGATGGTACACTGTTGGAACTTCCCGCAGTAGGTCGTAATGGCGGTCGTGTAAGAGCGAATTTCTTATCTTGAACTAAAGCTATTAGCTGTTAGCAATTAGCAATTAGCAATTAATGCTAATTGCTTTTTTGTTGTGTAATTACTACTCCACAATTTCATTAACTGGGAAGCGATCTAATAGTTGCATTGCCCGATATGCATTGCGCTGTAACGCTTCTGATAAATAAGGAATGTGAGGTATCTGCGAAAGTAAATCTAAGGTTCGACGCAACAACCGCACGACATCGCCCTCATCCAAACTTGTATTCGCACAAAGTTCTAACCACTCTACTCCCAATGCCCACTGCTCAACTAATGCTACCAAATCATATTCCAACCAAATTGGAAATGCTACATTGTAACGGCGTTGCAATTGAAACAACTGACGGCGAGTAGAACGCAATCCGGCAAGTGCTTCTTCAACTTCAGAAGATAAAATATAGCGTACCCAACTATCTGGGCGAGTATTTTCGGTAACAAGTGCTGCTGCTGCTGCTGCAAGATGATGCGGATCGAGTTGATCGAATTCACCACTGACTAAAGCAAGTCCTAACCATAATTCATTATCACCGCGAATTGCTGCTGCGACTTGCCCTAAATGTGTTGGTACTAACTCATTCAAACAACCAAACCGCTGCAAAATTTCAATCAAATGTAAAAATTCTTCCCAGTGGTGCTGAGATAATTGACCTAACTCTTCTTGCCGTTCAGCAATTTCTGCTTGCAACTGCAAACTCTTGTTTCGACGCTTAAGAATGGTGGCTGGGCTATCAGATTTGTGCAGAGGATGGGCTTGTAGTTGAGCTTCTAAAGCAGCAACTTTTGCTTGCTGTGCCAAAACTTCGGGGGCAATATTGAGTTCTGTTGTATCAGGAATTTGCCGCGCGATCGCCGCAGTTTCTTGATTCCCCCGACGAGATTGACCTGGCTTTAACGGCATTTCGACTGGTGGTAGCAGATCGCTAGCGATTTCCAATCGCGGTAACTCTGCATATAAATCCACGACATCGCCAGTCATCACAACATACCAGCGGTTATCCTGTCCCAAACAAATTAAATATGGTGCTTGACCCGAACCTGGGGTTTTAGCAACTAATACAGCCGGAATTGGTGTTGCAGTTGGTACGTGTTTTCCGCGAAGACTCAATAATGTTCCTGACACTGCAAAGCTTAAAGTTAAACCTAATTGTTCTATGCGGGCTTCCTGGGCTTGCTCGTAGAGTGTTTTTAAAAGTTGACGTTCTACTTTAATACGTTGGCGTAATTTCTCGTACTTGGCAAGCTGTTCCATATCTATGGACTGCAACTGTGCTTCAATTTGAGCGACTTGCCCTTGCAGATGTGCTAAAGATTCGTAGTGAGGTTGCAAATAGAGCGTTGCTAAATACTGCCCAAAGCTGCGTTCTACAAGTTCTTTTGCTTCTTCTAAAGTATGAGTTTGCAATAAGTTCAACACCATACCGTAGCTTGGCGTAAACTGGCTCACAAGTGGATCTGGTTGCGCTGTAGCAAGATAGGCAGCTTCTTTCGCACCTTCAAACGGCGTTTGTAATGTAACGACATGCCCAATTTTATCCATCCCGCGACGTCCAGCACGTCCTGCCATTTGCAGAAATTCGGAAGGATTAAGCAGTCGGTGTCCGCGATCTGTGCGTTTGGAAAGCGTAGAAATAACAGTTGTTCGTGCAGGCATATTAATTCCTGCTGCTAGCGTTTCGGTTGCAAAAACAACTTTAATCAGTCCCTGTTGAAACAATTCTTCGACTAGCCCTTTCCAAGTTGGTAATATCCCAGCATGATGTGCTGCAATCCCACGATAAAGAGGTTCAATTTGTCCAGCGCGTCCAGCTTCGGGATTCCGTGCTAAAAACTCATCAATTTGTTGCTGTAGTTGTGCGGCTTCTGCTGAGTTGACAAGCGATAAATTTCCAATATTTGCGACAGCTTGGTCACATCCCCGACGGCTGAAGATAAAATAAATTGCTGGTAGCATATCCTTCGCTGCTAGTCGCGAAATGGTAAATTCTAAACTAGGGGCTTCAAGACGCGCTCCATTTCGGCGCCCACCTTTTGCATGAGCATTGCTACTTCCTGGCTTAGGCTTCAAACGTGGGTTGATTTTAGATTTGTTGTTATCAAGTAGTGGAAATAATCCTTTAGGATTGCAAAAGTAAAATTCTAAAGGAACTGGGCGAAATTCTGAGTAAATGAGTTCAGTAGGACCGTGAACTTGATTAATCCAATCTGTTAGCTGTTGGCTATTGGCAATTGTTGCTGACAGTGCGACTAATTGGACTTCCAAGGGGCAATAAATAATTGATTCTTCCCAAACAGTACCCCGCTGGCGATCGTTCATGTAATGACATTCGTCAAGCACAACGGCTTCAACATCGACTAAAGAGGTTCCGACTTCACCTATAGGTGTTCCGTAAAGCATATTACGGAAAATTTCGGTCGTCATCACTAAAATCGGTGCGTCGCGGTTGATTGAGGCATCTCCTGTGAGTAGCCCTACCATGTCAGCACCAAGGCGATCGCGAAAGTCACGCAGTTTTTGATTAGAAAGTGCCTTGAGAGGAGTCGTATAAAAAACTCGTTTACCTCGGCTTAATGCCCGATAAATCGCGTATTCTCCAATTAATGTTTTTCCTGAACCTGTCGGCGCACACACCACAACTGAGCGACCAGCATTTAATGCTCGAATTGCCGCCAACTGAAACTCATCGAGTTCAAACGGAAATATCTCTTTTAAATTTAGTTCAGAAAACAGTTGCAAATTCACTCAATTGAGGTTAACGAATTGAAGACAAGCGGCTTGATTACTTTAAATTATAGACTTTAAAATGATTTCATAATTTTTTGTCTAATCTCTGGTTCCTAACTCCTGCGATCGCACTGCTGCGGCTTTGACTGCGGCAATTAATCCAGCGCGAAATCCGGCGCGTTCTAACTCAGCGACTCCAGCGATCGTTGTTCCACCTGGACTTGTTACCCGATCTTTCAGTTCGGCAGGATGCATTTGAGTTTCTTGCAACAATTGGACTGTACCGCGCACAGTTTGGAGAGCGAGTTGAGTAGCGATCGCTCTCGGTAAACCTGCTGCTACTCCACCATCAGATAGTGCTTCTACTAATAATGCAACATAGGCAGGTCCCGATCCTGACAATCCTGTCACCGCATCCATTAATGTTTCGGGAACTTCTACGACTTCTCCCACCGCAGTAAATAGCTGCTGCGCAATTTGCTTGTCGCGATCGCCTGCTTGCGCACCCAAAGAAATGGCCGTCATGCCAACACCAACTGTTGCTGGAGTATTGGGCATAGCTCTAATGACTGGAACTTGAGGAAAAACCTTTTCTAATTGTGATAGAGACACTCCTGCTAAGATAGAAATAACAAGTGGTGTAGATTTTGCTAGTGGAGATGCCAACTCAGCCGCTACTGTTGTAAATACTTGCGGTTTGATTGCTAAGAGCAGTACAGAGACTTGAGTGACAATTTGGTTGTTATCTGTAACTGAAACTCCGTATTGGTGTGCTAGATAATTGCGTCGTTCCGGTGATTTCTCGCCAACGATAATCTCTGTTGGTTGATATATTTTCTGAGAAACCAAGCGGGATAATAGCGCTTCTCCCATTACCCCGCCGCCAATAATCCCAAACTTAACAGACAATTGAACAATCCTTGTATCTAGAACAGTTTACCGCTACGCGGAGTTCTGGATGATGAATTTTGAGTTTTGAATTGTAATTAAGAGTTAATAACTCCCTATTATGTCTGAAGCCCCTGAATTAGAGCTTAAGACTTATGAATTACAAAATTTGAGTTAAAGACAAAATTCAAAACTCAAAACTTAGAACTCAAAACTTTTGAAGCATATGCCCTAACTAGACTGTGCAATTCGCGTAGAATCTGCTGACCAGGCTTGACTATGAACTGTTGTGCGTTCTGTCCGTACCTGAGTTTGAGGAACTTCTTGCACGACTCCTGACTGAGTTGTTACTTGTACGCAAATAGGAGTGAACAGAAAAATACTATCGCCAACACGTTCTTGATGACCATCAATTGCGTAAGTTCCACCAGCAACAAAATCAACAGCACGTTGAGCAAGATCGGGGTCCATCATTGTCAGGTTGAGCACAACAGATTTACGCTCACGCAAAGCTTGAATTGCCTGCGGCATTTCTTCAAACGAGCGCGGTTCCATCACAACAACTTCATACATCCGATTCCCAGCGCCAGGCATTCCGATCACGTTATTCATCGAAGCTGCTCCTACTTCGGAATTAGGTTCTAAGGTAATTCTTTCGCGTACGCGCCGCCGTTGACGTAAATCTTCTTCTATGGGTTGTGAAGGTTCAGACTGATAAGTATGGCGGTAGCCATCTTCTTCGACAACATATTCAACATCGTCGTCATCTGCATATGGATCGTTCAAACCAACAAACTCTTTGATTGTCTTGATAAATTTGCTCACTGTTGCACTCTCCCTGTCTATTCACACATATTTAGTTAACTGGGAAAACATATTTTAATCAAGTAGGAATGCGATCGCATGATAGGCTATGCTATTTCATACTTTTTTTCTCAAGCCATACTCCAAATGAGGTTTGATTCAGGGGCTTTTCTGCTGGCGGTTTTCCTTGAAAATACAAAGTAACCTCAATTGAGAAAAGCGCTTTGACAACATTGGAGACCTTCAAGTTTGACAAGCTTTAAACCGATAGGTATCAAAAACTCAACTTGTAGCCTTCAATATCAAAATTACACAATGCTCTGGTTCATACTATCTTTTTTCTCTGTACTTCAACCGAGATATTACTGAATTTTTCGGAGTTTTCAGTTAGAAATGAATGTTGTATCCTTACCAGTTGCTTTCTGATGCTGTCGCCTGTGGCGGTGTTGGTCTTTCACCGAACAGAATACGGCCTAGTCTCACCATTGTGGCGCCAGCTTGCACTGCTAGGGAATAGTCGTTAGACATTCCCATAGACAACTGCTGCATTTGCAGGTTAGACCAATGTTGCTCTTGAATGTTACTCGCAAGATTGCGAGTTTGGTTGAAAAAATTAAGAATTTCTACATCATTCAATCCCAGCGGTGGAATTGTCATCAAACCTTGAATATCTAAGCGATCGCATTGGTTAAGTGCTGGCAGATCGTTAAGGAGTTCTGGTACAGTCCAGCCTGTTTTATTTGGATCGCTTTGCAATTTCACCTGAAGGCAAATTTTTGGCTTGCATGACGCCTGTGTTGCCAGTTGATTTAAACGTTGTGCCAACTTCAAGCTATCAACAGAATGAATCCACTCAAACAGTTCTAAAGCTTTTTTAGCTTTGTTTGTTTGTAACCGCCCAATCATGTGCCAGGTGATATCTGTTAAGTCATGTAACTGTGCTTGCTTACTTGCAGCTTCTTGAACGCGGCTTTCACCAAAATCTCGCACTCCAGCAGCATAGGCTTCACGCATCGCTGCAACAGAAACTTGTTTAGTGACAGCAATCAAACGGACTGTATCTGGCAGTTCTTTGCGGATTTGAGCGATCCGTTCAGCAATCGAACTCATTGGAAGGTACGTTGCAAAATTGTTTGTAGCTGTTCGTACTCTTGTGTTTGTCCAGTACGACGGAGCATGCGTAAGCGATTTTCTAACAATAACCGTGCTTCAGAGCGACCAATTGGCTCAAACTTCATGCCTGATGTAGAAGTGGAAACTAGAAAAAAAAGCCTCTGTGCATAAAGAGTAGTAAACAGTTCCTGGTGTTCCTCAACAAAACAGACTCTGTACAGTAGACCGAAATTTGGATGATTTATGTAATGTTCTGTGTTCATTCCCTCTTAACATTGAAGAAGACTTAGCTGTGTTGAGACTACCAGATTAACAACGCCGATAATATCTTGTTTTGGGATAGGCTATTCTAGCTATCAGCTGCAAATTGAGTTGAAGCTCAACAAAACAAAATTGCTGTAGCGATCGCATAGTCGCGATCGTGACTTAAACTCAATTGCCAAGATAAATCTTTGTTCCAAGTTGCAACTAATGCTGCAGCTCTCCCGTGTAAGTATACTGCAGGTGCTCCACTTGTTTGACGCTGAATTTCAATTTCAGTGTAACTAATACCCTGCCATCCTGTTGCAAGTACTTTTGCTACAGCTTCTTTCGCTGCCCAACGCCCAGCAAGTCGATGAATTGAAAGGCGACTATCTGAGTCTAGAGCATATCCACAATCGTATTGTTCAATTGGCGTATATACGCGGTGTAAAAAGCGATCGCCAAAGCGCTCAACCGCTGCTTGAATGCGTGGAATATAAACAATATCGGTTCCCAATCGAATCATTATATTAGGGTTCAGGAGTTTTCCAAAGCAGAGGAAATAGAGAGTTACTCGTAAAGAGTGTTGAGTTATGAGTTAAGAAAATTCAAAACTCAAAATTACTCACTAGCCAAAGCGCCACTAGTCACTCACCCCTCGCTCCCAGTTTTATCTAATGCTGCAAGTTGTGCCTGCGCTTTGTGTAACGATTCGTGCCATTCTCTTTCTGGATCGCTATCAGCAACGATACCAGCGCCAACTTGACCCCAAATTTGAGTAGCTAGGGTGTTTGAAGGCACAGGAGCTGCCAGCAGCGTACGAATTAAAATATTCAAGTCTATGTTACCGCGCCAATCGAGATAACCACAGGAACCATAAAATAAGCTACGCCGAACAGGTTCTAATTCTTCGATAATTTCCATGCAGCGCACTTTCGGGCAACCAGTAATTGTGCCACCAGGGAACATTGCACGAATTAAATCAATTGCACTGTAATGGGCATTCAATAAGCCTTTAACGTTACTGACAAGGTGCATAACGTGGCTGTAACGCTCTATTACGAGTAACTCATCAACCGCAACTGAACCCCAGGTACACACTCGCCCTAAGTCATTGCGTTCGAGATCGACGAGCATAATGTGTTCAGCTCTTTCTTTAGTGTTTGAAAGTAACTCTTGGGCAAGTTGGCGATCTTGTTCGGGTGTCGCACCACGCGATCGCGTTCCAGCAATTGGTCTTGTTGTGGCTTGATGTCCGACAAGTTGTACTAATCTTTCAGGTGAGCAACTTGTGATTTCTCCCCAAGGCGATCGCCAGTAACTCGCAAATGGCGATGGGTTAATTTTCTGTAACGTTTGATAAATCTCCCAACCTGATGCAGTTGTCTGAGCTTCAAACCGCAGCGAAAGATTTGCCTGAAAAATATCTCCTGCTTGAATGTACTTTTGAGCACGCAACACTGCGTGTTCGTACTTAGCTTGGGAAGTCAGGAAGATAGGTGGGGCAGAGGAGCCGCTTTTTTCGTGCGGGGGTTTCCCCCGTTGAGCAAACTGGCGTGGGCAGGAGGGCAGAGGGGCAGTCGGTGCAGGGGGAGATGCTAGATTGCTTTGCAGTTTATCTAGGTGCTGAGGATCGGAGGCGGCTAAGTGAAGAATTTGCTGCCAGTGATCGAGAACTGCGAAGCACTCTGGTTCGTACCAAAACGCGACTGGAAAAGGTAATAAATCTTGTTTGAGAGTTGGTAGTTTTTCTAGTTCCCAGGCGAAATCGTATCCCAACCAACCGAGCCAACCACCAGTAAAGGGCAAAGTCGATTGAGGAGGTGATACAACTTGTTGATTGGCAGCACTGAAGAGCCGTTGACGGAGACATTGTAAAATTTCGCCTACTGCTGGAGTCCAAAATTGCAGACAGCCATTGATTGTACGAGGAGCGCCCGCACAGATTGAGTAGCGAGTTTGGATTAATTGCTCTGGTGGAGGATAGGGGCTTTCTAATAGAGTTGCAATAAACTCATTGGCAAACAAAGCCGCAAAAATTTGCGTGCCAGTAAGATTTTCGAGAGGAAGCGATCGCCAATACCACGGTTGCATTTACACTTCGTTACCCCAAACAAATCTTGCTCCCCAAAAAGCAATTAAACACAATACAGCAATCCAGTCGCGGTCTCTTAGGCGGAGGTCATGCCATTGGACGCGATGCTCGTTTGGGCTTGTAAATCCCCTAACCATCATGGCATTAGCCATTTGTTCAGCTCGCAGTAAGAGATTTTCTAGCAACCGTTCTGCTACCAGCATCCAAACTTTTACAGCACCTTTCAACCCCAGTTTTTTCCAGTTAATTGCTCGCGTACGCACTGAACGAGCCAAGTTTTGCACCTCTTCTAAAACCAAAGGAATGAACCGCAGCGCTAGTGTCAAAGTTAAGGCAATTTCTGTAACAGGAAACTTCAACCAGCGTAAAGGGCGCATTAAGCTTTCAATTCCGGCGGTAATTTCTTCTGGTGCAGTTGTTAATAAAAACAAGTTGGTACTGTAAATCAGCGTGAACAAAATTGTACTTAAGCGGATTGCCAAAACCAAAGAACGACGAGTGACAGTGATTGGTCCGCGCTGAAATAGAACGTACTGATAATCCGAAGGTTGGGGTATAAAACTTAACGTATCACTCGGCAAGCGAGGTTGATAATCGATACTGAGAGTGTCTGGACTAACAGCACCTAGAAGTAACACAAAAAACGCTACCGTCAATAGCCAGCCCATTTGCTGACGCCACACTCGTAAGGGAATTTTAGCGGCAAAGGTAATCAACACTAGCAATCCCACCACCATAATTCGCCAAGGAGAGTTTGCCAAAATGGGAACAAGTAAAAAGCTCAATAACCAAGCTAACTTCACCCTAGGATCGAGCCGATGCAACCAAGTCACTGGTTGTTCTAGGTAAAGCCCCATTGGTAGCGATCGCAGTAAATCCATCTTTTAGAGGGGTCAGAGGTCAGAGGTCAGGGTTTATTAAGGCTAGAGAGTCGTGAAATGTTGAGTTTAAGAAAGTTATGAGTGTTGAGTTATGAGTTATGAGTTATGAAAATTCAAAATAATTGCCTCCGGCACCTTTCTTCGCTTCCAAAACTCTTTCACTAGCCACTAACTACTAGTCACTCACCCCTCACCCCTCACTCCTCACCCCTCCTTACACGCGAGTAGCACGGTTAGCAGTATTTTCAACATCGCGGGCTTTTTTGCTCCGCCATAGTAAACGAATGGGCGTTCCACTGAAGCCTAGTTGTTGCCGAAATTGACGTTCGATGTAGCGCCGATAGTTTGTATTAAAACGCTCTGCTTCATTAACAAATAGCGCGATCGCTGGAGGTTGGGTGCTAACTTGCGTACCGTAGTAAATTTTACCTTGGCGTCCTTGACGATTAGTAGGTGGTGAATGCCATCTCACAGCTTCTTCAAGGATTTCATTAACAACAGCGGTAGAAACTCGACGTTTGTGTGCTTCGGCTGCTTTGGTGACAAGATCCAGAATTTTTTCAATTCGCTGTCCTGTTTTAGCGCTGACAAAGATCATTTCTGCCCAATCGACAAAGTGTAATCTTTCTTTCGTGTGCTTTTCGTAATCGTAAATTGTATACGAATCTTTTTCTACAGCATCCCATTTGTTTACGACGATAACACAGGCACGTCCTTCTTCCGCAATCCGTCCTACAAGCTTTTGATCTTGTTCTGTCACTCCATCAAGTGCATCAATGACTAATAAAACGACATCAGCACGGCGAATTGCTTTGAATGCCCGATTAATGCCAAAAAATTCTGGTCCGTACTCAACGTTTTTCTTTTTGCGAATACCAGCAGTGTCTATCAATCGATATAGTTGTCCTTGCCGTTCGATAACGGTATCAATGGTATCGCGAGTTGTTCCAGAAATTGGGCTGACGATCGCTCTTTGAGTTCCTACAAAGGCATTTAACATACTCGACTTACCAACATTGGGACGTCCAACGATCGCAACTTTAATTTCGTCGGTTTCGGGGAGTTCTGCTACAGGTGGTATGTGAGTAATCAGTTGATCGAGTAATTCTCCTGTCCCACTACCATGAATTCCTGACACAGGATAAGGTTCGCCGAGTCCTAGTTCCCAAAATTGGGCAGCTTGAGCTAAACCTTGATCGGGTGATTCGCATTTATTAACCGCTATCAGTACGGGTACGGGTTGTTGTCGCAACCACTCAGCGATCGCTTCATCAGCAGGGGTTGGTCCAGCTTGTCCATCTACCACAAAAATTGCGGCTACTGCTTCTGCTAAAGCTAAACTTGCTTGTTCTCGAATTAACGGTAAAAACTCAGTATCATCATCAAAAACGAGTCCGCCTGTGTCAACTACTACAAATTCGTGATCGCGCCAATAGGCATTTGAGTAGGTGCGATCGCGCGTGACGCCTGGTTCATCGTAGACAATCGCATCCTGCGCGCCAGCTAAACGATTGACTAGCGTTGATTTACCCACATTTGGGCGTCCGATAATAGCAACAATGGGCAAAGACATAATCTATCTGTGGCTGCAAGCTTTAATTCTTTATTCTAGCGATTTTCATGATGGTATGACCTTTTCTACCAAGTAGTTTAGAGATAGCTTGACTGTATCTACTTTCTAATACGCAGTTAATACTTGATTTTTGATGGCTAATTTAGAGTTGATTATTGTCACAAAGGATTTTGTATATTAATTTCTATAACCTTAATTTTAATATGTATTTTTCTTGCTTTTTATTAAACTGAAATTTACTTATTTTTTAAAGATTTTTTGATAATTTTTATCTGATTTTTTAGCAATTTTTTAATGCTAGTATGGCGTTATTATTAAATACATTAACTTCTTTTAGGAGAAAAGAATTTTAAAAAGATAATTTATATAATTGTAAAAATAAATTTAGTAGAATCAAATAGCTAAGCAATAGCTTAAAGCGCGTGATTCAACTTGCATAGCTATTTCTTTGGTGTGAGAAAAGCCAGAATCTATAGAATTTTATGTAAATTTAACAATTTAGAACAAACCAAACTGAGCATACTTCTAACTGTAATTGCGTCGTTTCATATGATGCAAGCGTATAGTAGGATAGGTCACTAAAGTTCATAAATTTTAATAAAATTAAAATTCTATATTTCTTGATAAACCTTAAAAAATATTACGAATAAAGAAATCGCAGTCATAGTGTTTAGTGATGAACGCATAAAACTGTAGAAGAGCTTATTCAGTAATTACGTAAAGCTTTCAAAATTAGTATAAGAGTTAATTAAAATGCCAGTCACTAAGGTAAATGGTGATAATCAAAGTGGGACAGTGGGGACTACCCTCTCTACCCGTTTAGTTGTACGAGTTAATAACAACAATGGTAGTCTAGCGAGAAATGTATTAGTTCAATTTTCAGTTACTAGTGGTAGTGGCTCCGTTAACCCAGCCTCTGTCAGAACCAACTCTAACGGTCAAGCTAGTACAAGCCTGACATTAGGTACAACTCCAGGAACAGTTACTGTACGCGCTAGAACACAACGTCACGGCAGTGTTACGTTTACAGCTACTGCTAATGCAACTGCTGCAACAGATAGCTGGCAACTTTTACCGTATAGTTGCCCCATCAATCCAATTCATGGCATCTTGTTGCGGACTGGCAAAGTCTTTTTTGTTGCTGGTTCTGGTAACGATCCTACAAAGATGGGTGAAACAAAGGGTAGTGCTGTTTGGGATGTGAGTGCTGGTACTTTCTTTCAGCCACTAACTCCTGTAGACGATTCAGGCTTGCCACTAGACTTGTTTTGCGGTGGTCACTCATTCTTTTCTGATGGTCGTTTGATGTTTGCAGGTGGTACGCTGCAATATGACCCTTTCTACGGTTCACCTTTAGCACTGGCTTTTGATCCTATATCTGAGCAATGGATAGAGTTGACCTCGATGAACAGCGGTCGCTGGTATCCCACGGTGGTAACATTAGGCGATGGGCGCATTTTTGCGCTATCGGGTACTGATGACAATGGTTTGCTCGATGTCTATCCAGAAATTTATTCATCTGCAACCAATAGTTGGACATCTTTTACACAACCGACAAGTCCTTTAGATCTCTACGCTCACCTGTTCTTGATGGCGAATGGTAAAGTGTTTTACTCTGGAGGTCACTTTGTTTACAACAATGGTGTCTATCCTCGCATATTAACTTTACCTACAGATTTCACGCAGCCAATTACAGAACAAGCAGTCAACGGATTGCAAAATGCTGACTATGGCGGTCAAGCTGCTAGTGTGATGCTACCACCTGCTCAAGATCAGAAGGTCATGATTATTGGTGGTGGTAACGATTTTTTTGGTCAAGCAACTAATCGGGTCAGTATTGTAGACCTAAAAGCTGCTAACCCTACTTACACATCAGCAGCACCATTGAACTATGCTCGCATGCATCACAATGCCGTCATATTACCCGATCGCACAATATTTGTGTGTAATGGTAGCGCTATGGGCGAAAGTGAGACGCTGGCAACGCGAACCCCAGAAATTTATAATCCAGCTACAAACACTTGGAAACTAGGAACACCATCTAACATCAACCGTTTGTATCATGCGATAGCGTTGCTGCTTCCAGATGGTAGAGTTGTTGCGGCAGGAGGAAATCGCGATCGCGCTATTGAGGAACGCCGCCTCGAAATATATAGTCCAGCTTATATGCAAATGTCGCGACCAGTGATTCAAAGCGCGTCACAAACAGTTGCTTATGGTGGAACAATCACAATCAATACACCTCAAGCGGCAAATATCAAGTGGGTTAATTTAATTAAACCAATGGCAACGACTCACGGTCTAGAAACTGACCAAAGGTTAGTGGACGCACCAATTGCCTCTCGCACAAGCACTTCTCTTAATGCCACAGTCACGACTAACCGAAATATCGCTACACCAGGTTGGTACATGCTCTCAATTACTGACAACAATAATGTGCCGTCAGTAGCCACGTGGATTCAATTAACTTAGCGCTCAGTATTAAATTTAGATATGAAAATGAAGCTTACACGCCGTCAGTTCGGCTATATTGCGATCGCTGGTACTGCAACAACTGCTCTTGGAGTTCTCACTAATCGAACTTCTGCCCAAACAGCGCTGATCATTTACGGTGCGCGTCCTGAACGTAGATTCAGAAGAATTGTTGTGCAGTCCTTAAACGTTGCTACGGGTGAAATTCAGGATATAGCCACTACTAATTTTGAAGCAGGCGAACAGTTGAGTGGTTTCACTAGCTTATCTGATGGCACATTTGTACTTGCTATTTCCCCTGTTTCAGGTGGTAAAAGAGAGCGAAATGCGATTCGTCTTGCGTTTGTGGGTGGTGCGTCGGCAAAACCACCTGTGACGGTTACTGGTTTAAATAGACAGCAGAAGATTGATAGTTTGTTAGCTGCTAATGATGGCTCACTTTTAGCTCTAGCCTCTAGAAGGAATGGTAGACCCCCTGTAGCACTTGTATCGATTAGTCCTGATACTGGTCAGGTGATTTCAACTAATCGCATCAATTTGCCCCAAACCGACCGCTTTAGTACATTGGCGCAATGTCCAAACGGTACAATTTATTCTATTGTCACTAGTCGTAAAGGTGAAACTAGTTTAGTGCAACTAAGCTTGGCACAAGGAAGACCGATTGTGGGGTCGCAACTAAAATTTGACTCTACAGCTTGGAATAGCGGTTTATTTGATCTCGCCTGTTCTCCAGCAGAGCAACTTGTGGCACTAGGAGCACCGCGATACGATCCGCTAAATAAGTTGTATAACTTGAATCCTAGCAATGGAGAAATGACTCTGATCCGAGAATGGCAAGTGACTAAGATAACGATTCCTCGCGGTGTGTAAGGAGTTGAGACTATGAGTTAATACTTTGTTCAACTTCCGAGTTTAATTTTTGCCCTAGTTTAGGTTCCGTACCAGCAAGTAACCGCTGTACATTGCTGCGATGGCGCATCATCACATAAACGCCAGCAGCGATCGCAAATAGCAGATAAGGTAACGGTTGACCTAAAACAAGCATCAAGAGAGAAACAGCGATCGCCCCTGCAATTGAGCTGAGTGAAACAATCCGCGATATTGCTAAAACTAACCCAAAGACAGCAGCAGTAGACAAAGCAACTTGCCACGACATTGCAAGCAAGACACCTAAACTCGTAGCAACTGATTTACCACCAGTAAAGCCCAACCAAATTGATTTACTATGTCCTAGAATGGCAGCAATTCCAGCGAGTGCTACCATCCAAGGTAGCCAGGTTGCTAGATTTACGTTAGCAGGAATCAGGTTTTGACTTGCAGCGATGAAGCTCCAGCGAACGAGTGCGATCGCTAAAACTCCTTTTAAAGTATCAATGACTAATACTATAAATCCTGGTCCTTTTCCTAGTGTCCGAAGCACATTTGTTGCACCAGTAGAACCCGAACCATGTTCGCGAATATCAATGCCTCTGAGTAGCTTTGCAGCGGTGTAGCCTGTTGGAATCGAACCGAGCAGGTAAGCTACTAGTAAAATTGTTACACACAAACTTAACCAAACTGCCATAGAAGATAGTGATTCAAAGGGGATAGGAGCGAGGAGCGAGTGGCTAATGAAAGAGTTTTGAATGCGTGAGTTTTGAATTTTGAATTAAAAGACTTTTTATAACTCAACACTTCACGACTCAACACTCATAACTTTCTTCAAGGTGCATTCCATTTTGTGCAATTATGTTGCTTTTTGTGCTGAAACTCCTACAGTTGAATAGTATATTGCCCAAGTGTGCGGATCTTCTGCAAATTGACAATATTGTTCGATGTCCTGATGCGTTGCTTCACCGGTTGCGATATATTTCTGGGTAAGTTGCTCAGTAGACATTTTCATGACTTTGGCGACTCCCGATCCACCTTGAGATAAAGGAGCATCGTTTTCTACAGATAGTTGTTGTAAGCCAAGCTGTTGACATATTGCCGGTAACTTAACCCCAAGAGCATAATCCATGCCACGGTCAGTAAACATTTGCCAAATAGCACGGTTGACACAGTTAACTGACTGACAAGCTGTTTCTTTGCCAGCGATCGCTCTTGCAGCAGAAAAATCCGGTTCTTCTATGACAAGCCATCCACCAGGTTTGAGCAAATCGATCATTCTTGACAGCGCAACTTGAAAGTCTGGAAGATGAATCAGAACGTAACGAGCATGAACAAGATCAAAAGAAGCATTCACTTCAAAATGTCGGATATCTGCTTTTATAATTTCCACATTTGATAGCTTGATGTTGGCTAAAAAACGTGTATCTACATCAATAGCTGTCACTTTACCATATTGTCCAACAACTGCTGCCATCCAGTGTGCGATCGATCCTGCACCTGCTCCAACTTCAAGACATTGCCAGTTTGTGGCGATACCTGTTGCTTGAAGTCGTCTATGGCTGAGTGGATCGAAAACTTGTTCAATTGCCCGCAGCCGTTCTAGTTCTGGCAAATGCTGAGTATCAGTAAACACATAATTAGATGCCATTCACTTTTTCTCCTCAGCAGTTATTTAGAAATCGTATTCTCGCTCTCGCGCCATCCTTTGAGGATCGGGGGCGAAGGCTAACCAAAGAGGAAATTGTAAGAGTCCTAGGCTAATTTTATCCTCGGAGTCATCAATAATAATCAGTGGCATGAAGTTGCCTTTGACAAGTCGTTCGGCTTTTAATGCGACAGCTTCAGGAGTTTCAAACAAACCAACACCACGATCTGGTCCAAAATCAGGGCGCGAAATTCCTAAGCAATCTTGTAAGCCGCGCCGCCAGTCACCGAGGCGTTCTGGAGTATTGGCTAAAATGAGTGTGCGCAGGCGATCCTCATGTAGTGTATATAAAACAGAAATTACAGCAGACGCAATCAGGATATTCTGTAAGCGACTCCCCATTGTGCGTAAAGCACCACGCCCACCTTGAGTAAAAAACCAATTAGCTGCTCGTTCTGCATGGACAGGTTCAAATGTCCGGCGGAGTTGCCACGGTGGACCATAATAATCTGGTTCAGCACGATACTCATCAAGCAAACGGCGAATTTGCTTAGCAGTTGATTGAAAGCGCGGTTCGGCAAATTGTGGTGTTGAGGGTGCTTCTTCAACAGGTTTTGATGGTTCGACTTGCCGTGGTTCCGGTTCTTCTTTAACTTTCGGTGCTAATTGAAGTTGCTCTGCTGCTGCGGCCAAATCTTGTAAGCTACCTGTGAGATAGTCTTTAAATCCTTGAACTCGAATTGCCAAATCTTGAGAAACTCCAGCAAATGTAGTGCGCATTTCCGCACGAATTCGTTCTTGACGACGTTCGAGTTGTTCTACGGCAATTTGTAATGACTGTTTGCGTTGTTCAAGTTGTGCTAAAGATTCTTGCACGACCTGATCGAGGGCGGTTTGAGTTTGATTAACTTGCTCAGACAGCTTTTTGCGTTGTGATTGGAGTGCTGAGATTTCTTGCTTTAGTTCAGCTGCTTGATTTTTTAGCTCGCTTAATTGTTGTTGAGCTTCGACAACGCGATCGCGCTCTTTGGCATACTCTACCTCAGACAGTTGCTCTAGTTCAACTAAAAAATCGACTCCAGGTTCTGAGTCAAGTTCTTGATTTGTTTCTTCAGATGCTGGTACAAATTCTTGGTCAGATTGTTCCTCTGGTTCTACTGAGGATTTGTTAGTTATCTCTTGGTTTTGTGGGTCTTGATTCATAAATAATGAATTTGAAATTCAGCAAGTTAAGACATATCATCTTACTATTTTCTTTGCTAGCTTCTCGGTTCTGCTTTCGGAATGCGCTGTTCTAGACAACTTCTGAGCATTTTGGGATCAAAGATAATTGGTAAAAAATGAATGCTTTTAACTTCTTTAAAGTAGAATAAAATTGGAATATTAGACCAAAAGATTTCCCAGTTTTGCCATTCTTGATAAGGAAAGCGACGAATTAAGTTTTCTCCTCGGTAAATATCAAAGGCAGTATCTGTAAATTGCAAGCGCAGCGTTCCTGCTTGGAACATGAGAAACATGCCAAATAGAGCAACGACACCTCCTATCCAAGGAGAAATTAAAATGAGCCCAATAGCTGCAACAATAATAGCGACAGGGAGCGTGTAATTAGGTGCAAGCTCAGTAGTTGCTGTTGACGAAGAAGAAGGAGTCACAGTTTTGCATCCTCTGTTACAAGTATTACCTTTAACTTAATTCCTATTTTAAAACCTCTTGTTATTAGATTCCGCGTAGTACTGCGCTGCCTGTTCCTTGAAACATTAAAGCTGTTAAGAGAAAGTTACTGATAAAGATAGCGAGTAATGCTGTGACGACTGCTGCTGTCGTTGACTGTCCAACACCTTTTGCTCCTCCTGTTGTTGTTAAACCCCAGCTACAACCAATGATGGCAATCAGTATGCCAAAACAAGCTGCTTTAACGGCAGCGCTACAAATATCCCAGACACTAAGAAAATTACGAGCTGAATCTAGAAAAGTAGATTGAGAAAGGTTGTAGATATTAGTTACAATGAGCAGTCCTCCTAACATACCTGTTACCAAAGATAGTAGTGTTAAGGCTGGTATCATGAGACAGCAGGCAATCACGCGGGGAATGACAAGGTAATCAATCGGATCTGTTTTGAGCATATACAAGGCATCAATTTGCTCTGTAACCCGCATCGTGCCGATTTCTGCTGCAAATGCTGAGCCAACACGTCCTGCCAAAACTACTGCTGTAAGTACAGGGGCAAGTTCGCGAGTCAAAGCGAGTGCTAGTACTCCTCCTACAGCATTTCCTGCACCAAACTGAATAAATTCGCGTGCGACTTGAATTGTAAAAACAGCACCCACAAAAGCTGCTGTAATCAAGGCAATTAGAAGCGATTCGGGACCGACAGCAGCCATTTGATCGAGTGTATTGCGTCGGTGAATTTTGCCTCGCAGTAAGTGAACAATAACTTGTCCACCAAGCAACAGTGCTGCCAGCAGCCGCTGACTCCACATTCCTAAACTTGAACTTCGCGTGTCACTCAATGCGTTGATGTTGATCTAATATAGTTTTAGGGGAAGAATTACCCACTGCATTACTCATTACAATAGCAGCTTATAGCTCAGTCCATTTCCAAATGGAAATGCGGCAATTTGTCAAGCTTAATTTACTGTAAAAATCTTTTCAGAATTGTCAATAACTTTGTAGGCAGTTCAAGCTTGAGTGAAAAGCCTATGAAATATAGCTATACAGTGTATTGCATTAGGCGATTTGAACAAGTCAAGATTATTGTGATGTGTCACAACACTTAGAACAAGTAGACAAATCTTTTAATAAAAACTTAAGATTGTTGAAATTTGTCCTCGTTTAGTGCGATCGCTCGTATTGTAGAAAGTAACAAATGTCCTTTGGATATCAAAACTGGAAATTGCCTGCATGAGCATGAGCATGAGCATTTTATCCAACTTTCTCCGTTCGCTGCTGCTATCAATCATTTTGAGCTTTGTCGCACCGATGTTGTTAGTCGGCGTGTTAGTCGCAAGCACCTCTTTGATTGGTTATATTCCTGGTATGCAAGGAATTGCGAGTGCGATCGCTAACCAAATTTTGCAGTTTCTCGCTACGTTTGGCAGCGACAGTCCTTTTCAGGGACTTCTTGTCATTTCACTGACTTGCAGCCTTGTCGGAGGCTTGTTTGATACCTACGCTTTTTACCGCTACCAGAATTTGCGAGGAGAGTGATGAGTAGTTAGTTTTGAGTTCTGAGTTTTGAGTTTTGAATAGGTAGACAAAGTATTCTCCTCAGATCTCCTCTACCCCTCTGCACCCCTGCTCTCAAAACGAGGGCGGAAAGATGAACTCATGCTGTGTAAACAACCGAACCTACAAGCTTTCTTGCATTTGATAGCTTATTAACAGGTTGAGTTAAGTGACTTAACTGGCTGCTAAATCAGCAATCTAGTTTGTCTCAGTGTTGAATAATCATTTGAAACAAGAATTGTTAGAGGAAGCATAGATTCGGAGGTAAAGGACATGGCATTAATTCGTTGGGAACCATTTCGTGAAGTTGATAGTTTACAACGGGACATGAACCGCCTATTCGATAGCTTGATGCGTACTGGTGATGGTGAAACAAGTAGTATGGCGTTTGTTCCTGCAGCTGAGATTGAAGAAACTCCTGAAACAGTTCATCTCAAGCTGGAAATTCCAGGAATGGAAGCCAAAGACTTGGATGTCCAGGTAACTGCGGAAGCTGTTGCCGTCAGTGGCGAACGCAAGAGCGAAACGAAAACAGAAGAAAAAGGTATGACTCGCTCAGAGTTTCGTTATGGTTCTTTTAGAAGAGTGATTCCGCTACCAACTCGGATCAAGAACGATGAAGTTCAAGCAGAATACAAAAATGGTGTTTTGGACTTGACTTTGCCTAAAGCTGAGGCAGAAAAGAACAAAGTTGTTAAAGTGAATATTGGTTAAGGCTCTCAGTCACGCAAAGCTACGTAGATAACATCAATATTATACAAAAAGCCCAAGATAATTTTCGAGGGCTTTTGTTGTACATAAAGCGTTGAGTTCCTCACTCCACAACATACTCTTCTCTAAAATTAAACTTAAACGGCGGAAGTATAGGTTAGGACATTATGGAAGCTCAAAGCCAATGCCCCAATTAGCTTTTAGCCTTGAACCCTGCTATAGTTCTCGCAATTGTGTCCGCAAATTTTTTCGACTCTACCAACGTAGCTTCTATTTAATCGAAGCTATTCAAGCTTGCATGCTGTGGAAGCTCGATTTGAGATTCAGAAGCTTTTAGGGTGGCTATTAGCTTGACATTATATTCAGCCTCGAAAACATCCTTTTTATAATCCAAACTCCACAATTCTAGGGCACAGTCATCACCTGGTTGCGATGGAGTTAGCCACAAGTGAAATTCTTGGGCTTCTGGACGATATTCGCACCGAACTTGCGCGATCGCACCAATTTGACGACGATCTAGTGCAACAGCTATTCGCAGCAATGCACTGAGTTGACTTACCGTTTGGCGGTGCTGTTTTGTGGGTAAGTTGCGATAATTATCGTGCTTTTTTTTAGGGGCACTGCGGCGATGATAGCGGGCGATATTAGCAATCAGTTCAAGTTCAGTTTCTGTATAACCGAGGAGTTCGCCATTCCGGATGAGGTAGTATGAATGTTTATGGTGCGAAGAATGACTGACAAAGTGACCGCAGTTATGTAAAATTGCACCTGCCCAGAGAAGTTCGCGTTCTTCGGTTCCCCAGTTGTGTAGTACTCCTTGGGTTTGATCGAATAAGCTCAGCGCAAAAGCGGCGACGCGATCGCTATACTCTAACTTAACTTGATATTTTTGGGCGGTTCTAATCACACTGCGTTGGCGTACCGAACCTTGATAACGTAAGCGATCTTCAATTAAGCCATGAGTCAGCATCCAATCTACGATGACACCTTCACGCAGCGCTCGTTCGCAGATTGTAATGGAATCTGCACCTAACAGCATCATGGCTTCTTGCAGAATAATTAACCCAGCAACAATAATCTCAGATCGGCGATCCGACATTCCAGGAATTGCGGCGCGTTCGGCATAACTTAGCTTGCGCAAGTGGTTGAGGATTTCCCGTAAGTCTTTAAGACTCAGTTGATAGCCTGTTAACGGCGAGGGAACCATCCCTAATTTTTCTCGTGCATGGATGACTGCTAGCGTTTCAATTGTCCCCGAAGTTCCCAACAAGCGGAGTTTTTCATCAGGTTGCAACTTGGCTAGCAATTCTTCGACAGGACGTTCTAACATCCCGCGTACATATGCTTGCAAGAATTGAAACTCTGCATTGCTAATGGGATCGGTCGTGACAAATTCGCTTGAAAGCCGTACTGCACCGACTTTAGTACTGCTTAGCGATCGCGGTTCGTGACTGTCACCGAGAATGAGTTCTGTGGAACCGCCACCAATGTCGATAATTCCGTGCGGATGGCTATTAAGTTCCATTGCAGACAAAACGCCAAGATAAATGCGTCTTGCTTCTTCTTGTCCTGAAATTAAGTCAACATTGAGATCGAGTTCATTTTTTACCTGTTGTAAGAACTCTTTGCCGTTGGGAGATTCGCGTACCGCACTTGTCGCTACAGCAACAATCGTGTCTGCATTGAGGCTGCGGGCAATTTCTTGGAACCTACCCAAAGTTGCGATCGCGCGTTCAATTACTTCAGGCTTTAAATTTCCATCAGTTGTGCGATCGCCTAACCTGACAGTGTCTTTTTCTCGGGCAATGATACTAAAAGTTGGTAGTTCCGGTTTAATGCGCACGACTACCATATGTAAGGAGTTTGTTCCCAAGTCTATGGCAGCGAGGATTTTTTCTTGCTGCATTACCACAGTAGGAAGACTTATTGAACTGGCTGATACTAAATTGACCATGAACACTCACTAGAACTCCAGCCCTGATCCGAATAACGATATTCTATAGGGGAAGCCGATCCAAAATTCCTGATTTCATTATTTCATTTACGGTAACTTTTTAAACCATGCTGACACAGCACGAACAGAACTCTGAACCAACGTGGTTTACAATCATTCGCTTATTGCGCTGGGATAAGCCTGAAGGAAGGTTAATTCTCATGATTCCCGCACTTTGGGCAGTCTTTTTAGCCGCGCAGGGAACACCGCCACTACCGCTTGTTGGTGTGATTGTTCTAGGAACTCTCGCGACAAGTGCTGCGGGGTGTGTTGTTAACGATCTCTGGGATCGCGATATCGATCCGCAAGTGCAAAGAACCCGCAATCGTCCCTTAGCATCTCGTGCGCTTTCTGTCAAGATAGGGATTGTAGTTGCCTTAGCTGCGTTAATCTGCGCGTTTGGGTTATCGCTGTATCTCAACACCTTATCATTTTGGCTATGTGTCGCTGCTGTACCAGTTATTCTCTTATATCCTGGCGCGAAACGTGTATTTCCCGTTCCCCAATTAGTCCTTTCAATTGCTTGGGGATTTGGCGTATTAATTAGCTGGAGTGCAGTAACGCGATCGCTATCGCTGCCGACATGGTTGCTTTGGGGGGCAACAGTGCTGTGGACTTTGGGTTTTGATACTGTCTATGCGATGAGCGATCGCGATGACGATCGCCGCATTGGTGTTAATTCAAGTGCCTTGTTTTTTGGTAATTATGCAGCAGATGCTATTGGTATTTCCTTTATTGGAACGGTTGTTTTACTCGCTTGGTTAGGTATTGAATTGCAACTCAATATTGCTTTTTGGATTACCCTTACACTAGCTACAGCAGGTTGGATTTGGCAGTATATTCGTTTAAAACAAAAAGATATTCCTAATTCAGCTTATGCAGAGATGTTTCGCCAAAATGTTTGGTTAGGTTTTCTTGTACTTGCTGGCATGATTGTCGGAAGTTTGAGTTAATAAAGGATGACTCGTAAAACTATTATTGGGGTGATAGGCCCTGGCGAACAAGCGACTGAACATGATTTACAAAATGCTTATCAGCTAGGATATCTCATCGCCCAACAAGGATGGCTATTGCTGACTGGTGGTAGAAATGTCGGTGTGATGGAAACTGCAAATCAAGGTGCAAAAGTAGCCCAAGGGTTAACTATTGGTATTCTTCCTAGTAACGATACGAGTGGTGTTTCTGCTGCGGTTGATATTGCAATTGTGACCGATATGGGTAACGCCCGAAATAATATTAACGTGCTTTCTAGCGATGTTGTCATTGCTTGCGGTATGGGTGCAGGAACCGCCTCAGAAATAGCTTTGGCAATTAAATCAGATAAGCTTGTTATTTTGTTGAATAACGACATAAATAGCCAAGATTTTTTTCAGAAATTAGCACCCCAAAATGTATATATCGCTGCTAGCGTAAGTGATGCGATCGCTTTAACTAAAAACATTTTATTCAACTCTTAAAAACTGATAATATCCACTACTAGGAGTGGTTTAATGAATACTGCAACAGATATCCGCTGGACAACAGCTGATCTCAAGTTATTTCCAGATGACGGAAATCGCTACGAAATTATTGATGGAGAGTTATTAGTGACTAAAGCGCCCCATTGGAAACATCAGAACGTTGCTGATAATTATTTGTATAGAATTAAAGCTTTGGTCAAGGCAAACTGGTTTAGGAGATGCAGCTACAACTCCTGGAATAATTTTTACTGATACTGATAATGTAATTCCTGATGTAATATGGGTCAGTCATCAACGCTTAGCACAATTATTAGATGACGCAGGACATTTGGTAGGTGCATCAGAACTCGTTGTTGAAGTGTTGTCATCAGGAGAAGAACAACAGAAGCGCGATCGCCAACTCAAACTTAAACTCTACTCGATTCAAGGTGTACAAGAATATTGGATTATAGATCGTCAAAAGCAGCAGATAGAAATTTATCGTCGAGATAACGCAGTACTCAAGCTAACAGCAACACTATATAAAGAAGATGATTTAAATAACCCTCTTTTACCTGGTTTTAATTGTAGTATTGCACAGATATTTGCCTAGCGATCGCTTCACTTATAAGACTGGATTAAATGGTGAATATTCTGCAAATTGCCAGCGTAGATTTGTGGCATTAATAGTTTCTCGTACGCATTCTATTTTAAATTCTACAAGACGTTCTGCACCTGAAAATTGTTGTGTACGTTCTCTTTCCCAAATGATGCTAGCTTTTCCTATAAGTTGTAGGGTATTACCGCGTTCAAAGTCAACAAACAACAAGCCTGAATTTGGATTGAGGGCAATATTACCCAAAGTATTAAACATATTATTACCAGCGTAATCAGGAAATATAAGTTGCTTCTCATTCACCACTTGAATGAATCCTGGATATCCGCCGCGATGCGAGGCATCAGCACCACTTTCAGGATGCATACTAGCAATGAAGAACGTATCAGTTTGAGTAATCCACTGCTGCTGTTTCAAGTTGAGACTGTCAAAATCTTGAACTGATGCTGTAGGTAACTGAGTGCGATCTACTACCAAATGACGCTGCTGGATGTACTTGGGGCAATTGAAATAAACTTGTCGAGTTGCGACATCTGTACTGCCATCACTTTGTCTTATAGCCTCACCATTAATTCGTAAGCGTTTTCGAGTAGACAAATCGATTACTAGCAAACCAATACGCAAGGGTTTACCAGGAATTGTAGCTTGAATATTCACGATGCGATCGCCAATCGCTTGCACAAATCCAGGTTTTCCAGTTAACAGCGATGCCCAGACACAGCTTGATTCTACAGTGGATGCGATCGCGAAACTTTCAGGACTTACGCAAGTGTCATGGCAATTGCTGGATTCTTAAGCTGCTGAATTAAGTATTGTGAGAGCAATCCATGCTTGAGAGCATAGATAGTCTGGCCTGTAGAGTAAGCTAGATGTTTCAGTTTCAACCAGACCAGTAGGGCACAACCAATATGATTTCGTTGAATGCGTGCTTGACGACATTGGCAGGCTTCTATACCGGTTAATTGCTTAATCTCACGGTGAAACTCCTCAATCTTCCAACGAACATCACACACCTGTTGTACGGCATCCGTAGAATCTTGATTTTTCTCGTTTGTAGCGATGAATTCCGTCTTGTCGGTAGAGACAACGACCCGGAATAGTTTCACCTTTTTAGCACCTGGAAAACCTTTGATTTTAATGAGTTTGCCTTGTAGAGCTTCAGTTTGATTCCAGTCTAGCTGTTGAATAGCTTTGTATTTTTCCACTCCCCCTGTATCATCAACGAGTCGATTTCTCTTCAAAGGACAATAATATATCTTGCCCAAATCATCAATCAACAGCATGATTTTTTGGGTAGCATACCAGCTATCCATCAACACTCTTTTGAATGGCAAGTGCTTATTTATCACCAGGTTGTTAAGCATCTGTGATACGTGTTCCAGCTTGGTCTTACCATCACCATCCGGGTCATATACCCGATAGTCAATTACCCAAAACTGCCCAGTTTCTGGATTGACATATACACAGCTAACTAAACCAATACCACGAATAACTCGATGTTCGTTTCCACTATACTGTCGCTTTGTCATACGAACTTGCGTTCTAAAGAACAATTAGGGTAGGGTGCAGTTAACCGAGAAACGAGCACTGTTATGGCAAGAGTCAGTCGAGTTGTAGCCCACCAGAGCGTTGAAGAAGTTAAGCAGAAGCTGGC
>NZ_JADEWN010000132.1 GCF_015207655.1 Gloeocapsopsis crepidinum LEGE 06123 | reverse complement strand
CGGCTTCATTGAACATTCCGGCAGCGTAGTCCCAGCGACTAACATAAGGAACGTACATGATATTGGTGCGGTTTTCCGCGATTTTTTCCATTCCACGGTGCAGATAGCCAATGACTGGCTCGCAATCAATGACATCTTCGCCATCAAGAGTCACAATTAACCTAAAACACCCATGCATCGAAGGATGGTGCGGACCCATGTTCAGCACCATAGGTTCCGTTCTCGTTTCAATTCTTTTAACGTAAGACATAAGTTAAGTGGGTAAAAATAAACTAGTAGCTATTACCTATTACCCATGACCTATTGCCTAACTGTCTTGTAACTTCGTCCGATTTTTTGTACGTTTTTGCTATTTTTGTAGGAGTTGTTTGGGGGTCACGCCTACTATACGTTTAAAATGTCGATTAAGATGGCTTTGGTTAGCAAAACCGACTTTGTAGGCAGTATCTGCGATCGCTTCACCTTGAAGAAGTAACGTTTTAGCACGTTCCACTCGAGTGCGAATTACGTACTGATGGGGAGTTAACCCCGTTGATTGTTTGAATAAGTGACAAAAATAATGCGGACTCATCTGCACCACGGCTGCAAGTTCCGCTAAGCCCAAATCTTGGTCTAAATAATCATTAATATAATCAATGACTTGCTGCATACGCCTTGATAAACCACCTGCATATTCACGCAAAACTGGTTTTCGTGCTGAGTAGTGCTGCAACAGATGAACGCTTAAAGCATTTGCCATTGTCTCTGCATAGAGACGACTTCCTTGATCGCTAGCAAGTACTGTTTTGAGTGATATTCCAATTTGAAAAACAAGTGGATCGGGTGTCGCAAAGTGTGGTATAAGTTCAATCTCTTCATAAGTTTCATCAACAGCACCAGCGAACGTATTTTTTTCAAGTGCTAAGAGAATAAAATCCCCTTCAGCATCCCAACTTGCCTGAGTTGAAACATGTGCAGGGGCAATAACAATATCTCCCCCATATACCGCATCGCGATGAAAGCGTCCATCTAACTTGCGATCTGCATGAATCGCATAGTTGCCATGCGTGAAAATAGCGATCGAGTGCCAACGCGGACTATACATCTCAGGAACTTCATACGCCGGCTGACACATATAACCCAGCACAATGCCATCCCAACCCGCTTGAAGACTTGTCAGAAGTGGTGGGCGCGGGAAAATCTGTAATACTTTATCTTCTCGATCAAGAACTAACGGGTTCTCGCTAGACATTACTTTAAACAAGACTGCATACAGTTTCCACTAAAAGTCTACTCCGATCGCACAGCTTTGACTGGATCGAGTTGACTCGCCCGCAATGCCAGAGGAAAACCCGCCCCGACACCAACCAAAAGTGCTGAACCTAGAGAAAGTACTGCTGTATTTACTTCAAATTCATAAGGAAAATCAAACGTGCGATCGCTACTGTCAATGCATATGTTGCCCCCAAAGCAACAGTGCCATTATTGGTAACGATGTTTGGAGGTGCAGTGGTTAACTTTGAAGTACCTACGTATGCGATCGCCGCTAGAAATCCTGCACGAATAGTGAGCTGGGCATATCCCGAATCGTGTTAGCTAAAGTTAGAGGATAGTCATGCTTTAACATCAATGAGTTTAGCCGATTTCAGTAACCCTTTCCTCGCGCTTAACTACGAACCCGCCTTAGAATCTTTGGGTAACGATTACTTTGACCAAGTTGTTGCAGCGGAGTTTCCTGAACACATTCTTCGCTTTCGCAATGATGCGCTACTACCAATACTAAAACTCGATCCGCAAGCAGTTACAGACGAACACTTAATCGAAGCTTTTGGCAAGTTCCAAGGACGCGAACCTTTGTTAGCCCTACGCTATCATGGCTACCAGTTTGGTCAATATAACCCGTATTTAGGTGATGGTAGAGGTTTTCTCTACGGACAAATACGCGGTACTGATGGAGAACTCTACGACTTTGGCACAAAAGGTTCAGGGACAACACCTTACTCGCGCAGTGCAGACGGTAGATTAACTCTCAAAGGTGGTGTGCGTGAAGTTCTAGCAGCGGAAGCTTTGCATCAAATGGGCGTGCGTACTAGTCGCTGTCTTAGCCTCATTGAAACAGGAGAAGCATTATGGCGCGGTGATGAACCTTCTCCGACGCGATCGTCTGTCATGATCCGTTTCAGCCGATCGCACATTCGTTTTGGTACTTTTGAGCGACTTTATTACATCGAACGTCCAGACTTAATTCAAAAGTTACTCGACCACGTTATCGAATACTACTATCCCGCAATTTGGGGCAAAACCGATCAATACTCGCTATTTTATGCAGAACTGGTCAAACGTGTTGCTGAACTCACAGCCCAGTGGATGGCAGCAGGCTTCTGTCATGGAGTACTCAATACAGATAATATGTCAATCACAGGTGAAAGCTTTGATTATGGTCCTTATGCCTTTATTCCCTCATATGACCCACTATTTACTGCCGCGTATTTTGACTACTATCGTCGCTACTGTTACGGCAGACAACCGAGTGTTTGTAAATTAAATTTAGAGCTTTTACAAGAACCCTTACAAGCTGTAATTTCCACTGAGGATATGGAAGTAGGCTTATCAACGTTTGACGAGCATTATTATGTAGAATACAGCAAATTAATGTTACAGAAATTGGGCTTTTCTCAGCTACCTGTTATTGAAGGAGAAGAGCTTTTACAAACAACAATTCAACTCTTACAAGAGACACAAGTAGGTTATCATGACTTTTTCAGTAAACTGACACACTATTTTTCAAGCCAGTGGCGAGAAGATGCCAATTTGATTTTGAATGAAATAGATATTTTACCTTGGGATAGCTCCTCTGAATTACTAGAAAACTGGCGAAACTTGTACCATAAATACTTAACTAAACTGCCTCAAGCTAAAACAGCAAATGTAGCAAACCAACTCCAGCAAAGTAATCCCAAAATTGCCTTACTTAGACCAGTCATAGAATCAGTCTGGGAACCAATCATCCAAGAAGATAACTGGCAACCATTTTACAGCCTATTGCAAGTTTATGAGGTACAGTAAGAGGAGTACACAAATGAAGTCTAATGAAACCGTACTCGCTCGACTTGCGAGAAAAAATAGTTAAGGCATACACACAAGGTGACACCTCAATCAG
>NZ_JADEWN010000021.1 GCF_015207655.1 Gloeocapsopsis crepidinum LEGE 06123 | reverse complement strand
CCTATGCCACTGAGGTTCAAAATATGTGCAAAAATCATCGACCTCACAAAACAATGCTTCTAAACTAGACATAGGACGGGGCGCTGAATGGTTTAACTTAATTTCAGCTTACTTGCCCCCTCCTTTTCTTATCCCGAACTGACGTTAATTGCCGATGTGTTGTACGCCTTGAGGCGCAACCCAACGAATGATTCTTCATCCCTGCGGTGCAAGTTACGGAGAAATTGTTGTTTTTGTTACAGAATTTTACAAAACTTTGGCATCTTTATAAGTATTTCTATGCAGATATAAAGATCTAACCTATACTCTCTAAGTGGTCGGCTATCTAATGTCAATGAAGCGTTGGAGTTGACTAGTAATTTTTGTTAATGCATCTAATGTCGAAGTGGCGCTATTACCGAGTCTAGATAGTAGCCAAGGTTTTAGGTGCGATCGCATTTTTCTAGTGCTGCGCTTCGTGCGATCGCACCACATTTTGCTCATCGACTCATTGTTGGAATCTTGGCAATACTCACTTCTTGTAACACTTGCGGAAACTGCTGCCAAGGGATATTACCTGTTTTGCTCTTCAAATACAGTTCGCCAAACTGAAGTAACGCAGCGGCGGTGTCATCCGCAGGTACATTGGTAAATAGATAAGTAGGTTTACCAGGCGCGGAAAAAGCAACGGCACAGGGAGAACCGCACGTCCACAAGCATCCTACTGGCTGAATTCTCAGATCCAGGGAATACATTTGTTCAACACCTAAGGCGTTGAGTTGTTCGATTAAACGAGTTCCGTCAGCCGGTTGATTTTCTGGCAATTCTTCAGAAGAACGGTTACAAGATTTACAGACAAGTAAAGTATGTTTGTGCATAGCTTAAGGTGTGTTGACTAAGTATTTGAATAGGTCATCAATGACGGCATCCGCAGCAAATAAATTCCATCCTACCCAAGTTAATTTATCTACAAAATATACATGATTTTGCTGGACGGCTTTGAGTTGCTTGAAAAGCGGTTTTTGTAGAAGTCGTTTGAGGCTCTCCTCATCATTATCTGAAAAAGCTGTTAAAAATAAAAAATCACCATCAAGCTGTTCTAATTCTTCTTCAGAGTATTCAATGCTTCCATAAGGAGCAACAACTTCTTGCGATGGAGGACGCTTTAGACCAACATCATTGAGAATGGAACCAACAAATGAGTTTGTAGTATCGCTGCCCAAGCGACCAAAGTAATAATAGACAAAGGAAATTGTTTTGTTTTGGTAGTTATTGCCCAACGCAAGTTTGAGGTCTTCAATTCTTTGATAGTACCGATTCCAAGCTTGTTGAGCCGCTTCTCGTCTCCCTAACACTTCAGCTACAAAACTAAATTGATCTCGCCAAGTTTCATCACTTTGCCAATCATATAGTGCAGTCGGGGCAATTTTTGAAAGTAGAGGATAAATGGCTTCATGAGGGTTTTTTAAACCTAGAATCAAGTCAGGTTTTAGCAGTGCGATCGCTTCTATGCTAGGTTGTTCATCTGTTCCTATGGTTGTAATTCCCTCTGTTTTATCTTGTAAATAGCTGGGAAGTGTTGTATCAAAAGAAGTAGCACTCCCAACGGGTTTAATACCCAAGACAATTGCGTTACTGAGATTTTCTGTAGAAAGTGTAACAACCCGCTGCGGATTGTTAGGAACACAAATTTCCCCCATTGCGTGTTGGATGATTCGACAAGATGAATCGCTCGACTTGGCATCAAAAGAAGCGGTTTGCTGAGCCTGATTATTACCACAACTGACCGTAATTAGAACAGTAATTATCACTAAAAAGCACCACTGCATCAACCAACGCCAATTACTCACGCTTTTTCTCATAGCTTCAGGCAATTATCACAACAAATCAATCTCGGTGTGACTGGATTAAAATATGATTTACTCTCCAATTGTGGGCTACAGTTTATACGCAAGTCTTCTCGCCCCCTAAATCCCCCAAATATGGGGGATTTAGAAAGATTTTTGCCTGAATGACTATGATGTATATCAAAATTCGGTTCAACCTCAAAATATTACCCTTTGCTTTTTAACCTCGTGAACAAACGTTCTTCCTTATCTCTGAATTCGCAGGAGGATTAAGAGGAGGTGAAGGAGTTATAAACTGCTCAAAGTCTCCCAGGATGGGGGATTTAGGGGGCTATCAGCTGTCAAGTTACTCAACGATTACTACCTTAATTCAGCCTCCTCACCTGGAAATCAAAACTGTACAGAAATCGTGCCTTGCACTGTAAATGGTCTACCGACATTCACACCACCAGTTCGAGAGCCATAGTTAGCAGAGGTGAAATACTCTACATCAAAGAGGTTCTGAACGTTTAACTGCATTTGCCAATTGTCGCGTCTGTAGAATAGTGCAGCATCGGTACGAAAATAGCTTGGCAGGCGAAACGTATCATCAATATCGCCAACGCGATCGCCTACGTAAAATAACCCCAAACCAAAGCCTAATCCTTCAAAATCACCGTCCTCAATACTGTAAGTTGTCCATAAGCTCAACTGATTGTAAGGTATATTTGCTAACCGATTACCTACTGGTAGGGTATTATCTTCACTCACAAAAGCATCGAGGTAAGCATAGGATGCGGTAATATTCCAACTAGGCAAAATTTCTCCGTCTAAGCTCAATTCAATCCCGCGACTGGTTTGTTCCCCAACTTGAATTGAGAACAAAGAATCGTTCGGATCGGCAGTGACAACATTTTGCTTTCGCAGATCAAACGCTGCTAACGTTAAGCTGAGTTGATCGGATAAATCTGCTTTCAAGCCGACTTCAAATTGTCTACCCGTTTCCGGCTCGAAGGGAGTACCATCAGCATTGCGGAAGCTTGGAAATGTCGGGTTAAACGATCGCGTATAGGACGCATATAAGGATAGAGGTTCAATAGGCTGATAAACAATGCCAACGCGGGGTGTCCAAGCAATATCTGTTTGCTCAAAATCGTTGCGCGGTTGTCCTGCATCTTGTTCACTCGCGAACTGGTAAGCACTATCAAACCGCAAGCCTGCTAGTAGTTTTAAATTTGGCAACAAATCAATCTGATCTTGCAGGTAAATGCCAACTCCCGAATAATGATCGTCTCGGAAAAAGTCTGGTTCCAATGCAAAGCGCTGTCTTGTATAAACCGGATTAAAGATATTAATCGATGGATAAGGAACTGACTGATACGATGGATCTTCAAACCCACTGTAGTACTCAATGCCAAACAAAAGCCTGTGTTGAATTGAACCTGTGGTAAATTCACCAATCAAGTCGGTGTTGGTTTGAAATCTTTGATAATCACCGTCAATAAATCGTCCCTCACGGGCTAACTCACCTGTAGTTTCATCTAAAGCGTCAAAAGCTGTAAACAGTCTAGTATCGGTTTGACGGACAAATTGTGAAGCATGGCGAACTGACCAATTTTGATTGAAGCGGTGATCTAAAGTGTAACCAAGGCTAAAGGCATCAAGCGTTTGTTCTGTAAAAGGTTCATCTAAAAAGCGATCGCGTGGTAAATCCGCAGGGCGATCGCCAATAACTGGCAAGCCGTTATCAATCGTTTCTCGTTGTGTGGGAATGAACTTAGCATTAAAATTCAGCGAGGTGTTGGGGCTAATATCCCAAGTTACGCTAGGGCTAATCGCCAACCTTTCACCGTTGACAAAATCGCGGAAACTACCATAGTTTTCATAGAAAACGTTCAAGCGATACTTTAGTGTTCTGGACGTATTGAGTGGATCCGAAATATCTAATTGCCCTTGGTATGTGCTAAAACTTCCGGCAGTGAACGAGGCAGCATAGTACGGTGTATCTAGAGGTTGCTTCGGAATCAAATTGATAATTCCACCTGGTTCTCCTCGACCAAACAACACCGAAGCCGGACCCTTTAAAACTTCAATTCGTTCAATATCGCTAGTTTCGGTTGGGCTGATTAAGTTGTAGCGGATGCCATCTCTAAAAGTTTCAGTAAAAAAGCCAGAACCGCGAACTGTAAAGGTATCTCCCCCTTGACCCGTTCCTCTAGTACCTTGTTGTTGTACGCCAGCAACGTTTTCTAATGCATCGCGCAGTTCCACAATGCCGCGATCTTGTAGCACCTCGTTTGGCACAACCTGAATCGATTGGGGAATATCGCGTAACGGAGTATCAGTTCGCGTTGCGGTTGAAGCATTCGGCACATAATATCCCGTATCCTGTTCTCCTGTCACGATAATCTCAATTGCCTCATCCTCAGGTTCTTCTACTACAACACTCAACACCAAGCCCTGTGCTTCAGTTCGTACATCTGCAATTGGCGGTGCATCGAAACCTGTAATTGCCACACGCACAAAATTATTTGGCAGATTCGTGACTGATACCGCTGCAATTCCTTCCGCTGGATTTTCTTGTTGAAATCCATGCGGTGGTATGAATACCGCATTGGGAATATCAGCGATTAAGGCATTATCGACAACATAAGTTTCAGGAATCGAAAGTCCTGCTACAGTTTCCAGCACAATTTCTAAGCCGCTAGCCGTAGAAAAAAGCGATACAACATAACTCCCGACACCACACAACCACCTAAAACTACTGAGAAAGCTTCTCATGAACTTATCAGGTTTAATATGGCAATGCGCGATCGCTTGTGGTTGAGCCGGAATATTTTTGTGGTTGAACCGGAATTTTTTATTTGCGTTTAGCTTAGCGATAGTCGTGGTTTTATCAAATTTTAAAACTAACCGAAGTTAAGCAAATTTCTGGAAGAAAGTGTGATGAGATGCGATCGTAGAATAAGCAAGTAAATCAACACCTGGATGCGCCGCGACTCAATCTTTTATCAACTATTTCAACAATCCCCCACACTGTTATTTGAACTATTGACAAATCGCCCTCCAAATGCGTCAGAATATCGCTTTGACTCCGTTGCTGTCAAAGAACCCAAGTTTGAAATTGATGGCGTATTTTTACCCCCTGAAAACGACGGTGTAGGAGTTGTGTATTTCTGCGAAGTACAGTTTCAAAAAGATGAGATGCTCTATGAACGAGTCATTGCTGAATCATCGTTATACTTTTACCGCAACCGTGCTCGATTTAGTGACTGGCAAGCTGTAATCATCTACCCCGCACGAAATGTTGAGCAAAGTGATCTTTATCCGCATCGCTCATTCCTCAATGGCGGACAAGTACATCGTGTGTATCTTGATGAACTCGGCGATATTCGCTCTTTGTCAGTGGGAGTAGCATTGATGGTACTGACAACATTAAACAAAGCCCAAGCACTTGAACAAGCTAGGTATTTGTTAGCAAAGACTCGTCAACAAGTACCTCCATCGACTTCACAAGCGATAATAGAGATGATTACAACGATCATCGCATACAAGTTTGAACGACTAAATCGAACCGAGGTAGAATCGATGCTGGGAATAGCGCTCAAGAAAACACGGCTTTACCAAGATATTAAGGAAGAAGGACAACAGGAAGAAGCAGTAAATTTGACAATTCGACAGTTGAGTAAGCGATTTGGCAAAATCTCGAACGATCTACATGCCTCAATCTCTAGTTTACCGCTGCCTGTTCTCGAAGAATTAAGTGAAGCTTTGTTAGATTTTACAAGTTTAGCTGAGTTACAGGCTTGGTTACAAGCGCGATCGCTCAATCCAAATATCGCGCAATCGAATGACTAATTTTATCTGCGTTTAGCTTGGCGATAGTTGTTCGGGCTAACACTAAACTTGCGGCAAAAGGCTTTAGTAAACGCACTGCGATCGCGATACCCTACCATTCGCGCCACTTCTTCCACCCTGAAATCACCCGAACCTAACAATTGCTGTGCTTGCTCTAGGCGATAATCGTGCAAGTAACCAAACACCGTTTTACCAAATACCCGCCGAAATCCGCGTTTGAGCGTGTAATCGTTTAATCCTACTAAACGCGCTAGCTCAATGAGCGAAGGTGGATTGTCTAAACGTTGCTGCAAAATCGTTTGTGCTTGATGAATTCGATCGACATCATCGAGTTTTAAAACTAACCGACAGCGTTCACCTCGTTGAATTTCAATTTCCTGTTCTACCATCAACGCGAGTAATTCCATCACCTTGCTTTCGAGATACAAGCGTTTGGTAATTCCTGCATACGGACATTGCAGAATTTGCTGTAAAGCAATCTGCATTTGTGGTGTCACTTTCCCATAACGATAAAAATATTGTTGATGTGGTTGCTTAAATAGATGAATTAACTCTGGAGGAATTTGTTCGGTTGATTTAGCAATATACGAGTGGAATAATTCTGGTTCGATATGAATGTTGATAGATGAGATCCGCTGCTGTCTTAATTCCTCGCACAAGCCACCTGTTGAAAATCCACTTCCGCAAAACCAATACAACCCAGAACAAACCTGTTCATCATTATTGTTGTAGTTTCCAGAGAGAAGAAATCCGCACTGGATAGGATGTTCGTGTACATCAACCTTCTCAATGACATTATCGTGCAGTTGATAGTCATCAATTCTAATCTCGATTCCTTCTTGATACTCAATGTTGCGTCGAAAACCTTGTCCTAACTTAGATGGATAATTCCGAATGACATCAAAAGGATCTGATGCGTCGGCGTGTTGTAGTGTTGGATTGGCTTCTTGCCACAGTTCCCCCAAAGTTTGCTCTGAAACAATGATGGTCATAGCGCGTTAGTATAACTTGATAAATAAAATTGCTGCTAAATAAGAATTGTTTGCAGTATTATTGCACAGATAGTCATTTGATGTTGGTGTGGAATGCGATCGCTACTGACTCCCGACATTAGTTAGGATCGAGAGGATGATACAAGGGTCGATCGATGACTCTAGAAAGCAAAATCGCAGCCGCCTTTAGCATGAGTGATGATACCTGGGCGCGTCATGCTAATCCTTGGAGTGTTGGGACGCGGTTTACAGTTTTACCGCTACTCATCCTGGCAATTTGGAGCCGTGCTTGGTTAGGTTGGCGATCGCTCATTCCGATTAGTATAGTAGTTGTCTGGATGTGGATAAATCCACGAATTTTCCCGCCACCCGCTTCAACAAATAGCTGGGCTGCAAAAGCTGTACTTGGCGAACGCGTTTGGTTAAACCGAGACAAAATTCCTGTACCAGAGCATCATCGCCGCATACCCAGTATTCTCAGCATTGTTTCTACCACGGGTATGCTATTCGTTATTTATGGTTTAGTTACTTTCAATATTTGGTCTACACTGCTAGGAACCGTCGTTGTTTATCTTGGTAAACTGTGGTTTATAGATCGTATGGTTTGGCTGTACGAAGATATGAAAGACACCAATGCAGAATATCGTAGCTGGTTGTACTGATTATAGAAAAGAGCTGATTAGGTTGAAACCGCAGCTAGAAATCTTTTGCATTAGTCCACGAAGGTGGACAGGGTTCATGAAGCCGCGACTTCAGTCGCCAGGCTCAAGTTATATTTAAGTATCTCCATGCAAGATAGCAATGTTATCGTCATTGGTAGCGGAATTGGCGGATTAACCGCTGCGGCTTTATTATCGCGTTATGGCAAACGAGTTATTGTCTGCGAAAGTCACAACATCCCTGGCGGTGCAGCACACAGTTTCTCACGTCGCGGATTTACCTTTGATTCAGGTCCTTCGTTTTACTGCGGTTTGAGTAATCCAAACAGTTACAATCCCTTAAGACAAGTTCTAGACGTGTTAGGAGAATCAATACAGTCTATCCCGTATGACCCACTAGGACACTACCACTTTCCTGAAGGGACTTTTGCAGTTTATAGCGCAATTGACCAGTATCTTGAGACAGTCGCCCAAATTACTCCCCAAGGTGCAAGCGAACTACAGCAATTTACGCAACGCTTGCTCCCACTGTACGAAGCTTTACAAGGTATTCCCACACTCGCTTTAAGGGCAGATTGGCAACTGATTCCGACTTTATTAAAATACTTGCCATCTGTACTAAAGATGCTACCCCATCTAGGAACAATTCAAAGTTCTGTAGGGCAAGTGATGGATCGCGAAGTACAAGATCCTTGGGTACGAAGGCTGATTGACTTAGAATGCTTTTTACTTTCTGGTTTAAAAGCGCATGGCACGATCGCTCCAGAAGTTGCGTTTATGTTGGGAGAGAGATCGCACATCGGAGTAGATTATCCTGTCGGAGGTAGTGGGGCGATCGTTGATGCTTTAGTACGCGGACTTAAGCGCTGCGGTGGTGAATTGCGCTTGGGAACTCATGTCGAGCAAATTGTGGTGGAGTCTGGTAAAGTTGCTGGGGTGCGCTTACGTAACGGTGAAGTCCTTAAAGCACCTGTAGTTATTTCCAATGCTTCAATTTGGGATACTTACAATAATTTGTTGCGATCGCAAGATTTACCGAGTTCCTATCGCCAAGCTTCGTTAAAAACATCAGCGGTAGATAGCTTTATGCATCTCCATCTCGGTATCAAATCTGAGGGTTTAGAGCATTTGACAGGTCATCATGTCGTCGTTCACGATACACAACAGGATATTACTGAACCAGGTAACACTTGTATGATTTCGATTCCTTCGGTATGGGATGCGACGCTTGCGCCACCAGGTCATCATGTCATTCACGCTTACACATTAGAACCTTACAGCAATTGGCAGCGCGATGATCGTTATGAAGAGAAGAAAAAAATGCGAGCGCAATCTTTATACAATGCTTTAGAACGCATAATTCCTGACATTAGGCAACGAGTTGTTATAGAACTTATTGGTACGCCATTAACCCATGCTTATTATTTACGACGGTATCAAGGTACATATGGACCAGCGATCGCCGCAGGTCAAAGGATGTTTCCTGGAACTACCACACCGATACCTGGATTGTACCGCGTTGGCGATAGCACAATGCCAGGAATTGGCGTTCCTGCAGTTGCTGCTTCAGGCATTTTGTGTGCAAATACATTAGTGACACCCCAACAAACAGCCGAAATCCTTTCTAGTTATTAACACCGTAACATTTCGGTGGCGGAGTTCATTGAAAATCTATCAGCCATTGCGCATTGACTTGATGTTGAAGCGATCGCCCTTGCCAATCGTTGACTACCTGGCACAATGAAGGGCAGGAGTTACATAAGCCTCAATGCATAATCCTATTCCTATTTCAACGCTTTTTATCGGACTTAGTGGTTTCATGGCTTTTGCACTGTCTTACATTGTGGTCATGGAGCGAATCAGTACTAGAGTATGGCATGGAGGGTCAAAAGAAGAGGTAACAACCCAGCCCAACTACCTCGATAAGCCTAGCAAATGGGCAGCTTTTGTCGAAAACTACACGCAAAAATCAGTTGCAACCAAAACGAGCGATGACGGAGTATTGCAGCGAAAAGTCCGTGCTTTTGGCAATTTTAGCGAGTATGTACCACTGGGGTTGCTGTTTCTTGTCGCGTTGGAGTTAATGAAATTGCCGACTTTGTTGATATGGCTGCTTGGAAGTGCATTGATTATAGGACGAATTGCCCATGCGTGGGGATTAATTAAAACCTATGGACCATCACCAGGGCGTGCTATTGGTTTTTTTCTGACTTGGTTGGTGTATTTAGTTGGTGCTAGTATTTGTGTTTATTACGGTGTAGTTGGAGTCTTGTCGTAACAAAGCTCACCGACGGTTCAAGCAGTCTTACGGTTAAGTTGATCGGTGGCTAGTATCCTTTGCATCCTCATCGAGATCTTTCACTCGTCCGCTCCAACGAGTTGTTAGACTGGGCTTACGTGATAAGTTCACGACTTCTCTGCCGCTTTCTGCTTCCTTTTTGCGTAGATCTGCAAAGATTGCATCTAAATCATAGTTAAAGGACTTTGCATACTCTTCACGAATGCGGTGGATCTCTTCGACAATCTCGTCTTTCCACATGACTTAATTTCCCATGAGTTCGTTAGGTGTGCAAAGGACGGGCAGCACATAGCCAAAATCGAGACTAACCTCTGCCAACTTTCCCTGAATTTGAGCATTGGCAATATGCTTACAATTCCACGTTAACAGATAATCCATGCCGTGGACAGTTGCGACAGCAATATGGATTGCGTCAACTTTCGCTTTTGGAGGTAGATTGCTCCGAATTAGGAGTTGTGCGGCTAAACCCTGTACATCTTGGTTCAACATCAGCAAGGGCAAATCGCGCAGAATCTCCAGTCGTTGCGTGGCGATCGCCCCATCCCCCTGTGCCACTTCCTCTAGAACTGCCTCCGAGGTATACAGGGTAAAGGCACTTCGACGAGACTCCCACCAGTCTCTAGTTATCTCTATATTTGCTGCCAAAATTAAATTTTTGGTTGATCTGGCAGTGAGGTAACCTAAGATACTGGTTTCAATGTAGACAGTTTCACTCATACTCAGCAAACTGCAAGCCGTCTGATTAGGCAAAGTTACGACGACGTAATTTTAATATTCCTGATACCCACGCTACTAGATGCACGTATACTCCCAAATATGCCTAGCATTGAGGATGTGAATGCCAAACCAATTAAGGCAGTTAGCAGTCGAATTTCAATGTTACTCGACGCTGGTTTGGACAAGTCAACAAGCTTTTCAAAGAAGCTCCCGTATAGCATACCTGCGCTTGCAGCAAATGAGGACGAGAAGGCACAAAGGCGAGGAACGGATGGTCGAGCCATGAGGATTGCTGTTACAACAAGTGGTAATCCTACGAAGAAGTCATCTAGAACAAAAAGTTGGTTTCGCCCCTGCCCCCAGCTGCGAATAGTCTCGCCAACCATCAAAGATAAGCCGAGGAGAATTGCCCAGACTCTCCAAAACTTCATAACCGACACTCCTTACAAGCTAGCTATGACATTACCTCAATGTTTTACTACATAAGGCATTGGACTTGGTTTTTTCGATCCAAAAAAAACCACTCTTCCCAACCAAGATCAGATTCAGTGGTCTAGCAAGTAATTAGAGCGAACGGCATAACATCACTGCCACACATTTAGAAAATATTGCGCTGCCACTCAGATTATTTTAGTAAGTGGCTGGCTTCGCTTTAGTCACTACACACCAGCCACTCATCACTTTTACTTATCCAACTGTGGCTGAAAGTGGCTGAGAAAGAGCTTGTTTCAACACATCAGCTTTATCGGTGCGTTCCCACGGTAAATCTAAATCGGTGCGTCCAAAATGACCGTAAGCTGCGACGTCCTGATAAAAACGTCCGCCTCGTTCAGATGGCAGCTTTTGTAAGTTGAAAGCATGGATAATACCTGCAGGACGTAGTTCAAAATGTTGTTTGACTAACTCTAGCAAGCGGTCTTCTTCAGTTTTGCCAGTACCAAAGGTTTCTATCATAATACTCACTGGTCGTGCGACGCCGATCGCATAACTCAGTTGTACTTCACACTTTTCTGCCAACCCAGCAGCAACAATATTTTTAGCCACATAACGACACGCATAAGCCGCACTGCGGTCTACTTTTGTAGGATCTTTGCCTGAAAAAGCCCCGCCACCGTGTCGCGAATAACCACCGTAGGTATCCACAATAATTTTTCGCCCAGTGAGTCCTGAGTCGCCCTGTGGACCACCAATGACAAACTTACCAGTAGGATTCACTAAAAAGCGCGTATTGTCGTTAGGCTTAATCGCTATATCGGCAAAAACAGGTTCTACTACCGCTGTCCATAAATCAGATTTGATTTTGGCTTGTACAGCGTCGGTGTCAGTGATGTCACCGATTGTAGGGGTATGCTGAGTAGAAATGAGGATTGTATCAATCCCGACTGGACGTCCATCTTCGTAAGCAACAGTAACTTGTGTTTTCCCATCAGGACGTAAATAAGCTAAATCTCCTGTTTTGCGTACAGCAGCAAGGCGGCGGGAAATCCGGTGCGCCAGACTGATCGGTAATGGCATCAGTTCCGGTGTTTCGTTGCAAGCAAAGCCAAACATGATACCTTGGTCGCCAGCACCAATCGCATCGAATTGTTCTTCGCTATCTTGTTGCCGACTTTCGTGTGCTGTATTCACACCTTGGGCAATATCAGGCGATTGTTCATCTAAAGCGACTAAAACCGCACAACTATTGTCTGAAAAGCCGTTATTAGCATCGGTATAGCCAATATCAGCAATTTTCTTCCGCGCAATATCAACGTAGTTGACGTGGGCTGTGGTGCTGATTTCTCCGGTAATCAGAACTAAACCAGTATTGACTACAACTTCTGCTGCAACGCGGCTAGCAGGATCTTGTGCTAGTAGCGTATCTAAAATCGTGTCAGAAATTTGATCGCAGATTTTGTCTGGATGTCCTTCTGTGACTGATTCAGAAGTAAAAAAATAACGACGAGACAAAGGCATCTCCTTAACTTATGATGTATTAGTGTCGATGTTTGTATGATGTTAGTCTGCCATCATCACAACATCTCTAATATACGGATAAGTTAAGAATAAAGGATGATCGCAGAAGTCGGCGAACATTTAGTCGGATTGTCAAATCTGAATTTCATTAAGTTGCGCGATCGCGACATCGGCTGAGTGTAAATGTGTAGCAGTTCTCCAGGAAATCCCAATACACCCTGCTGCACCAGCATTGCGTGCCATTTCGATATCACCTATCGAATCTCCTACCATCAAGGTATTCTGAGGTGCGACTCCTAATTTTTGACAAGCTTGAATAAATAACGCCGGATCGGGTTTACTCAATCCTTGATCAACTCCCATTTGCAATTGCACGTAGTCTTGCAACTTATGGCATTCCACAAAGGCTTTTACGCGCTGTGTAGAAGCTGCTGAAAGAATTCCTAGTTTTAAACCTGCTTGCGATAGATCCTGTAAGACTTCTAATGAACCGACAAATAAGGGTGAAGGTGTTGTCCCAATCACTTGATCGGCTTCCATAAACGCATTGTGCGCGATCGCCCGTGACTCTAACCACCCCCGCCCTGTTTCAGCAATGTAAGCTGCTGCGGCAATTTCAGTTTCGTAACGGCTACCGACGGCAAGTAATCCTGTTGGATCGAGGCGATCGCCATTAATTCCAAATGCCATTAATAAAGGTTCTCCGATTCCTGGAATTTGGGCATCGATGAGGCGCGATCGCTTTTGCCCTAAAGAACGTAAATATTCTTCAGAATCTTCCAGCGTGCCGTCTTTATCAAAGATGATTGCTTGGATATTTTGAAAAGTTACATTTTTGCACTGAATTGTGACCAAAAAATCACCTCACTTTTAAGATTGCTCTATCTTTGCTGTATTGGGACGATCTAGTGGGCTGAAGTAGATGAATCTGTTGTCACCTGGATATGGCTCTGCTCCTGTTCATAAAAAAAGAGGGATCAACCCTCTTGTTATCAAGTATGAATTACTGTTACTTATTCCGCAGCAATAGACTTACTCCTCGTCAATAGCAGCCGGAATTTCTTCTTCACTAGCTGTAGGAATTTCTTCCTCTGTAGCAGCCGGAATTTCCTCTTCCAATACTTCAGCTTCTTCTAGAGTTATTCCTTGTTGTTTAGCAAGCATCTGCTCTCGATACTTAGCAGCCATTTCTTCAGCTTTATCGTACACCAGGTCACGGTTTTTAATCATGTCTCCTGGTTCTGGTTCTAGCTGCTTCGTAGACAAGGAGATCCGACCGCGTTCAGCGTCTAAATCAATGATCATAACTTTCACTTCATCATTGACGTTAAACACACTATGGGGCGTATCAATGTGATCGTGCGAAATTTCAGAAATATGCAGCAAACCGCTCACGCCACCAATATCAATAAATGCACCGTAAGGCTTAATTCCGCGTACGGTACCAATCACAACTTCGCCGACTTCTAGGCGGTTCATCTTGCGTTCAACCAAGGCTCTGCGATGCGAAAGAACCAAGCGGTTGCGGTCTTCATCTACTTCTAAAAATTTTAGCGGGAGTTCTTCGCCGACTAAGTCCTCCTTGGGTTTACGAGTACTGATATGCGATCCTGGGATAAAGCCCCGCAGACCTTCAATGCGAACTAATGCTCCACCACGGTTTGTTGCAAAGACATTAGAGCGCACAGTAGCATCTTCGGTTTGCAACTGGCGTACCCGTTCCCACGCCCGCATATACTCGATCCGGCGAATTGACAGCGTTAGCTGACCATCTTCATTTTCATCGGTAAGAATAAAGAATTCCCGTGTTTCGTTTGACTGTAAAACTTCTTCTGGGGAATCTACGCGGTTAATTGACATCTCCTGAATGGGGATGTATGCCGCTGTTTTCGCACCAATGTCAATCAGAGCGCCTCTAGGCTCGATACTGAATACTGTCCCAGCTACCGTATCCCCAGGACTAAAATGATAATCGTACTTATCGAGTAGAGCAGCGAAATCCTCGTGAGTAAAACCAATTTCTGCGACAGTTTGTTTCTGATTGACCATGCTAATGTGTTCCTGGTATTTAGTCTCCGTAAGTTTATGCCTCCTATCGATGTATATGCACGCTACTTCTTAACAGCGCTTTACACCTACATCTTTAATTAATCCTAGCGTAGGAAAGCCAAATCTATACGCACAAGTATTCAGACCCTCCATTATACCTGATTGTTACGAATGAGTAAATTCATAATCGTTGATGGCTTCTGCTGTAATGTCAGCGGAGGAACTGTTACGGTGCGATAGATCTTCTAAAGTATCTACAAAATCACGAATGCTTTGAAATTGACGATATACCGAAGCAAATCGAACGTAAGCTACCTCACTAAGTGACTTGAGATGGTGCAAAACTAATTCTCCAATTTCTAGACTAGTCACTTCGCGTGAAGTGCGTTGTTGAAGCTCAGATTCAATTTCATCTACTAATGCTTCGAGCTGTACTGTAGAAATACCTGTTTTGTGACATGCTTGAACCATGCCTCGCAGAAGTTTTGAGCGATCAAAACACTCGCGATCGCCATTTTGTTTTAGAACTGTAATGGGGAGAAACTCAATACGCTCATAGGTCGTAAAGCGACGTTGACAATTGAGGCAATCACGTCGCCTGCGGATACTTTGTCCTGCTTCTGTTACTCGTGATTCCAACACCCGATGATTAGGATGTTGGCAGAATGGACAGCGCATAAAAAACGCATCTTTAAAAGAATTTACTCTTAAGACTTTATTTACCTTAATACAAGGCAAAATGCAAACAATCCGCCACTATCACAATCGGTAGCAGCGGTTGTCACTTGTATCCCTAGCTAGAACTAAAAGGGATGACTATTTCTTTTGAATGCGTGGGGGTTCGCGAAAGGCGATCGCAAAGAACAGAGTTCCGATTGCCAAGGCAAGAATTAAAATGTAAGCAACGCTTTCCATAGGACAATTTTCTAATTACAAGCTGAGCTGATATTGATAGTTTACCAAGCAAAAGAAAAGAACGGTTTAAAAAACTACTAAGGCTATGGTTGCCACAGCAATTATTTACCGTTCTTTACAATTTATGTTGAAGCACTAAACAGCTTCTTTCTTTCTGGTTGTCTTATCGCCCAATTTCTGGAACAAACCAAACTCGACTTGTTCTTCTAGATCTGCTTCAATTCCAGCAAATACGTCGCGGAAGATTGTCCGCGAACCATGCCAGAGATGACCAAAGAAGAATAACAAAGCAAAAGTAGCGTGGGCAAAAGTAAACCAACCTCTAGGAGAAGTACGGAATACACCATCAGGCTGAGCGATTCCAAGATCGCCAAATCTGGTGCTTTGGTCGCCATCAAATAAGAAGGGTTCACCTAATTGAGCTTGACGAGCATACTTTTTCACATCGGTTGGATCTGTGAAAGTTTGTCCGCCTAACTCACCGCCATAAAAGCTAACGGTGATTCCTGCTTGCTCAAAGCTGTACTTAGATTCTGCCCGACGGAAAGGAATGTCAGCACGGACAATACCATCTGCATCAGTCAACAGAACAGGGAAAGTTTCAAAGAATGCAGGCATCCGACGGACAAATAATTCACGCCCTTCTGCATCTTTAAAGACCGGATGACCCAACCAACCCAAAGCAACGCCATTAGTTTTATTCATCGGACCTACACGGAATAGACCACCTTTAGCAGGGTTATTACCGATGTAGTCGTAGAAGGCAAGCTTTTCAGGAATCTCTGCCCAAGCCTCAGATAAAGAAGCTCCCTCTGCTACACTCGCTTGTACACGACGGTCAATTTCTTGTTTGAAATAACCATCATCCCATTGATAACGGGTAGGACCAAACAATTCGATTGGTGTAGTCGCGTTGCCGTACCACATAGTCCCAGCAACGACAAAGGCAGCGAAGAATACTGCGGCAATACTGCTAGCAAGTACAGTTTCAATATTACCCATCCGTAAGGCTTTGTACAGCCGTTCAGGTGGTCGTACTGAAAGGTGAAATAAGCCAGCAATAATACCAACGATCCCAGCAGCAATGTGGTGTGCCACTACGCCACCAGGGTTGAAGGGGTTAAACCCTGCAGGTCCCCATTCCGGCGCTACAGGTTGAACGCTACCAGTCAAGCCATATGGGTCAGACACCCACATTCCTGGACCAAATAGTCCGGTAAGGTGGAACGCACCAAAACCAAAGCACAATAGACCAGATAAAAACAAGTGGATGCCAAACATTTTCGGCAAATCAAGCGCGGGTTCGCCAGTGCGCGGATCTCTAAACAGTTCCAAGTCCCAGTAAACCCAGTGCCAAACGGCAGCTAAGAATAACAGCCCAGATAGAATAATATGGGCAGCAGCAACGCCTTCAAATGACCAAATTCCAGGGTCAGTTACAGCACTCCCTGTAACATTCCAGCCTCCCCAGGAACCGGTAACGCCTAAGCGTGCCATAAAGGGCAGCACGTACATTCCCTGCCGCCACATGGGGTTGAGAACCGGATCGCTGGAGTCAAAAATTGCTAATTCATACAGGGCCATAGAACCAGCCCAACCTGCGACAAGCGCAGTATGCATGAGGTGTACAGAAATCAATCGCCCTGGATCATTCAAGACGACTGTGTGTACTCGGTACCAGGGTAGTCCCATCGACTACGATCCTCCAAGGGTGAATTATGTCTACAACGCAATTTTTCAACTTTTTGTTATTACCAGGTGCTTGCTAGAAAACGTCACTGCGTGTTGACAGATTGTATTCATAAATCAAGCAACGGAAATACAAACAAAAATGAGAATTATTAAAAAAGTGTAACTATGTCCTGTGCCGATTGCAAGAGCGATCCCATCTGGTTGTGGGACTTATTGGACAACTAATTGAATACTCTTTAACTGACACATTGCCTCGGCTGCACCTAGTCGCTCAATGACTTGTTCAGCACTAATCAAGCGTTTGAGGACTACTTGACCAATTTGGACTGCGAAGTTATCTTGAGTATTCACTATCGGTTTGACCTCTACAGTTAATACTACGTCTTCGACGCAATATAACCACAACTTTTCACTGGCTTCTACGAGACAAATATTTAAGCGTTGGATATTTGGTTGACGCCGCCATGCGGTTTCGTTCCATAGACCATCAGATGCCCATACTCGGCAGACTGTCCAGCCATCAGTGAGAAAGAAGTATTTCACAAGCTTCTGTAGCTATACTCAGGGGGACTTGCTGTTTAAAATAGCGTGAAAAGTTATAAAAGCGATGAGTTTTTAGCTGCTAGCAATTAACTTAAGCCCAAAACACAACTTTTGTTTAGAGGTTAGAAGATATCTGGCAACAACACCACTAGCGTGGATTCAACATTTTGTTTCTCTAAGGTAAAGTTACCGCTAGGGTTTGATCGCCACTAACAAGTTTGCTGATGACCAATTTGGCTCATTGTCTTGGTTGTAAACGACGAACGATTAGAATTAAATATAAGTCCTTAGCTGCCCGATTTAAAGCCATAGCTTATGCGATCGCCCACCAATGTAGAATTTATCGACGCGTTTGATGTCATCGTTGTCGGAGCAGGTCATGCTGGTTGTGAAGCTGCCCTAGCTACTGCACGATTGGGCTGTCGGACGCTACTGCTGACCCTGAACTTGGATAAAATCGCCTGGCAACCGTGTAACCCTGCTGTGGGAGGTCCCGCCAAATCGCAATTGACACATGAAGTCGATGCTTTGGGTGGAGAAATTGGCAAAATGGCAGATCGTACCTACCTGCAAAAGCGGATACTCAATTCTTCTAGAGGACCTGCTGTGTGGGCATTACGCGCCCAAACGGATAAGCGAGAATATGCAGCAGTGATGAAAGGAATTGTTGAGAACCAGGAAAACTTGACAATTCGCGAAGCGATGGTGACAGATTTGGTGTTGGGCGCAAACGATGAAGTTATTGGCGTTGAAACTTACTTTGGTGTCGGATTCAAATCTCCTACGGTGATTTTAACGACTGGGACATTCCTCGGTGGTCGCATTTGGGTTGGTAATAAATCAATGCCAGCAGGACGCGCAGGGGAATTTGCAGCAGAGGGACTAACGGAGACACTCAATTCTCTAGGCTTTGAAACCGGACGATTAAAAACAGGAACGCCAGCACGAGTTGATAAGCGATCGCTCGATTACACTCAATTAGAACCTCAACCAGGCGACTCGGAAGTTCGTTGGTTTAGTTTTGACCCGAATGTGTGGGTAGAACGCGAGCAAATGCCTTGTTACCTGACGCGCACCACCGCCCAAACACATCAACTGATCCGCGATAACCTTCATTTATCGCCAGTTTATGGCGGCTGGGTAGATGCCAAAGGACCGCGCTACTGCCCCAGTATTGAAGATAAAATTGTCCGCTTTGCTGATAAAGAAAGCCATCAGATCTTTATTGAACCAGAAGGGCGCGATATTCCGGAACTTTATATTCAAGGCTTTTCGACAGGCTTACCTGAAGCAATCCAACTCCAGATGCTGCGCACGCTTCCAGGACTCGAAAATTGTGTGATGCTACGTCCAGCTTATGCGGTGGAATATGATTACTTGCCTGCAACGCAATGTTATCCAACGTTAATGACAAAGAAAGTCGCGGGTTTATTCTGTGCTGGACAAATTAATGGCACAACAGGATATGAAGAAGCAGCAGCCCAAGGAATTGTAGCGGGGATCAATGCCGTTCGTTATGTGCGGCATCAGGAAATGATTGTTTTTCCTCGCGAACAAAGTTATATCGGTACTTTGGTAGACGATTTGTGTACTAAAGATCTGCGCGAACCTTATCGGATGCTGACTAGCCGTTCAGAATATCGCTTGTTACTGCGTTCTGATAATGCCGACCAGCGTTTAACACCGTTAGGGCGTGAAATTGGGTTAGTTGACGATCGTAGGTGGGAACTTTTTACCCGCAAACAAGCAAATATTGCGGCGGAAAAAGAACGACTCTATGCTACACGAGTGAAAGAACACGAACCAGTAGGACGAGCGATCGCCGCAACAACACAACAAGCAATCAAAGGATCAATTACACTCGCCGACTTACTACGACGCCCTGGATTTCACTACAAAGATCTCGAACATCACGGTTTAGGAAATCCCAATCTTGATGTGGTGGAGAAAGAAGGTGCTGAAATCGATATTAAGTATTCTGGCTATTTACAGCGTCAGCAAAACCAAATTGACCAAATCTCACGGCAAGCACACCGCCCACTGCCACCTGATTTAGATTATGCTGCCATCGAAACTCTCTCAAAAGAAGCACGCGAGAAACTGGCTAAAGTCCAACCTCTGACAATTGGGCAAGCTGCAAGAATTGGTGGTGTAAACCCTGCTGATGTCAATGCGTTGCTTGTCTATTTAGAGGTACGTTCGCGGAGTGGTGCACAACCATCAGTTTTGGTATCATGATGGTTAGTCGTGGACGTTGTTGTTACTGGTATTGGTTTAGTTTCGTCTTTAGGCACAAATTTAAAGACAAGCTGGCACAGTTTAGTCGCTGGGAATTCTGGAGTTCGAGTGCGGCAACCATTTCTTGAACTAAAACCACGACCATTGGCACTCATAACACAGCAACCAGCCCACTTAAGCTATCTTACTGAACTAGTAGTATCATCTGCGATTAAAGATGCAGGGTTAAAATTACCATTACCAGAGTGTGGTGTAGTTATTGGCTCAAGTCGCACTCATCAAGCATCTTGGGAAAATTTGGCGCGACAGTATCAGAGTCAGTACGATCTGCAACAATTAGAACACTGGTTAGAAACATTACCGCATACACCAGCGATCGCAGTTGCACATCAAATCGGAGCAAAAAATGCTGTTCTAGCACCTATGGCAGCGTGCGCAACAGGACTTTGGGCAATTGCGCAGGCTTATGAATTAATTCAAATTGGACAATGCCAAAGCGCGATCGCAGGTGCGGTAGAAGCAGCGATTACACCATTAACATTAACTGGTTTTCAAAAAATGGGAGCACTAGCACAGACTGGGGCATATCCTTTTGATCGGAATCGAGAAGGATTAGTATTAGGAGAAGGCGCGGCTGTTTTTGTCTTAGAATCCGCAAAGTCAGCACAAGAACGTCAGGCAAAAATCTACGGTCAAATTCTTGGTTTTGGTTTAACGTGTGATGCGTATCATGCAAATATGCCAGAACCTAGAAGCACAAGTGCGATCGCAGCTGTTAAACAATGTTTAGAGCGTAGCAAATTATCTCCAACAGATATTGACTATATTCACGCCCACGGTACGGCAACCAAGCTTAACGATCAAAACGAAGCGAATTTACTCCAAACTGTCTTTCCCCAAGGAGTTGCTGTCAGTTCTACAAAAGGAGCCACAGGACACACTCTAGGGGCTTCTGGTGCTTTAGGTACAGCGTTTTGCCTAATGGCATTACATCATCAATTGTTACCGCCATGCGTGGGCTTACAAGTACCGGAGTTTGATTTAGATTTTGTTAATACATCGCGTCAAGGTAAAATTCACTCGACTCTCTGTCTAAGTTTTGGTTTTGGCGGACAAAATGCTGTAGTCGGGTTGGGAAAATTTCGTCATTGAAGCTTCTGTAAGATCTTTATAAAAATGCGAGTGCACATGAGACTTACTGTTAAAAATCTTAGTTTTAGTGTACGAAGGTACACTTTGCTTACGTAGCCTCGACTTTAGTCGAAGGGTATGTGTTGATATCCTCAAGTCCTTCATTCCCAAATGTTCCCAAATGAGCCTTACTGAAGAAATTCTTTCTCAATTACCTGGTGATGTTCTCAATGGTTTACGCCGTACAGATTGCATACTGACATCAATTAGAGAAGAAAATACTACTATTCCCACAGCGATCACTCAAAGCGATGAGGCTTTAGAAAAGATTGACTGGGATGTTGTTATTTGTGGTGGAACCTTAGGAATTTTGATTGGCTGCACTTTAGCACAATTGGGATGGCGAGTTGCACTGATTGAAAGAGGAACATTGCGCGGTAGAGATCAAGAATGGAATATTTCGCGCCAAGAGTTAGAAGTTTTCTTAGAGTTAAATCTACTTACTACAGCAGAGTTAGAACAAGCGATCGCCACAGAATATAATCCTGCCCGCGTTAGCTTTCATCAGGGTACAGAAATCTGGATACGCGATGTTTTAAATGTTGGTGTCGATCCAGTTTATTTATTAGAAACACTCAAATCAAAGTTTCTGGCGGCTGGAGGTAGATTATTTGAGAACACACCTTTTGTGAATGCCACGGTTCATCCTAATGGTGTCGTCGTCAAAAATACAGCAAACGACGAATCAATTCAAACTCGCTTATTACTAGATGCGATGGGATATGCTTCCCCAATTGTTCAGCAAGCACGACAGGGGAGAAAACCTGATGGAGTTTGCTTAGTTGTAGGAAGTTGTGCTACTGGCTTTCCCTCAAATGATACCGGAGACTTACTTGTATCTTTTACACCGCTACAGCAGCAATGTCAGTACTTTTGGGAAGCTTTTCCGGCACGCGATGGTAGAACAACATATTTGTTTACCTACCTGGATACTCACCCTAGTCGTCCTAGCTTAGAAGATTTGTTTGAGGATTATCTGCGTTTAATGCCAGAGTACCAAAATGTAGAGTTAAATCAGCTACAACTGCAAAGAGCGCTGTTTGGTTTTTTTCCTTCTTATCAGCATCCATTGCGTTTACCGTGGAATCGGATCTTACCGGTTGGAGATAGTAGCAGCAGTCAATCTCCCGTTAGCTTTGGTGGATTTGGGGCTATGATCCGTCACCTGAAGCGGTTAACTTTTGGTATTCATGAAGCCCTGAGTTGCGATCGCCTTTCTGTAGAAGCTTTGGCACTTTTACAACCCTATCAACCAAATATCAGTGTTACCTGGTTATTTCAAAAAGCAATGAGTGTTGGCGTACATCAAAAAGTTGACTTTGATCAAATTAATCAACTTTTGTCAGCCGTCTTCCAAGAAATGAATCTTTTAGGTGACTCTGTATTAAAACCATTTTTACAAGATGTCGTGCAATTTCCTGCTTTAACTAAGACACTGTTAAAAACAGGATTTAACCATCCAATATTAGTTGCTAAAGTCATTCCTCAAGTCGGATTAAGTAATTTATTGACTTGGATAATTCATTATTTGAATTTAGGAATCTATAGCAGTTTATTTCACTTTATTCCACTACATTTGTGGAGTAAAAACTTACCACCAGTACCACGTTACTACTGTCATAGATTGAGCGATGCGTGGAAGTATGGTTCTGGCAGTGATTACTCAACTTGAGGTATCGCTTATATGATTATCATTCAGATTATTTGTAGTAGTCTGTATACCATTGAATAAATTTTTGCATACCATCTTCAATTGATGTATTTGGTTTAAAACCTACATCTGCGATTAAATCTGCGACATCTGCATACGTTGCAGGTACATCTCCAGGCTGCATGGGTAAAAAATTCTTCTGCGCTTTTGTTCCTAAAGTACATTCAATAACTTCAATAAACTTCATTAACTCTACTGGGCTATTGTTACCAATGTTGTAAATTTTATAAGGTGCAGTTGATTCTGGCTGTTCTTCAGTAGTCAATTTGGGGGGCTGAGGGGGTTTGTGCATTACTCGCACTACACCTTCAATGACATCATCAATGTATGTAAAATCACGCTGCATTTTGCCAAAATTATATACATCAATCGACTTTCCTGTAGCGATCGCCTGTACAAATTTGAAATAAGCCATGTCAGGTCTACCCCAAGGACCATAAACTGTAAAAAAACGCAGTCCTGTTGTGGGTAAATTGTATAAATGGCTATAGACGTGTGCTACAAGTTCGTTAGCTTTCTTACTAGCTGCATACAAAGAAATAGGATGATCTACGTTGTCTGTAACAGAAAAAGGAACTTTTTTGTTTGCACCGTAAACTGAACTTGAGGAAGCAAATACTAAATGTTTAATGTTACTCCGACGGCAGCCTTCTAATAAATTAACAAATCCAGACAAATTACTATCAACATAAGCAAAAGGGTTTTCAAGTGAATAGCGTACTCCTGCTTGAGCTGCTAAATTTACTACATAATCAAACTGAAAATTTTGAAATAGTTCAAAAAGTCCTTCACGATCAATCAAGTCGAGAAACTGAAACGAAAAGTTAGGATGGTTGTTGATTTGCGATAATCTATCTTTTTTTAGTTTGACATCATAGTATTCATTTAAATTATCAATACCGTAAACTTGAGCACCATCATTTAATAGACGTTGTGCTAAATGAAATCCAACAAATCCGGCAACTCCTGTAACTAACACTTTCATAGTATTTTCTCTGGCTGCTAGAGCTTTATTTGATTATCAGATAAATTTATAGCTTGACTGACAGGTAAATTGTTTCCCAAGGGATAGTGAACAACACTTAAGTCACCAGAATTTAATTGTAAGCGCCAAAAATTGTGAGTGCTTAATCCTAATATTTGACCTAGAATACACTTAATAATGGCACTGCTAGCAACGACTAAACCGGTAACTAATGTATTAGTTAATATAGAAGAACGGCGCGAATCAATAGTTTGTTGCCACACTACAGGGAAATTGTGTCGCGATACTTGCAGTTGAACTGTTGTTGGATGGTTTTGCAAAAGATGGGTAGTAATTTCTTGAGAGATACACAGTTCGCTAGTAAGGCTAAAGTCTATTGATACTGGTTTGAGAAACTCAGCTAAGTGCTGTACCTGATTTGAGGCGATCGCATCCACAGGAAGTAGCAATAAACGCAATCCCTGCTTTCCCGCTTTTAGTTTAGGCAGAACTTCTCCTAAATGTGATGTCAAATTTAATCCTCTTAACTGTGCTGATTGGCTATTTGCCGGAAAATTCAGAATACTAATACCACAGTTTGATTGCTGAATCGTATGATACTGGGCTGGTGACAAATTGAGAGCACTACCAATAAGGGCGTGGTTTGTGCCGCCATGACTAACAACCAATATTGTCTTACCAAGATGGTGGGGCAAAATTTGCCAAAACTGTTGTGCTTGTTCGTAAAGGTTCAGGACTGGAAAGCACTGTTTTAATGCTGTTGCAACATGATGATAGCCTGAATTTTCGTTTGGGCTATTAATTTGAAACTCATGCGGGCGTTGTTGCCAACATTTGTATTCTGCAGCAAAGCTGTTGCGTACATACTCAAAGGTTTTTCCTTGCCATGCAGGTAAATCAATTTCTGTAAGATTAGAATTTATATTGAATTCAAGTAAAGATTTATTCTGTGGATTAATTCCTTTAATAATTTCCTGCGTCGTTTCAAGTGCGCGTTGCAATGGACTTGTATAGATAGCATCTATTGGTATTCTTTGCAGAGCAACTCCAGTTTGATAAGCTGATTGATAACCTTTTGCGGTTAACACCGACTCATTACTACGTCCTTGATATCTTCCTTCAGCGTTGAAGGTACTTTGACCATGACGCACCAAAATGACACGAGTAGAACCCAATTCTGCACTAGACTGCGAGTCCATTGAACTATTCCTATCGAGAGTTGTCAGTGCTGATGACATACAAAGCATCAGATATTATTCTTTGCAAGACAATACAGTTTTGTTCTGCTGAACCACAGCATTTCTCATGTAAAGCACAAGAATATAACTTACAAGTGTGATTTCAATTCTAGATATTTCAAAAGTTTTGCGTTTGGAGGTAAAGAGTGACTAGTAGCTAGTGGTTAGTTTTGAATTTTGAATTTTCTTAACTCATAACTCAAAACTCAACACTTATAACTCTCTTAAACTTATCACTCCGCTTTTAAGGCATAATCTTCTCCTAGGACTTCGTTACCAATTGCAGCTTGCATCCGATACAAGGTAGCGTAACGACCACCATGACAGATGAGTTCCTGATGTGTACCAGTTTCTAAAACTTTTCCTTGTTCAATATAAAGAATTACGTCAGCCTGCTCAGTAGTTCTTAAGTTGTGAGAAATGATGAAAGTGGTACGTCCAGCCGTAAGTCTATCAAGTGCTTCGCTTACAGCACGTTCATTTTGATTATCCAAACCTGTTGTCGGTTCATCAAGAATAACAATTGGCGCTTGACGAACTGCTGCACGCGCGATCGCAATTCGTTGTCGCTGTCCTCCGGATAGTGTTGAGCCACGTTCGCTTAAAACGGTGTTGTATCCTTGGGGCATTGCCATGATAAAGTCGTGAGCATTAGCAAGTTTTGCTGCGGCTTCGATTTCCTGTTGGGTTGCCGTGAGTGAACCGTAGGAAATGTTATCGCGGACGCTGACAGCAAATAACACGCTGTCTTGTAAAACAATACTAATTTGCTGGCGCAAGGAATCGAGTTTATACTCGCGCAGATCGCGTCCATCAATTAAAATGCGTCCTTCTAGAGGATCGTAAAGACGTAGTAGTAAACTAACTAAACTTGACTTACCTCCACCTGATGGACCAACTAATGCTACTTGCTGTCCTGGTTTGATAGTAAAGCTGACGTTTCGGAGAACTGGCTGTTCAGGTTCATAAGCAAAAGTGACATTCTCAAATTGAACCTTACCCCGAAATGGTGGTGCAGCAATTGCCCCACGTGTATCTCGAATATCTGGTACAGCGTCTAATAAATCGATAATGCGTTCTCCAGAAGCTGTCGCTTTGGCAATTTGTCCGGTGTACTTTGCCAAGTAACGCATGGGCTTGAAGGCTGTTTTCAGGTAGTTGATGAAAACTAACAAGTCTCCTGGAGAAATTGCTTGTGTCAACACAAGCTGAACACCTCGCCACAAGACTAAAGCAGTTGCCAGTGCTACCAAAGCTTCTACACTACGTTCTAGTGCCGCAGAGAGTCGCTGCACGCGTGCGCCGTCTTTTAGACTTTTTTTGTTTTGACTGGCAAATGCACCTTCAAGAATTTTTTGCAGTGATAATGCTTGGACTACTTTAATTGCGCCGATCGCTTCTGCTGCTGTCGCCGCCATTGCGCCTTCGCGCTTGCGTTGTGTACGGGCGACACCTTGGATGCTTTTTGTTGTCCGAAATGTAGAAAAGACAAATAAGGGAAAAGCAGCGATCGCCAGTGTTGCTAATTCCCAATTTAACCAAAACATGACCCCCAGCATCCCAATGAGCGTGAGGATGTTTGTGAATAACGGTAAAGCAGCAGTCACAGTGGCTTCCCGCAATCGTTCAACATCGTAGGTCACGCGGGTAATCAGATCGCCTGACTTGATTTTGCTATGAAACGAAAGTGAAAGACGTTGGAGATGAGTATAAAGATTCCCGCGAATCTCAGTCATGACTTGAGTTGCAGCAATTGCCATGCCCACAGTACTACAGTAAGCAGCTGCTGCACGTGCGAGTGCGATCGCCACAATTGCCCCAGTAAATATTGTCAACAAAGTGACAGGATTTAGCCCTCTCAATGCTGGAATTGGTAGCGCCTCGGTCTGAAAACCACTGACAATGATGTAGTCAAAAATGAGTTTCAGTGGCCAAGGTTCTAATAACCGAAATGCAGTTTCTGCAAGCAGTGCTAAAAATGAGGCACCAATCAGCAATTTTTGTTTGCGAATCTGGGGAGCAAATCTGCTAAAAATCCGGCTGAGACCTGGTAATGCTTCTTTGATATTTTTAGGACGACGACTCATCTCCTCAAAGGGTGTGAAGGTTTTTAGCGTGTGATGCAGTTGTCTGCACTAATTACTCACTCCTAGCTTTTGCTGGTAGCGATCGCTGATATAGCGATTCAACTTTCTTTCTAGGGGTACTATTTTTTGTACTAGCCAGTAGTTCTGTCTACCAAAACTAAAGCGACGTATGAATGGTTTTAAGAAAGCTTGGTAGCGTCGTTCTCCTAAGCGTTCGTAGCGCTTTTGAAAGTATTTATCTTCTGTAACGTCCCATTTTTCACGAAAGTGTTTGAGACTTGCGAGTTCCCAAGCATCACTCCAACGCAGCATAAAGAAGGGCATATCAGTTAACTCGAAGGGAGGTCCTGGAACATAGGTGACAATAGACGCTGGTTCGCAGTAGATTTTTCCACCTGCTTGAGCTACTGTCATACTAAAGTCAATATGCTCGCGGGTGCTTAGCAGTTTTTCATCAAGTAAGCCAGTTTTCGTAAATACATCTGTCTGCACTAAAACACAGTGAAATTCAGCAAACTCACATTGAATCCGCTGCAACTGATTGCGGACATCATCTAGGCGACGATTGACAAAGTAGTGCTTTTCATGAACGCGACGTCTAGTTTTAGTTTTGCCGTTTTTCTCTCTCTCCTGTAGTTCAATGCGGGCTTCTCCACCGGCTAAATGAACGATTCCTGCGTCTGGTTGACCAATACAAACTAAAGGCGCAACAACAGCAGCTTCTGTTTCTTCTGCACACTGTACTAAACGAGTTAGCCAACCTGGAGTGACAATAACATCGTTATCTACGAAGACAGTATACTTACTGTTCACTGCAGGAATTCCCAAGTTTCGTGCTTGGTTGGGTGAAAGATAGCGATCGCTACGGATGAGTTTAAAGTTCTTTTCCTCGGCTTGCTGTTTTAAGTAACTCTCAATGTGTGCTGGCGACCCTCCGTCAACGTAAACTAACTCAAAGGGAAATTTTGTATGAGCGTAAATGCTTTCTAAAGACTCGCGTGTATAGCTAAAACGTTCGCGTGGTACAACAACGATTGTGACTTGTGAGTTCATGTAATACCTCTTTTTACTAGTTAGCAAGAATTAAGCGTCAGTTTAGAACAGGAGTATTGGAAAAATAAGGAGGAAATGATCAGTATTGTTCAGATTTCTGCTTTTTTAGTATTTTTTTTTACTAAAAGTCCTACTTCTAACTCCGCATACTTACGCAACACCAAGACTAATTAAAGCTAATTCTTCAGGAGATAGAACTTGGTGGTAAACTTCTTGCCAATGCTGTTGTTCAACTGTAGGAGAGAAGGCAGCGATCGCTTTTCGCTTTGCCGCATCTCCAAGTTTATGTCGTAATTGTGGTTGAGAAGCCAAACGTCGTAATGCGATAGCTAATTCTTCGCTTGAAGCTGGATTAACAACTAAGGCATCTACTTCATCTACTAAAATTCCGCCAATTGCATCCACATTTGTGCCTACAATTGCTCTACCGCTTAGCATTGCTTCTAGCATGGCATTCGGACAACCGTCGTGTAGTGAAGGAATTGCAAAAATATCAATATGCGGTAAATAGGCTAAAGCTTCTTTGCGCTCAACAATACCAGTAATTAAGATCTTTTCGCTAATGCCACTGCTGGCAATTTCTTGTTGCCAATATTCGCACTCTTTCTCAGCAAAATCACCAACTAAGAGTAAAGTAAAATCTATTTCTTCTTTAAGTTCTACACAAGCATCAAGAAGATACTCAATTCCTTTTTTATCACGAAATCTTCCTACAGAACCAATCACAATACCTTGTAGTTTATCAACTAAATGCGGTAAAGGAAGCTGAGTAAAATCAATTGGTTCAATCGAATTCCAAAATACTGATGATTTAGTTTGAACTGTTGGAGCAAATAATGTAGCTCGGTTATACAAATCATGGCTCACAAAAGTTACCCAAGAAGAGTTTTCCAATACCCACACCATTTGTGCGTGTAACGTAGGATTAAAGATGTGTTTGTGTAAATCGCTTCCCCGTACACTATTGATAACAGGTACGTTGTTTTCTCTAGCAATTAATGTTGTTAAATAGCCTGTTTCATTAATAAAAAAAGCATGAAAAATATCAAATTGATACTGGTGTTGCAGTAACTTTAATTGTAAATAAATTTCACTTAAAAAATCTTGTTTTGTAGAAATAGCAGTACGAATTGCTGGTTCAATTCGATGAACTAAGATGCCATCTTGCTCAATCGTTGCGCAACTTGCTCGTTTGCGGCAATCAGCGCTAACTTTACGATCTTTTGAATGAAACACTGCTACATGAACTTCATAATTTAATGCTAGCAGGAGGCGAGCAATTCGGTTTACTGACTCTCCTACTCCACCCACATCTGGGGGAAACTCTAAAGTAGTAATACAAATTCTCTTCATAACTATTTTCTCCTAAACTACAATAAGCTATTTTAATAGCTAGCAATTACGTGCTTCTTTTCCACAACTTGGTTAACAAAATTGGCAGTTTTTATGACTCCCTCTAAATCAATTTTAATTTGATTTGGTTGCTTGTTTAAACAAGTAATAACCTTTTCAGCAAAGATGTCAGGAATTAGTTCACTAGCATGAATAACATCAACTATTCCTAAGTTTTCTAACTTTTGAGATCTGAGTGCTTGTTCTCGATCGTCATTTCCAGTAAAAGGCAGAATCATTGCTCTTACTTTCGTCGTTAAAATGTTCATTGTAGTGTTGTAGCCTGCCATGCTAATTGATAAATCAGCAGCTTCCATATACTTGAGGAAATTTGAAGTATAGCGATAGATTTTAAGATTTTTGCAACCATCTGCCATCGTTTGAAGCTGTGTATATTTTTCTTCAGGCATAAATGGTCCCGTAAACATTAAAATTTGATGTGGTATTCTTTTTTGTAAAATAGTAGATGTTTTGACGACACAATCTAATAATTCATGACCAAATCTTCCACCACCTACTGAAACTAAAATTAAAGGTTTTTCTAAGATATCTTCTGATAATTTTATAGATAAGTTATTTGTTTTTTGAACAACATACCCTGTGTAGTGAACTTCACACTTGAGATCGCTAACTCTAGAAAAACTTTCTTCTAGTTTTTGAAATTGAGAATCGCCATGAATAAGTAGCATATCAAAATACTTATTCATTAATTTACACACTTTCTCTTCATGCCGAGCTTGATCTTGCTTAGTGACAACAATATCACGCAGGCTGCAGATCACTTTTGTATTTTTTCGAGAAGCTTTTACGCTTTCTAGTAAGGGAATTAACTCAAAAGAAAATCTTCTTCTTCCAAACGGGAAAAGTTCTATTATCAAACAGTCAGGTTGAAATTGCTCAAATATCTTTAAGAGTTTGAGCTTGCGATATTCTTGAATTTCTTCTAAGTTTTGTGTAGTATCAACAACTTGTAGCTCTTTGAATTCACTATCAGTTTTAATGGCAGGTAAATTCACAACCTGAACATCTGGAGGTATATCAAAATCATCAACAACTTGTCCGCCGTTGATGAAACAAACTTCAAAGTCTTTAGTTAATCCTCGCACAATTTCCATACTGCGAACAAGATGCCCCATACCTAAAATATGTTGGCAGTAAAACATGAGTTTTTTCATACTAAAGACACCTCTGCTTCTAATACAGGTTGTTGTGAACGGTATTTAGCAAGTACAGACATAAAGATGTTTTTTAAATCTGTAGTATTTTTTTTAATAGAAAAGTTACTTGAAACGTCTACTCTACCTTGATGACTTAATACATTTCTAAATTGCGGATTGTTAATAAGATTTTCTAGCTCTTTTGCAAGAGTAAAAGGCTCTTTTGGAGGTACAAGAATACCATTTCTTTTATGTTCTATTAATTCTACTATTCCTGATATGTTAGTAGAAATTACTGGTACTTTCATTGCCATTGCTTCTAAAAGCACATTTGGTATTCCGTCGCGATCGCCATTTTCTGTAATGTGACAAGGAAGAACAAAAATATCAGCTTGACGATACACCTCAATTAACTCATCTTGAGTCATCTTGCCAACTAGAAATATGCAGTGTTCTAGCTTCAACTCAGCAATTAGTTGTTCAATTTCAGTTTGCAGAGGACCATAACCCACAATGAGGCACTGGAACTTATAGTTTCTTTCCTTGAGAAGTTTACAGGCTTGAATAAGATGAGGAAAACCTTTTTTCTCACAAAATCTGCCAACACTTAAAATAGTAGGTAATGTTTTAACTACTTCTTGCTTGATATTGGGAGTAAATTTTGCTAAATCTAAACCATGATAACTAAGATAAATAGGAGTATTACTAGTAGAGAGCTTTTGCAAAAACTGTTGGTTGTACTTTGTACAAGTCAAAACAAATTTTGCCTGACTAATTCTCCGATTTAAAACTTCAGGCTTAGATAAATAGATATCTTTTGCATGAGCAGTGATACTATAGGGAATGCCACATAAGTGAGCAGCTACTTCAGCAACCGCAGTAGGAATATTGATAAAGTGTGCGTGAAGATGACATATTCCTGTTTCACGAATTGCTTTTACTAAATACCCCGCTTGTAAAAAGATATTTAAGCTCTCTATTTCTGTGGTTGAGTGGTCTAAATGTAGTAATTGAAAGTAGTTTTGTACGTTTTGTTGCATTAGCAATACATTAGCTTCTTGCAGATGCACTATATCTTGCGAAGATCGAGGAAATAAAGATGGAATGTAAGTTACATCTGCTTTAAGTGTTTGAAGTGCAGCATGATGTTTTTCATCTTGAGGTTTTCTTAAGGAGAAAATATGTAGATTTATTCCTTGACGTTCTAATTCTAGGATTTCATTTAAAATGAATGTTTCTGATAATTTAGGAAATGTTTTTAGTAGATAACCGATTTTAGGATTGTTGTTGTTAGCCATTGTGTCTCCTTAGTTAAATACTGCTTACTATCGACTACTTGGTTATACAGCAACATCTCAATACATTGACTAATACGAGGTAGAGCATTTAAATCTATAGATGGAGGTTGACATTCTTGAGTATTGTCAAGTTCTCTAAAAACAGATCGCATTAAATTTTCAGAAGTTAAGCTATGCGGATGAATCATTTTCACTAACCCCAGGTTAGCCATACGTTCAGCACGAATGTATTGTTCAGCAACAGGATAAATACGCGGTACAACAATTGCTTTTTTGTTAAGTGAAATGACTTCACAAAGGGTGTTATACCCTCCCATACAAATCACTACATTTGCTCTTTTCATGTATACACTCAGTTGCTCTGTAAACTCACATATTTGTACATGAGAATACTGTTCTGCTATTTGATATAATGCCTGTTTATGAAATTGCGGCATTTCTGGTCCAGCAATAACTACACTTTTGATATGATGTGTTGCGGGTAGTAAAGCTAGTCCTGATAAATAAGTATTAACTAATTGATAGCCATCTTCACCACCACCAGGAGTAACAAGTACTAGTTTTTCTTGTGGTTCAAGTGCTAATTTATGTAATATGTCGTTGGGATTTTCCTTAAATTTTTTGCGAATATAGCCACACTGTTGAATTTTAGACGCAACAGTAGGAGGACATTTATATTCTTGGCAAAAATCAAAAACTTCTGGGGTTCCTACTACTAAGACTTTGTCGTAAAACCATTGAATTGCTGTGTAATATTCCTGCTTTTGCCACTCTTCTATAGTAACTTCAGGACAATCTAGAATATCTCGCAAAAGTAGAACAAGTTTTGTGTGAGGTAAAAAGCGCTTGATGTAATCAATTGTTGGTTTTAACTCGCGATCTAATCCATATGGTTTTTTGTCTACTAAAAATAAGTTTGGTTTAAAATTCGCAGTTGCAGCTAAAATAATATCTGTTCTTAACTTGACAGTTTCATCTACTTGTGTACCTAGATACTTCGTTGATAAATTGCCTGAATAGCCGCGATTGATACAAGGTAATTTAATATAGTCTAACCCTGCTGGTATCCTAAAACTATGTAGCATAGGTGAGCCAGAGACAAGTAAAATTGATACATCAGGAATAGACTCTAATAAGTATTCGCAGATAGATAACATTCTCCGAATATTGCCGAGACCGAATGTATCGTGAGAATAAACCATCAGTCTCATGGTCGAGTAACCTCTGCTTTAAGCTCTCAGTGGTAGAAAATCAGCAGAATTACGGGAGATCAAAGTGTAATTCTACATCTTGTGTAAGAGCTTAACAATTCTTGATGAAAGAAGAATGAATAAATTATGAGAAAAATTTTATTTAACCCTAAATTAAAGATTTATCGAGGCATTTTGACTGCCTATTGATACACTGACAGAACTATCTCTCGTTCAATAAATTAAGTATTATCCACGTAAGCGATAACCCATGCCTCGAACTGTTTCAATGAATTTATCACCTAACTTCTTACGTAAGTAGCCTACATAAACATCAACAATATTTGAGCCAGGGTCGTAATCGTAACCCCAAACGCGATTGAGTAATTGTTCGCGACTCAAAATTTGTCCAGGATGACGTAGAAAAGTCTCAGCTAGGGTAAATTCTCTAGCTGGTAAGTCTACTAAGCGATCGCCTACCGTAGCTTTGCGCGTACGTAAGTCGAGAGTAATGTTCCCCACCCTCAATACAATCTCTTCGTTAGTTTTTGGTACGTGCTTATCCCGCAGTCGCAATCGCACCCGCGCTACTAACTCTTCAAAGCGAAAAGGTTTAGTAACATAGTCATCGGCACCGCCTTCGAGTCCAGCAACTTTATCGTTAATATCATCACGAGCGCTGAGAATAATAATGGGCAAATATTCGCCTAAACCGCGTAGTTCCTCTAAAACTTGCCAACCATCTTTACCAGGAAGTCCAATATCCAACAGCAGCAGATCGAAGCGATCGCTCTGTACCATGAGAACAGTTTCATTGCCATCTTTTGCTACTGCAGTGGTAAAACCAGCTGCTTTGAGTCCTTTCTCTAGAAAAGAAGCAATTCGCGGTTCATCTTCGGCAATGAGAATATGGCTCATAAGCAGTATGTAAATACTCAACGTGCTAATTTGATTCAGGCGTAGGAGGATCGACAGGGATAACTAACGTAAAAGTTGAGCCAATACCAGGTTGGCTAGAAAGTTCTATGTGACCATGATGAGCAGTCACGATCGCTTGAACGATTGCTAAACCTAAGCCGGCTCCTTCTGAACGACGACCGTTAACTCCACGAGCAAAGCGTTTAAAGACGCGCTTTTGATCGCTGTAGGCAATTCCTTGACCTGTATCACTGACCCAAAAACGGGCTTTACCATTTCTCACAATGGAACCCAGTGCAATAACATCTTTGGTGTGAGTATGTTGTGTTGCATTCTGAGCCAAATTGACAATTGCTTGCGTGAGTCGTTGGCGGTCAGCAATAATTGAGCCACAACCTTTACTATCCAATCGCCAGTTACGTGCGGCAAGTGTTCTCGCTTTGGCGTACACTTCTTCAGTAAATGACCTAACATCTACTGTTTCTAAACATAAAAACTTAGGTTGCTCAGCCTTAGCCAGAATTAATAAATCATCCACAAAACGATTCATCCGATCAAGTTCATCAACGATCACTTCCATTGTTTCTTGCCGTTCCTGGGGATCGTCGCCAAGAAGTTCTAGATGACCGCGAATAATTGTGATTGGCGTGCGCAACTCGTGGCTTGCATCATTGATAAAATTGCGTTGACTCATAAAAGCATCCTCTAGCCGATCCATCATTTCATTAAAAGTGATCGTTAGTTCTGCTATTTCATCGCTTCCTTGCACTGGGATACGCTGCGTTAAATCAGAGTCATTGGTAATAGAAAGAGCTGTTTTTGTTAATAAACGTAAAGGAGCTAAGACTCTTCCTGCGATCGCCCAAGCGAGGATCGAGGCTGCTGTTAAAACAATAATTGTCACCTCAACAACAACTGCGATCGCTTCATCAACCTCTTCGCGCTCTCCTGCTGTTATGTGAGCAACAACAAAAACTCCCTGAACATCCGCTGTACTTTCAAGGGGTTCTGCTTGATAGGTAATTCTGACGGGTTCTGCTAAATACAACAATTCTCCCAACGTTGTGTCTATTTGTCCTCGCTCTGGTTGAGTCAGCTGACCCCAATGTTGAATTAACGGCGAGTCAGGTTTTAGCGGTTCAGGTAACGCTCTCGGACTATGTTTGTACAAACGACCATTGAACAGTGTTAACAAAAACTCATCGTCGTCAGGAATATTACGCGCCACAAATAAATCAAAAAGATCAGTCACCTCATGACTTTCAAAAGGCTTGTTAGTCTCTGGATTAACACTCTTAACTAATTGACGAAACTCCTGCACTTCTTGCAACAGCGAGCGCTCAACTCGTTCTTGAACCCGCGTAAACAACTCTTGGCGAATTGCAAAAATGGACACCACAGAAGAGGTAGCCATCAAAACAATATACCAAGCTAAAATCCGCGTTCTAGCACTGAGTAAAAATCTATGCCATTTGCGAGCTTGTTTGAGTTGCATCACATTTGATTCAGCTTTGAGTTGCGACCTAATTAACTGAACTTGTGCATAAACTTTCTACCTTCAACTAAAGTGTGTTTCTAGCTTAGAATCAATTGTAAGATTTACATTACCGCTAAAATTTAATGGAAGATTAAAACAAGCTTGATTTTTCAGTATACTACTCAAAAGTTATGTACTGCTTGTTACTAGTTAACAATTAGCGAGCGGCGTTCCCTGAACAAGTAGCCAATAAAATCCTTATGGATTTCCCTCCTGCCCGTCAGTATTTTTATCAAGAAACTCATCAACCAGATGAGCAAATTGACTTGGCAAAAGCCGCACTCTATATCGCCCAAGAAGAATACCCGCACCTTGATATTGAAGAATACCTGAATGCACTCGACACTATGGCAGCAGAAGTACGAGAACAGCTGCCTAGCGAAAGGTATCCGCTGCGGATTGTTCAGACTGTCAATCATTACTTGTATGATGATTTGGGATTTACTGGTAATACAAGTAACTACTACGACCCCCGCAACAGTTTCTTCAACGATGTTATTGAACGACGGACAGGAATTCCAATTACACTTTCTTTAATTTACTTAGAAGTGACTAAACGCATTGATTTTCCTATGTTGGGTATTGGAATGCCAGGACATTTCCTGATTCGTCCTAATGTTCAACAAATGGAAATCTTTGTCGATCCGTTCAATTGTGGCGAAATCTTGTTTCCTGAAGATTGTCAAGAAAAACTCAGTCAAATGTATGGTCAACCGATGACGCTGCAAAGTTCCTTTTTAGAAGCTGTCAGCCGGCGACAGTTTTTAGCACGTATGTTGACAAATCTGAAGTTTGCTCATCTTCAAAAAGAGCAATTAACAAAAGCACTCGCAGCAGTAGAGAGAATATTACTATTGTTTCCTGAGCTACCAACAGAACTACGCGATCGCGGTTTAATTCGCTATCAACTGGGTTACTGGAGTGCAGCAGTTAGTGACTTACAAGCCTATCTAGAAAAAGTTCCTTATGCCTCAGATGCCACTGTCATTCGCCGCCTCTTGAATCAACTCGGTAGTAGTTTTTAACGAATTTTGAGTTTTGAATTTAAAAAAGTTTTATAACTTAACACTTCACGACTCATAACTCTGAGTCTCCCTGAACCCTACTATGCTACTTCATCTCAATTTGCTCTGCCAAGCGCTTCAAGCGAAGTAACTGAGCTTGCATGTCTTTTTGTGTTAAAGCAAAAGCAAACGTGTTAAAGCCCCAGCGAACAACAGTATTTGGAATTTCAAACTCAAAGTGATTGACGAGATGCGTCCCTTGATGCCTTGGTTGACATTCCCAGCGATCGCATCCGTGAAAGAAACCTTGAAATTGCCACACCACTAACCCAGGCGATCGCTCAATCACAACATTATCAAGCGTCGGTTTGAGTAGCGGAATTTGAATCACAAAGCGACTGCGGCTTCCCACATTTGTACTCCAATCACCCACTGGTTCGCAACGCAATAGAGGATTTAACCAGCGATGCATCAGCGTTCGATCTGTGATACAACGATCTACTACAGTAGGAATCGCATCGATATCAATTGATTGCTCTAAAACTTGACTATGGGACATATCAATTGATTGCTCTAAAACTTGACTATGGGACATATCAAAGGATTTGAGTTCTTTAAGAGTTTTGAATTTTGTTAGCGTAGCGGTGCCTTAGCACGTTTTGAATCCTAAAGAGTTTTGGAAAGCGAACAAAGGTGCCGGAGGCATTAGATTTTTCTCAACTCATAACTCAACACTCATAACTCCCTGTAGCCCAACTCAAGGGAAGATCAAGCGAAAACAATAAATTTATAGAGATACTTACCCATAGAGGTAGATGCCAAACAGAAGATTCGCGATCAATCTGAATATTGACGTAATATTCTATTTTATTGGGTAATTTACTTACCAACACACGCAAATAAACCAACTCAACTGTAGGATTATTCACAGGAATAACCGAATCTGCTAAAAATACTCGTGTCTCTCCTCACACCTGACGTTTACTCTAAAAAACCATGAATGGAACTTGGCAAGGCATAGCAACGATGATGAAAGTGCCAATTCTAGACTATCAACTACTGGCGCAATTTCAACAAGCCCCAGGAAGTCAACCACTACAGCAAACAGGGCAAGCCTTACAAACGACGGTGGACTACTCAGCAGGTTTACTAGCAGGCTTATGGGCGTTTCTTCCTAGCTTACTAGCAGCACTGTTAGTTTTGATAGTCGGCTGGATTATTGCGGCGATCGCAAAATCAATTACAAAAGGACTCCTCAGCCGCACAAATCTAGATAACCGAATTGCTGGAGGTCTTGTTGGGCGTGGTGACTCTGGAGATCTACCGCGAGTCGAAAATTTAATTGCCAACATCGTCTTCTGGATTATTATCCTATTCACTGCGATCGCAGTTTTACAAGCATTAAATCTGCAAGCAGTATCGCAGCCACTCAATAACTTCCTCAATCTCGTTCTTGGCTTTATTCCTCGGTTAATAGGAGCATTGCTACTGTTTGGTGTTGCATGGCTGATTGCAACGCTGGTAAAGCTGATTACAGTTCGAGGACTACAAGCAGTACGACTAGATGAACGTTTAGACCAGCGTGCGCCCGACGAAACCCGCGAACCAAACCAAATGTCACTGAGCGAAACGATTGGTAATGCGCTTTACTGGTTCATCTTTTTACTGTTTCTCATTCCAGTTCTCGATACATTAGGGTTGCAGCAAGCACTATTACCAGTGCAGAACTTGGTTAATGAGATTCTGTTAATCTTACCAAATATCTTGGCAGCAGTTTTAATTGCCGCAGCAGGTTGGTTACTTGCTACAGTTGTCCGCCGAATTGTCACCAATTTACTGGCATCAACTGGAGCCGATCAAATGGGCGAACGGTTCGGGTTAGGTAGAACTCGAACTAGTACATCAACACAATCGCTCTCAGGCATTATTGGCACAATTGTCTATGTGCTGATTTTGATTCCCGTAGCAATTGCAGCATTGAATGCCCTGCGAATTAATGCGATTTCTGTGCCGGCGATCGCTATGCTACAGCAAATCCTCAACGCGCTACCCGCGATCTTCACCGCTGCGTTGATTCTCATTTTGGGTTATTTCTTGGGGCGCTTTGTTGCTGACCTTGTGACCAACATTCTCTCCAGCTTGGGCTTTGATAACATCTTCTCCATCATTGGGTTGTCTGGCTTGCAAAGACGTCGTACTCCTACTGATGTCAGAAGAACCGAAGAAGTCTTTGTGATTCCGCCTCCTGGTAGTGACCAAGAAACTGTATTACAGCCTGAACGCACTACTGCTGAAAACGCTGCAGCTGCAATTACAACACGCACGCCATCAGAAGCTGTCGGAATTATTACCTTAGTAGGGATTATGCTGTTTGCGACTGTAGCAGCAGTCAATATCCTCAATATTCCAGCACTGACACTTCTTGTCAGCGGTTTAATTGTCATCTTCGGACGAATTTTGGCTGGCTTGATTGTATTTGCTATCGGGCTATTCTTAGCAAATCTGGCTTACAGTTTGATTGTGAGTTCCTCTAGCAATCGTCAAGCACAATTACTAGGTCAAGTAGCACGCATTGCAATCATTGCGTTTGTTTCAGCTTTGGCATTACAACAAATCGGAATTGCCACTGAAATTGTTAACTTAGCGTTTGGACTACTTTTAGGTGCTGTCGCTGTCGCCGTTGCGATCGCCTTTGGTTTAGGTGGTCGCGATATTGCCGCGCAACAAGTGCGTAATGTCTTAAGTTCATTCCAAGAACAACGCAATCAACCACCGCGTTAGTAGAAAAGAGTAGGGGGAGACTAGAAGTTTTGAGTCGTGAAGTGTTGAGTTATAAGTTTAAGAGAGTTGAGAAAAATCTTTAATTCAAAACTCACGCATTCAAAACTCTTTTAATTCAAAATTCAAAACTCAAAACTAATCACTCACCCCTCGCCCCTAACTTACTACGCAGTTCATCTTTGATGCGACTGATAATGGAGGTTTCATCCAGTGAAGCCAAGATGCTTTGGACAACTGCTTTAGGACCTTCCGGACCCCAAGTCGCGCCGTTAGCTAAGTAAGTCTTGGTAACTTGTCCAATTCCATAAGAAGATACCCCAGCAACTCCTGCTTGCGTGAGCGCCACAGAAACATAAGGACCTAAAGCAAGACCACCAGTTGCACTCGCAGATAAACCAAGTAAAGATTTCAGCGAACTGAGTCCTAAGTTTGCCAAGAGTTCACTAATACTAATTCCACCCATACTGATGGCGATTTTTTGTAACAGCCCAGCAGCACCAGTTTGAGTCATGGGAATATCATAAAGTTTAGATAAACTCAAAATTAAAGCAATGTCTATAACTGCACCACTAACAAGGTCAACAACTGTGAGTGGATTGAGGGCGATCGCTGTTGCTTTAGTCATCACTGCCCGCCAAATGAGTTCGTTTGCACTGCGATCGCGCTCTTCGAGCTTGCGCTGGACGAGTTGCTCGTTAATATTGTCGGCATAAAGCATACTGTTGAGTGCGACTAAAGCTTTACCTTCTCGATGCATAATTTCTAAGATTTTCAGCTTGAGTTCCTCAACTTGGGGGGTGCTTGTACGTAACTGCACGCCGCGCGTTCCATCAGCGCGTTGCACCGCTGTCCTTACCAACGGAGAAGCCGCCGCCATCACAATTTCATCCGGTGAGAGCAACTTGCGCACGCGATCGTCACGAATTTTGTGATAAATCGCCATGCGATCTGCTTGAGGATATTGATCTATTTTGTTGAAGACAAGCAAAATTGGCTTACCAGCTTCCCGTAGTTGCGACAAAGCCTCATGTTCTACCTGAGTTATGTCTCCAGCAACAGCAAATAAAATTAAATCAGCTTGTGCAGCAATTTTTCTTGCTAACTCAGCACGAGTTTCACCATCAACCTCATCTAAACCTGGAGTATCAATTAGTTCAATTTGAGAAGCCCCCGCACCCGTAAGCGTTGCTTTTTGATAGCGATCGCCATTGATACTTTGTTCACTAACGCTCCAAGCTACCCGCGATGCAGTGCGTGTTACGCCGTGCAGTGGACCAGTTTCAAATACTTGTTGTCCTACTAAAGCATTGAGTAAAGAGGACTTCCCACGACCTACCATACCAAAGGCAGCAATTTGTAACACTCGACGCTCTAAGTTGCCAAGCATCGTTTCTAGTTGTTGAATCTCCGCTTCTAAACCACGACGTTCTTGAGAGGTCAAATCGAGTTTAGTGACTAAATTGTGCAAAGTATCTTTTGCTTGTTGATAGTTCAACTCTGCTTGAATCTCAGCAACACTCGAAATTGCCTGATCTAAATCTGCATCATCCCAAGCATCCAATAGAGAAGAATTACTTTCTCCAAAAGATTCTGATGGCATTTGATCGCGCTGCGATCGCTGCTCTATATTTGAAGGGAACTTGTTTTGATCAGAACTTGGGTCAGGCAATGCAAAAGTCAATTGTCTTACCTCCTGGTATTAGCATTGAATTGGCGGTGCTTACGAGATGACACATAGCAGGGTTCAGGGTTCAGGGTTAAAACAGTGGCTAGGCATTACCTTGACCGTAGTTGGAGTAATGATATTAATCATTGCTATATAAATTTAGATAGGCGATCGCATCATCTCGATCCTAATCATGTTTTAAGGACAAAAGGTGTTCGGTTCTCTCACCAAAAGCTATTGACATCTGAAACAATCTACATTGTCAGAAATGCAAATTTATGTCTTTGTACTTTTGTTTTGAGTAGTAGTCTCTGGTCACAATGGAAAGTTAATTATCTGATTCAAGCTGTCGAGATTGGGAAAAGAAGGATTGTGAGTCGTAAGCGTTTACCTGAAACCACTGCCCATGTTAGGATTACGCGACAGTCCTGGCAGCATGGCTTGTTAGAAGGAGAAGTAAGAGCTGGAGATTTTGAATGGCAGTTTCAATGGTGTTTTCGGCGTGGTGAACTGTCTGTCAAACCTTCTCAAGGTCGTGCTCTCATCAAAGAACCGCTAGGACGCTTTTTAGAACAGAAAGATTATCAACTCGAACCAGGAGGAGACTACGCCTTTACTATCCGTGCAGAACTTTAGGAAGGGTGACTAGTGGCTAGTGATTAGTTTTGAGTTTTGAATTTTGAATTAGAAGAACTCTCTTAAACTCAACACTTCACTACTCAGCACTCATAACTCTCTTGAACTCATAACTCAACACTTCACGACTCTTACTGTGCTAGCCGACTGAGATATCGTTCAATTAACAGAATGGCAACAATATCATCAATTGGTTTTGGTGGTTGGCGTAAACCGCGCGGTAATAGTTGTTGCAGTCCTTGAGGGGGAAACATTTGCCAGTAGCGATCGCGTGCTTCCAAACTCGTATATCTTTCATCAACCATTACAATCGATGGCGGTTCAGATAGTTTTGTTACTAATTTTTGCTTCCAGTTTTTGGCAGTTGTTTGATCTCCAATGACAATCAGAGAAATAGGGAATTGTTGGCGGAGTTGTTCGATAGCAGCGATCGCCTCTGTTGCCAAGACAACTTGGTGACAATACAGTGTTCGATCTAGCCCCATCACTGCTATTCCACACTTATCTCGTCCTGGATCAAACCCCAAAATTGTTGGCTGCATTGACAAACCTTGCAAATCAATTCAAGAAAGCACTTTTTCATAAGAGTTCGGGAGTCAGAGATCCGAGGTCAGGGGAACCAAAAATCCTGTCCTCAAAAAGGTCTGATGCTCCTAACTTTAGTTAATAAGCAACGAACAATTTATTTCTAGGTGCGAAGCGTGAAGCAATTAAGACAGTGGCGATTCTCTGACCCCCAATTTCCCGCTCCCCAATCCCTTCAATTAAGTACTAAGTACGAAACACAACTTGCCCATTTTGCATTGCTAATAATTCCACCTTCAAAGGTCCCGACGTGTAAGTGACTTCTGCGGCTACTGCTTGAATTTCTACTGGTTGATTGTATTGCTTCAACTGTTCGATAAAACCAATCAGTGTTTCAATACGATTGTCTCCTATTTGGATTGTATCGCCTAAAATACCTGCTCGTTGTGCCCGAAAATTAGAAGCTCCTAATAGAAGTTCTACCCTTTGCCTCAATTCTGTGTCCGACATAGTAGTAGGATTCGCAGAAATAGCAGCTAAGACATCACCAGGGCGAAAAACAACTTGGTTTTGTGCCGCATCTGCAATAACTTGAACTGATCTTTCTCCTAAGACATAGTTGCCTGCTGACACGATCCGAATAACATAGTCATGACCATCATCAATCTGCTTAATCAATTGATCGACTTGTGCAGAAGAGATGTTTACTATTTGCTCATTTTGCTCGATGCCTGGCTGAGTGAATCTCACCGCAGTTTTATTTGCTTCTACAAGCAGTTGATCGACTGCTTGACGAGCAGCTTTAGGATCGACAATTCGCACCACGCCACCAGATAAAACTTGTCCTCGGAATAAAGCAACATTTCCACGTCGCAATACTTGTAAATTTCTTTCTAAGTTTTGTGCTTCTTGTTCTAGATAGTTTTGCTGAGTTTCTAATTGTTTGAGACGACTTTCTCGTTGTGCAATAACTTGATCCCGTTGTGTAATACTTTCATCTAACTTAGCAATTTCTTGATCCCGCTTAGTGATTTGCGCTCTTAGCTGATCTCGCTGTTCGGTTAACTGCTGTAATTCTGTTTGTACTTGTTGAATTTCTGCACGCAATTCTTTGGCTCGTTGAGAAACAGTTCTCAGCCTTGTTTGTGCTTGTTGAAACTGAGTAGAAACCTGAGTTAGTTGTTCTTGTGTTTGATTCAGTTGTGCTTGCGTCTGTGCTTGTCGTGCTTGTGTGCGATTCAGTTGTGTTTGTGTCTGTGCTTGCTGTGTTCGCGCTGCTTGTAATGATTCATTGATTGTTTCTAAACGTTGCTGTGCTTCTGCTTCTCTTCTCTGGGCTTCTCGTTGTTCTGCTTTTTGTTCTGCTCTTGCTTGGACTAATTCTTGTTGAACTTGTGTTTTTTCTTCAGTTGTTGCTTCAAGTTGTTGACGTGTTGTTTCTAACTGTTGGCGTCTATCTCGCAGTTCACTTTGAATTTCTTCAAGTTCAAAGACTCCAGTACGCAAACGTTCATCTGCAGCAAATAAAATTGCCAAAGTAGAAGCAGAAATAATACTTCCAGTCAAAATGGTGATGACTACAGCAGTGTTGCGGGGGCGAAGATTGAATAAGCTTAAACGCGCTTTACCAACTCGCGTACCTAGGCGATCGCCCACCGTTGCAATTACGCCTCCTAAAATTAAAATTGATGCAATTAAGATGTATCCGGTGGTCATTTTTAGCTTTTCATACCCCTCCAGATACAGCCTACTACCTTTTAGGAGAAAGTTAATGTCAGCAAAGAATTTTAGAGATGGGAATCAAACGTGCAGGGGAAGAACTAGTGATTAGGTACTAGTTATTAGCCACTCTTAACACTAGCCACTTATTATCATCCCACCTGCTCAACTAAACTGTTGACTCAACGCCACTGGATTGTGCACTGTAATTTTTTTCTTGTGAATTGAAATCATATTCTCTTGACGCAAGTCTCCTAGTAATCTTGTAACAGTTACGCGAGTCGAACCGATGGCTTCTGCGATCGCCTGATGCGACAACTTCAAGTCAATTGTGATGCCATCTGCATTAGGAACACCAAAGTCACGACACAAAATGAGTAAAAAGCTGACCAACCGAGATCCCATATCGCGGTGCGCTAAAGTTTCAATCATCATTTCTGTCTGTAAAATCCTCGAAGATAAGCCTCGCAGCATCAACATAGATAACTCAGGATTATCTTTTAAAGATTGTTCTACTTGCTCTATTGGTGCTGATAACAACTCTACAGGTGTAAAAGCCACAGCATGATAAAACCGATCCGAGCGGTTTCCTGTTAGCAGTGACAATACCCCAAAAACACTGTTTTCGCGAAGCAGCGCCACAGTGATTTCCTCTCCAGCCTCATAAACCCGCGAAAGCTTCACTGCACCCTTGATGAGAAAGTACACTCTTTCGGCTGGATCGCCAGGAAAAAATATAGTTTTACCTCTCTCAAAGGTTTCTACAACTGGTGGAAATGAACCAGCTCCCACCTGACGAAATACAGCTGCTAGCGGTCTATCTTGCGTCACGACCATATATCCTTGCCCTTACCGATGCTCGAAAGCCTACACCAATTCAACATTCCACACCAGCTTTTAGACCTTAAATCACTTAAGCCGAGTTGCATTCGGGGTTTTGTATTCTACTTTACATAAAGTTTAAAATTACAAATTCCTTGCCCTTAAATCAAGACTTTAATATAAATTTACTTAGTATTCGTCTGCTCACTAGTAGCTAGCATAACTTGTCAAGTCCTTATAAGAAAGCTGAGAGAGTCGTGAAGTGTTGAGATATGAGTTATGAGTTTAAGAGAGTTGAGAAAGTTCTAATGCCTCCGGCACCTTTCTTCGCTTTCCAAAACGTGCTAAGTCACCGCTACGCTAACACGCATTCAAAACTCGCCCCTCGCCCCTCGCTCCTCGCCCCTAATTCCAGTATCCTCAAGAAGGTTGCATAAGTTAACTACCATGCTCGATTTAACTGGAAAAAATGCCTTAGTGACTGGCATTGCTAACAATCGCTCGATTGCCTGGGGAATTGCCCAACAACTACACAAAGCAGGAGCCAATATTGGGGTAAGCTACCTTCCTGATGACAAGGGAAAGATGGAAAAAAAAGTTGCAGAACTTGTAGAACCACTCAATCCCAGTTTATTTGTTCCCTGTGATGTTCAAAATGAGGCACAAATTGAGTCTACCTTTGCCGCAATTCAAGAAAAATGGAGCAAACTCGATATCCTAATTCATTGTCTTGCTTTTGCTAACAAAGAAGATTTAAGTGGTGAATTTAGTCATACCTCACGCTCTGGTTTTGCCAAGGCTCTAGAGATTAGCACTTATTCCCTCATTCAGTTAAGTGGAGCCGCAAAACCTTTGATGACAGAAGGCGGAAGTATTGTGACATTGACATATTTAGGTGGCGATCGCGTTGTACCAAACTATAACGTCATGGGAATTGCCAAAGCCGGATTAGAAATGAGTGTCCGCTATTTAGCCTCAGAACTCGGTTCGCAAAATGTTCGTGTCAATGCTATTTCAGCAGGACCAATCCGCACGCTTGCCTCTTCAGCAGTTGGTGGTATTTTGGATATGATTCATCACGTTGAAGAGGTTGCTCCTTTGCGGCGTACTGTTACCCAAACTGAAGTTGGTAATGCCGCAGCTTTTTTGTGTAGCGATCTCGCAAGCGGTATTACTGGTCAAATTTTGTATGTCGATGCTGGCTATCAAATTATGGGAATGTAGTTAATTGACGCTATAGACGCAGGCATCCCGCCTGCAAGCACAATGTGTAGCATGGTAATAGAATTTTTCTAGTAGTTAATTTTGACTCCATGCAGGTAAGCAGTACTCTAGGTCAGGGTGACACCCTCAGCGAAATTTCTCAGATCGCGGTAGCTCGGACTGCCTCAATTCACCGTACTACAGGTGAAACTAATGTCCAAGTTAATTTGAATCTCGATGGCACAGGAAAGTGTATAGCAGCAACAGGCATACCTTTTCTCGATCATATGCTGCATCAAATCGCGTCGCATGGTTTGATTGACTTAGACATCCAAGCAACAGGCGACATTGAAATTGACGATCACCACACTAACGAAGATGTTGGCATTACTCTAGGGCAAGCGCTTCATAAAGCGTTGGGCGATCGCAAGGGTATAGTCCGTTTCGGCAACTTTCTTGCACCCCTAGACGAAGCTTTAGTACAAGTTGCGCTAGATTTCTCTGGACGTCCTCATCTTAGCTACGGCTTACAAATTCCGACTCAGCGTGTTGGGACATACGATACTCAACTTGTGCGGGAATTTTTTGTGGCGATCGTCAACCACAGTCAAATGACACTACATATTCGTCAACTCGATGGCATTAACTCACACCACATCATCGAAGCGACCTTTAAAGCCTTTGCTAGAGCCATGCGCATGGCTGTGGAAGTCGATCTCCGACGGGCGGGTGCAATTCCCAGTTCAAAGGGGGTTTTGTAACCACAGTAGACATTTACATCGGCGTCATAGGGGTTACACATCCTAGGGTAGATGGATACTATAGTAAGCATTGATATTTATTAAGAATTATCAATGTTTATTTCTCTAAGTGGTACGAGTTTGAAAAACTCCTTGACAAAAACACTATTTTTTGGTCACGAACCAACTCCAGAGTTACTGGGCATATTAGTTGTTTACTTTGTGCAAGGTATCTTGGGATTGGCGCGGCTGGCGGTAAGCTTTTTCCTTAAAGATGAGTTAGGTTTAAGCCCAGCTGAAGTGTCAGCGCTGTTTGGTATTGTGGCGTTGCCTTGGATTGTTAAGCCATTATTTGGCTTTATCTCAGATGGATTGCCTATTCTTGGCTACCGTCGGCGTCCCTATTTGATCTTGTCTGGCATCTTAGGAGCGCTTTCCTGGGCAGGTTTGGCAACAATTGTCCAAACTTCCACTGCCGCCACCTTGGCACTCGCACTTGGCTCCTTGTCGGTTGCAATCGGTGATGTGATTGTTGACTCACTTGTAGTAGAACGCGCGCGTGCCGAATCACAGGGAGAAGTCGGGTCGTTACAATCTTTGTGTTGGGGTACTTCAGCTTTTGGTGGCTTGATCACCGCCTATTTTAGTGGATTGCTACTGGAACACTTTTCCACTCGCACAATTTTTTGGATTACCGCTTCTTTTCCGTTAATTGTCTCTGGAGTGGCTTGGTTAATTGCGGAGTCTCCAATCACAGAGAAACCTGATTTGTCAACTGTCAAGCATCAGTTTGAGGAATTACGCAAAGCAATTACTCAAAAAGCAATTTGGCTTCCTGCTGCATTTGTGTTCATTTGGCAAGCAACTCCTACAGCTGATGCAGCCTTCTTCTTCTTCACCACCAACGAATTGGGATTTGAACCAGAGTTTTTAGGAAGAGTCCGCTTAGTAACAAGTATCGCCTCGCTTGTTGGAGTGTGGTTATTTCATCGCTTTTTAAAAAATGTCCCGTTTCGCGTCATTTTTGGTTGGAGTACCCTACTTTCAGCAGTACTAGGGATGAGTATGCTGCTGTTAGTCACGCATACTAACCGCGCTTTAGGTATCGATGACCATTGGTTTAGTATTGGCGACAATCTAATTCTCACAGTAATGGGACAGATTGCTTATATGCCAGTTCTCGTCTTGGCAGCCCGTCTGTGCCCCCCAGGAGTGGAAGCAACGTTATTCGCTTTATTGATGTCCATTTCTAACTTAGGAGGACTGCTTTCCTATCAATTCGGCGCATTGCTGATGCATTTGATGGGAATTACACAGACAAACTTTAGTAATCTCTGGATACTGGTTGTCATTGCTAATGTCAGCACATTGTTACCACTACCATTTTTGAGCTGGCTTCCTGCCACAGATGCAACTCAGCCCAGCGAACCTGCTACGGAGATTGATACTGACACTACCCCCACCAATCTTGGACAAAGCCTGTTACCCGAATTGATGTCTGAGTTGGTGCCGCAATCATTGTTACAACAACCAGCTGAAGAACCTGTTGAATAGAGAACTTCATTTTTCTAGCCACTAACTACTAATCACTCTTCCACTAGCTATGCAACTTTACGAACGCGCATCTACAGTTCCTACCCACTCCTATCAGCGCCAAGATTGGCAAGGAGGATACGAATCTCTTAAAACTGAATACGATTACTGGATTGATGATATTGAGGGGCAAATTCCACCAGAACTGCAAGGAACGTTGTTTCGTAATGGTCCTGGGTTATTAGATGTTAATGGTAATGCTATACATCATCCTTTTGATGGTGATGGCATGATCAGTGCGATCGCTTTTCACAATGGTCGCGCTCACTTTCGCAATCGTTTTGTGCGTACTGCTGCGTTTGTAGAAGAACAACAAGCAGGTAAAATCCTCTACCGTGGTGTTTTTGGCACGCAAAAGCCTGGTGGTTGGCTAGCGAACGCTTTTGATCTCCGACTGAAAAACATTGCTAATACTAACGTTGTTTACTGGGGTGGTAAACTCCTCGCACTGTGGGAAGCTGCTGATCCCCACCGCCTCGATCCAGCAACATTAGAAACATTAGGGAAAGACTCACTCAACGGTGTTTTAGCTGATGGTGAAGCTTTTGCCGCCCATCCTCGCATTGATCCTCGGTGTAACCAAGATGATGGCGCACCATGCATGGTCAACTTCTCGATCAAGCCAGGTTTATCTTCAACCATTACAATTTTTGAACTAGATCCGGCTGGTAACGTTATTCGCCAACACGCGCACAATGTTCCTGGGTTCGCTTTTATTCACGATTTTGCCATCACCGAAAATTACTGTATTTTCTTCCAAAATCCAATCGCATTTAATCCAATTCCTTTTGTTTTTGGTTTGCGTGGTGCAGGAGAGTGTATTAAGTTTCAGCCAAATCAACCAACACGCATTGTTGTGATTCCGCGACATAAATCGCGACAAATGCAAATTCTCGAAACGCAATCTGGTTTTGTATTTCATCATGCGAATGCGTTTGAGCAAGGTGAGGAAATTTTTATAGACTCAATTTGCTATGAATCTTTTCCGGAAGTCGAAGCCGGAAGTGATTTTAAACAAGTTGATTTTGATGCACTCCAACCAGGACAGATGTGGCGCTTTCATGTCAACTTACAGCAGCAGACAGTATTACGGGCATTAATTGAACCACGCTGTTGTGAATTTCCCACCATGCATCCTGAAAAAGTCGGGCGTCCTTGTCGTTACTTATATATGGGTGCAGCGCACGCGAATACTGGAAATGCTCCACTTCAAGCAATTCTCAAAGCTGATCTTGAAACAGGACATCGACAATTGTGGAGTGCTGCACCACGTGGCTTTGTCAGCGAACCAATTTTTGTTGAACGCCCTCATGGTGAAGGTGAAGATGATGGTTGGATATTAGCACTGGTTTACGATGCGACACATCATCGTTCGGATGTGGTGATTTTAGATGCGCGTAATTTTGAGCAAGGTGCGATCGCCCGTCTCCATCTCAAGCATCATATTCCTTATGGGTTGCATGGTAGCTTTACGCCTGAACTGTTTATACCAGCTTACTAAACAACAAATCAAGCAAGACGACTTACGTATTTGCAAACTTAGATGAGTTTTTAAAGCAGAAAACTGAGTCAGAATAAATGTTTTCAAGCTTAACTGTTGAACGTTTCTAAATACTCTATCTAATAGCTTCTACTTAGTAGCACTTACGTAAGTCTCCATTAAAGCATTCATAATTACCTAATAATAAAGGAAGCTGATAAAAGCTATAGGTAGCGTGACTGCCAATACTTGTTTCACTCATACTCGTATATATCCTACATCTATAGATAAAATAATTTGAGTGTGACTAATAAGCTTAGTGTTTTATGATGTGTTTGAAACCAAGCTCACTCTTTTTTCTAGATATCTATCGCTTAATTTGCTTTGGCATTTGCTAAACAAGTCAAGTGCTATATTTGCTTGCGTAAATCCACTGGTGTGGAATAAAAGAATGAGTTAGAGATGCAACTCAGTAATCGAGGATCAAATTAATGAGTACACCAGAAGAAGAACACGTTACCTACGTTGCAGTTGAACCAAACAAAGCCACAATGCAAGCAACAAACCACAACTGACGGCTGGTGATAGGGCTGGTAGTGCTAATTTAGAAAAAGCCAGAGATCTTCTATTTAGCAATCAAATTCGGAAATTTGATAAGAAGTTTAATCGGCTAGAAGAACGTTTCATTAAAGAATGTACCAACTTGCATGACGATACGAAAAAACGGCTAGATTCTTTGGAAGATTACATTAAACAAGAAATAGACTCACTTACCAAAGAAATTAAATTTTAGCAAGCTGCAAGAGATAAAGCGATAAAAAACTTGAATTAAAGTATCAAAGATATTACTAAAACACTAGAAGTAGAGACAAAAAACGTTTAGACTCTATAGATTCTCAAATAAAGCAAGAACTTACTACATTAACTGAACAAATTAAAACCGAACACAGTGAGTGCGACGAAGCCTTATAAGGAATTGCTCAAAATATTAAAGATACAACTAAGAATTTAGAGAAGAGAATATCTCATCTCGATGAGCAAACAGCACAGAAATAATGAGATATGCGTCAGCAAATTCTCGAACAATCTAAGTGTTTCGATGATGAAATGCGGCAAAAATCCGAACAAAATATTAATTTAGTTGAAAAAGGAATTCAAGACGTACGCACTAAAAAAATAGATCGCACAACTTTAGCAAATTTACTTACCCTGCAATGTAGCTTAACAATGACTTTGACATGATTGGGAATGATTAAGAAACTTCATTTAACTCGAACTCAGCAAACACCAAAAGATAAAGCTTTGTCAAAGAATCTATTTTGTTCGCAGTTGATGATGAGGGTTATGGTGTAGCTCCTGAGGTTGCTACAAGTTTATTTCAAAAATTTACTCAAGGCAAACAAAAAGCTGGCAGAAGTGGTCTTGGTCTATATTTTTGCATTTTTGCCGTATTACGGTAGAACGCTGGGGCGGAAGTATTGGCTATACACCTCTGGTTAATGGAGGTTCGCGGTTTTGGTTTTTGTTACCTCAAGCAGTCAATTAAAATTTTAATCTTCTTTGACAGTTTTATAGATTAAGAAGATGAAATATACTTTTTGTAATAAATGGATTGTTCCCCAACGTAAAACAAAGAAGAGTTACGAATATGTTGATAACATCAATTCGTAATTATCTAGTAACATATTCGCACTCAACTTAGTTAGTAGCTGATTAAATGAAGTACATCTCGTAGAACGCTGTAGCCTGCTAAATCCCAAAGTAAATAAGCAAGGAAACCAATCATTGCTAGGCGTCCGTTCCAGAGTTCAGCTTGGGGATTCCATCCAAAAAGAAAAGCATTACGATCTTTACCGTTATACTCTTTAGCGACTGGAGGTAGATTTGTGTTGCTGTCCATATTTTGCTCCTAAAAAATTCTCTAGACACTTTTAACTGTATCGATCTATTTAAGTGACACTTTCTGTCTATAGATATAATATGAAGCCAAGTCTAAAGAGCGATTCTTAGGGTATTTTTAAAGGTGGTAATTCCACCGTTGGAGGGTGTAAGTCTTTAAAGATTTCAATAAAGTGTTACATCTTATCGGAGGTTAATAAAGTTAGAGTAAGGAAAGCTACTAGACTTTATTGATTCTTGTACTTACCTAATTTTGTTGAGGATACAGGTTTTCAGACCTCAGAGGGATGCCTTAGCCTATCCGATTCAAAGACTCTGAGCTAGAAAGTTGAGTATTGCTAAAGATACAGAGTTTTTTCTCATGTAATCTTATAATCTACGCTGATTTAAGCTTTGACCAAAGGATACCATGTTTCAGAATACGGAAATACTACTGGAACCAGACCACGCGCTATCTTGGATAGCACAGGTGCCAGTAACTCCAGGGGCAGTAACACCAGCCGAAGCAGCACTCGTTTTCTCAGGACCGAGATTTTTTGTTGCTTTAATTTCTGGTGTTATTCTTGCCTTTGCCATTCAGTTAGTGTTGACAAACCTCTCGGTTGCAGCTGGCATTTCTTATCTAGGTCATTCCTCCGACTCAGACTCAGACTCCAGTAGCAGCGGATCTGATAGTGTCGGAGGGACAATTCGCAAAATAGGTACTGCGGTAGGAATTTGGACACTAGTCACAGTGAGTGTTGCTTTATTCATTGCTTGTCTTTTGGCGGTGGAATTAAGCTTGTTAACTCTAGATGTGGGACTAGGAGCAATTCTCGGACTTGTCATTTGGGGTGCATATTTTTTACTACTGTTTTGGTTTAGTTCCACTACTGTAGGTTCCCTGATTGGCTCAGTTGTAAATACAGCAACATCTGGATTCCAAGCTATTGTTGGTACTGCAACTGCTGCATTAGGCGCAAAGGCTGTCAATAATCAAGTTGTGGCAACTGCTGAAGCAGCAGCAGCGGCTGTAAGACGTGAAATTGGCAGTGCGATTGATCCGCTAACAATTCGGGAAAATATTGAAGACTATCTAGACACACTACGTCCTCCCGAATTAGACATCTCTAATATCCGCAAGGAATTTGAAAACCTGTTGAACGATCCGCAACTGCGAGAGATTGCAGGTACAGAAGACCTGCGTAATATTGATCGACAGAAGTTTGTAGAATTAGTCAGCACTCGTACTGATCTTTCAAGACGAGATATTAACCGCATTGTCGATCAACTTGAAAGTGTGTGGCGACAAGTTGTTTCACAACAAGCTCCTCAGAAGGATCGCTTAGGTGAGTTGGTAGATTATCTCAAGTCAGCACAGCCTGGGCAAGCTAAAACTGATGAATTGAGTGCCAAGGTAGATCAGCTAATTGCGGAAGTCCGTTCCGGTAAAGGAACAACTCAGGGATCGACCGCAGGAGGCGTAGGACCTATCCAAAGTACAATTCAGCAAGGAATGACAACCTTGATGGGACTTGTAATGGGTAGAGCCGATCTTTCAGACTTCGATGTTGAAAAGATCTTGAGTTCGCTTTCGCAAGCAAGAGATAAAGCAACAGATCAAGCTGGTAAGGTTGCCGATCAAGTAGGTATCAAAAGTGCAGCCGTACCCTACAACACGATTCGGGCAGATGTAGAAAACTATTTGCTTAATACTTATTCTTGGCAGATTAACCGTGAAAAAGTTAACCAAGAATTTCGTGATGTTCTTTACGATCCGGCTGCCGATCCAGGTACAGTGAGGCGTCAGATTGAGCAAATTTCACGTCAGGACTTTGCCGATCTTCTGCAACAACGGGGTGTCTTTACGCAGGCAAAAATTCAGGAAATTGCCGATCAGCTAGAAAGCATTCGTCAAGAAGTATTGACTATCGTTCGAGCAGAAGAAGAAAGAGAAGCAGTTCAAGATCTACAGCGTCGTGTCGAGAGTTATCTCTTGGTAACAAGTAAAGCAGATTTAACTCCTGAAAAAATGGCGCAAGATTTCAAGCCATTACTAGAGGATGAAGAAACGGATCATGAAGTGCTAACTTTGCGGCTGGCGCGGTTAGAAAGCGGTTCGTTAAGACCAATTCTGCTACAACGCAACGACATCACCCCAGAGGAAGCAGAAACTATCCTCGCTGCGGTAGAAGATGTCCGCCAGCAAGTTTTGTTTGAGTCGCAAAATGTTGCGGATCAAGCTAAACAACAAGCAGAAACACTGTGGATTAATTTAGAGTCTTACTTACGTAATACTGGTAAAGACGAACTTAATCCTGAAGGAATCAAGCGCGATCTGCAAAAATTATTGGAAGATCCTCAAGCTGGGGCAGCCGCAGTACAGGCGCGATTGTCGCGTTTTGATCGCGATACTTTATTCCAGCTATTAAATCAGCGTGATGACTTATCTGAAGAACAGATCAACCAAGTTTTGCAGCAAGTAGAAGGAACGTGGTACGACATCACACATATGCCGCAAATCGTTGCTGGCAAAGCTAAAGAGCAGTATGATTCAGTGACACAGACGATCGCTGAATACCTGCGCAACACAGGTAAAGATGAACTCAATCCAGAAGGCATTCAACGCGACTTCGCAAAGCTTTTTGAAAATCCGCAAGCAGGTGCTGTAGCACTGCGACGACGACTTGCACAAGTCGATCGCGATACTTTGGTAAAACTCTTGAGTCAACGCCAAGACTTAAGCGAAGAGCAAGTTAACCAAATTATCAATCAAATCCAAGTGTCGATTCGCGATATTATTCGTTCGCCACGCCGCTTGGCAGCACGTACTCAAGCCAGAGTGCAAAACTTCCAACAAAACTTGGAAGACTACTTGCGCAGTACTGGTAAGGATGAGTTGAATCCTGAAGCAATTAAGCGCGAACTGTACTTACTGCTCAACGATCCACGCGCTGGGGCAGAAAGTTTAGGCGATCGCTTATCACACTTCGACCGTTCAACGATCATTGCTCTTCTGCAAGCACGGGGTGATATGTCAGAGGAAGAAGCAGCTCGCACTGTCGATCAGGTTTTAGCGGTACGCGATCAATTTGTCGAGCAAATACGGGCAATTCAACGCCGCATCCAAGACGTCATTGATGGTGTTTTCGGTAGAATCCGTAATTACTTAAATTCGCTGGATCGCCCTGAACTGAACTACGATGGCATCAAAAAAGATGTGCGTAAGTTGTTTGACGATCCCCAAGCAGGCTTTGATGCAATTCGCGATCGCTTAGGCTCATTTAACCGCGAAACACTCGTCGCTATTATGAGTTCGCGCGAGGACATTTCGGAAGCAGATGCTAACCGAATTATCGACCAAATTGAAGGTGCGCGTAACAACGTCCTGCAACGTGCAGAGCGAGTTCAACAAGAAGCACAACGTCGTCTTGAACAAGTTAAAGTTCAAGCTCAGCGGCAAGCTGAAGAAACCCGCAAGGCAGCAGGAAGTGCGGCATGGTGGCTCTTTGCTACGGCAGTTGTTTCGGCCATTGCGGCGGCGATGGGTGGTGTGATTGCTGTTCTCAGCTAACAATCCGCTCAGTTTTCTTTGTAAAGTACAACAGCCTCTCACTTGAGAGGTTTTTTTGTATGGACACTCGGTTTTACGGTTTGTTAGCATTGTTTGCTATCGCGCAGGTCATATAGGGGTCAGAGGTCAGAGGATGCTATACAGACCTACGGTTCAGAGTTAAAAGATGGATAGACAGCAGGGAAGTAGAGGGGTAAGTAAAAACGATGTCCGATACAACAGATGTATTGTTGTCCCAACATGATTTAGGACTTGTATTCCTGTCAATTGCGATCGCCATTGTTGCTTCCTATACAGCCCTAAGTTTATCTGGACGCGTTACTGTTACCACTGGGCAAATTCGGAAACTCTGGTTAAGTGGTGGAGCGATCGCTATGGGAGTAGGCATCTGGGCGATGCACTTCATTGCGATGCTTGCATATAATCTTCCAATTGCTATTACGTATGACCTGCCGCTTGTGTTGCTCTCGATGGCAGTTGCTGTCATTGCCTCTGGTGTTGCTTTATTTGTTGTTAGTCGTGAATTTGGCTTACTTCAGCTGATTGTTGGTGGTAGCGTTATGGGATTGAGTATTGCCGCAATGCACTACACAGGTATGACAGCAATGCGCCTAGAAGCAACTCCAGAATACGATCCCAAGTTAGTTGCCTTGTCACTAGCGATCGCGATTGGTGCTTCTTTAGTGGCACTGCAACTAGCATTTCGCCTGCAAAAAGCTACCACAGCCCAAGGTAAATGGCAAGTTGGTGGTGCGATTGTGATGGGTTTTGCGATCGCCGGAATGCACTACACGGCAATGGCGGCAGTAAGCTTTAAGCACAATCAACAGCTGATTGAGACAGCGCAAGTTATCGATAATACGTTGCTTGGGATTGCAATTGCAGTAGCAACATTAGTTGTGTTGATGCTCGCACTTGTGTCTTCTACTTTCGATCAGCGACTCAGTGCAGAGACTGCGCGTGCTGATGCATTACGTCAAAGTGAAGAACGCTTTCGTTCTTTGGTGCAAAATGCCTCTGATATCATTGCAGTGATCGCTGCGGATGGTACAGTCAATTACACCAGCGCCTCGATTAAACGGATCTTGGGCTACGAACCTGATGCGTGGCATCATACCTTTGATTTTGTCTTGCAGGAAGATCAGGCGATCGCCGAAGATCTGCTCGGGAAAGCAAAAAATTATCCAAATGTCAATATCTCTGCTGAATTTCGATTGCGCACCGCACATGAACAAGTACGAGATTTTGAAGTCATTGTCAATAATCTCTTGCACGATCCAGCAGTTGCAGGCATTGTCACGACCTACCGCGATATTACCGAACGCATACAAGCAGCAAAATTCCAGCTACAGCAAACTGAACGCGAGCTATTAGTTGCTGAGATTACACGACGCATCCGTCAGTCGTTGAATTTGGCAACAATTTTAAACACGACAGTAGCCGAAGTACGGCAGTTTCTCCAAGTAGAGCGCGTGTTTATTTATCGCTTTGAGGCTGACTGGAGTGGCATTGTTGTGGTCGAATCTGTAGCACCCGAATGGGCTGCGATTGCAGGAAAAAACATTAAAGACACTTTTTTTAGCCATCCTGCTAATCGCGAGTTATATCGACAAGGAAGAATTCAAGTTGTAGATGATATTTACACAGCAGGATTAAATCCTTGTCATGCAGATTTACTTGCACAGTTACAGGTGCGAGCAAACTTAGTTGTCTCCATTTTAAAAGAAGAACAACTGTGGGGATTACTAGTCGCCAATCATTGTTCAGAACCACGCCAATGGCAACCGCTTGAAATTAATCTTCTCCAGCAACTGGCAACCCAAGTGGCGATCGCCATTCAACAATCTGAACTTTATCAACAAGCGCAAACTGAACTTGCTGAGCGCAAACGCGCTGAAGCTGAAATCATTCATTTAAACGCCGACTTGCAAAATCGGGCGGCGGAACTCGAAACAGCCAACAAAGAACTAGAAGCCTTTTCCTATTCGGTATCGCACGATTTACGCGCACCATTACGCGCCATCAATGGCTTTTCGCGGATTCTTTTAAAAGATTGTACGCCGCAATTAACTGCTGATGCGCAACGCTACTTGCAATTGGTACAAGCTAATGCGCAGCAAATGGGATGCTTAATTGACGATCTACTGACATTTTCACGCCTGAGTCGCGCGCCTTTAAAAAAACAACGCATTGAACCGAGTGCGATCGTGCATCAAGTGCTAAAAGATTTAGCCGAACAACAAAACCGACAAGTCGAAATGACGATTGAAGAGTTACCTGTGTGTGAAGCCGATCCTGCTTTACTTAAACAAGTCTGGGTAAATTTATTATCGAATGCTTTCAAGTATACGCACAAAAATGATGTTGCGCACATCACTGTTGGTTGTCTGCAAGAAAGTGATGCATCGTCAATTCCTTCCGGACATCATGTTTATTTTGTCAAAGACAATGGTGTCGGTTTTGATATGCAATATGCCCATAAACTTTTTGGCGTCTTTCAGCGGCTGCATCGTGCAGAAGAATACGAAGGAACAGGTGTAGGCTTAGCTATTGTACAGCGCATTATTCACCGTCATGGGGGGCGTGTTTGGGCAGCAGCAGAAGTCGATCGCGGTGCAACTTTCTACTTTACTTTGTGAGGCAATATTGATGAAAGATAGTGCCGTTGAAATTTTGCTTGTTGAAGATAATCCGTGTGATGCAGAACTGACACTTCATTCGCTTAAAAGTAGTCACCTCACAAATCATATCGAGGTAGTGCGAGATGGTGCAGAAGCCCTCGATTTTATATTTTGTACTGGCAGCTATGCACACCGCTCAATTGATAATGGTCCTCGGGTCATTCTTCTCGATCTCAAACTGCCAAAAGTTGATGGATTAGAAGTTCTCCAGAAAATTAAATCTGACCCCCGCACTCGCGTTATTCCTGTCGTCGTTCTCACATCTTCACGCGAAGAGCGCGACATCGTCGAAAGTTATCAGTTAGGAGTCAATAGCTACATCGTAAAACCAGTGGACTTTGAGCAGTTCACGGAGGCTGTACGACAGTTAGGTTTGTATTGGCGGCTGCTGAATCAACCTCCGGTATCTTAAAAAATTATGTCCACTTTATTGCGGATTTTGATTGTAGAGGACTCGCTGAGTGATACGGAACTCATGCTGTACGAACTTCGTTCTTGTGGCATTGAACCGCAATGGCAGCGCGTAGAAACTGCAAGAGATTATCTCACCTGCTTGAGTCAGACGTGGGATGCGATCATCTCAGATTATGGAATGCCGCAATTTAGCGCACTACAAGCTTTACAGATATTGCAGCAACAAGGATTAGATATTCCATTGATTGTTGTCACAGGCAGTGTTAGCGAAGAAGTCGCTGTCGAGTGTATGAAGCAAGGGGCAGCTGATTACTTACTCAAAGATCGTTTGGTTCGGTTAGGCGAGGCGATTAAACAAGCTGTTGACCAAAAAATGCTCCGCGATCAAAAGCGCCAAGCTGAAATTGCTTTGCAAGAAAGTGAAGAACGATTTCGCCGACTTGCTGATAATGCTCAAGATATTATTTACCGCTATCGCTTTACTCCAACTCCAGGCTTTGATTACATTAGTCCTGCCGTTACTAGAGTTACAGGTTATACGCCGCAAGAATGTTACAACAATCCGTTGTTGATTTCACAAATTGTTCATCCAGGCGATCAACCGTTATGGCAGCGATCGCTTGATGGAGAAATGCCTCAACCACTCATTTTGCGGTGGATTCGTAAAGATGGAGCCATCGTTTGGACAGAACAAAGCAATGTGACAATCTACGATGATGGAGTGTTAATTGCGCTTGAGGGAATTATCCGCAATGTGACTGCACGCAAGCAAGTTGAAATTCAATTTCAGCAACAAGCCGAATGCGATCGCCTACTCAGTGCTATTGCGACTCGAATTCGCCAATCACTCAACTTAGATGAAATTCTCAGCACAACTGTTGCAGAAGTTCGGCAATTTCTGTACGCGGATCGCGTGATGATCTTTCGTTTCGAGGATAATCGTAATGGCAAAATTGTGGCAGCATCTGTAGATTCTAATTGGCCTTTAGATCCTGAGATTCAAATTCGCGGCACTTGGTTTCAAGAAACTCAGGCAGAATGTCAGCGTGGCTGTGTTCAACAAATTAATAATATTGCTCAAGCAAACATTGATCCTAAATTTGCCACATTACTGCAACGATTGCACGTCAAAGCTCGCTTGGTTGTCCCTATTTTACAAGGTGACTATGCCTGGGGATTATTAGCAGTGCATCAATGTTCGCGATCGCGACAATGGCAACTTAGTGAAATTGATTTGATTGAGAAGTTAGCAACACAAGTAGCGATCGCTCTTCAACAAGCACAACTTTTTAACCAAGTACAACAACAAGCATCGCGCGAACACCTCCTCAATTATATTAGTCAATCACTTAATTCTAGCCTCGATCCTGAGCATATTTTACAAGAAATTGTTAACCTAACAGGTGAAGGTTTTGCTGTCGATCGCGTTATTATTTTTGCAGTCAATACAACTCACATTCGTGTTATCAAAGAGTGGCGAACAAATGTACAAGTTGTTTCTGTTTTAAATTGGCAAGTACCAATATCTGAGTATATTGAATTACTCAATCCAACTCATTATGCTTCTTACTATCGAGTTTTTCATGTACCTAATTTTGCAGAAATCAATGTTGATGCTAAGCGAAAACACTTTGTTCAAACAGCACAACTTCGTTCTGAGTTGCGAGTCCCAATTTTCATTCGCGATCAGTTTTTTGGCGGATTATCACTGCAAACTACTACAACTCGCCGGACATTTACCCCAGAGGAAATTCAACTTTTGCAACGTATTGCAAATCAAGCAGCGATCGCACTTTACAATGCCCAAAGTTACGAACGTCTAGAACAATTAGTTAAAGAACGCACGCAAGAGTTAGAGCAAGAGAAACTCCTCTCAGAAGCTGCTGATCGCGCAAAAACTGACTTCCTCGCTAACATGAGCCATGAACTGCGTACTCCCCTAACAGGAATTATCGGTTTTTCTAACCTCCTACTCAAACAAATTTTTGGACAACTGAATGAAAAACAGCAACAATATGTCTCATTAATTTACTCTTCTGGAGAACATTTATTAGAGTTAATTAACGATCTTTTAGATTTATCAAAAATTGAAGCAGGAAAAGAAGATATCACACTTGAAATGCTATCTGTTGAAGAAGTTTCTCAAGAGTGTTTGTCTCTCGTTCAGGAAAAAGCCCAAAGAAGGAAATTGCAATTATCATTAATTATTCAACGAGAAGCGACAACTTGCACAGCAGACAAACGTCGTCTCAAACAAATTCTTTTTAATCTCATCAATAATGCAGTAAAGTTCACTCAAGCAGGAAGTGTAACACTCGAAGTCAGCAGAAACTCAGATTTCGTTACATTCTCAGTTACTGATACTGGAATTGGAATTGCAGCCGAAGATTTACCAAATCTATTTCAACCGTTTCAGCAACTTGATAGTGGCTTAAATCGTAAATACGAAGGTACTGGCTTAGGCTTGGCGCTTTCACGCAGATTAGCACGACTACATGGTGGAGATATTACAGTCACTTCAGAAATAGGACGTGGTAGCTGCTTTACACTGCATCTGCCTGTTAGTAGTCTCATTCAGGACTCTGTATAGATAATCCCATTTCTGTTAAGTTTTCTTTCATTTGTAACAAAGCATAGACAAATTAACCTATGTCACGTGTGGGACAAGCTTACAGTTTAAAGAGAGAAGCTGAGAACAACATCTGTTTAACCGCGAACTAGAAGGCAACGCTAAAATCATTAAGCAATGGTTTTTCCTCTGCCTCATGTCTCACCCTGCTGAAACCTTAGACACGCTGGATGCAAATGGGCATCGTCTCCTTGGTGTTAATCGCGCTAGTCAGAATACGATCCGTATCCGTGGGGCTAGACAGCATAATCTCAAAAATCTTGATTTAGAGTTACCCCGCGATCGCTTGATCGTGTTCACTGGTGTATCCGGTTCCGGTAAGTCTTCTTTGGCGTTTGATACAATTTTTGCCGAGGGACAGCGGCGTTACGTAGAATCTCTCAGTGCTTATGCACGCCAATTTTTAGGACAATTAGATAAGCCTGATGTTGAAGCAATCGAAGGCTTGAGTCCGGCAATTTCGATCGATCAAAAATCAACTTCACACAATCCGCGTTCTACGGTTGGTACAGTAACAGAAATTTACGATTACTTGCGATTATTGTTCGGACGTGCTGGTAAACCACATTGTCCAATTTGCGATCGCTCAATTGCACCGCAGACAATTGATGAGATGAGCGATCGGATTATGGAATTACCCGATCGCACTCGCTTTCAGATTCTCGCCCCTGTAGTGCGTGGTAAAAAAGGAACGCATCGTAAACTATTATCTAGCCTTGCTTCCGAAGGTTTTGCCCGCGTGCGGATTAATGGGGAAGTCCGCGAACTCAGTGACTCGATTGAACTCGATAAGAATCAAACGCACAATATTGAAGTTGTTATTGACCGATTAATAAAAAAACCAGGGATTGCAGAACGTCTAACTGATTCGCTAACAACTTGTCTGAGACGTTCCGAGGGAATTGCCGTTATTGAGATTCTCGATCGCTCCGAGGCAGATAATAATGTCATTATGCATCCTACTGCAACGCAGATGAAAGCAGCAGAGGACTCTACAGCGTATGTGACATCACCTCTAGAAAAAGAAATTGTCTTTTCTGAAAACTTCGCGTGTCCCGAACACGGCGCAGTGATGGAAGAACTCTCACCACGGTTATTTTCCTTTAATTCGCCATATGGTGCATGTCCCCATTGTCATGGTTTGGGTAGCTTGCGGACATTTTCACCAGAATTAGTCGTTCCCGATCCAGCACAACCTGTTTATGCCGCGATCGCCCCGTGGTCAGAAAAAGATAATTCTTACTATCTTTCTTTACTTTATAGTGTCGGGCAAGCTTTTGAGTTTGAACTCAAAACACTGTGGAAGAAATTAACCCCTGAACAACAACACGTTATTTTACACGGCGCAGAACAACCAATTTGGAACCACGATCGCAATGATTATCGCCGTTACACAGGTGTTATCCCAATTTTGCAGCGACAATATAATGATGCTTCGGAACTGATAAAACAAAAACTCGAACAGTATCTCGTCTATCAGCCATGTGAAGTCTGTCAAGGACAACGCTTAAAACCTGAAGCGATCGCAGTTCGTTTAGGACAATACCGCATTCTCGATCTTACCGGAGTTTCGATTCGCGATTGTCAGCAGCGGGTTCATGATTTAGAACTTAGCGATCGCCAAATGCAAATTGCAGATTTGGTATTACGTGAGATTAAAGCACGATTGCAGTTTCTTTTGGATGTAGGGTTAGATTACCTGACATTAGATCGTCCAGCCATGACACTTTCGGGAGGAGAGGCACAACGCATTCGTCTAGCAACGCAAATTGGTTCGGGACTCACAGGTGTACTTTATGTTTTAGATGAACCAAGTATTGGATTGCATCAACGTGATAACGGACGCTTGCTACGAACTTTAACTCGATTACGCGATTTGGGTAATACCTTGATTGTTGTCGAACACGATGAAGAAACAATCCGTGCGGCGGATCATGTTGTTGATATTGGTCCTGGTGCGGGAATTCATGGTGGTAGTATTATTGCCCAAGGTGACTTGCAAGCATTACTCGCAGCCAAAGATTCACTAACAGGCGCGTATTTATCAGGACGACAAGCAATTGCAACACCCGCACAGCGGCGCGATGGTAATGGGCGATCGCTGGTGATGAAAAACGCCTACCGCAATAACTTAAGAAATATTGATGTTGAAATTCCCCTTGGTAAACTTGTCTGTGTCACAGGAGTTTCGGGTTCCGGTAAATCGACATTAATTAACGAACTGCTTTATCCTGCTTTACAGCATCACTTAACACGTAAAGTTCCATTTCCGCAACATATAGAGACGGTGGAGGGATTGGACGCAGTTGATAAGGCGATCGTTATCGATCAATCTCCCATTGGGCGGACACCACGGTCTAACCCTGCTACTTACACAGGTGTTTTTGATGCAATTCGCGACGTTTTTAGTCAAACAATCGAAGCCAAAGCCAGAGGTTACAAACCAGGACAATTTTCATTTAATGTCAAAGGTGGACGCTGCGAAGCTTGTGGCGGACAAGGTGTCAATGTCATTGAAATGAACTTTCTTCCTGATGTTTATGTGCAGTGTGAAGTCTGTAAAGGTGCGCGATATAACCGCGAAACATTGCAAGTCAAATACAAAGAAAAATCAATTGCTGATGTTCTTGATATGACGGTGGAGGAAAGCTTAGAAGTTTTCCAAAATATTCCTAAAGCTTTTACACGATTGCAAACATTAGTCGATGTTGGCTTAGGCTACATCAAACTTGGGCAACCTGCAACAACGTTATCTGGTGGTGAAGCGCAACGAGTAAAATTAGCAACTGAGTTATCGCGCCGCGCCACAGGAAAAACTTTGTATTTAATTGATGAACCAACAACAGGTTTATCGTTTTATGACGTGCATAAATTATTAGATGTTCTGCAACGTTTGGTTGACAAAGGTAATTCAATTTTAGTCATAGAACACAACTTAGATGTGATTCGTTGTAGCGATTGGATTATTGATTTAGGTCCTGAAGGTGGCGATCAAGGTGGGGAATTAGTTGCAGCGGGGACGCCAGAGGAAGTAGCAGAGAATTCACGATCTTATACGGGGCAATATATTAAGCAGGTTTTGCAGCAGCATCCACCTAAAATTGTAGTATGAAACGTAGACGCATAGCGGTGGGCAGAAGTGACTGCGAACCCGAAGGGCTTGCCGTAGGCTACCGCAGAGAGAATATGTATGGGAGAGATTTTTCGTGCTGGATATCAACCGCAATCAAGGGATACTCATCCTGAAGTTGATAAGTTTTTAATGCGGGCTTTTCGGAATATGCCTGTTTGGAAAAAAGCGCATCTTGTTGATGAAGCAACGAAGGGAATTCAACAATGGGCGCTGATTGGTATTCGCAATCAATTTCCTGATATAAGTCAAACAGAAACTAAGTTTCAACTCGCAGTGAGATGGTTGGGGATTGATTTAGCAAATCGTTTTTACAAAAACAATCAAGAAAAAATAGTGGATGCTGAATCTATACAATTGGCTTTAAAAATTGCAGCTATTTTTGATAAATTGGCAATTCCTTACTTAATTGGCGGTTCGGTTGCTAGTTCTATTTTGGGAGAACCCCGCGCTACTTTAGATGTAGATTTTGTCGCAGATTTACAGCTTTCTCATGTGTCGCCTTTGTTGGTAGCAATGGGTAAGGATTTTTTTATTGATGAAGGAATGGTGACAGAAGCAATTGAACGCCAGTCTTCATTTAATGTAATTCATCTAGAAAGTATGCAAAAAGCAGACATTTTTTTATTATCGAATCAACCTTTGGCTCAATCTGAAATGCAACGGCGTCAGCAGTTAATTATTACTCAAAATCCTGAAAGACAAGCTTGGCTACCTTCTGCAGAAGATATTATTTTACAAAAACTCATTTGGTATCGTATGGGTGGTGGAGTTTCAGATAGACAATGGCGTGATGTTTTGGGAGTGCTAAAAGTTCAAGCTGACAAAATTGATATTAATTATTTAACTCAGTGGGCTGAAACTTTAAATTTAATAGAAATGTTAACACAAGCCTTACAACAAGCTGGGGTGGCTAACTAACATTTGTTTTTTGTATAACAATCTCAAATCGCTTGTGAAATGTCTCTCCTGATCTCTTTCGTCTGTGCTCTCTGCGCCTAATTAAGGTTCGCTTAATCCTAGTATTTTTTTTGTAAAAATGCGATATTATTAAATAATGTAAATTGTTAGTACACTAAACTATTAAGCTAAAGCATTATGGCTGAAATGACTGATCGTCAAAAGCGTATTATGGAGCATATCGCTCGTAGCAAAGGCGAGTTTATCAAAACTCCGATTTATTCAGAACAGCGAAAGCAGCAGATTATGGAACACATTCGCTTGAGCCAAGGCAAATAGTCAACTACTAATCTTTAGCTTGGCTTTTACCTTTTTGAAAAAACTGCCGTAAGATCTCGCTGGGTTTGCGATCCCAGCGATCTATATGTTCATAGATTAAACCCTCTTGAGTGAGTTTGTAGGTTGAGTAACCATTGAAGAAAATGCGTGCTTTCCAAGGTACTCGTAATACGCCTCGCACTGTCCAATTAGCAATAATAGTATCTGCTTGTGCTTGATATACGTCATGCAGATCGAAGTGGATCTCAGTAAAAAATAGCTGACCGTGAAATCGTAAAGTCCAAAATATAATTCGGTAGTTTAATTTATTTTTGAATTTATTAACTGGATCTTGAAAGTAGATATCTTGAGTATAAATGTCGTAAGAGATATCTTGCTCAAAAAGAGTAGGTAAATCTTGTTTGAGTGTGACAATAACTTTTTCAATTTGTGATTGATATTCTGCGTTCATTACGTTTCAAAAACGATTTTGGAGGAACCGAAATAGACTTTGAATTCCTCTTAAATTTGATCTAGGTTGTCCGCTGTAATTATTATACGGAAGCAATCGCAACACCTTCCCTAAAGCATCATTATTTTCGCGCAGCCCTTCGTAGAAAAAGAACACCTCGCCAGAAATACCACGACTGCGATTGTAGGCGATCGCCTGTCGCAAATATTCTGCACTCATGCGATAAGAACCCAGCTTAATTAAAATTCCTGGAGACAGTTTGGTGAGTTGTTCGCGATTAAACTGCTGCGTGACTCGATCGACAACTTGTTTGTAACTCGCAAAGTCACGACGATAAATTTGAGGATGGATAATATCGACTAAACCACGTTCTAACCAAGTTTTGGAGTCTTGGAGGTATTCTTTTAGCCCCCAGTCATAGATATTAGGAGACAGTGATACTATCAAATTAGAATTAATAGCCTTGATTTCTTGATAAAGACGCGCCAAGAAATTGGTTAAAATATTTGCCCGCCACTGTAGCCATTGAGGATCTTTTGGATTCTGCGGCGGATGACAATCAAAAGTTTGACGGTAACGCTCTACAGTACTCGAATCGTAACCACCTTCGCAAGGTAATGCGGGTAATCGATCGTCACCTTGAATGCCGTCAACATCATAGTTTTTGACAACGTCCAGCACCAAATTTAACATAAACTCTTGCACCTGAGGGTCAAGTGCATTCATCCACTCAAAGCCATTTTTGTTGAGTAAACTACCGTGAATATCCCGCGCCGCCCATTCTGGTTTCTTCGCTAGAATCGTACCGCCATTAGAATTATAGGAACTAGCAAAACCATACTCAAACCACGGAATCACTTTAATTCCAACCCGTCGCGCCTCAACAATGATTTCCGCCAAGGGATCTCTACCTTGATACCGTGGGTCGATTTCTACATCAAACAGCGATCGCATAATTGTACTAGGGTAAAGCGTGAATCCCCTATTCCAAACATCAGGAAACACAACGTTAAACCCTGTCTGTGCTAAAAATGCCATTGCTTCAGCAATATTTTGCCGTGAATGAAGCACCTGACTATCAGTATTTGTTATCCAAACTCCGCGAATTGCCATTATTCTTCAAGTTGCCATAATCCGACGATAACGCGCCTGAACAATCATATTAATGCCGTAAGCAACTAAACCGAGGGCAACAATACCCAAAATCCAGGAACCATAAGGTTGTTGTGCAAGTGCTTGTAACGCTTCACCCAAGCCTCGCACTTCGCTAGCATCCGATTGACGTGCGGCTTGAATCAAGAAAAAGCCGATGACACAAAATACTACACCACGCGCGAATAAACCAAAGCGACTGATCGCGATAATCCACATTTGTTCGGTATCGCTTAATTCATGTAAATCGAGTTTTTTGCGAAATTTGGCTGTAAATGCCCGATAAAATTGATAAAAACCTATACCAATCACGAACGCGCCACCAGTTCCGACTAGCCATTGTCCAAAAGGCTGTGCGAGTAAACGTGCAGTCCAATCTTCTTGCGTCGAGTCGCCACTACTACCACCAGAACCTAAAATTAATTTAACCGCACTTAGCGCTAAACCTGCATAAATGACACCAGTTGTCGCATAACCAATTCGCTGTAAAATCCCTTTCGCATCACTGCCTTTGTTTTCTGGATCTTTGATAGCTTGGACAAACCGCCACAATACGTATCCCATTAAACCAATTGCAACAGCTGCAAGTAAAAATTGACCAAACGGCTGGTTAATAATTGTTTGCAACGCACCTTCGGTATCTGTCGTTCTTCCACCAGTACCAAACGCGGCTTGCGCGGCTAGCAATCCCACAATACCGTAAACAACACCCTTAGCAGCAAGACCAAACCGTGCTAATATCTCAATCCATAATGAAGTGTGTTGTGTTAGCTGTTGTGCCATATTTTTTATACTTAATTAGTATGATTTTTAACAATATACATTTAGATTAACTTGTCTAATTTGCGATTGTAATCACTGCATAATTCTTAAATTAATCAACGCAAGTACCTACAGAAGTTTGTTATCGCCTTTATAGTTGATTACTCTGGACTAAACAGCACATTATTGTTTTGCTTAACACTATGTCTGTCATCGAAACTTGGCAACATGAATACATCACTGCGAACGGCATCAAACTGCACTATGTCACCCAAGGCAATGGTGCCTTAATGCTCATGCTGCATGGGTTTCCCGAATTTTGGTACTCATGGCGGCATCAAATACCAGAGTTTGCTAAAGATTATAAAGTTGTTGCGCTAGACTTGCGCGGTTACAACGATAGCGACAAACCGAAACAACAGTCAGCGTATGTGATGCGCGAATTTTTGCAAGATATTAAAGGCGTCATTACTGGACTCGGATACGACAAGTGCATTTTAGTCGGACACGACTGGGGAGGTGCGATCGCGTGGAGTTTTGCCCACACTTACCCCGAAATGGTAGAACGTCTGATTGTAATGAACATACCCCATCCAGCCAAATTTGCTGAGGGATTACGCACGCCACAACAACTCATGCGTAGCGCTTATATGTTTTTCTTTCAGCTACCTGGACTACCAGAAATGCTACTCCAAGCCTCAGACTATCAAGCAATTGAGACAGCTTTCAAAGGTATGGCAGTCGATAAAAGCGCCTTTACTCAAGCAGATATAGACGCCTATAAAGATGCAGCCAGTAAACGCGGTGCTTTAACAGCCGCACTCAATTACTACCGTAACGTTTGGCAACAAGGATTACTCAATCACAACTGGGATGTTTTAGAAGTTCCGACATTACTCATCTGGGGTGAAAACGATACTGCACTTGGTAAAGAACTTACCTACGGTACAGATAAGTACGTTAGAAACTTGCAAATCAAATACATTCCCAATTGTAGCCACTGGGTACAACAAGAAAAACCGCAGCTAGTCAATCAATATATGCGCGAGTTTCTAGCAACGTAGATATAGTTTGATAAAATCAGGTCATTCTTACAGCATCTCATGTCATATGCGCGATCCTCTGCGTAGTTTAAAGTTTTTACCTTGGCGATCGCTGCTGCAAGTTTCGCTACTAGTTGCTGTCATTGTCATCGTTTTAGACTTTCTCCTCGCCCTGGGATACATTCAATCAGATGTATTTCAACGTTTACTCATGCTGGTATACGCCCCGCCACTGGGGATTATTATCTCTTTGGCGATCGCTGTAGGGCTTGGTGCGTTAGGAGTCTATTTACTTGAGCGCTTTTATCGCTTAGTCTCAATCAACACAGGTTCTTTGTGGGCATTAGTTCTGTGTTTAGCGGTAATTCTATTTCTCAAGTCACTTCTACCACTACCAGCAGTCATATTTAACTTAAACCAAGCAAGTTTAATCGGAATTATTATCGGCGTATTCTGGAAAGGACGCCCCTACTGGCGCTAAAAATCTCAAATAAATTATCAATATCCTTTTTTCTACTCTCTGCAATCTCTATGTCTCTGTGGTAGCCTACGGCATCCGCTGCGCGTCTACGTAAACAAAAAGAATAAACCAATGAAAGTAGGATTTCTCGGTACTGGACTCATGGGACTACCCATGGCACAAAGACTATTAAATGCTAATCTCGAACTTATTGCCTACAACCGGACATTAGAAAAATTAGCACCACTCAAAGAAGCTGGTGCAGAAATTGCCACGCATCCTCAAGCAGTCACTCAAGCAGCAGAATGTATCATTTTAATGCTGACAGATGCGATCGCGATTCGTAGCGTACTTTTTTCAGATTCCCAAGAGTTAGCCGGAAGAACAATTATTCAAATGGGAACAATTTCCCCTACCGATAGCAAAGCAATTCGCGATGAAGTTGTTGCAGCTAAAGGCGAATACTTAGAAGCACCTGTTTTAGGGAGTATTCCCGAAGCAACCGCAGGTAAATTAATCGTCATGGTAGGCGCAACCCCAGAACAATTTCAGCGTTGGTTGCCATTATTGCAAAACTTTGGTTCCGAACCACTGCATATTGGTGAAGTTGGGACAGCTGCTGCGGTTAAACTCGCACTGAATCAACTCATAGCTTCTCTGACAACGGCTTTTGCTCAAAGTTTGGGACTCATTCTACGTCAAGGAATTGATGTGGAATTATTTATGCAAATTCTCCGCAACAGTGCGCTTTATGCGCCTACCTTCGACAAAAAATTGTCAAGAATGGTCGAACGTCATTATGACAATCCTAACTTTCCGACAAAACACTTACTCAAAGACATCAATTTATTTATTGCCGAAGCAGAAGCCTCTGGCTTGAACACTAGTGGTGTCGCAGGAGTGCAACAAATCATCGAAGCTGCCCTTAGTCAAGGCTTCTCTGATGCAGATTATTCTGCGCTATTTTCTGCTGTAAATCCTGATTGATTTGGAGTTTTGAGTCAATTCTATTCTTATTCCGCGAAATAGTAATCAGCACTAAAAAACCAGATGTCCACTACTTCAGGAACCTGGTTGAAAACTACGCGATTGTAAGCATTAGTTCTTAGCTAACGCTAGATACCGAGAAGGCGACAAAAATGACTCCACTAACTAAGACGGCAGCTACTACTCCCCAGATAACAAAATTACGCTGCTGTGTTTTGTTCGGGGGTTCTGCTGCATACATCTTTGGTTCTTTGGCAAAGTTATTAAGACGACCGCCTTCTTCTGTGGTATAGGGCATGAGTAAAATCCTTTTTTCTGCTTATTTTAACTAAGCGCAATTACAACTAGTATATATACTCTACCATCTTAGTTATAAATCTTTACAAGGAAAATGCTAAGAGTGAGTGGCTAGTGAGTAGTTTTGAATTTTGAATTTTGAATTGAAGAATTTTCTCAACTCATAACTCAACACTCAACACTGAGAACTCATAACTCCAACTCTCCCCCAGCTTCTTCAATCCCAGTTCTCTTCTCCTCTGTCATCATGTCATCAGAAACTAACTATTAATTGTGCCTGAAAGTGGTGAACTGGGGCTAGCATAGTCCTTAATAGGGATTCTCCCAGCAAGATAGGCAAGACGTCCAGCGATCGCAGCCAGACTCATTGCGCGTGCCATTGCGGGTGGGTTTTTAGCTTGGGCGATCGCCGTATTAATTAACAAAGCATCTGCACCTAACTCCATTGCTTGCGCAGCTTCACTAGGAGTTCCAATTCCAGCATCTACCACGACTGGAACATTGGCATTTTCAATGATAATTTGAATATTTGCGGTAGTTTTCAATCCTTGTCCTGAACCAATAGGCGAAGCTAAAGGCATAACAGTAGCACAACCAGCTTCTTCTAAACGTTTAGCCAGCATCGGATCGGCATTAATATAGGGAAGTACAGCAAAACCTTCTTTCACTAACTTTTCTGCAGCTTCTAATGTCCCAATGGGATCGGGTAACAAATACTTGGCGTCAGGAATGACTTCTAGTTTGACAAAGTTATTATCTTCTTGCCCTAATAATTTCGCCATCTCACGCCCCAAACGCGCAACGCGAATTGCTTCTTCTGCTGTTTGACAACCCGCAGTATTAGGTAGCATCCAGATTTTATTCCAATCCAAGGCTTCTGCTAAACCTTCGTGTCCTGGTGCATTAGTTTGGACGCGACGTACTGCAACTGTAACAATTTCGCAACCACTGGCGACAACACTTTGCTGCATTTGCTCAATGCTGCGATACTTTCCTGTACCTGTCATCAAGCGCGAATGAAACGTCTGCCCTGCAATTGTTAAAGGAGTATCAATGTCTACTAATGAATTCTCTATTGGTTTTGCGATAGTTTGCATTTTTGCCGACGGTGATAAATATTGAGTTGGTGATGATTTTGGCAACGTTGGAGTAACTTTCTTATCTTGGTAGAACCGCGAGAAATGAAAATGTTCTAACAGCGAATCAGATTTTTGCCAAATGTACTCAGCAATTAAACTCGCCGTTACTGGTGCTAATAAAATACCATTGCGATAATGCCCAGTTGCAAGTGTCAAGTTATGGCAAGGGCTAGAACCGAGAATTGGTAATTCATCAGGTGTTGCAGGACGAAATCCCCACCAAAATTCATCAATTGGATAATGTTGTAATTGCGGCAGTAATCGCGTTGCGTTCTGTAGTAGAGTTTGAATTCCTAACGGGGTATTGTATGGTGTAAATCCCACATCTTCACTCGTTGCCCCAACAATAATTCTGCCATCGCGGCGCGGCACAATATACGTATCTGGTCCATACAAAACTCGCTGTAGCGGTAATCCAGAATGACCTTCAGGTACTCGCAGCGATAACATTTGCCCTTTTTTCGGACATACCGCAACGGGTAATAATTCATTTGACCAAGCACCTGCAGCTAACACATAATGTTCAGCACGATAGACACCCACCGAAGTTTGTAAGCCAATAACGCGTCGTTGCTGCTGTTGAATTGCTTGTACAGTAACGTTGTCTTGTAAATCGACTCTCAGGGACTCTGCAGCTGTCCACAGCGATCGCATCAATGCCCGATTATCAACTTGTCCATCTTCGGGATACCACCAACCACCAATCACATCACTACTTAATCCTGATTGATACAAATTAATTGCATCGCGTTCTAGCCAGTAAGCAACCTCATCGTCTTCTACTGTATGAATGGGTTCTTGATACATAGGGGCTAAGATTCCACAAGCCCAGTATCCTGTAGTGACACCAGAAAGTTGTTCAAGTTTATCGATCCATTCAGGATATAGCGATCGCGATCTTAAGCATAGATCGCGCATTGCCCCAGGAGGAATTGCCTCTGCTTGCGGTGCTAGCATCCCCGCCGCCGCATGACTTGCTGCTTGAAAGTCGCGACTGAGTACTGTCACAGAAGCCCCTCGAAGTTTCAGTTCAACAGCGATCGCTAAACCAACAACGCCACCACCAATAATCAAAATGTCACTTGTCGTCATTGCTAAAAAGCAGACTTGCCTCTACTGCGGATTGAATTCAAAATTTCACACGCTTATCTCTAGACTAACGCTAATGGAGGGGTGAGGGATGAGTGATTAGTTTTAAGTTTTGAATTTTTAGTTTTGTTAGCGTAGCGGTGCCTTAGCACGTTTTGAATTAAAAGAGTTGTCTCAACCCTCTTAAACTCACAACTTTCTTAAACTCATAACTCATAACTCTCTTGAGTTCCACACAATATCTGTACCTTGTCCCCAAAAACCGTTAAATTTTGTCACTTTCACATCACCTAACACTTGAGTTTGACAAGCCAAACGTAAGTTTCTTGTAGGATCGTGGGGAGGAAGCGAACGCCGTGCTTTGTCACGCCAGTTGACTTCTGATACTTCTCCTTCAATTAAGACAGCACAGGTACCACAAGTACCTATACCGCGACAGTTAATGATTGTGGCATTGCCATTATGAGGATTGACCTCATTTTGGAGCAAAACTTGACGCAAATTAGCTTTGCGTTTGCAAATTATTGTCTTTCCTTGAGCTAGCACTTTTATCATAGGTGAGTAGATAGAAATTTTATGTTTGGTAATGGGAACCGTGTTAATAGCTATATTTTTCTAATGTTCAATTACCGATCTTTAAGTTACGTTTATTTTCACCGATTGACTGATCTTCTCTAATGGCATTTTCCTAAAATACTCTTTTTCAAGTTCCACCTTTTGTCCCGTTTCTACCTATGAATGCAAATTCCTCAAATCGACTTTGGATTTATGACACGACATTGCGCGATGGTACTCAGCGAGAGGGACTATCGGTGTCAATTGAAGATAAACTGCGAATTGCTCGTAGGTTAGATCAGTTAGGGATACCATTTATCGAAGGTGGGTGGCCTGGGGCGAATCCCAAGGATGTACAATTTTTTTGGCAATTGCAAGAAGAACCACTCCAGCAAGCAGAAATTGTGGCTTTTTGTTCTACTCGTCGCCCGCATATCTCTGCAGCAGAAGATCCACTCCTCCAAGCAATTCTCTCAGCAGGAACGCGCTGGGTAACTATTTTTGGTAAATCTTGGGATTTACACGTTACTGAAGGCTTAAAAACCAGCTTAGAAGAAAACCTGGCAATGATTCAAGATACGATTGAGTACCTCCGTAGCCAAGGACGTCGGGTCATTTACGATGCTGAACACTGGTTTGATGGTTTTAAGTACAACCGAGAATATGCTTTAGAAACACTTCATGCGGCGATCGCAGCAGGTGCTGAATGGCTTGTTTTGTGCGATACGAATGGAGGTACTTTACCACACGAAGTTGGCTCAGTGGTCAAAGAGGTTGTTGCGGTAGTCGGCGATCAAAATTCACCTCAAATCGGTATCCATACACACAATGATTCTGATACTGCGGTGGCGAATGCGATCGCGGGTGTCCTCGAAGGCGCGAGAATGGTACAAGGCACGATGAATGGTTATGGCGAACGTTGTGGTAATGCTAACCTTTGTTCGCTTATTCCCAACCTACAACTAAAATTAGGCTACTCGTGTATTGAAACCGAACAACTTGCCCAACTTGCCCAAACAAGCCGTCTCATTAGTGAAGTTGTTAATCTTGCACCAGACGACCACGCACCTTTTGTTGGACGTTCAGCGTTTGCGCACAAGGGAGGTATTCACGTTTCTGCGGTTGAACGCAATCCATTAACTTACGAACACGTTCAACCTGAACAGGTAGGGAATAGTCGCCGCATTGTCATTTCCGATCAAGCAGGACTGAGTAATGTCATTGCCAAAGCACGAACTTTTGGCATCGAACTAGATAAACAAAACCCCGCTGCTCGTCAAATTTTACAACACCTGAAAAAATTAGAAAGTGAAGGTTATCAGTTTGAAGCTGCTGAAGCTAGCTTTGACTTATTAATGCGCGAAGCTTTAGGAAAACGCCAGCAGTTTTTTACAATCAAAGGCTTTCAAGTTCACTGCGATCTAGTATCAAGAATTGAACAGCAAAATAATAGTGCTTTAGCAACAGTAAAAGTTACAGTCAACGGTCAAGATATTCTAGAAGCGGCAGAAGGTAACGGTCCAGTAGCTGCGCTAGATGAAGCATTACGTAAGGCATTAGTCAACTTTTATCCACAAATTGCAGAATTTGAACTATCTGACTACAAAGTACGAATTCTCGACGAACATAGCGGCACTTCTGCCAAAACTCGTGTATTAGTAGAATCACGGAATAATCATCAACGTTGGACAACTGTCGGTGTTTCTACGAATATTTTGGCAGCCTCTTATCAAGCGGTAGTAGAAGGGTTAGAATATGGTTTGCTATTACATTTATCTACGGAGGCAGTATTACAGCCTATTGCAAGTTTATGAGGTACAGTAAGAGGAGTACACAAATGAAGTCTAATGAAACCGTACTCGCTCGACTTGCGAGAAAAAATAGTTAAGGCATACACACAAGGTGACACCTCAATCAG
>NZ_JADEWN010000131.1 GCF_015207655.1 Gloeocapsopsis crepidinum LEGE 06123 | reverse complement strand
TGGGTTCTGCCATTCTTCACGAAGGAAGTTGATTGACATCGCGGACAAGTTAAAGCGGCTGCTGACATGGTTGAGAGTGAAAAGACCTCTCTGTCTATACTGACATCCTTACTTCTGTAGGACTACCCTTTCTTTTCCAAAAGAGTCATCTGAGTTGAAATCGATGGAACTCATAATTTATTTACGAAAGTGCTATGAATAGCTTGAATAAAAATCTTAATTGACGTTAATTTTATGTTTGTCTTTTATCCAAGATTAAGCTTCATAATGTACGCTCCCTTCTACCTCCAGGCATGGGTATTTATCAATTCAGTCTATTGTAAAAAATACAAATTTTCTCAATCAAAAATGGCTAATTTGTTACCACAATTAAAATACTAAATTTGCAATTCTGATTTGACAATGTTGCTTGGATGTAAACTTAGTTTGTAGCCTTTCATACAAATAACAATAAAACTACTTCTTGTATTCAAATAGACATATCAACTTCACACAAAAATATGTCTTAATTACAAGGATAATAAGCTGCAAGGATGAAGCTGCCATTTTAAGAAGCATTTATAATAAAATTACTAGAAGATGCTTCAATATTGATGAATATTTACTTAATATCTAAAACAGATTAGTAAAGTAGTTAGGCACAAAAAATAGAATTTTAATAATGCTGACGTAATATGGCTTAATCAATGTCTAATTATTTACTAATTTTTAAAGTGGCAAATTTGTGCAAAAGAAATCTTATACCTAGGCAGTCTAAAACAGCCTTAAATTAACACCAGATAAACAGAAATTGCCTTAAAAAAAGTGTAAAAACTATGGCAGAATTAGATTTGACTATGGAGAGTAAAGAGGATAGGCGACACGTGCAAGATAAACAACTATCCCAAAATTACATTCTGATCCAAAACCTCATCCGTGCTGGGGTACCTTCAGAAGAAGCGTATCAAGTTGCACCGCTGTTGAAAAAGGTACAGCGATCGCCAGATGAAGAAGCTTTGGTTAAGAAAGTTTGGCTGCGGGTTAGAAGCCAATAAATCAAATGCGTTCAACTTTTGGTAGGAACTAAAATGTGTCCAACATAACCGGCGTGGTTGAATTGTTTGAGGACATCAGTTGCGATTGCTTCCTCACCCGATGCAATCAAAGCAACGCAAGCCCCTCCAAACCCTCCACCTGTAAGACGTGCGCCAAATACTCCTGGGGTTTTCTGTAAGATGGCAACTAAGGTGTCAACGGCGACAACCGAAACTTCGTAATCATCACGCTGACTTGCATGGGAAGCATTCATTAATTCGCCAAAGCGTTCAACCGATACTCCCTGTGCAGCTTCTAGCACTCGGTTGTTTTCGGTAATGACATGACGCGCACGACGTTTAAGTGGTTCGGGTAAGAACTCTACAGCTTGTGGATCGGTGATGTCGCGCAGTGCTTTCACTTGCAATAGCCGCGCCGCTTCTTCGCATTCAGCCCGACGCTGATTATAGCCGCTATCTTTTGCGAGTGCGTGATGGACACCACTATCGATGACTAAAATTTCGGCACCTTTGGGAAAAGGTAACACTCGCCGTTCTAAGGTGCGCGTGTCAAGAAATAGCATCGAGTCGATATCAGCTAAGCTGGACGCCATTTGATCCATAATGCCGCAGTTTAAACCTGCGTACTGAATTTCTGCTTGTTGTCCGATTTGGGCAAGTTCAACATCATTGAGTGGAAGGTTAAAAAGCGAGCGCACTCCCCTCAGCGTTGCGACTTCCAACGCGGCGCTACTGGATAAACCTAAACCGATTGGTACGGTAGAGTTAACCCATATATTTATTGGTGATATTTTATACCCTGATTTGACCAATAAGTCGATACAGCCAAAAATATAACTTGCGAATCCAGATGGCGGGTGATCGCCAGAAATGCTAACTTTCTCATCTAAATTTTCCGAGTAAAAGTGATGTTGCAAATCGCGACTCAAACCTATTTGTACGGTTGTACGTTGTGGGATTGCAGTGGGGAGAACAAATCCATCGTTGTAATCAGTATGTTCGCCAAGTAAATTAACTCTTCCTGGCGCACTTGCTTCAATTTCAGGTGGATTACCAAATATCTGTTGAAAGTTCATATAGTAGAGGTCAGAGGATCTCTATAATGTCTTATTAATTTATTAATTTATCAAAGGCACAGGGCGCAGCCTTCCTGCTACTTCTACGCTGGGAAAATTGGGATCGAAAGTCAAATTTTCCAATCCCTCAGTCACAATCGCAAAAGTATCTTCAATCTTTGCCCCTGGTAAACTAGGATTCCAAGCAACAACGATGTTTTCTACCAGCGTGTCAGTTGTCGTGGGATTCGCCACAATTTCTCGCGCTAGATATCCCGTTGTTCCTCCCTGGTGATGTTTGCGAATCGCATGAAGCAAACCCGTGTTGTTGGTAAGCGTGTGCTAGGGCGTGATAAATTGCATCTAAAGTCACTCCAGGCTGGCACAAATCCAGTGCTTCGGCTTCGATTTCACGAACGTGGTTGTGCATTGCGCGTTCGTCTGCTAATACACCAAAATTAACAAATCGGGTAAGGTTCGCATACAACCCAAATCCTCTGGCGCAAAACACAAGCATTGCTTGTCGTCCCAAAGGTTCGCGGCTTGGGGTAGCATGACGGTATAACGGTAAACGCCTTTCGCCAGCTGCCAACGTTAAAGCTGGATGTAATCCTCTAGCCCACAATGCTTCTGCACCTGCACCTGCTAACTGATATTCTGTCCAAGTCGGCTTAGCTGCTTGTAATACCTCGGTCATTGCTTCGCTTGCTTGGCGTCCTACTTGATGATATCGCGCTAGTTCGCTTGACATCATGACTCTTTTATGGATTTGTAACGCAGGTGGTAAGCGCTTCTCGACGTGGGGAATCGGGCGATCGCTTAAAACCTTGCCACCAGAAGTCGCATCCCGCACAAAGGCTTCGCGACTAGCAGTATCAGCCCAGGGATTAACGTTTAACTGAAAATTAGCGGGTAGTTCTTCGTCTTTTAGCCGTTGAGCTTCGATTTCATCGGTCAACACCCAAGCATCTTGGGCAGTTACCAATACTTCTGCAACTCCAGTTTCAGCGTTCAGAAGTACCGTGTTAGAAGCCCCAGCCGTTGCCCAAGCAAACCAATCCGTAGCGCGAAGACGTAAACCTTGTGCTTCAGTTTCAATGAGGATTTGATACTAAACCGCGTTCTAAAGAACAATTCTCAGATGAGGGAAGTAGGTCATGGAAGACAGCTTTGCAGGAGCTAGCATTAACTCCTGCAAGCCTTGGCAAAGGACATCTGTAACAGCATCAAGTGAGTCGAA
>NZ_JADEWN010000020.1 GCF_015207655.1 Gloeocapsopsis crepidinum LEGE 06123 | reverse complement strand
AGCGAACCACGAGTCACCAAACGCCGTCCCAAAGCTTACCCCAGATTGACTAAGCCTCGGCAAGAATTACGTAAACAATTGCAGACTGCTTAATTGATAAGCGTTTCCGCTTTTCTTAGTGCCATTCAACTGTAAAACATTGTAATATATTTAAAACAATTACTGATTGCTCTATCTACGCAAACACCTTTCATAATTTATTAATTTCTTAATTAAATATTATTACTGCATAATTACTGAGATCAAGTTTCATACATAAGGAACTGTAGTGAAACTCTCAGTAGATTTGCGCTTGGTTATTGCTCAATAGCAAGGCTAGATTTCATCTATAGGTTGATAGAGCAAAAGTCTAAAACTTATTCAGAGCTAATCAGCTCTTAGATTGTTTATGGTTTTCAAAGGAGGATAAATTCGTTTTTTTATTAGCCAACAATTTATTAGTTAAATGTCAATTTTATTACGAACTAGTAGCTTTAAAAAAATAGTTTAAATTCACTTTTTTGGATTTATATAACCACAGGTAATCAGCAAGATGCAGCAATTAGATCAAGGTGAAAATCGTAAATATCATACAAACTTTTTACCTTTAAGTTCTTTTGCTGTCGCGATCGCTGTACTCGGTTTAAGTGGTTGTTTATCTAATTCGCCACCTCGCAGCCTAGCAGTTGCAACACAATCTCCTTCACCTGTTGCAGTACCGACAACAGAAATTGACTTAGAAGATTTGCTGCAAGAAAGCTGGAATGCATATCGGCAAAGATTTATTCAAGCCGATGGGCGGGTCATTGATCGGGAAGATAGCGATCGCTCAACTTCGGAAGCTCAAGCCTATGCAATGCTGCGGGCGGTGTTTGCGGACGATCTGACAACATTTGCTCGAACGCTGAATTGGAGTGAAAACAATCTCAAGCGGACAGTAGCAGGTAAACGTACAGATCAGTTATGGGCATGGGAATGGGGTCGTGATATCCAAGGAAATTGGAAAATTCGCGATGCCAATTTTGCGAGTGATGCTGACATTGATGCAATTACTGCACTCATTTTTGCGTCACGTCGTTGGCAGCGTCCAGAGTATCTTCAGTTAGCCCAAAGCAAACTACAGGACTTATGGAATCTGTCTACAGTTGCTATGCCGAATGGTAATCGTTATCTCATTCCTGGTCCGACAGAAGCCTTTCAAGTGCGATCGCACATTTTGATTCTCAATCCTTCTTATTTTGCACCTTATGCCTTTCGGATTTTTGCTCAGGTTGATCCTACCCGCGATTGGCAATCGTTAGTGGATAGTAGTTACCAAGTGCTAGAGAATTCTACCAAGCTATCGAAAGTCAATTTACCGAGTGACTGGGTAAGTCTCGATACGCAAACAGGTAACTATCAAGCATTACCGGCGGCACATTCCTTACGAACCGAGTACAGTTTCAACGCTTATCGAGTTTGGTGGCGTTTAGCTTTGGATGCAGTGTGGTTTCAAGAACCACGAGCAACTCAGTTTTTGCAGCGTCATTTAAAGCATTTGCAACAAACGTGGTCTTCCACAAAACGAATTCCAGCACAAATCAATTTGCATGGAAACCCGTTAGTCAACTACGAGGCGACATCACAGTATGCCATGCTGTTTGCTGCTTTTAGCTTAATTGAGCCTGCAATTGCTAACCAAATTCTGCAACAAAAACTCTTACCCCAATACCGCGATGGAATTTGGGAGCAAGATTCAGCTTACTACACTCAAAATCTCGTGGGATTGGGATTATTTCCACCCACTGAGTTCAGACAACTTTTACATCCTACTAACTAGAGTCGCACTTAATCTTAACCGCTCATGCATAGCTTTCGTCGCGATCGACCTACTCACTCTAAGACTAAAACAAAGTCTCAAACGTACAATGTCCTATCGCCATATCTTTGGCTAGTGGTATTAGGCTGCACCGCAGCAGTTCTTGCTTCCACAACAACTTCAATTCAAGCTCAAAGTGAAAGCAGATTGCGCCAAGAGGAACAGCAATTAATTCAAGAGTATGCGCTGCCTAAAGCACCTTCAAGACCGCCAGTTTATCGACCGCAACAGCGGGTAACTGCACCTGCGACCGCACCACGGCGATTGCGATCTTCTTTGGGGCTGAGAAGATCGCAACAACCTGCGCCTCAAGCACCAAGCAAACCTCCAGCAACTGCGCGATCAGCATCGCCCCGCCCTCAATCAGCTGCTACGGCTACAACTCCTCGTCCACGTCCAGAATCAAGCCCTAAGGTTACTACAGTGGCTGCTAATGCTGTACCTCCGAGTCAATATGTTATGGAGTTTAACCGTAGTCCTGTTGTTGGTAATCGCTTTCGTTTACAAGGTATCTATTCTGAAGGACGACTTGGGTTTACCCGCCCGCGTGGTTGGCAAATGCAATCAGTGAAGGCGTTGATTCGCTTCCAACATTCACCGGCATTATTTGCCAATCGCTCTAATTTAACACTAAGAGTCAATGGGACAAGTGTTGGTAGCGTCCCCTTAAATCGCAAGCAGTCACAGATTGGGAGTGTGTTGTTTGATATTCCACCAAATTTGATTCAGAATTTCAATGAATTGACAGTGGTGGCACAACAGCATAACTCGGCAACTTGTAGCGAAGCCGATCAAACACTATGGACAGAGATTCTACCAGATTCTAAATTAATTTTTAACTACACTCCGCAGCCAGTTCCGATCAACTTAAGTCGTTATCCTTATCCTTTCTTTGATGAGTTGAGTTTGGAGCCAAATCAGATTGCTTATTTGCTACCCCAACAAATGAGTGAAACTTGGCTCACAGCAGCAGCTCGTTTTCAAACATCTTTGGGTAGGTTTGCCGAGTTTCGCCCGATTGATACAAGTTTAGTTGAAAGTGTTGATGCCGTTGAAGGGCAACGGCTAGTTATTATTGGTACGCCAGAAGAACAACCAGCTTTAAGAGAACTCGATTTACCTTTTGCGATCGCTGGTAATCAAGTACTTGATGGTAATCAAGATCCGTTACCTGAAGATGTCGGTGTTTTGATGGTGACAACAACGAAAGATAGCGGTGTTCCTGTACTGGTTGCTACTGGAAATGGCTCTGATGGAGTCACAAAAGCCGTTCAAGCCCTCGTGCAGTCGCAGAACCGTAAGATTGCTACAGGACAGGGCATGATTGTTTCTCAATTAACAGAAGCACCAACACCAGGGTTGCGTCAATGGCCGCGTTATCTTCCTGAAAATAATTCTTTCGCCCTCAAAGACTTAGCAACTAGTAACAATCAACCGTTTGAAGATGTGACGGTACGGGGTTCTGCTGCACCACCAATTGAATTTGACTTTCGCGCGTTACCAAGCGATCGCTTTAACCGAGGTAATTCAATGACCTTACGTTATAGCTATGGTCCGCAAGCTAATCCAAGAACTTCAGCAGTAGAAGTTTTACTTGATGGCGTATTTATTGGTGGAGAGCGTTTGACTTCAGAACAAGGAGAAGTCAGAAAAACACTTAATGTCAACTTACCAGAAAATTTAATTACACCTACTTCCAAAATTCAAGTGGCATTCCGCTTGCATTCTAAAGAAGCACCAGATAAGTGTGGTGGAGTTGTTGCCGATCAACAACTTTCTGGCACAGTCCATGCGGATACTAGCTTTCGTCTCAATCGCGAAACATCTGTACAAATTCCTGACTTGAAACTCTTGCAATCTGGTTTTCCTTTTACGGCACCACAGGATCTTTCAAGCACTGCGATTGTTTTACCAGATGCGCCTTCAAAAACCGATTTACTAACGATGTTGGAGTTTAGCGAACGCATGGGGCGTTTGAGTCAAGCCGAGTCGGTAGCCTTACAAGTTTACACTGCGGAAAGTTTGCCTATGCAAGAACAAAGGAATTATCACTTGGTCGGAATCGGAACTCGCGAACAGTTTCCTTTTCCTGAAGTCTTTCAAGCTGGTGGCTTTTTCCTGAGTGATGTCTTTTCCCGTACTTGGGGCGGCGGTACAGTGCAAGCGTTACCCGACGAAGACGGAGTGATTAAGCAAATTATTTCACCTTGGAACCGCGATCGCGTTGTTTTGGCACTGAGTGCTCAAACTGACAATGGTTTAGAACGAGTTCGTCAAATTCTTGATAAAGATCCTTGGTTTTTCCAACTCCAAAAAGATACTGTACTGATTTCCAGCAATCAGCAAGATCCTGCGGCTTACGATCCTGAAGGTTATGAACTGAAGTTTCTGCAAAGTTCTCCTCAACGACGCATTGAAAATACCAGTTTATTGAGTAAAGCATCGCGTTTGTTGCAAGAACATTGGTACTTACTGCCCTTGGGTATTTTAGGTATCGCTGTTGTGCTTTATGGCATTACGCAAGCGTATCTGAAGCGGATTACTGTGGAGGATAAGAAGTAGAGTATGGCTTTATTCAATTTAAAGCGACAACGCCAAAAACTTTCATTAGCAAATTGGCTAGTTGAAGATCTGCCACAGCAGTTTGATCGGGCATTAGAAAAGTTAGAAATCCGCCATCTTAAGTGGCTTATCGTACCACTTTTACTGCTGTCTGTACCACTGATTACGACACCATTAGCAGTTTGGCAGCAAGGTATTGTTACAGTGGTTTTGATTGCGATCGGTCAAATCATCGTTCGTGCCGAGCAAAATAAACCCTCAAAGTCTCGTAGTGAATACTTGCACTTATTTATGGTGTGGCTGAGTCTCGCGACAACGCTACGCTATCTTTACTATCGAACTTCTTATACGCTCAACTTTAACAACTGGATTAACGGTATCAGTTGTGTTTTACTCTATGGAGCCGAGTTATACGCAGTTTTGACACTGGTACTTGCTTATTTTCAAACACTCAAAATTAAAGATCGCGAACCAGTAGATCTTAAAACAATTCCACAAATACAGTGGTTCACAGTTGATATTTATATTCCCACCTATAACGAAAGCGTTGATATTGTTCGTAAAACTGCATTAGGTGCATTAGCCACTGATTATCCAGCAGATAAGAAACGGGTATATATTTTAGATGATGGTCGTAAATTTCCGGAGCGTCGAGAAGAGTTACGCTTGATGTGCGATGAAATCGGCTGTACGCTACTCACGCGAGAGAATAACGATCATGCTAAGGCAGGAAACATCAACACTGCATTTCGCCATACTCAAGGCGATTTAGTGCTTATTTTAGACTGCGATCACGTTCCCGCGCGAGATATTCTCCAGAAAACAGTCGGCTTTTTCGATAATCCTAAAGTTTCTTTGGTGCAGACACCACACTGGTTTTATAACCCCGATCCGTTTGAACGGAATTTATTAACAGGGGGCAAAGTTCCAGTAGGTAACGAACTGTTTTACAAGGTACTGCAAAAGGGTAATGATTTTTGGAATGCTGCATTTTTCTGCGGTTCAGCAGCGGTGATTCGTAAAGAACACGTCATGCAAATTGGTGGAATTGCAGTCGAAACTGTGACTGAAGATTGTCACACATCCTTACGCTTGCATTCCTTGGGGTATGAGACAGTCTACTATGACAAAATTATGGTTGCGGGCTTAGCACCAGAGAAGTTGGCAGCTTATGTTGGGCAACAGGTGCGCTGGGCGCGGGGAATGGCACAGATCTTGCGGCTGGAAAACCCGATGTTTAACCCAAAGTTGAAGTTGACGTTACCACAACGGATTTGTTACTTTTCGGCAACATCGCACTTTTTCTACGGCTTTCCGCGATTGATGTATGCGATCGCTCCTACGCTATTTTTACTATTTAGCATCAATCCCATTCGCGGTTTAGGTTTAGAAACTCTCGCCTATGCTTTGCCGCACATTCTTTTAGGTTTAAATACCAACCACCTGACTTACAAACACGTCCGCTTTTCTTTCTGGAATGAAATCTTTGAGTTTGTGATGTCTTACCAAGCGGGACTTGTCACGCTTTTAGCGCTGATTAACCCTAAACTTGGTTCTTTCAACGTTACAGATAAAGGGCAAACTGTTGATAAGCGTACTTTTGATTGGCAATCGGCACGTCCGTTATTATTTGTCACTGCACTGGTTGTGATATCTCTGCTTGCAGTTCCTTTCTGGTTATTACTTCGCCCTGAAGATAGTGAAGCTGTATTGGTAAACGCCTTGTGGTGTGTGTTTAACTTGATTTTATTAATAGCTGCTTGTCTTGTTGCTTTTGAACAACCACAATTACGTTCTGCACACCGTTTACAGCGCCATCTAGGTGCAGTGATTTACAGTGCAGATCAAAGCGTTCCTGGAATTACAGTGAATATTTCAGAGACTGGAGCACTGATTGCACTAGATTCTTGGGCTAACTTACCGGATGAAGTTGAAGTTGAAGTGATTGGCGATTATGGAACAAGAGCATTTCTGAATGGAAAAATTGTTCGCTGGACGCCAGTGAATGACACTCAAATTCATGTAGTCATTGATTTTATCAATCCTACTCGCACTCAGTTGGATAATTTAGTGTTGGTTATCTATTCTGATGTGAAAGAGTGGTACGGGCAAAAGCGAGAAATTGCTGATAAACCTTTCAATTCGTTTAAGTTTCTTGCAACAAGTCTCGTCCGTTCCTTCCGAGATTTTAAACCAGAGCGGAGTGTGCAAAAGGTTCGCAAACAAGTTCAAACGACAGCCCAAATATACTGGGAAGGACAATTTTTTGTAGGAAAAGCAACTGAACTGGGAACTAGCAGTTTAAAACTTGAGCTAGTTTGCAATCCTGCTTCTTCAGAAAAGCAGCTACAACAACAGGATATTGAAAAGATGAGGCAACAGAAACCCATAGTAGGCTTGCTCTTAGAGAGTAACAATTCGGCAAATCGTTTCTTAGCTCAAATTACTCATGTAGAAATTAGCTCTCAAGACAGCGATCGCTCATCTGTCATTATTGAGTTAAAGTTTCCTGAGCAGTTTAAACAAAAGCAAGGCGAAAAAATCAAGGAGTTGTTACAAATTTTATGAAAAACTGTGGGACAGGTATCCTGCCCCACTCACAGTCCATGTTCAATGTCTCACTCTGTTATACCAATTCAAGTTCCGGCAGTTCAATGACGAATTACGATTTGGTATTAGTATTTGTCTTCTAGTTCGCCAGTGCGCACTGAGAGTTGTTGAGTCTTGTTATTCCGCTGAACTTTGATTTGCAGTACTTGACCTACTTGACTGTTATCTACAATGCTTTGCAGTTGCTCAGCAGTAGCTACGGGTTGACGGTCAACTTGTACAATAACATCTCCGCGACGTATTCCTCCTGCGGCGGCGGGAGAATTAGGAACAACTCGGACTACGAGTACGCCGCTGATTTCTGGGACATCAATTGGAGAATTCGGATCGCTGTTATTTTGCTTAGCTAGCTGTGGAGTAACAGTAACCATTTGCACGCCCAAAAAAGGATGAGCAATTTTTTCTCCACGCATGAGTTGATCTTTAATTGCTTTGGCTTTATCTATAGGAATAGCAAAACCAATACCCATTGCATCTGCACGAATTGCGGTATTAATTCCGATGACTTCACCGCGTTCATTTAACAACGGTCCCCCAGAATTACCAGGGTTGATCGCAGCATCGGTTTGAATAAACTCTAGGCGTTTATTAAAAATGCCAACTTCACGACTGGAACGTTTTAAGGTACTAACGATTCCTAAGGTGACTGTATTATCTAATCCCAATGGATTACCAACGGCGATCGCCCAATCTCCTACTTGTACTGTACTCGAATCTCCTAATGGTGCGACTGGTACGTCACCTCCAGCATCAATCTTCACTACAGCTAAATCTGAAACTTCATCAACACCTTGCACTGTGCCTTCAAAAGTGCGTCCGTCTTTAAGTTGTACTGTGACTCGATCTGCTTGGTTGACAACGTGGGCGTTGGTTAAAATTTCACCGCTAGGATCTATAATGACGCCTGAACCCAATCCTCGTAAAGTTTCTGAGGGCATTTGTTGCGAAAAACCATCGCCAAAGAAGCGGCGAAAGAAAGGATCTTCCAAAAATGGTTCAGGAACCTGACGTGTCACCGTACGTTCAGTATCGATGCGTACTACTGCAGATCCAACACGATTAACGGCTGCTGTGACAAAGCTATTTGATGTAATTGGGGCTTTTGCTTGAATGCTAGGGTTATCTTCAGCGATTGGTGCTGCCTGGCATGGTAACACTCGTACGGTGCTGACTGCCAAAATGACTCCTAGTGCGATCGCTAGTATGTAAGTACTAGCTTGACGCATTAACGATGATTTCGCATGCATACTTGTATCGTTTCTACTAGCTTTCTATTTTATGACTACTATGTTTTGATTTTGGCTCAAACTTGAGCCTTTGTGGTGCTTTACTACTTTTGATTCACATGACTTTGGAGATCTCTAAGCCCAAACTTGAAGAAGTTTAAGCTTCAGAGCATAGTTATTATTCCCACTTTTTGGCAAAATCTAATAACCAGACTGCAGGTGTTTGGGTTGTGAGTGTTTTGTTAACGAACCTTACTAAGTATAGAGAAGCCACTTCCGTGCGGAGGTTTCCTCTGTTAAAACAAGTGGCATTTCACAGAGAGCAAATAAGGAGGAGTACAGTCTATTTTAAATTACTGCGGGTTGATTTAATTTGATAATAATCATTAAATGCAAAGCAGTTAAGTGTTTTTCCTTAATCTAATAATCTAATATTGTTTTATAATTTTTAGCTTGAGTTTATTTTAAAGATATGACTATTTTTAGTAAAAAAAGCTTCTTGAACACGAGTAGTGAAGCTGTTAGTGGATATATGTTTATGACTCCTACTTTTTTGATTATGGGAGTTTTCTTAATTTTCCCTATTATTTTGGCAATGGTTTTTGCGTTTTACAGAATTCAACCATTAGGAGATGTCAGTTATACTTTTAGAGGTTGGCGTAACTTTTTACGAGCATTTAGTGATGAACGTGTCAGAATTGCTTTGAAAAATACAGCAGAGTATGTAGTAATCGTTGTCCCTACACAAACTTTACTTGCTTTAATTTTAGCATTAATTCTCAATACTCAAATTAAAGGGAAAAACTTTTTCAGAATTCTATTTTTTCTTCCAACTGTAACTTCATCAGCTGTTTTAACACTCATTTTTATGTGGGTTTGTAACTCAAATGGATTGCTTAACCGCTTTTTGAATTTTTTAGAATTACCTACATATAACTGGCTTGGCGATCCTGGTGTGGCACTCAAAGCAATTATGTTGATGAATATTTGGGCGACTGCACCACTTTTTATGGTGATTTATTTAGCAGCAATGCAAGATATTCCAGAGACAATTTATGAAGCAGCAACTTTAGATGGAGCAAGTGCATGGGATAAGCTAGTTTATCTTACTTTACCTTTTTTACAACCTGTGACTTTCTTTATTATTGTGATGGGAATTGTAGGGACTTTCCAGTTATTTGATCAATCTTATATTTTCTCTCGTGGTTCGGGTGGTCCAAATAATTCAACGCTGACAGTTGTTTTACTTATTTATCAGTATGCTTTTAGAATTCTTGATATGGGGTATGCAGCAGCTTTGGCACTATTGTTAGCCTTAATTATCATGACTGTTACTTTAGTTCAGCGCCTTTGGATAAAAGAGGAAAAGTTTAATTAACATTTTTATGAATATTAAATCGTTTTGGGCTGCACCTATTTTATATACAATTTTGATTTTGTATTCTGTTCTAACATTTCTACCTTTTGCTTGGGCGTTATCTGCTTCATTTAAACCACTAGCAGAAATTGTTTCAGGAGTAGATAGTTTAATTCCACAGCAATTTACAATAGAAAATTATCAACAAATTTTCACTCAAGAGCCTTTATTTTTTAGGTGGTTCTTTAATAGTGTATTTGTTGCTGTGTGTGTAACATTAGGAAATTTGTTATTTAACTCTATGGCAGGGTATGCCTTAGCTCGAATTCGTTTTCCTGGAAATCAAATATGGTTTTTTATTATCCTAGCTGTTTTAATGGTTCCTGGACAAGTTACTTTAATTCCTACTTTCTTGATATTAAAAAATTTAGGATGGTTAAATTCATATCAAGGTTTGATTGTTCCTAGCATTGTGAACGCTACTTTCATTTTTATGATGCGGCAGTTTTTTATCAATTTCCCTAAAGAATTAGAAGAAGCAGCAGCATTAGATGGATTGGGTTATTTAGAAACTTTTTTTCGAGTTGTATTGCCATTAGCAAAACCAGCCTTAGCTGCACAAGCAATTTTTATATTTATGGGGGCGTGGAATAATTTTTTAACTCCTTTACTAATTTTATCTGATCCAGAAATGTTTACTTTGCCACTAGGATTAAATACATTTAAGGGACAATACATTAGTTACTGGAATTATATTATGGCAGCATCAATGATTTTTACATTGCCAGCTTTGTTGATCTATGCCTTTTTTAATCGGTACTTTATTCAAGGAGTGACTTTTACAGGAGGTAAGGGTTAATGATCAAATTTATATTGTTTAAACTGAAGTTAAGTTGTGAAGATTCTTTTTCGTTATGGCAGGACATAGTAAATGGGCAAATATTAAGCGACAAAAGGCGCGGGTAGATGCAGTTAAAGGAAAAACTTTTACGCAATTGTCGCGGGCAATTATTGTAGCTGCTAGAAATGGCGTACCCGATCCATCTGGGAATTTTCAGCTACGGACAGCGATTGAAAAAGCAAAAGCTGCTGGAATACCGAATGAAAATATTGAACGGGCGATCGCAAAAGGTGCAGGAACTTATGCCGATGACTCTGCCCAGCTTGAGGAAATTCGTTACGAAGGTTATGGTTCTGGTGGTGTCGCAATTTTGATTGAAGCGTTGACTGATAACCGCAATCGTACTGCTGCTGACTTGAGAGCCGCATTTAGTAAAAATGGTGGTAATCTCGGTGAAACAGGTTGTGTCAGTTGGATGTTCGCTCAAAAAGGGGTAGTGATACTCTCTGATGCGGTTGATGAAGAGAAACTATTAGAAGCATCGTTGGAGGGTGGCGCTGATTCGTATGAAATTGCAGAGGATGATACGGCTGAAGTATATGTAGGCGTGGGAAATTTAGAAAATCTCAGTCAACATCTAAAAAATGAAGGTTTTGTGGTAGATGAGGTGGAGTTACGCTGGATTCCTAGTAATAGTGTAGAAGTTAGTGATGCAGAACAAGCGCGATCGCTGTTGAAATTAATTGATACTCTCGAATCTCTTGATGACGTGCAAAATGTGACTGCTAACTTTGAAATGGCAGATCAACTGATGGAGTTAAGTGTAACTTAAGTTAATGTCCTTGATTATCTAAGGGCGATCGCGTAACAATTAAGAAAAGTAAACAATGTGTTAGCTAGTTGTAAATTTTACTAACAATGGTGCTGGAGCAGTTGGAGCAAGCGGTTTGTCCTCAGTTGGACTATGATTATGACTTAGCGATCGTCGGTGGTGGTATTGTGGGGCTGACACTGGCGTGTGCATTGCAAGATCCTGGATTGCGGGTAGCGGTAATCGAAGCAAAACAGCATTCTGTCGCAGCGTCTAAAGGACAAGCTTATGCAGTTCACCAACTCGCAGCACGAATTTTTCAGGGCATTGGTGTTTGGGCTAAAATGTTACCCAACATTGCCCAGTATCGCCGAGTGCGGCTTTCTGACGCTGATTACCCTGGTATCGTTGAATTTCAAACCGCAGATTTAGGTACAGATGTCATTGGTTATGTAGCAGAACACCACGCACTGCTAGCACCGTTGCAGGAATTTATGCAGGGATGCTCTAATATTAGCTATTTGTGTCCGGTGGAAGTGGTAAAAACACAGTACCAACCAGATTGTATGGAGATTTCAGTCTCCATGAATGGCGAGTTACAAACTATTCGTACCAAGTTACTTGTAGCCGCTGATGGGGCGCGATCGCGTATTCGTAATGCCGCAGGAATTAAAACTCGTGGTTGGCAATACTGGCAGTCGTGTATTGTTGCTTTTGTGAAACCAGAAAAATCTCATAATGATACCGCCTATGAGCGGTTTTGGTCGAGTGGTCCGTTTGCAATTCTACCGCTACCAGGAAACCGCTGTCGGATTGTCTGGACAGCACCGCATGAAGAAGCTAAAGCTTTACTCGCATTGGATGACGTGCAGTTTTTGCAGGAGTTGCAACATCGTTATGGCGATCAGATGGGGAAATTAGAACTTGAAGGCGATCGCTTTATGTTTCCGGTGCAGTTGATGCAGAGCGATCGCTATGTATTACCTCGCTTGGCTTTGATTGGCGATGCAGCGCATTGTTGTCATCCGGTGGGCGGTCAAGGTTTAAACTTAGGTGTGCGTGATGCGGCTGCTTTGGCACAGGTGTTGCAAAATGCGCACAAAAATAACCAGGATATTGGTAGTATTCAGATATTACAGCAATATGAACATTGGCGCAAGCGGGAAAATCTCGCAATTTTGGGTTTTACTGACTTGTTGGATCGGGTGTTTTCTAACGATTGGTTGCCTTTGGTAGTCGTGCGGCGGTTGGGTTTGTGGATGTTGCGGCGGATTCCTGTATTTAGGGTTTATGCATTGCAGTTGATGATTGGATTGCGGGGTCGGATACCGCAGTTGGCGCAGAAGTGAAGCGGAAGCAGAGAGGCAGAGGAACCAGTTGCGTGCGGGGGTTTCCCCGTTGAGCAAACTGGCGTGAACAGGGGGCAGAGGAAAATAGAAAATTACGAATTACAAATTACAAATTAGTATGTTTCGTCTTGGGTGTGCAGTGTGGTCGTATAAGGGTTGGGTTGGCAATTTTTATCCGGCGGGGAGTCGGGCGAGTGAGTTTTTGCAGCTTTATGGTCGGCGGTTAACGACGGTTGAGGGAAATACGACTTTTTATGCGACGCCTGATCCTGAAACGGTGGCGCGGTGGGCTGCGGATACGCCGTCGGGGTTTGAGTTTTGTTTAAAGTTACCGCGAGAGTTAACACATCAAGGATTATTGAAACCTGCGATTCCTGGCGCTTTGAGTTTTTTGGAACGGATGCGGGGTTTGGAAAGTCGCTTAGGACCAATTTTTGCACAATTACCGCCGCGCTATAGTCCTGAATTGTTGGAAGATTTGACGACTTTTTTGAGTACTTGGTCACAGGAAAAGGCAGAATTAGCGCTAGAGGTGCGTCATCCTGACTGGTTTGCGGAACCTTTTGCAAGTCAACTCAATGATTTGCTAGAAGATTTGGGTATTGGGCGTGTTTTGCTTGATTCGCGTCCGATTTATGATACACCCGAAGATATCCAGATTTCCGAACGTCGTAAGCCTCAGTTACCTTTACAACGGAGTGTAACTGCACCTTTTAGTTTGATTCGCTTTATTAGTCATCCGCAACAGAAGTTGAATCAAAGCTTTTTGCAAGAGTGGGTAGGTGTTGTTGATGAGTGGTTGCGTCAAGGTACGCGAGTGTATTTTTTTGTGCATTGTCCGAAAGAAGCGCGATCGCCTGTAAATGCAAGATATTTTCAACAGATGTTAGAACAACATGGTGTCTCAGTTCCGCCACTTCTTTGGGATAGTGTTGATGATACTCCTACGCAACTAAGTTTGTTTTAGATCAGCTTGGCGAATAAATTCGCAGCTAAAAAACTAAGTCCACCTCCGTGGACTAATGCGAAAATAAGAGTGATAAAAACCTGTGAAGACAGGTAAAGTTTGCGGAAACTCCCAGAGTTCTCATACGCCGCGTTCAAGCGATACAATACGCTATTGTCATCACTCAGTGGATCTGAAAGATCGAGTGTAGCTGCGGTTGAAACCGCTAAGTTCTTTTCTAAAAAATTAGCGGATAATTTTTACGACATCGTAAAGACCGTGTTCATTATCAGCATAAGTTTGCCAGTAATTAGTTTCTTTGTCAAAACCAGGTTGTTGACCGAGTGACTCGAAATCTTCACGACTATTCCAACGGGCGAGTAAAGCAATTGTAGATTGATCTGTACTAGGACACATTGCTGCCCACTGTAATCCTGGAGTCATTTGTAGTACACTGGGCATCTCTTGAGTAACGATTGTTGCAAGTTCAGATTGATCTTGACCTGGCTTCATCTTAAATTGGCTAAGCATGATGACATCCCCTTGATTGAAACTAGGCGATGTTGTTCTGGTTTCAGTATGTTGCACTTTACAAGCAAAGGTTTGCGGTGTCTGTGTGGAAACGTTTAGTACGTGTTCTTTTGCATATGACTGGAAGCTAGATAAGTCTTTTCCTTGCCATTGAGATAATGCAATTACTTGTGTGCCATCCTGCGCTTTCAGAATTGCGGAGTCTTGAAAACCAGGAGTTTTGGAGAATGTCGGTTCGGTTTGGGAAACTTCTGAAAGAACTTTCGCTTGATTCGAGGTTGTGGGATAAACCGTCACAACATTAACGACTTCATTGGTGGTATCTAGAGGAATACTAGTATCAGCTTTTGCTATGTTCGGCATTCCGGTGAGAACTCCAAGCACTAACAGTGCGATCGCTGCAATTTTATGAAACTTACGCATAAATAAACTCAGCATGGAACCGCTTGATACGTGTTTGATAAATAAGGCTACAAATCTTCCACTGCGTCTGTATAGTCGTTTTTTGCGATTTTAGAAGATTCTTGCTATTTCATTAAAAATTGTTTTGGTGTCACTCCAGTAAGGCGCTTGAAATGTCTGCCAAATTGACTTTGGCTAGTGAATCCAACTTGCAAAGCAACATTGGCGATATGCTGAGTCTGCGTCAGTAATTCTTGGGCGCGTTCAATACGGCATTTGATGAGATACTGATAGGGAGAGTAGCCTGTAGACTGTTTGAATAGTCGAGCAAAATAATACTGGCTCATACCGAGTTCAGATGCGATCGCTTGCAATGAGATGTCTTCTGCTAAATAAGCTTGAATATAGTCAATTGCTTGTTGTAGCTTATGGTTAGGTAAACCACCAGTGTAAGAGCGAATGTTCTGCTTTTGCGTTGAGTATCGTCGTAAGACATGAACAGCTAAGGCATTTGCCATTGAATCAGCATAAAGGCGATCGAGTCGATTTGATTTTAGTTCTGTTTTGAGTGCTAAACCGATTTGTTGCAGCAGGGAATCGCGAATTTTTAATTGTGGTGTAATTTCAATACGTTCTAGATCGACATCAGATCCAGCAGAAGCCAGAAGTTGTGGTTCAAGGCGGAGTAACAAAAATTCTGCATCAGTATTCCAAGACAATTTGCGATGTGTGTGGGGAGGCGTCAGCATGATGTCGCCTTGGGTTAAATACGCAGGGCTTTGTCGCCCATCAAGGATGCGTTCTAATTGAATAGGTTGTCCAAGATGAATGCTTAAAAGATAATGAGGAAGACAACATTCAGACGAGCCATTTGCAAGTTGATAGTGTTGTTCAACACGCAGGAGATTGGAAACTTCTAGACTTGATAAAATTGGCGATCGCGGCACAATTTGTAAGTGAGACTTTGCACTAATATCTTGATTCATACCTTGTACGTATTTGCATAGTAGTATTAGAACAAAGCGATCGCCTAGCTATGTTAAAACAACTAAGATGCTAACAACTCCGCTACTGTTTTATCTGACATAAGATGACGGAAGTCTAAAATTTCAATAAGAACAAGCTTTTCGTCATTTGAGTAATGCAAAATGACTTTTTCTGCATTTTCGGCATAAGCAATAGGTTCGTCAGATAGTTCCATCAAAAGTGCATCTGCGTCCTTACTATAGCTAATTTTCATACCTAGACCTCCTACCTGGATAAAGAGTTATAACAAAAACAAATGTACTGAATTCACGGTAGACTACACGTAACACTAAGTTTGCATTCAATCGTTTTTGAGCAACTCGCTTGTCGTATATTTCATAATCTAGCTTGTCAGGCGACTGTATTACCTTAATAACAAATTCAGGATTAATGCTTATTCCATGACGTTTCAGTATTTCCATTTTTAATGGAGAATGTGCGCTGAAACGAACTTCTTTCATTATATGTTTACAAAAACCATGATAGCTAACTTTGAATTTCTATCATACTAACTTCTTATTTTATTATTTTACTACCTATAGCTTAACCTGCATATTAAGAAATTGATAAAATGTAGGGTTGTTAGTTTAACAGGATTTTTATATGAATAATATTTACACTATCGTACTTAAAAGACATAGAAATGAATGGCTAGCTTTATGTTTGGATATGGGAATAGTAAGACAAGGAAGTAATAAAGAGGAAGCACTTAGTAACATAAAAGAAGCAATTTTCCACCAAGAAAAAATTGACAATCAAAATGAGATGCGCGATGTACCTGATTGGAGAAGGCAACTATATAATTTTTTGATAGTTGGGCGAAAATTTCCAACGAGTGAAACATTTGAGTTACGGCTTGTTTGTATCGAATAAACCAGAAACTAAAGTAATCCTTGCTACTTATTAAAATTACCCTGATTAGTAGATTAATCCTAAGTTCTTTGTGAAAGACCTCTCCCTATCTCTTCTCTTTGTGTCCTTTGTGGTAGCCTACGGCAAGCCGCTATGCGTCTACGTTTCAAAAAAAGTTTACAACTCACAAAGAATTGCTATAGTACTAAAAAATCTCAAAAATAGGTGCAACTCTAGCAACTTAGAAGGAATCTTATGACTTCACTTAAATCAGTAACGTTATTAGATCTCCTAACAGGAGAAGAGCATCATCCGGCAATAGTTGCACCCGATAAACCGAGTTTAACTTATGGACAAGTGCGCCAACAGATTATAGAACTTGCTGCACAGTTAAACAATTTCGGAATTGGACGTGGATCGCGAATTGCGATCGCTATGCCAAATAGTCCTGAAATGATCTTGACATACCTCGCAGCCGCAACGTGCGGTACAGCAGCCCCACTCAATCCTAAATATAAACAAGAAGAATTTGCGTTTTATTATCAAGATACACAAGCGATCGCTTTAATTGTTTTAGGAGATGGTATTGCAGCAGCGCAAGCGGCGGTGACTCCTGAGATGATGGTGATTCAAGCAACACCAAAATCTGATGGTACGTTGTCCTTACAAAAGATTCAAGATAAAGAATATCCACCGCGAACAATTGAACAAACAGAATCAGAAGATGTGGCGATGATTCTACATACGAGTGGTACTACGAGTCGCCCCAAGTGCGTACCAATCAAACATCGCAATCTTGCAGCCTCAGCACACAACATTATTAGTACTTATAACTTGAGTGCCAGCGATCGCGCTTTATGTATTATGCCGCTGTTTCACGTCCACGGAATTGTTGCTTCAATGCTATCTACTTTAGCATCAGGTGGAACTGTCATTTGTCCTACCGGCTTTAATGCAATGGAGTTTTGGCGGATCTTAAGTGAGTTTCAACCAACATGGTACTCGGCAGTACCAACCATGCATCAACTACTATTAGCAAGGGCTGAACGCAATCAAGAAGCGATCGCAGCGAGTCGTTTACGATTCATTCGTTCGAGTAGTTCCTCGCTACCGCCAGTTGTTTTAGAACGCTTGGAAGCTACTTTTAATACTCCAGTACTTGAAGCATACAGCATGACAGAAGCATCGCACCAAATGACATCTAATCCGCTACCTCCGAGTACGCGCAAACCTGGAAGTGTTGGTTATGGGTTCGGTGTAGAAGTCGGGATTATGGATGAAGATGGCAATTTGCTAAAACCAGGGCAATTGGGTGAGATAGTCGTTAAGGGTGCAAATGTGTTTGATGGTTATGAAAATAACCCAGAAGCTAATGCTAAAGCTTTTACTCATGGTTGGTTCCGTACTGGCGATCAAGGGGTAATTGATGCAGAGGGCTATCTTTCTTTGACTGGGAGAATTAAAGAGTTGATTAACCGAGGCGGAGAAAAAATTTTTCCTGTAGAAGTTGATAATGTTTTACTACGTCATGTTGCTGTTGCGGAAGCACTTTCGTTTGCTGTACCGCATAAAACTTTAGGTGAAGATATCCATGCGGCGGTGGTTCTGAAGGATAATACAGTAAGCGAACAAGAATTGCGCAAACATTGTTCAGAACTTCTCGCAGAATTTAAAATTCCCCGTCAGTTGCATATTCTAGAAGAGTTACCACGAGGTGCAACAGGTAAATTGCAACGGTTGAATATGGCAAAGCTGCTGAAACTGAAAGATTGATATCATCTCTAGTTATTCAACTAGAATATCCTTGAGTTATTAACCACTAGTCACATTGTGGATAATTAACCGAATTTGATATAGCGCGATGAAAATTTGTATTGTTGGTGCAGGTGCTATTGGAGGATATATTGGTGCTAAGTTGGCGCTTGCTGGCGAACAAGTCACTTTAATTGCACGCGGGGCGCATCTGCAAGCTATACAGGAAAAAGGTTTAACGCTACGCAATGCAGATGGTACAGAAGAGTTAATAAAAAATGTTGTTGCGACGCAAGATATTTCTGCTGCTGGAACTCAAGATGTCGTGATTGTGGCATTGAAAGCGCAGAGTGTACCAAGTGTTGCAACTAGTTTACCTGCTTTGTATGGTGATGAAACCATTGTTGTTACTGCTCAAAATGGTATTCCCTGGTGGTATTTTCGCAAGTTAAATAGTTCTTATGCTGACTATCAAATTCAGTCTGTCGATCCTCAAGGAATTGTGGAAGCAAACATTCCTGTCGATCGCGTGATTGGGTGTGTGGTGTATCCTGCTGCTGAACTTGCAGCCCCAGGAATCGTACAACATATTGAGGGCGATCGCTTTTCTTTGGGTGAACTTGATGGTAGTAAAAGTACTCGCATTCAACAACTGTCGCAAACTTTTCGTCAAGCTGGAATCAAAGCCCCTGTACGCAACCAAATCCGCAATGAGTTATGGATTAAATTGTGGGGGAATTTAGCTTTTAATCCCATTAGTGCATTAACTAGATGCACACTAGAAGAGATTTGTCAATACTCTTTAACGCGAGAACTGGCACGAAATATGATGCTTGAAGCCCAGGCGATCGCAGAAAAACTGGGAGTTGAGTTTGGTATTTCCCTAGAGCAACGTATCGAAGGGGCAGAAAAAGTAGGCGCACACAAAACCTCGATGTTACAAGATATTGAAGCACATCGTCCGACCGAAGTGGATGCAATCGTTGGTGCAGTTGCAGAACTCGGAAAATTAACGCAAATCCCCACTTCTCATATTGATGCAATTTATGCGAGTGTTAAATTACTTGAAAAATCCGTAATTTGAACAGAAGCAAAGAGGTGCTGTGATGAGTTTAGTTGATTATGCAGCAATGTCTTATCAAGAGTTGAGGCGTTATTTTCTGACCATCAAGATGATACTGCTGCATTTCCAACATGGTTATTACAGAGCGCTACCACAACGCACTTTTTCAAAAACTTGGCGAATTGCATCAACGACTAATTCTGGTTTATCGAGTTGGATTGCGTGTCCACTTTCGCGAGCAATAATGTGAATGCCTTGGGGTGACTCACTAGCCAGATCTGCATGTAATTCTTGCAGTTTCTGAAGCACATCTTGGGTTATATCGAAGTCTGGCTTTCCAGACGACAAGACAATTAGAGGGATGTCAGGAAATGGCTTTATCTTTCGTGCTTGTTCAACCTGGCTCATGCTTACTGATACCGCAGCTGACTCTTGAGCAAAGGTTTTGCCAAACTGTGTTTGAGAATAGAGTGCTTTAGCAAGAGGTCGCATTGAAGGTGGAAATTTTTGAAATAGACCAGCCGCCATAGGCAAAGAATCAAAAGCGACAAGCAAACGAAGCAGCCCGATACGGGCTATAATCGGCACTACATGAGTTAACAATCTTTCAAGTCGTTGGTTCAATTCAACCCATTCGACTGGTGTCTCCTCATACATTCTCTCATGAGCAACATCCACTAAAACCATCCCAGCCACTTCTTCTGGATAGCAATAGGCAAATAAGCGACTAAATAAACCACCTAAAGACATTCCTACTAAGACATATGGCGGCTCAATTTCAACCTCTCTCAAAAGTTGTCGCAACTCACTGACGACTTGCTCAGCCGTGCGTGTTTCTGAACTCATATCACTCCAGCCATAGCCTGCTCTATCGTAGGTTAAAATTCTCGTAAATTTGGCAACTTCAGGCTGCACTAATTGCCAATCTAAGTGAGTGCCTCCGGTTCCACTATCTACAACGACTGTCAAGTGACCTTCACCCATAATTTGATAGTGCCAAGTTTTACCATTGATTTCAATTAATTTTCCAGATGGCGGAAACTTTCGGCGATCGCGACTTGTGGCAAGTGCTTGATAAATTGCTCCAAACCCGACTACTCCAATCAATACCCCAAGGGGTACAATAAGCCATAGCATCCTGTTGATCCTTCAAGCTTAAGTACGTTTGCAATTGTGCCACAGCGATAACTTGACCCACATAATAAGTTATTGGACAGTTGATAATCTGGGTTATATTTTGGTCGTTGTCTGTTTTTTTGCTCTACTTCCCATTCTCTACGTCGAAAAATCTTTAACCTGCTAATGCAATACCATCTGCACGCGGTTCAGAAGCAGCTATTAAGGTTTCTCCTTGCTTTAATATGATTTGACCTTTACCGAAGTTGCGGCGTTCGGCAATCATGTGAATATCGTGTCCGCGATCGCCTAATGTTAGGGCAACAGATGATGGTACTGTGGATTCCAATAACACAGTTTTACCTGTCGTAAACTGCCAGCGCGGTGCATCTAAAGCCGCTTGGGGATTCATGCCATAATCTGCTAAGTTAACTGCAACTTGAAGATGTCCTTGTGGTTGCATGTGTCCGCCCATAACACCAAATGGTCCTAGTGGGCGATTGTTTTGAGTAAGAAAACCTGGGATAATGGTATGAAATGGACGTTTTGCGGGTGCGATTTGATTTGGGTGTCCTGGTTGCAACGTAAAACCTGCGCCGCGATTTTGTAAAGCGATACCTGTCTCAGGAACTAAAATTCCACTACCAAAACCCATGTAGTTTGATTGAATAAAAGATACCATTAAGTCGCGATCGGCAGTGGCAAGATACACAGTTCCACCTTGGGGTAAATCTGATTTGGCAAATATGGCGTGTTCTTTAATTAACTGTCGTCTTTGCGCTGCATAAGTTTTATCAAGAAGGCGATCGCTTGTCACTTTCATGTGTTCAAGATCGCCAACATGGGCGCGAACATCTGCAAAAGCGAGTTTCATTGCTTCAATTTGCAGGTGATAACTTTGTACCGAATCGCGCGGGTAACGCGATAAGTCAAAGCCTTCGAGAATATTTAACGCCATTAAAGCAGCAATTCCTTGCGTGTTTGGCGGAATCTCCCAAACTGTTAAATCGCGATAATTTGTTGAAATTGGTTGTACCCATTCAGGTTGGTGATCAGTAAAATCTTCTTTTGTTAGCGTTCCTCCAGTGTCAGCAGCAAAATCAGCAATTTTTGCGGCTAAATCTCCACGATAAAAGCTCTCCCCTCCTGTTGCAGCAATTTCTCTTAGAGTTTTGGCGTGTGCTAAACTTCCCCAAATTTCACCTGCGCGTGGGGCGCGACGCGAAGGAAAAAATACTTGTTTAAATGCTTGAAATTCAGGAGCATTCAGTGATAAAAAGTGTGATGCAGCTTGCCATGCACGTGCCGTTTCCGGAGACACGGGAAAACCTTGTTCAGCATAACGAATAGCTGGGGCAAACAATTGCTCAAATGGCAGCTTACCCCAACGTTCCCACAGCGATCGCCACGCAGAAACTGCCCCTGGTACTGTCACCGTTAACCAACCTACAAGGGGAATTTGCGTAATATTGTCAAGCTGAAGGTTTTGCGGACTTTTACCTGATGCATTCAATCCATGTAATTGTCCATCCCATACTAAGGCAAAGGCATCAGAACCAATGCCATTAGAAGTTGGTTCGACGACTGTCAGTGCGATCGCCATTGCTAACGCCGCATCGACTGCATTACCCCCAGCCCAAAACATTTCCATTCCAGCCAAAGTTGCTAAGGGTTGACTGGTACTAGCAGCGTAGTTTTTTCCCAGAATCACGCGCCGCGAGGAAGCATAAGGGTATTGAGTTAAGTCGAACGACATTAAGATTGACCTTGATTCACTGTTGCTTGAATTGAGTTTAAGTCAAGATCGAACTTATCAGCGATCGCTTCCATGATTCGGGCTGCTTCGGGCGTAATGATGCCATCTTTTTGAGCAATTCTATAACACTGTGCCAATAAGGGAATCGCAAAATCACGATTAAGTTGGTTCAAGAGTGTTTCTAGAGGTTGGGGTGATTTGATATTGTTACCGATGCTTGCGAGTGAAGATTCACTGAAATTGAGATTTTTTAATTCAGGGAGAATTTCTTCCCACGATTTCTCTGGGTGACTTGCCAGGATCATGTGTACGAGAACTTGATCCATGACAGCTTCTTGGGCGATCGCCGTTTCAGCATAGCGATCGCTTTGTTCTTTGATGTCTGCAAGCGTTTCCTCAGAATCGATTGAGGAATTGCTATCTAACTTAGCTTCATAAAAGCGACAAGCTGCATAGCCTACTGAATACATAATTGCCGCATTAGAACTTGAACCAATCATTGCCCCAGCAAAGGGAATATTACGCAGTAAACCTAAGCCTGCGGTACGCAATAAACGTCCACCACCTAATGCTAAGCCGAAGATTGCTAAGACTTCACCTTTACGCGCTGGTTCTTTTAAATCAAGTCCGTAAGCAGCCGCAATCTGGTACACCATTTCTGCTTGCAAGCGCGTCGTTGCAGCTAAATCAACCGCAAGCAATGCTAAAGCTGCGCCTGGGAGAATACTACTTGCTAAACCAATTCCACCAGCGTATGTGGCTTTTTCCACCATGATGCGGTGGGCAATTTCACTGGGTGACTCATGGGGATACTCTTGTTGTAACTTTCTGACTTCCTCTGTTGCTTTTGTGACATCAACGTTATCAGTTGCGCCGACTATCCATTGCAGATTGAGAACGCGAGAAAAGCGACGTACTAACCAGTTGTCGCCAATGAAGCTAACCGCTTCACCAGCTGTCTGCGTTGCTTGAGAAATGAGATCGTGTGTTTGTTTTGTCGCTGCTTCACCAGCTTCTTGCGCAGTTTGAGCCAGAGATAAGCCTGTTTGGGCAGCAGTCGTTGCCACTGCTACAGTAACATCACCAACTGTTTTGGCAAAGAAATCAAATAGCGATGCAGCATCAGATTTATCCTCTGTTGCTGTGTTTTTTGGAGAAGACGTGGAATTCTCAGTTTTTGGCGGGAGAATTGTTACTTCAATATCTGATGCATCAGATGCAGGTGATTGCTTGGGATCTGTCATAAGTAAACTTGATTTGAACTAACTTTACTTTTCTTGTAGCGGAAATAGTAGAGATAAAGCATCTACCTGCGATCGCATCTTACCTAATGATCAGAATGATTTTTGTCTTACCAAACACGACTAACAGGAGTACTTCTATTTGTTTTTGGTTGCAGAAGACGTCGATCTACTTTAGTTGCGACATCTTGAAGTGATGCTTGTGGAGTGGTGCGATTGAGTGACATGACTGCTGTAAATACGCCCACATTTCCCCGCCGAAAGCTACCAACATCAACTTGCGCCCTTTGATTTAATGCACCTATTGCGAGTGTCGCCCCTGCTGAAGAATTCCCAACATTTAAGCGATTTGGTTGGTGTTGGAGAAGATTAGCTGCAACACCAATTTGAGGTTGCAATTTAGCAAATAACTGTTGCCAATATTGTGGTTGCTCGACTTGCCGCAGATTAGCATCGAAGCGTAGTAGGCTTAATAGTTGACTTGGTATTGTTGTCGTAAAGCCGGAAACAACTTCTAAGGTATTAGGGTTGACATAAACAAAGTAATCGTTGATTTGCAGATTTTGTTTCGTTAAAAGTGGCACGAATTGACTCAAGTAAGCTGCAAGTTGCGGTTTAAAAGCTGAGGGAACTTCTTCAAAACCTGCTGGTAAATCTTCAAGTCTGAGGGTAGCAGTTGATGTGGCTTGTTGTCCTAATTGAGATGGTGGTGTGGCAGCAGGAAGGCTTTTGGAAGTGGGGATAGTAACTACGGTAATTGCAGAGATTAAAGCAAGCGATCGCTGAAAGGTTTTGCCAGTTTTCATTACAAAAAGCGTTCTATCTACAAAAACTACTGACTTCTACCAGTATCTGTCTAGTTCCTGCACTTCCAGTATGAAATTCAGCATGACAAAGTCTCGGAAACCTCCACACGCAATGTCTTTACTGCCCAAGTTAGCTTTTAGCAGTTTACGTAGAGTCCCTTGATCCCTAACCTCTACTATAGACACCTAATAGTTTTCTGTATTACCTTCACTGCTCTAATTCCCACATCAAAGCTTTAGTGCAAAACAGGTCTTCTATGCGTCCCCATTTCGACATAAAATTTGTACAACATCCTGAGGTTCTCTCCATTACTGGTCTGTTCCTTAACCCATATTTTTAGATTGCTATGGCTATTGGCTACGTTGCCCTTGTTCTCCACGCCCATTTACCCTTTGTTCGTCATCCCGAAAGCGATTACGTACTCGAAGAAGAGTGGCTTTACGAAGCGATTACAGAAACATACATTCCCTTGCTGCAAGTCTTTGAAGGACTTAAGCAAGACGGTATAGATTTCAAAATTACGATGAGCATGACACCACCACTGGTGTCGATGTTACAAGATCCGCTGCTGCAAGAGCGGTACAATCATCACTTAGCCATGTTAGAAGAATTGGCTGAGTTGGAAGTGGAGCATAATACGCACAATGGTCATATTCGCTATTTAGCAGAACACTACGCAAGTGAATTCAACAAAGCACGTCAGCTTTGGGAACGCTATGATGGCGATTTGGTAACAGCATTTAAGCAATTTCAAGATAGTAATAACTTAGAAATCATTACCTGTGGCGCAACTCATGGCTATTTGCCATTGATGAAAATGTATCCCCAGGCAGTATGGGCACAAATTCAGGTAGCTTGCGAACATTACGAGCAAACTTTTGGTCGTGCGCCTAGAGGGATTTGGCTTCCTGAATGCGCTTACTATGAAGGCTTAGAGCGAATGTTGGCTGATGCTGGCTTGCGCTACTTCCTCACTGATGGACACGGTATTCTCTACGCCCGTCCGCGTCCGCGTTTCGGCAGTTATGCACCTATTTTTACGGAAACTGGTGTTGCTGCCATTGGACGCGATCACGAATCTTCACAGCAAGTTTGGTCATCAGAAGTTGGTTATCCTGGTGCGGCAGAATATCGCGAGTTTTATAAAGATCTCGGCTGGGAAGCAGATTACGAATATATCAAACCCTACATCATGCCCAATGGACAGCGCAAAAATACGGGCATCAAATATCATAAAATCACTGGTCGCGGTTTAGGTTTATCGGATAAAGCACTTTACGATCCCTATTGGGCGCGAGAAAAAGCCGCAGAACACGCGGGTAATTTCATGTATAACCGCGAACGCCAAGTTGAGCATTTGCATGGGATTATGCATCGACCACCAATCATTGTGTCACCTTATGATGCTGAATTATTCGGTCACTGGTGGTATGAAGGTCCTTGGTTTATCGATTACTTGTTCCGCAAGTCTTGGTACGATCAAGGAACTTATCAAATGACGCACTTGGCAGATTATTTAGTTGCGAATTCAACACAGCAAATTTGTCAACCTTCGCAATCGAGTTGGGGTTACAAAGGTTTTCACGAATATTGGTTAAATGAAACCAATGCTTGGATTTATCCGCATTTGCACAAAGCTGCGGAACGGATGATTGAATTATCACGCCGAGAACCTGCAGATGAATTAGAATGGCGGGCATTAAACCAAGCTGCAAGAGAAGTATTACTAGCACAATCATCAGACTGGGCGTTTATTATGCGCACAGGAACAATGGTTCCTTATGCGGTAAGAAGAACGCGATCGCACTTGATGCGTTTTAACAAACTCTACGAAGACATCAACATCGGTAAAATCGATAGCGGCTGGTTAGAAAAAGTAGAATCAATGGACAATATTTTTCCTAAGGTTAATTACCGCGTGTATCGTCCGCTTTAAAATTCATTAGGGTGGGATATTCCCACCTTTTTTATTTATGGGTATTACAGGATTATTTCACATTGCCATCAAAACAAACGATTTAGACGCAACTGTTGATTTTTATACCCAATTAGGATTATGTAAAGTAGAGCGACCAGATTTTGGTTATCCTGGTGCTTGGTTGGCGTGTGTAACTCCTGGAGGTGAAGCAATTATTCATATTTATGCAGGAGGTGCAGCATTAGGAACAGAAGGAAAATCACCCTTAGGAACCGCAGCAATTGACCACATTTCACTCACAGCGACAGGTTTCCATCAGTTTCGCCAAAAGTTTCAACAAGCCAATATAGAATGGCGTGAATTTATTGTTCCAGGAACAAATTTGTGGCAATTGTTTGTTTATGACCCAAATGGCGTGCAATTAGAGTTAACATTTGATGGTGCATTTGAAGAAGAACCACAACCTGATATGTCACCAGGAAAAGCATACGTTGCAGGTAGTAACTTTTTTAAAGCTAGGAACTAATCATATTAATCACAATTAGGCGTATCGCGATACAAACGCCTCAACTTTTCTAGAAATGAATTTTGAGTTTTTGCTTGCAGTTCCGTTATGGGGTTAGAACCAGCTAACAGCGAATCGCTAGCATCACGGGAGAACTGCTGGACAAATTTGATGCGATCGCGTCGTGTTGCTGTAAAACTCTCGACTAATGCAGGTACAGAGAAGTTTCGCTGATGTGCTAAATAACGACGCACTTGCGCCACAAAAAAACAACCATCTTCAAAAGCTTGCGTTGCGCCTTGTCCTAAAGTTGGAAACATGGCATGAGAGCTATCGCCTAAACATAGTATATGACCCCGTGCATCACCAAACGCTGGAGGAATTTCTTGAATTCTTGCCCAATGAATTTGTTCGATATTTTCGCAAATCGCAGTGACTAAAAACTCACAAACTTGACTATAGCCTTGCTGTGGTTTGTAGCATTGCCATAAAAAATCAGGTGATTTTGCTATTTCTGGAATGACTAAATCAGCTGCAATAGGAAACGAACCTGCAATGTATACTTCATCTCCAGGAATACTAAAAGCAAGCAAGCGCGAACCATTGTGAAACCACTGCTGGTAATCATCAATTAATTGTGGTGTGTTGGGAACGAGTAAACGATAAATGCAAGTTCCTAAATGTGCAGGTTGGGGTGTATCAATAAATGTCTGTCGTACTTGGGAATAGCGTCCATCACAACCAAGAATAAGGTCAATTTCGTGAAATTGATGACGTTCTCCAGTAACTTGATCTTCAACAACTAAATATAAAGGTGCTGATGAGTGCGTATAACCCATCTCTACGACGGTGGTATTGTAATAGACGTTGGTCAGATGCGATCGCAGTTGTCGATACAATTGTGACCAGCGAATCCGAATTCCAGGATTATCTGCTACTTGCAACAACGGTAAATCAAAAATCACTCTACCATCGGTTAGCCCTGCTTTCCAGGAATTCCACGGCAAACTTGTTCCTGCTGTTTGCAATGCTGCTGCTAATTCAGGATCGATCTGTTGTAGGATCTTGAGTGCGTTTGGACCTACATTTAACCCTGTTCCTGCTAAAAGATTTTCTTCTGGTCCTTTTTCAATACAGAAAATTTCTACTTCTAATTGCTGCAATCCTCTCACAATCAAACAGCCAGCCACACCCGCCCCAATTACCGCAATTCGCAGTGGTTTGCTCATACTATTTGAATTAATTTACCTTTGCATAAGCTCTCATTGAAAGCAGATGCGATCGCTGTATATTGCAATACAGAAACTTAGCAGTTGCCTCAACTTTAATGCGATCGCAGTCATTATCCGGTGATGATTCAAGGTGATCAAACGTTTTTCTCGTTTTATTCTCATTACCACATCCTTAATCCTCTTTTCTGGTTGTGGTTCACCTTCAGCAAATTCTCCGACAACCAACCCCGTTAGCCCCGCAGCTAGCCCTGCTGCAAATACTAATAATAACTTGACAAATGTCAATGTTCAGCTATCTTTTCTATTTCAAAGTTTGGATGCACCCTTGGTTCTTGCTATTAATAAAGGGTATTTTGCCGAAGAAGGATTGAATGTTACCTATGAACGAGGATTTGGCAACGTAGACACAATTAGTAAGCTTGGTGCAGGTGCATTTGATATTGCTTTTAGCGATATTTATAATACGCTGGAATTTAATGACAAAAATCCCAATGATAAAATCATAGCAGTTGCCGTTCCTTTTAATAAAGCACCGTTTGCCGTTCTCACTTTGGATCAGGCGATCGCCTCACCACAAAATTTAGCAGGTAAAACCCTCGGTGCACCAGCTGGGGATGGTCCGCGCAAATTATTTCCGCTATTTGCCAAAGAAACAGGAGTCGATCCAAATTCAGTTACTTGGACAACGATGGAACCAAGACTGCGCGAAACATTTCTCCTCCAAGGGAAAGTAGACGCCATTAGTGCTTTTTCGACTTCAGCTTTACCATCTTTACTCAAAGGTGGAAAAAGCATGGAAGATATTCAAGTTTTTTACTACAATGACTTTGGCTTAGACTTTTATGGCAACGCTATTTTAGCTAAAGAAAGTTTTATTCAACAAAATCCTGAAGTAATTCGCGGTTTTGTCAAAGCATATCTCAGAGGAATGCAAGATACCCTGAGAGATCCCAATGCAGCTTTAGATGCAGTTGTTGCAGCAGACCAAAGCAAATTAATTGATCGCGAAGCAGAGAAAGTTCGTTTACAAGTCGCACTTAACGACTTAATTATTACTCCTGAAGCAGAATCACTTGGTTTAGGTGCAGTCGATCCACAGCGGTTACAAACATCAATTACACAAACAGTCGAAGGTTTTGGGTTAAACAGTCAACCAACGGTCACAGATATCTTTAGTGATGAATTTTTACCACCCAAAGAAGAACGTATTTTACCACCACAAAATGAGCGACAACCGTTGTCTTAGAAATTACAAAATCATCAGTATTAGAAGTGAAATTGCTCTTTTGTCAAGCATGATTGATGCTTTTAAAAAGTTCAAGAATTACTAATTTTAAACGCTTTTAATCATAGTATTTGATTTGCTTAATAACAATACACAGCTCATCAAAACTTCTAAACAAGAAAGAAGCCGTGAAAAATCAAAAACTCAATTTCCAACCGCGTTGCTTTTATCTATTAGTTTGGCTTCTTGTTAGTGTCGCCCTACCCTTTAGCCGCACAAACGCCACACCAATTCAAGGAAAATGCGATGCAAGAACTGATCGAAAACCGAGATATGCTTTAATTTCTGCTTTTTCTGGAGAAGCCGATCGATTTATTAGTGAAATGCGCCGCAATAACAGCGAGAACCGCTATGAAGGCTGTGTCGTTATTAATGGTCATCGCTTTAGTAAGGGAAGATTGCGCGGTAAAGACGTTGTTGTTGTGTTGACGAACATCAGCTTAGTGAATGCAACGATGGTTACGCAACTCACTCTTGATAAATTTAGAATAAGCAATATTATTTTTAGTGGTATTGCTGGTGGAGTTGGTGCAAACGATGACGATCCCAACACTCCTAATGAAACACCTATTGGATCTGTCATTATTCCCAAACGTTGGGGTTTCCATCAAGAAATGTATTTTAATAACACTGCTGAAACTGTCCCCTGTGCAGCTATACCAGGACTTCAGCTAAATCACGTATTACAAGATCCTATCCAAGAAGCAGCAACGTGCAATTTTCTCTTTGGAATTGCAACGCAACCAGGACAAGCTAACCAAGAAACACTTTTTCAACCGGATGCAAAAAACGCATTTCTCCGCGATACTAACGTTAGTTCTGATAATACTCCACAGTACTACTTAGACAGCAATAACTTGCAACAACTGCGCGAAGTTCCCTTTCCAGGGATACCTGCAAACTCAGAGAATCAAGAATTGAAGTTTTGGTTTTTAGTCGATCGACAGATGTATAAAACAGCGCGTAAACTTAATGTTGAGTTGCTAGATTGTCCGCAAGTCGATCAATCAGTGTAGATGTACGACAACTCCTCTGGTTCCACCACCACAGTTAATTGTTGGTCAAAATGGATTGTCAGGTTCCACCTTTGTTGATAATGAGCAGTATCGGCGGTTTGTTGCAAATACACTTAACTTTGACGAAAACAGCGATCGCAACGAAGATACAGATATCTTAGTCCTCGATATGGAAACTACTGCTTCGGCAATGGTGGCATATTCTAATAATGTACCGTTTATTGCAGTGCGGAGTGTTTCTGATTTAGCTGGCGGAAGTGAATCAGCAGCAGTGCAAATTAATACTTTCTTTGCTGTTGCAGCCGAAAATCAAGCACGAGTTGTTTTAGCGTTACTAGACGCGCTGTAGAATTAGTTTCGGTAATTAATTATTGGGTCAATACTTGAAGGAATCATGTCTAATACCCATTTTTTTCTTGCTTGACTTATAACAAACGTTCGATATAAAATTTGAGACAAGCAAATTCACAATGCCGATTTAATAAAAGACTGGGGTTCGCTCGTTATTCTATGCCCAAAATTGTTGACCATGACCAATATCGCAAAGAGTTACTCACAAAATGCTTTGATTTATTTGCTAACAAGGGTTACGCCTCGGTAACAATGCGCCAAATTGCCCAAGAAATAGGAGTATCGACAGGAACTCTATATCACTACTTTCCGAGTAAGCAAGCTTTATTTTGGCAGCTATATGACGAATTTAATGAACGAGACACTGCAAGTATGAATGCTGTATTGAATAATATTCATACTTTACAAGAACGAATTACAGCAATTTTTGATTATATTGCCCAGAACGAAGATTATTTCTTCAAACAATTTCTGATTACAAGTGACTTTTATCAACAACAAGATCGTACAGAGATTTTGGCAAATGAAACCCTCAAGCGCAACTATGAATTGAATCGAGATTTTGTTGCCAAAGCTTTGGAAACTGACGATCCGGCTGTAGTTAATTTTGCAATGTGTTTAGCAACAGGAATTATGGTTGTACGTTTATTTGAAGGCAATGTTGTTGAGTATGACGAGCAAGCACAATTGTTTCATAAAATGCTGACGCTTTATTTACAAGATGTATCGTTACACGAGTCTGATGAATTACCAGTGTCTTAAAAAGGAAAAAATCAATGGCGCTTGGGCTATTCTCTAAAGGAGCAAATCGCAAGTTAATCGGGTTAATTGTTTTAGCAATGCTTACCGGAGGTATTGCATATTATGGAATTTCTCAGTTTGGACAAAGAAGGATACCCCAATCTACTACAACGGTTCCCACTGTTAAAAAAGTCACTGCACTAGGAAGAATTGAACCTGAAGGTGAAGTCATTCGCTTATCTGCACCATTAGCGTTAGATGGCGATCGCATTTCCCAAATTCTCGTTCAAGAAGGAGATTCTGTGCAAGCGGGACAAGTTGTAGCAGTATTAGATTCACGCGATCGCTTGCAAGATGCGTTGCAACAAGCTCAACAACAAGTTAAAGTGACTCAAGCGCGACTTGCCCAAGTCAAAGCAGGTGCAAAACAGGGCGAAATTCAAGCACAGCAAGCAACAATTACGCGACTAGAAGCTGAACTCGCAGGTGAAATAGCAGCACAAAATGCCGCGATCGCTCGTTGGCAATCAGAAGTTCGTAACGCCAATGCTGAGTATAATCGTTTTCAACAGTTGTATCGACAAGGTGCCGTTGCAGCATCGAGTTTAGATAACAAACGTTTAACTGCTGAAACTGCCCAAGCCCAACTTGATGAGACGCAACAAACCCAAAGTAAAACGATAGAATCTCTCCAAGCGCAACTCAAAGAAGCACGCGCAAACTTAAATCAAATTGCTGAAGTACGCCCAGTTGACGTGCAAGCCGCCCAAAGTGAAGTTGAAGAAGCGATCGCATCTGTTAACCGCGCCCGCACTGATTTAGCACAAGCATATATTAAAGCACCAACCTCAGGACAAATTCTCAGAATTCACTCGCGAGTTGGAGAGAAAATCAACGATTCAGGGATTGCCGATTTAGCACAAACTAATACTATGTTAGTGGTAGCAGAAGTCTATCAAACCGACATCAATAAAGTCAAGCTAGGGCAAACTGCAACAGTTACCAGCGAAGCAATTAACGGCAAACTTCAAGGAGTTGTATCACACGTAGGTTTACAAGTCGATCGCCAAAATGTTTTCAGCAATCAACCAGGGGAAAACCTCGATCGTCGCGTTGTTGAAGTCAAAATTCGCCTTAACCCTACAGATAGTCAACAAGTTGCTGGGTTAACAAACTTACAAGTACAAACAGCAATTAAACTTTAACCTTATTTATAACGAATGTGCGATATCAGGAAAAATTATGAATGTACAAGTAGTCAAGTTAAAGCGATCGCAAATTGATGCAGCAAGCGAAGTTCTATCACAAGCATTTAACAACGATCCGATGTTTAGATACTTTGCGCTAAAAGACGAACCAGCAAGACTCGATCTGATTAACTGGGTTGCAAAAACAATCCTGCGTTACAGCTATCCCTACAACCACATCTACACAACCCAAGACGACATAAAAGGAATTGCCGTATGGCTACCACCGGGAAAATACCCACTCAACAATTTACGATTACTCCTATCTGGATTATATAGAATTCCTCCCAAACTGCGTTTCGATAGATTCAAACAACTAATCGCCCTCTACTCCAAGATTGAAGAATACCATCAACAAGATCTACCGGAAAAACACTGGTATCTAAATATGCTAGGTGTTTCACCCGCATATCAAAGCCAAGGAGTTGGTAGTTTACTACTACAGCCAATCCTCAAGCAAGCAGATCAAGAACAACTCCCCTGCTACCTAGAAACATCCACTGAAGGAGGCGTACGCTTTTACCAAAGACAAGGTTTTAAAGTACTGCGTTCTGGTACATTCCCTGAAACAAATCTGCAATACTGGACACTCAAACGAGAACCACAATAGCTAACTGGTAATTCATTTAAGAAATACCCATTACTCATTAACCGCTACCTAAATGGTATTACTATGCTTCCTAAATGGCTGCGCCGTACACCCTTAGCATGGCGACAACTCCTCAAAGAAAAAACTCGCCTACTTGTCGCATTAGCCGGAATAGGCTTTGCAGATATGCTGATATTCGTACAGCTAGGATTACTCGATTCACTATTCGATTCAGCAACCAAATCCCATCAAAACCTGCAAGCAGATCTTGTCCTAATCAATCCACAATTTCAAACGTTATTCTACGTTAAAAACTTTCCCAGAGAACGGTTGCTACAGACATTATCTTATGACGGAGTTGTGTCAGTGCGTTCTTTATATGTCGATACTGCCCAGTGGCGTAGCCCAGAAACATTACTCAATCGAGGTATTTTAGTATGGGGTATCGATCCAGCAAATCCAGCCTTTAACTTTCCCGAAGTCAATCCTTATTTAGATCAGTTAAAACAACTAGATCGGGTACTCTTTGATCGCGCTTCACGTCCTGAGTATGGACCAATTGCAGATTTATTACAACAAGGGCCCCTAACCGCACAAGTGAACGATCAAACCGTTCAAACTATTGGTTTGTTTACATTAGGCGCTTCTTTTGGTGCTGATGGCAATATTATTACTAGCGATTCAACTTTTTTAAAGCTATTTCCCCAACGCCAACCAAATCAAATTAATGTCGGGCTAATTCAGCTACAACCTGGAGTTGATCCACAAGCAGTACAAGCCCAACTGCAAGCAGGTTTACCCAATGATGTCAACGTACTCACACCCGAAGAATTTGCGCAAATTGAAATTAACTACTGGGAAAGTGGCGGTATTGGTTTTATTTTTGGGCTGGGTGTTGTTGTTGGCTTTATTGTCGGGATTGTGATTGTTTATCAAATTCTCTATTCCGACGTTTCCGATCACTTACCAGAGTATGCCACATTAAAAGCAATGGGATACAGCGATCGCTACTTACTCACTGTATTAATGCAAGAAGCTTTGCTTTTAGCTGCATTAGGTTTTATTCCTGGATTCTTGTTATCTCTGGGACTTTATCAAATAACTTACATGGCTACTCTTTTACCAATTGCAATGAAATTAGAACGCGCCGCATTTGTACTGCTACTCACAATTATTATGTGTAGTGTTTCCGGTGCGATCGCCATGCGTAAACTACAATCTGCCGATCCTGCTGATGTCTTCTAGATGGTAGCCAAATTTTCAGCTAGCCTGTAAACATCCAAACTTTCAAAATCAGGTTCTCCCATTACCAATTACCATGCAACCCCCCGTTATTTCTATCCACAAGCTCAATCATTACTTTGGTGAAGGAACGCTGCGCAAACAAGTTTTATTTAACATAAACTTAGAGATTCAAGCAGGTGAAATTGTAATAATGACAGGACCTTCAGGATCGGGTAAAACAACTTTGCTAACGCTAATGGGTGGACTAAGATCCGCACAAGAAGGCAGTTTAAAAATTCTCAATCAAGAAATGTGTGGTGCTAACAAACGGCAATTAATTGAGATTCGGCGTAACGTTGGCTACATTTTTCAAGCACATAATTTAATGACATTTCTCACCGCAAAACAAAACGTACGGATGTCTTTAGAATTACATGATGAGATGATAAATCAAGATTTAGATGCAAAAGCGATCGCCATGTTAAAAGCTGTAGGTTTAGGCGATCGCGTTGACTATTATCCAGAAAAACTGTCAGGAGGACAAAAGCAAAGAGTTGCGATCGCAAGGGCTTTAATTAGTTATCCTAAGATTGTTTTAGCCGATGAACCTACCGCCGCACTTGATAAAAAATCTGGGCGCGATGTCGTCGAAATTATGCAAAAATTAGTAAAAGAACAAGGCTCCACTATATTACTTGTTACCCACGACAACCGTATCTTGGATATTGCAGATCGCATTCTTTACATGGAAGATGGGTGTTTAGTAGATAAACAACTTGTGTAAGTTTCTAGTAAACTAAGGAAATCATTTTCTTAGTCTTTTCTTTATAGGCTTTATAGTCTTCTCCAAATGTATTTTCTAGCATCTCCTCTTCTACACGAATACGATAATCAAATGACACAAAACTAGTGAGTGTCGTAATTAAAAGTACAATCCAATTAGATACAGCTAGTCCTGCACCAATAGTCATTACAAAAACACCTAAATAACCAGGATGGCGAATAATACTATATAGACCAATATCAATAATTTGGTGTCCTTCAACAATTTGAAGTGTTCGCGTATAAAATTTACCCAGCGTTTGAGCAGCCCAGTATCGAATGACTAGTCCACTCATCATCAAAATAATTCCTATCCAACTAACATATGTATTATTCCAATACCCTAGATTAGAAAGATTCAAGATAGGTGCTAATAATACAAGTAAAATACTAAATAAACCATTAGCCCACATCGCATAGGAACTATTACGATCAGATAAACCTGGTTGAAGGCTAAGGGCTTGTCCTCCTTTTCTTAATGTCCTTTCTACAATAAAGTAGCAAGCTATTAAAAAATAAGCTAAAAAAGTTGTTATCATTTTCACTATTTTAGTATAACACTACCAAATTTCATTTAAATCAAGTACAAACTCTGGTATACATCTTCTCCAGATAATGAGGTAGGCGATTGTATTATTTCTATAGAGCATCCTTGACGATAAATTTCTACTTGTTGTTTTTGTGGATCGATAAGCCAACCTAAGCGATCGCTACTAGAGCGTAATTCAATTACAAAATCAGGCGCAAGCGGAGGAAACTTGTCTTGTTCTTTTTTTGTAAGTCTGTTCCAATGTTCTAAACTAATCCAAGCAGCGTCAGGAGAACAAAAAGCACCATTAGGTAACTTAAACTCTGTAGAAGAATCAAAAACTTTACCTAATTTCTTTTACTTATTCCAAGCTTGGAGTTGATAGGTAATTTCTGCATTGCGATTACCGCTAGTTCCTCCTGTAGGTGGCATAACGATTAAAGTACCATGCTGACCAATCTCAAGCTTTAAATCAGGATTATCCTCACAAATTTTAAGATACTGCTCTTCTTTAATAGGAGCGATCGCACTAAGATTCAACAGCATCATTTTCTCGCGCCTCCCTCAAGTAACTCTAGATATGTAGCAGTCTTAAATCATTCGTGAAAACCTCTATATGTTCTTCTCTCTGTATTCTCTGAGTTTCAGGCGTTGGTTATATATACTTTGGGTAGTTAGTAAGGTTTTATAATACTAATTACCCAATTTTGCCAACTATACAGCAGTCAGTGAGCCTAAATCTTGATTCACAAAAAACGTTGCACTTCGTGCTGCTTCTAAAATAGTTAACAACCCACTACCAGGATGCACAGCACCACCAATCCAGTATAAATTGCGGACATTCTCAGAACGAATGGGAGGACGGAATGGACCTAACTGACGCCATCCATGCCCTAAATTGAAAACTGCACCTAAGTAAACATTGTAATCATCGCGCCAAGTATCTGCTGTGTAGCAAGTTTCGGTGACAATCTGCTTTTCTACATCTGCAAAGCCTAAAATTGACATCCGTTTAATAACGAAGTTTCGATACGCCTGCTGTTTACTCTGCCAATCAACACCGTAGGATGTATTTGGAATCGGTACTAAAACATACAGTGTACTGTGTCCTGCTGGAGCATTACTAGGGTCAACAATTGACGGATTGCAGACATAAAATGGAGGATCTGTTTCATCTAATGCAGAATCATCCACCCAAGGACGTTCGCGCTTGCGGATATGTTCAGATAAATATAGTTGATGATGTGGTAATTCATAACGGCGATTAATACCCAAGTACAGCATAAACGTCGAACACGAAAACTGCATTGATTTAAGTTTGTTGTCGCTGTAACGTCCCCGCGCCGATTCGGGAAGTAAATGTCGCACACCATAACCAAAGTCTGCATTGACAATAACTGCATCTGCAACAATGCGTTCGCCACTGACTAACTCAACACCACGAGTGCGATCGCCTTCGATCCACACCTGTTTGACAGCACAATTCAAGTGAATCTTAACGCCTAAATCCTTCGCCGCATGAGCTAAAGCTTGTGCTAATCCACGAAATCCACCTTCAGGATGCCAAACTCCATCAGCAAATTCTAAAAAAGGAATCAAGCTAAATATACTTGAACAAACAGTGGGGTGCATTCCTAGATACTTCGATGGATAGCTGAGTGCATATACTAAGCGATCGTCTTGAAAAAAGCGCCAAAAATGTTGATAAAGTGTTTCCCAAGGACGAAAAGACAATCCAGCCGCAATTTCACCAGGACGCAGATATCCCAAAGGCGATCGCACAGGTGAACCTAAATAAGGCTTATATCCTGCCTCGTTTTTCCGAATGTGTTCTGTATACCACCGGTCAAACGCTGCTGGTAAATCTGGACGCATTGCCGCAAGTTGTGCTTTAAAAGCATCAAGATCTGAAGTTAAATCTAACTGGCTATCATCCCAGAATCGTATCCGTGTATTTGGATTAAGCTGCTTGAAGTGAATGTAGTCTGCTAATTTTAGCCCCGACTCGGTAAATAACTCCTCATATACGCGTGGTAGCTGTAGAATAGTCGGTCCAGTATCAAAAGCATAATCTCCATCAACAAACCCCCGCATTCTTCCACCAACGCGATCCGCAGCTTCAAAGATTTGCACTGAATACCCTTGACTTGCTAGTCGCATTGCTGTAGCTAAGCCACCTGGTCCTGCTCCTACAATAATAATTTGTTGTGACATTACCTAACCCTAGATATACAAGCCTCTCTTTTGCTAGCGTAGCGCTATCACTTGGCAATACTCTAAAGCTATAAGCCGGACGTCACAAATTATTTTAATTGGCTGTAGCGATCGCTCAATATAACTCAAGTCTATTCCAAAGTATTATTCTAGATAACGGCAGGCAAGTAAACGCACCATCTCTAAAGCACTGTAAACTACTAATCTGTTACTTGAGTCACAAAATACTTGCATGAGATTTTCTTGGTCGAGTTTCTTACTCTTAATATTGCCATTAACTGCTTGTTCGCCTAACGTATCTAAAACTGCAACAACTGCTCAAACAAATATACAACCCTTAGTCACAGGAGCAATTCCCGATCGAGATCCTGAAAAGTTACAGCGTCAATATGGTAAGCTAGCTGCTTATTTAGAAAAAGAATTAGGCATACCAGTCGAATACAAACCCGTTACAGACTACACTGCGGCAGTGACAGCTTTCAAAGTTGGAGAATTGGATTTAGTCTGGTTTGGAGGCTTAACTGGAGTCCAAGCGCGGTTGCAAGTACCAGGTGCAGAAGCGATCGCCCAACGCGACATCGATGAAAATTTTCATAGTGTCTTTATTGCTAACAAAAATAGTGGTCTAAAACTTATCCAAAACACTGCTGAACTTCAGCAACTTAAAGGACATACTTTTACTTTTGGTAGCGAATCTTCTACATCAGGGCGATTGATGCCACAATACTTCTTACAACAAGCTGGAGTTCAATTAACCGACTTCAAAGGTGAACCAGGTTTTTCCGGCGATCATGATAAAACAATTAAACTTGTGGAAGCTGGTAGTTACAATGCAGGAGCAGTAAATGAAAAAGTGTGGCAGGAAAGAGTTAAAAATCAAGAAGTCGATTTAAATCGAGTACAAGTAATTTGGCGGACTCCTACTTATTACGATTATCATTGGCTAATTCATCCCCAAGTGCAACAACGTTATGGTAAAGATTTTGTTCAAAAAGTCCAAAATGCTTTATTCAAACTCAACCCTCAAATAATCGAACAAAAAGAAATTTTAGACCTTTTGGCAGCAAGTAAATTCATTCCAACTCAAAATTCTAACTACACCCAAATTGAAGCAATTGGTCGGGAGATTGGTAAGATTAAATAATTTCATTTTGTAGTGTAAATAGATGTAAAACTACTTGTGTTTTATCATGAATACAGATAATATAGTAAGTATATTTTTTTAGCTACATAACGTTGTAGTTAAAGCACCGAGGACCATTGTCCTCGGTGTTGCTTTCAGAGGCTTACAAAGCGATCGCCCTGAATTACGATTGAGTCATAATGAATACAAAGTCACTAATCTTTGAACTCAAAAATGTTACAAAGAGCTTTAGTCCCCTGCAGGCTTTGACAGATATCAATCTACAAGTTTATGCAGGCGAACGTGTTGCTTTAGTCGGTTCGAGTGGTGCAGGAAAAAGTACTTTAATTAGTTTACTTAACGGTACACTTCTACCAAGTCAAGGAGAAGTATGGGTGTTAGGACGTAACTTAGCGCATTTGCGTTCTAAATCACTCCGACAAGTACAGTGCCAAATCGGTACAATTTATCAGCAATTTCATTTAGTAGATAACCTACGCGTAGTTCATAATGTCAATGCTGGACATTTAGGTAAATGGTCAATTTTTAAAGCAGTATTTTCACTCATTTATCCTTTAGAAGTTAAAACAGCACTTAAAGCTTTAACTCAAGTAGGTATCCCAGAAAAATTGTATGCGCGTACTGATAAACTTTCAGGCGGACAACAACAACGAGTAGCAATCGCACGAGTTTTAGTCCAAAATCCCCAAGTAATTCTTGCAGATGAACCTGTTGCCAGTTTAGATCCCGAACGCAGCCGCGAAATACTGGAGTTGTTACAGCAATTGAGTCAGGATTTAGGTAAAACTTTAGTAAGTAGTCTGCATGATTTTGATTTTGCTTGTAGATATTATCAGCGGATTATTGGTTTGCGACAGGGGCGGATCTTGTTCGATGTTGCAGCTAAAGATGTTTCAACGGCAATGGTGAAGGAGTTGTATAGGATTTGAAGACTGAACTACATTGGCGCAGCCTTGCCGTAAGGTAGACACAAAGGTTGGAGACAGTGATAATTTTAGGATTTCTGAAGCGTTCATCTTTAATCAGTTGGCGAACGTGGGGATTGCTATTTGCAATATCCTTCATTTGGTCACTACATATAGCTGGTATCTCTGAACGCGATTTAGTTAATCAAGGTGGTTGGAATCTTGTTTGGCGTTTTGTCGTAGCTGCAATTCATCCTGAGTTAAGTAGAGAGTTTTTGCTATTAACTCTCAATGCAAGTTTAAAAACGCTTGCTTATGCGGTATGTAGTACATTCTTTAGCATTTTGATTGGATTAATTGCAGGTGTATTGTCTTCAGAAGTTTGGTGGAGTATTGGTAACAATCAAACACCTTGGTTATTTGGAAGAGGAATTTTAGCATTTCCAAGAGCAATCCATGAACTGATTTGGGGTCTGTTTCTGATAAATATTTTTGGGTTAGATCCATTAGTAGCAATTTTAGCGATCGCTATTCCTTTCGGGGCAATTACTGCTAAAGTTTTTTCGGAAATTCTTGATGAAACTCCACGTCAGCCGCTACTTGCTTTATTAAATAGTGGTGCGTCTCCATTCAGTGCATTTGTCTATGGCTTGTTTCCACAAGCTTTTCCTAATTTATTATCTTACAGTTTTTATCGTTTTGAATGCTCAATTCGATCGGCAGCGGTACTCGGAATTATCGGCGCAGGTGGATTAGGATATCAACTATTACTAAGTCTTCAGTCATTGCGCTACGAGCAGATGTGGACCCTACTGGGTGCTTTAATCATCTTAAGTGGTAGCACTGATTTTGGGTGTACTTGGTTGCGCGATCGCTGGGGATTACCCAGCCGTTTAGATCTTAATGTTCTTAACTTTCAGCAGCATCGCAAACTACTACAACGAGATTCTGTATTTATTTCAATCTTAGCTGCAATAATTTTATTCATATTTTCTTTTTGGTACGTACAAGCTGATTTTAGTAAACTTTGGCAAGTACGTTCTTACGAACGCTTAGCGACAATTATTCAAATAGCCTTGCCACCCAATACAAGTCAATTAAACCAACTATTTACACTGGCTACTCGTACACTTGCTATGTCAATTTTAGCAATTGCTAGTGCAGGTTTTGGTGGAATTATCTTGGCTTTTTTAGCAGCAAGGAACTTTGTATTACCACAAGGGATTTTAAGTGATGCTACAAAATCTAGTCAATTGCACCTCACATTCTTGAGATGGGGCGTTTTACTATGTACCCGCTTTTTTCTATTGTTTATCCGTGCAGTTCCTGAACCGATTTGGGCGTTGATATTTCTATTTGTCTTGTTTCCTGGAATTCTACCAGGAGCGATCGCACTCGGTCTACATAATTTGGGGATTTTAGGACGTTTAATGGCAGAAGTTGTTGAAAATCTCGATCAACGTCCACTGCGATCGCTGCAAGCTGCTGGTGCAACAAATCCACAAGTTTTTCTCTATGGCGTTTTACCTAGCACTTTTCCTCGGTTTTTTGCTTATATCCTCTACCGCTGGGAAGTTTGCATGCGCGCTACAGTTATTGTCGGAATTGTCGGTGCAGGAGGCTTAGGGCGTTTACTAACAGAACAATTAAGTAGTTTCGATTATAATAGTTTACTCACAACTTTAATTGTGTTTGTTATTCTGACTTTTATTGTTGATTTGATCAGTGCCTCAGTCCGTAAGACACTAAGATAATAGAATTTTAGGTTAAAACTCGTATCAGTTTAGTTAATAGCCTTTGAAAGGGTTAACGTATAATTGCTCTTATGATTCGACGCCAACTTCAAATCAATGGGCGCTAATACAAGCCCACTCTGCGTACGACTGGCGATCGCTAAACTTAAACTAATGCCTAGTGCAAATTTTTTCCTTGCATACTGCTTTAATAGCTTGAACAATTGCTCTCAAGCCGCAACCAACAGCAATCTTTTTAACCCAATCAGCATGTTCCAACCCTCACAACTGATAAAAGTCATCTGAGTAGTTAGTAATGGCTACCCAGATGAGCGTAAGCAAGTAGATTTGCAAAAAAAACTCCGGTAAGTCGGTAGGAATACCGTATTTATCTACAAGTCTTAAATGTGGCATATATAGCTTGAAAAAGCAAGTATATAATTAACAATTCCATTAAAATCTGATTTGCTGTAGCGCGACGAGGTGCAGCGATCGCCGTCACGCATCATGCTGATTGTGCCAACAATCAATCTAACTTTTAAAGTGTATACGTGATTAATACTGATTGACTTTAATATAGAGATATGTATGATATGAAAAAATACTAATATTAAATATCTACTCTTAGTTGCAATAATCTACTTTGTTACTGCTGACACAGTTTAAGAAGGAGTAGCTTAATCGCGCTATCTCGATTGATTTGAAATCAAGTAAGTTTAGTTTTGCTTACTGAGAAGACATTGAAGCAAAAATTTTGTTAATTAATAGCTTTTCTATCTTCAGAGAGAGTACATAAAGAAATCGTGATGTCATAACTGTGTCGATAAAAATGTATTCGTAATCTCAAATACATTAAGTAAGGAATATTAGTCCATCAACTAGGGCAATCAAGTTTCAAAACATGACGGCTGAGTAGCTTATATGCAAAGAGGTGTCGTGGCGGACAAGGTTCTTAATTTTCTAAGAACGTTGAAAAATTAAATTTAGAGCATCACTAATGAACATATCTGTAGAAAGGGCACTAGAAATCTTAGATCAATTCAAGGTGGACTTGAGCGAAGTCCAAGAAATGGTGTTCAAACAAACTTGGGAAGGACATTCTTACCAAGAAATTGCCAAAAACTCTGGATACCAATTTTCCTATATTAGAGATATTGGTTATCGGCTATGGCAGTTACTATCAGCAGCATTTGAGCAGAAGATTACTAAAAATAATATTCAACATGTCTTAAAGCATTATGTTTTAAGTACCGAATCATCTAAACTCAATAGTAATGATTCAGTATATTTACCAGAAAAAACACCAGGAACTATCCCTATCACATACCAAACAGAAATCGCGTTGCACAGCAAAGATAGGAAAGAAGCACTTGATATTTCCGCTTTTTTTGAGCGTGAAGCTGAAGTTGCAACCTTAAAACAGTGGATATCACAACGCTGTCGTTTAATTACGATACTAGGCGTACGGGGAATCGGCAAAACGACTTTAGCTACTATTGCTACAGAACAAGTTCAACAGGAGTTTCGACATATCATTTGGCGATCGCTACACAATACTCAAACAGTCAACGATTTGCTCAGAGAGATTATTGCAGGGTTATGTCCGCATCCAGAGGTTAATTTGCCTCTATCTTTGCAGGGCTTGATTTCATGTTTGATGCAATATTTACGCGAGTACCGCTGCTTGTTAGTATTAGATAGTTATGAGTTCATACTTCAAAAAAAACAAAGATCTGGACATTATGCTGCTGATTATGAAGGATACGGTCAATTTCTGCAAAGAGTTGCGGTTGAACGTCATCAAAGCTGTGTCATAATCGTTACTCAAGAAAAGCCTATCGGGATCTCAGCGGTTGAAACAGAATACTTACCTGTGCGATCGCTACATGTTCAAGGTTTGTCGCAACAAGCTGCTGAGCAAATTCTCAAAGCCAAAAATCTAAATTTCACCAAAGACGAAGGTAGTGAACTTATCAATGTCTATGATGGAAATCCCTTGTTTCTAAGATCTGTTGCAGTATCAATTCAATCTCTATTTGGTGGAGATGTGTCTAGATTCCTATCTCAAAAGACTTTCGTTTTCGGAGATATTTGGGATGCGATCGAGCAGCAGTTCAACCGCTTGTCAATCGCAGAAAAACTTTTGATGTATTGGCTCTCTACTAATGATGATTGGTCTCTCTTATGGGAATGTCCAGATTCACTACAATTTTCACGCCGAGAAATACTTGAAGCCCTGCAATCTTTACAACACAAGGCATTGATTGAAATTGACTCTTTCTGCTTAACCCAGCCAGTGGTAATTAAAGAGTATATGGCTGAGTCTATTAAGCATCGCAAGCCTGACGTAATCGAGTTAGTCAAAGCGTCCTAAGTTACGATTAATAGATTTACTTCAGCCTCGAAGAAAGTTGCTAGGCTGCGACTGTGCATTTCAAAAAAAATTAGATGCATATAAGATTCACATGTCTTACATTCTCAGTACACCTACGATATTTTTACGATATTTTTTACGATGTTTTTACGATGTTTTAAATTGTAAAAAAAGTGACAGCGTGTAAACTGGCATCTAAAGCAGAACAAAACAGAACAAATACCTAATCTGGTTCGCGATCAACTTTGCCTTTAGTATTTGGGTCAGTTTGCGTACATAGGGCGTTTCACTTTTCTATTCGATAAGGAATAAGTGCATCAATTATGAAGATTGCTCTAGTTCACGATTACTTAACGCAAAAAGGAGGAGCGGAACGTGTCTTTGAATTACTGTGTAGGCGCTATCCTGATGCTGATGTTTTTACATCGTTATATGATGCCAAGAACACAATCGATTTAGGTGAAAGAATCGTTTATACAACTGGGTTACAAAATATTCCAGGGGCAAAAAAGTATTTCAGATTAATGGCTCCACTCTACTTCCCAGCTTTTCGCACTTTAGACTTGCAAGACTACGATCTAATTATTAGTAGTAGTAGCAGCTTTGCTAAAGCTGTTCGTAAAAGAATTGGAGCGAAGCATATTTGTTTTTGCCACAATATAACTCGGTTTTTATGGGATACCGCAACTTACCTCAGAGAATACCGCGATTATCAATATCTTTATCCGGTACTTGAAAAAATCTTTGGAGCTATGCGGCAAGTAGACTTAAAGTATTCGCAAGAGCCTGATTACTATGTAGCAAACTCCCAAATTGTTGCCCGCCGTATTCAACAAACGTATCGAAAACCAGCACTAGTTATTAATTACCCAATTGATGTTACTCAATTTCAGTTTTCTCGAGAAAAAGACGATTTTTATCTAGCGTCAGCTCGCTTAATTAGCTACAAACGTATCGATGTTATTATTGAAGCTTTTAACTGGCTGGGATGGTCTTTAGTCATATTAGGAAATGGACCAGAAAGAGAACGTTTAGAGTCACGAGCTTTAAAAAATATTCGATTTTTAGGTCATGTTAGTGATAAAGAGCGTGCTTTTTTAATGTCAAAAGCAACATCTGTGATTGTTGCAGCATTAGAAGATTATGGATTAGTTCCAATAGAAGCAAACACAAGTGGGACGCCCGTCATTGCGTATGGTGCAGGAGGTGTGCTTGATACACAAATACCTGGCAAAACAGGAGTCTTTTTTCAGCGACAAACACCTGAAGCTTTACAAACTGCGTTGTTAGATGCCAAACAAATTCCTTGGAATTATTTGAAAATTCGCGATCATGCAATCAATAATTTTTCCGAAGAAGTATTTTTTAGCAAAGTTGAACAATTAATTGAGCAAGTTTTTGATCAGCCAGAACCAATAGCGATATCAAATGTTTGATTTTACAGTTGGTGAGAATACCAATGAATAAAGACAGTTTAGCGATGGCTACGGAACAGGAGGCAGGTTACGGACAGCTTTTATCAGTTTTAATACGTAGGCGCTTTTTGTTATTGTCTGTGCTGTTTGGAGTTCTGTCGATTGCAACTATTCTCACACTAATTACAAAGCCAACCTATAAAAGTTCGATGCAGCTTTTAGTTGAGCCTAACTATCAAGGAAAAACTGACCAAGGACAAAGAAAAACGACAGAAAGCGAATTTGCTGACTCTAATGTTGAGGTAGATATTGCAACTCAAATCAACTTGATGAGTAGTTCAATACTTTTACAAAGAGCAGTTTCTTTATTACAGCCTGAGTATCCTGATATAGATATCAAGTCACTGAGAAAATCTCTAACACTATCACCTGTGCAAGGGCAAGATGGAACTGGTAAAAAAGTTAGGACAAAAATTGTTGAAGTTCTCTACACAGATAACGACCCACAGAGAACTCAAAATGTTCTCAACGCAATGCAGCAAGTTTATCAAGATTACAACTTAGAACAGCAGAAGTTACGCTTAGCAAAGGGTTTGACTTTTATCAATGAGCAGCTACCTGTCATTAAAGATAGAGTTAACCAAGCTGAAAATGCTTTAGAACTATTTCGTGAAAGCAATAATCTCATCGATCCAGAGTTACAAGCAAAAGCACTTACAGATGCTTTAAATAATGTTAAACAAGAACAACGCACAAATAGAAATCAAATTGTGCAAACTCAATCGCGTTTGCATAATTTACAGCAACAGCTTGCTAGTACGCCGCGAAATGCACTAGTTTCCTCGCGTTTAAGTCAATCGCAACGTTATCAAAACTTACTCAATGAAATTCAGAAAACAGAACTCGCCTTAGCGCAGCAACGCTTACGCTACACTGATTCTTCCCCCCAAGTTGAACTTTTGCTGTCTCAGCGCGATACCCAGCGTGAGCTTTTACAACAGGAGATGCAAACAGTTGTGGGAGAAAATGCGATCGCCAGTGAAGAAGATACAACAACTGCAGGAGAGCAAGGTCAATTAGATATCAATCTAGCAGGAGAGTTGGTTGAAGCGCAGACAAACTTAGTTAGTCTTCAAGCAAATGCGCAGAGTTTAGCAAATGCAGAGCAGCACTTAAGCGCAGAAATACAAAAATTTCCTACTCTGCTTGCACAGTACAATCGTCTCTTACCAGAAGTATCAGTTAATCGAGAAACACTCCAACAACTCATGACTGCACGTCAGGAGTTAGGTTTGCAACTCGCAAGAGGTGGTTTTGACTGGCAAGTTGTCGAGCAACCAGGCATAGGCGAGCAAATTAGTCCGAGTATTAAGCGGAATCTGTTATTAGGAGTCGTTGTCGGGCTGACTTTAGGTTGTTTTGCTACGTTTATCCGTGAAGCAGTTGATGATGCAGTTCACTCTTCAGATGAGTTGAAAAAGCAAGTAGCACTACCTCTTTTAGGTTTAATTCCAGAGTTACCACCAGCAAAACCGAATGGACTTATTAAGTTAAATAAGCAGCAAACACAAGTCCTTCCTATGCTCTGTTTGCAATCGTTTCGCGATGCGCTGGATCTGATTTACAAAAATATTAGATTGCTGACGGCATTTCCAGTAAAATCGTTAGCCGTTACTTCAGCCCTTGCTGGCGAAGGTAAGACAACTTTAGCTTTAGGTTTGGCGATCGCCGCAGCGCGTTTGCACCAAAAAGTATTGCTGATTGATACAGATCTGCGTCGTCCTAGTTTACACAAGCAATTAGAACTGTCGAATGACCAAGGACTATCAACTTTACTGACAAGCGATCGCGCTTTACCTTGTCAAAGACGCATTCAACTTTTTGGCGCACAGATTGATGTGTTGACTTCAGGTCCTACGCCAGTAGATCCTGTGCAGCTACTAAGTTCCTCAAGAATGAAGGAAATGATGCTTGCTTTCGAGGAAGAGTACGATCTGGTGCTACTTGATACTCCTCCTGTTCTCGGTAGGGTAGATGCAATCCAAACAGCATCTTTTTGCAGTGGTGCAATTTTAGTAGCGCGTATTGATCGGGTCACTCGTACAGAAATTACCCAAGTCACAGAAATGTTGAGTCGCACAAATGTATTTGGAGTTATTGCCAATGCAGTAGCTAATAGCCCTCGGTATAGCAGTACTTACGCTGAATCACCACGTAGCCGATTTTTACTGAATCACTTAGCTGCTGTTGAAAGTTAATCACTAAATCACGATTGTAGGAAATGAGGCACAAGATGAGTAGCTTTAATGCGATCGCAATAGAATCAGATTTTCCCGTTCTTCAAAATCAACAGGACAATGGCGTATCACCGTGCAATCTAATTTGGCGACAGCGAAAACTCTTAGTTAAACTGTTCCCTCAATTTAAACAACCCTATATGCCTTCGTTGGACAATCAGCAACGATTAGTAGAGTGTTTGCAACGCTCTCCAATTCAACTTATTCGTCTCGATCATAACTTGAGTGAGGTACAAATTCAGTTATGGGCGGACGCGAGTCACCAAGCAAACAAATCAGTTTATCTCAAACTCCCTGCTGCAGAATCAATCGCAAAAAAACGCAAATCATTCAATTGGTTTTTCAAGCGTTGCAGTGATTGGCTTGCGGCGATCGTCTTAATACTGTTGCTCATGCCATTGATGGGATTTTTATCACTGCTAGTTTATTTGTCTTCTCCAGGTCCAATTTTTTTCCAACAGTGGCGTGTCGGCGAACGAGGTAAGTTGTTTCGGATTTATAAATTCCGCACTATGGTTGCCGATGCGGAAAAACTTCACCATCAGTTAATGGCTAACCAAAACGGCTTGCATAAACTCGTAGACGATCCTCGGTTAACACCCGTAGGCGCATGGATGCGCAAATACAGTCTCGATGAGTTGCCACAGTTATTTAATGTCTTACGCGGTGAAATGAGTCTTGTAGGTCCGCGTCCTTGGGCTTTGTATGATGCAATGCGATTAAGTGCAGAAGGTAAAAAACGATTAAATGCACTTCCAGGAATTACAGGCGCTTGGCAAGTACAAGCAAGATCAACTTTGCTTGATATCAATGCCGTTAACAATTTGGATTTAGACTACCTGCACAACTGGTCTTTAGGTAGAGATCTGATGATTCTACTACAAACTTTTCCTAAAGTTTTGTCTGGTTTTGGTGCATTTTAGTCTACTGCGCTATTTTTAAATCCAATCATGCGTTACAAATTTCTACCTTTTATGGGTTTGCTTAAAAGTACTCACTTTTGGCAAGAAAACTACTTAATCTTACGCGAGTTACAGTATTTTCCTACATCTGTCATTTTAGCCATTGTATTTGCTTTGTTAGCAGCAGCTTTTGAAGGCTTCGGTATCGGTTTTCTACTTGCGTTTTTACAAAGTTTAGTAGAACCAAGTGGTACGCCATTTCAAACAGGAGTTTATTGGTTTGATGTTTGGGTTTTAGGAATAGATACTTCAGAACTGAGTCGGTTGTATCGAATTTCTGCACTGATTTTAACTGCAACTTGGATTAGGGCAGTATTTAACTACCTGACACAGGTTTATATAGAAGTTGTTCAAAGTAAGTTAATGGCTTGCTTAAAGAAGCAAATTTTTGAGCAATTGCGATCGGTGAGCTTAAAGTATTTTAATTCAACTAATTCAGGAGAATTAATTAACAGCATTACAGGCGAAATTAAAAGCCTCAAACAAGCTTTTTCTTTGGTAGCTTTTAACATCACTAAAAGTTTAACACTAGCAGTTTATGCGCTCATTTTGTTTCGGATATCTTGGGTACTAACAGTTATTGCCATTCTTTTATTTACATTATTAGCAGTAGGACTTTCTACTCTTAGTAAACGAGTACGCGAAGCAAGTTTTGCCGTATCGAAAGCTAATGGTGCATTTACTGCGATCGCTGTTGAATTGATTAATGGTATTCGTACTGTACAAGCCTTTGCAACCCAAGATTTTGAGCGAAAACGCTTCTACCAAGCAAGCGATCGTGTTGAGAAAGCGACGATTGCGTCGGTCATGGGATTGGCACTCGTTCGACCTCTTGCTGAAGGTGCTGCTACCACAGTTTTAGTATTAATGATTATAGTAGCGATTACTATATTTGTTGCGAATGGAACACTAGAAGTTGCCTCATTACTGACATTTTTGTTTGTTTTATTTCGTTTAGTTCCAGCAATTCATGAAATCAACTGCAATAGCGCTCGTTTGAATAGTTTTCGCGGTGCAATCGAGAATATTAATCAAGTGCTCAGAACGGACGATAAACCTTATCTTCTCAACGGTACAAAACAATTTTCCGGATTGCAAAAAGCAATTGAATTTGTCTCAGTAGACTTTGGCTACGATCGCGATCATTTAGTCTTAAATAATGTCACGTTAACCATCAAGCAAGGGCAAACAACTGCACTCGTTGGTGCTTCTGGTGCAGGTAAATCAACACTCGTAGATCTGATTCCCCGCTTCTACGATCCAACGCAAGGTAATGTTTTCATTGATGGAGTTGATCTTTGTAAGTTTGATATCAATTCGGTGCGACGGAAGATGGCGGTTGTTAGTCAGGACACTTTCATTTTCAATACTTCAGTACGCAACAACATTGCTTATGGATTAGATACAGATGAAGCGGCTATTTGGGAAGCCGCAAAACTAGCAAACGCCTTAGAATTTATTCAACAAATGCCTGAAGGCTTTGATACTCAACTAGGCGATCGCGGCGTCCGCTTATCAGGAGGTCAACGTCAGCGAATTGCGATTGCAAGGGCTTTATTACGCAATCCTGATATTCTCATTCTCGATGAAGCAACAAGTGCCTTAGATTCAGTATCCGAACACCTGATTCAAGAATCATTAGAAAAACTTGCTGTGGGGCGAACCGTCATTGCGATCGCGCATCGATTATCTACTATCATTCGAGCTGATAAAGTCGTTGTAATTGAACAAGGACGGATTGTCGAACAAGGTGGATATCAGGAGTTATTAGAACAGCGCGGCAAGCTGTGGAAATATCACCAAATGCAGCATGAATTAGCGCGAGCAAGTTAATACTCAAGTTTACCTCTTTATTTTGCAAAGAAGAGCGAAGCCAAGAAAATCTCTTTTCTATAAAAATATGGTCAGCCTAGCTAAACGCGCAGTCAAATCTCAGATTCCTGAAGTTGGAATCATCAAGTTGAAACAACTTCATAGTTCTATGAATAGGCTAGTTCTTAAATTTCGCAATTTCTGCGATGAGCTAGTTCTACAACTTTGCATTCGCTCTCCACTGCTGAGTTCGCTTTACTATGCCTTTACTTCACCTGCATTTCGCAGAGAACACCACGGAGTTATCCACGGCAAATTGAAGTATGCCGAGAATTTAAAGTTAGCGCAAGACAGTAATTATTTGCTCAGACGCAATATCCACCGTCTCGAAAAGGGTCTGATTATGCAACCTCGACGAGATACTTTTGCAACCGAATACATTGTGGAAACAGTTGAAAGCTATAAAAATGCTTTACTAGTAAGGCAGAACTGGTCTTTTACTGATGAATTGCAGTGGGCGCATGATGTTTTGCAGCAGTATTTCAGCGTTGTTGCTTCTGAACCTACCATTGACCAAGCCAGAGAAAAATTCTTTCGTCTCGAGCCACTCTGTAGCAATAACCCTTTAGTTCCCTATAAGCGAGATTTAAGCAATCCATCTTCTGTAAGCTACGACCAATTTCTAGGGTTATGCTATCGACGCCGTTCAGTGCGCTGGTATTTGCAAAAGCCAGTACTTAGGGATTTGTTCGATCAGGCGATCGCCGCAGCAAATCTTTCTCCTAGCGCTTGCAATCGTCAGCCTTTTGAATTTCGGATCTTTGATGAACCCGAACTAGTACAAAAAGTTTCCTCAGTACCTATGGGTACTAAAGGCTTCAATCACAACTTTCCAGCAATTGTGGTTGTCGTCGGTAAATTACGAGCGTACTTTAGCGAACGCGATCGCCATGTCATCTACATTGATGGTGCGCTTGCATCAATGTCGTTCATGTATGCCTTAGAAACCTTGGGGTTAAGTTCATGTCCTATCAATTGGCCAGAGATGGAACCGCAAGAAAGTCAAATGGCAACGCTACTCAATTTGGAACCTGATGAACGGGTAATTATGTTAATTTCTGTCGGTTATCCCGATCCAGATGGCATGGTTCCTTATTCCCAGAAGAAACCTTTACACCAAATTCGGAGATATAACGAGTTATGAACTTTACTATATATGGGGTCAATTCTAACAACAAAGGTGCCGAATTAATGTTGTACTCTGTCAAACAAAAAATCCAGGATTGGGATAGAAGCAACACCCTTTCTACAAATGTAAAACTCGGCAGTCTTGAACAAGGTAAGCAAGTTACGATCAACTACCTTCCCACTCGAAAATCGCAAAAATTAGCAGCCAATTTAATTCCAAAAACAGTACGGAAAAAGTATGGCATTACTTTAGAATCAGAAGTTGACGCTGTACTAGATGCTTCTGGGTTTGCCTATAGCGATCAATGGGGAGCTGGAAAAACGGAACATATGGCAGATATTTACTCGCGCTGGAAAAGTCAAGGTAAGAAGATTGTTCTTTTACCCCAAGCTTTTGGTCCATTTACGAGTAAAAGAATTCAAGACGCATTTAGTCAACTGCTTAATAATGTAGATTTAGTTTTCGCTAGAGACGAAGTATCTTACGAGTGTATAAGTCAGTTATCAGTTCCAATGGAGCAGGTAAAAATTGCACCAGATTTTACGAATTTAGTTCAAGGAATAGAGCCAAGCTATATAAAAGATTTGATTGGTAAGCCATGTATAATTCCCAATATTCGCATGACTGACAAAACTTCCCCTGAATTGAGCCGATCGTATTTTTCCTTCTTGACTTCAAGCATTGAGTACTTACTAGACAAAGGGCTTGAACCATTTATACTCCTTCACCAGCTAACTGACTTTGAATTAGGCTCACAGCTACAAGCCCAAGTTAGCCGAACAGTTCCTGTCATTAAAGAAGATAATCCACTATACATAAAAGGTATTTTAGGTAAATGTTACCTCGTTATCAGCTCGCGCTTTCACGGTTTAATTAGTGCACTTTCTCAAGGAGTACCTTGTGTAGGAACAGGTTGGAGCCACAAGTACAAAATGCTCTTTAAAACCTACAATTGCTCAGACTTACTCATCAATCTTGAAAATAATATTGATGAAAATCTTAGTAAACTTGATGCAATTATTTATGAACCTACGAGAACGCAAGTAATTGAGGCAATAGCTCAAGCAGCTAAACAACAAAAGGTCTCAAGTCAACAAATGTGGGCTGATGTAGAGAACTTGCTTGTAAATAATTGAATTTTGTTGCTGTACTTGTTCTCGTATCAGCAGTGTAAAATTCCATTACTAGAAGGCTTTACTGAGTGAATCTATTTAGCCTTCTATACCTGACTCAAGTGGATCAAATGAAATTTGAAGCAGAAGTTCCAAGTTGTTCAATCGTATTTGAGACAGAAAACCTCTCAAGTGTTGAACTAGAAAATATTTACCTTAGCTTCTCTGGAAAAACAAAATATTCCAATTACTTTAGCAAACGAGTTTCTAATTATGGTTGGTGGCTACGCATCCCAAAAGGTAACTGAACAGATTAGCACAAAATATCCCTGGATTAGTATTAAACAAATACCAGGAATTGGCTACCATGAAGCAAAAATGATAGGTACTACCCTAGCTACAGGGAGAATTGTTTTTTGCGATTCGGACTGTGTTTATGCTTCAAGTTGGTTAAAAAACATTCTTACTGCGTTCTCACAAAGTTTAGGTATTAACATTGTCGCCAAAGAAATAAGTATACTAGTTAGAAATCCTTATAAGCTTGCTATAGCTATACGCTACTTTTTTCCTCGGTTTTCCTACCAAGAGCAAGCATATATATCCCAAGGATACTATCTAAACAGCGTAGCTTTTCGCCGTCATTTTCTCTTACAACATTCCATCCCTGTAGATTTACCACTGTATCGCAGTAACTGTCAGATTTATATTCATTATTTGCATAGTCAGGGTTACAACATATTAAAACATTCTCAAGCACAGGCTAACCACGAGCCATCGACGATGTCTTTTATGAGCTGGTGCTATTTACTCAGAGATAGAGATCGAGCTTTAAGAGAGCCGCTCAAACTGAGTTTAACAAATAGTACTGATTTGAATAACATTTCTCAGCTTACAAATAGTTATCAACTCACGCGATCGCAAAAAAATTGTGCTGTTATTCGTACACTCTGGCAAGCAAAATTTTTCAAAAAAGCTCAGATGGTAGCAGTTTTACAGGAAGACCCACGTAGAATATTTTCACTACCTTTAACTGTTCCGATTGCAGTTTATTTTGAATTACTTTACACCATAGGTAGTATCATTACCTATTTTCAGCCTAATCTGTTGCTAAATTTTTATAAACAAAGAGAAGCTAGCTCTGGTGAGCTTACCATAGCTCAAACATAGCTTATTTTACTAACTAATAGTAATTCATCAAAAATACTTAGTCTTAAGTACCTTTTAAAAAGGATTAAGGGTGATTAGACGAAATAAAAATAATATAAAATCTTCCATTACATAATTAAATAAAAACAGCACGTTTTACGAATAAAAACATGGCTATGTTAACACAAAACTTACTTCAAGAATATTACAATCAAGCTGTTGATGTATCAGTTATAATTCCCACACACAATAGAATTTCCATGCTAGAGGATGCCTTAGCAAGTGTGTTTTTGCAAGACTTTGACGGTACTGTTGAGATTATTGTTATTGATGACAATTCTCAAGATAGAACATCAGAAATTATTAGCAAGAAGTATCCAAAAGTTCGCCTAATTAGCCTCCAACAGAATGTCGGTGCTTATGCAGCTAGAAATAAGGCTTTATTAGAAGCAAAAGGCAAGTACATTGCCTTTCTTGATTCTGACGATCTTTGGGAGAAAAACTATCTAAAAACTCAAGTTACTGCCTTGGAAGGCAAAACAAGATGCTTTTGTATTAGCGACCTAGTTGTATGGAACACAACAAAAAATCAAAAGCAAATTTTTGTTCAGAAACCTAACCTAGAAAAATATACTTCTCTTATACATCACTTCCTCGTTGCAAGTTTCATATATACTCCTTCTTCTGTTGTCATTCCTCGAAAAGCATTTGATGAAGTTGGATTATTTGATGAAACAATTAGAATAGGTGAAGATGCTGCTTTGTATGAGCGGTGTATAATTTCTGGATATCAACCTATCTTTACAGAGATACCACTTGCTATTAAACGCAAACATAGTAGTGAACAATTAACTAACGCTAAGAACCTTGAAAACAGGAAAAAGCATCGTTTTGATCGCGTCAATAAGCTTTATCCTTTAATTGAAAAGCAGTTTAGCATAGTTCCTCTGCAACGTATTCATGCAGAAATTCATGCAGATTTTGCCAGCCAATATATTAGTAAAAACTATATTTTACATTGGCTCGCTTCATCTATAGCTTCAGCTCATAGTGCTTCTTTAAAATATACCTTTTTCAACATGATAGACGACATGAAAGAGTTACTTCATAGACAGTTAATAAGATATAGGAAAAACACATGAAAGCAATACTTAGCTAGTAAACAAACTAACTTGAGAAACTTATTTTTCTGTATTTTTTTATTAAGATTAAAAGATTTAAATTAGCTTTAAAATAACGTTTAGATTAGCAAGAAAAGTTTATTGTAGGTTGCATAATTACGGTTTTATTACAAATAACAGATAAAAAATAAAAGCTAATGAGTAACATCTCAGATCCATTTGTTTCTGTAATCATTCCGGTTTTCAATGATAATCAACGTTTAAAAACTTGTTTAGAAGCTTTAGAGAACCAGACTTACCCTAAAAATCTGTATGAGGTTATCGTAATAGATAATGGATCTGATGAAAGCATCAAGAAAGTTGTTGAGACATTTGGGCAAACATTTGCTACCTACGAAAGTCAACCAGGTTCTTATGCTGCTCGAAACAAAGGAATTTCAATTGCAAAAGGAGAGATAATAGCTTTTACGGATTCAGATTGTATACCTACTCAGAATTGGCTTGAAACAGGAGTTAATCATCTTTTATCTATACCAAACTGTGGCTTAGTTGCTGGAAAGATAGAAATTTTCTTCAAAAATCCAAATCGTCCAACTGCTGTAGAGCTTTATGATAGTGTGACATTTCTTCAACAGAAAAGATACGTTGAACAAGAAAAATACGGAGCTACAGCTAATCTATTTACTACTGAAAAAATCCTTAAGCAAGTAGGTGTTTTTGACTCCAAGTTAAAATCTGGTGGAGATGTAGAGTGGGGAAGACGAGTATATAGTTACGGCTATTCGTTATTCTATGCTGATGATAGTAAAGTTCTGCATCCAGCTAGAAGTTCATTAGAACAACTGTATAAAAAAGTTGCTAGGCGAAGTGGCGGTATTTATCAACTAAATCAGTTAAATAAAGATAACACTTCAATACCTTTGCTAATCAAACTACTCGTTAATATGTTATCTAGTTTAAGACCTCCTCTTAGATCAGCGGTACATAAATCGTATTTCAACAAAAACTTAAAAGATAATGAGCAAAAAATTAAAGTTTTTACGATTGCAATGATTGTACACTACTTCGATTCTTTTGAAAGAATAAGAGTGCAATTAGGAGGTACTCCTAAAAGATAAGAGTAGCTTTTATATGTAATAACTAAAGATTACGAAACTTAGTCATTTAATCACCAATAATTTTATTTTTTAACTTAATCGAGTTAGTTCTATGTCTAAAGTTTCCGTTATTATCCCAGCGTATAATGCGATGACTTATCTACCAGAAACTGTAGAGAGTGTTTTAAAGCAGACTTTCACTGACTTTGAGGTGCTAATTGTTGATGACGGTAGTTCAGATAAAACTGCTGAGTGGGTTTCTCGATTAACTGATCCGCGAGTGAAATTGATTTCTCAAGAAAACAAAGGTGCAGCTGGGGCACGCAATACTGGAATTGCTAGTTCTCAGGGAGAATATATCGCTTTTTTAGATTCTGACGATTTGTGGGAAGCAACCAAATTAGCAAAGCAAGTAAAGTGCTTGGATGAAAATCCATCCGTTGGATTAGTGCATACCTGGATAGCCTTTGTTGACAAACAAGGTAAACCTACAGGTAAAGTCATGACTACCAATGGAGAAGGCGACGTGTGGAAGCAGGTTATTGAATATAATCCAGTTCGCTGTGGAAGTACAGCGATGGTTCGCCATTGTTGTTTTAATGTCGGAACATTTGATCAAAATATACGTTTTGCTGAAGATTGGGATATGTGGATTCGTATTGCTTCCCGTTATTCTTTTGCCATAGTCAAAGAACCTTTAGTTTACTATCGAGAACACCCTCATAATAAGTCTAAAAATTATGAGAAATTATTGCTAAGCCTTTGCCAGATAATCGAAAAATCGTTTCAGTCTGTTACTCCAGAACTTCTATATCTAAAAAATAAAGCATATGGTCGCGCCTATCTTCATGTAGCCTGGAAAGCTTTTTATTGTAAAAATTACACTAGAGCATCTGAACTCCGTCAGCAGGCTATTACAAACTACCCTCAACTACGTTATCTCAAAAACTGTATCCGCTTAAGCTTGCTGCTTGTAATTCATCATTGGTTCAGTTCACAAACTTATCAAACAATGCAAAAAATGCTTAGATATAAGTCATGGTAAACACAAAAATCAAAACTGCATCATCTACATCTTTACATCAGATTTCAGCAGTTATCATTGCTCAAAATGAAGAAGATTGTATTGCTAATGCAATTAAATCTTGTCTTTCTTTTGCAGATGAGATCATTGTCGTTGATGGAGGAAGTCAAGACAATACAATACAGATTGCCCAAGATCTAGGTTGTCATGTTTACTCAAATTCTTGGCCTGGTTATGCAAAACAACGCAATTTTGGAGCAGAAAACGCTGAACATAACTGGATATTTTTTATTGATGCAGATGAAGTTGTCGATCAACAATTAATTCAATTACTTTTAATCTGGAAAAATCAAACGAACTTAGAAGCTGATGCTTTTTCAATCAACAGAATAGGTGATTTTTTGGGTAAATGGCTAGACAGCAAACCGGAAACTCATATCAGATTATACAATAAAACAGTTTTTCAAATCAAAGATGTTTTAGTGCATGAACAGCCAGATGTAAAAGATGCACGAGTTATTCATTTACCAGGCATTGTTTGGCATTTTGGATTTCGTAATATCGGAGAACTAGTAGAGAGATTTAATAAATATACAGATTTAGATTCTCAAAAAGCTTATCTTGAAGGTCAAAAGTTTAGCTTAGTACGACTTTTATTAAAACCACATGGGAAGTTTTTACAAATGTATTTATGGCATGGTATGTGGAAGCAAGGATTAATTGGCTTATTTGTTGCTAGCTTATGGAGCTATTATATTGTCTTAAAAGAGATCAAGCTTTATGAAATATACTGGCAGCGAAATAATTACAAACATACAGGTTTGTAGCTTGTTGCATAAAAAATATGTAACTGTAAGCCACAATAATTATTGAGTCAACTATACATAAATGCATTCTAGTAATTCTCAAATGAAAAGCTTTGACCTAAGCGTGCAACCAGCACAAGCTTGGATCGCAATTTTAGGATTCGTGCTGTTTAGTGCACTGTGTATAGTACTTCATGCTAGCAACATTCTTAGGCTACTTTTTCCTGCAAGTTCTTTTGCTGTAGGTCTTTTTCTTTATTTGCGCCACCCTGGAATTTATATTGGTTTTACATTTTGGATATGGTTTCTAACACCTTGGGTACGCCGTTTAGTAGATTATCAAAATGGTTGGCAAGATCCTAGTACAGTATTGCTTGCTCCTTATTTAGTGACGTTCATAACTGTCATAACATTTCTACGATATTTTCCTTTAGTTTATCGCCAGACTGGCTTGCCTTTTGTGCTTGCCGTTATGGGTATATTGTATGGTTTTTTGGTAGGACTGATTAATTTACCAATTGCTACTGTTATTGTCTCACTTCTTAATTGGCTTACTCCTGTTCTTTTTGGCTTTCACTTATTTGTAAACTGGCAAGATTATCCAGACTATCGACAGATTATTGAGCGCACTTTTCTTTGGGGAGCGTTAGTTATAGGAGCTTATGGAGTTTGGCAATACTTAGTTGCTCCTGATTGGGATCGGTTTTGGCTTGTCAATATGGCTAATCAAGGATTAATTACCTTTGGACAACCTGAACCTTTAGCTATTCGGGTATTTAGCACAATGAATGCTAATGGACCATTCGCAATTGTAATGATGGCAGCTTTATTATTACTATTTAATACGCCAGGAATTTTGCGTTTTCCAGCTTCTGCAGTTGGTTACTTATCATTCTTATTATCATTAACTCGCGCTGCTTGGTTAGGTTGGTTTACTGGAGTTCTTATTTTTGTCACTTCGGTTAAGCCACGCATACAAATACGCTTGATTATGACCATTTTAATTATGGTGTTATGTGTTTTACCGTTGACAACTATGGAGCCTTTTCATCAAGCAATAAATTCTCGTTTTCAAACTTTTTCTAATACAAGTAATGACATTAGTTATAACGAAAGATCCGAACGTTACGAGCAAAGTATGAATATTGCGTTTTCTGAGGTTGTTGGTAAAGGGCTAGGAGGTGCTGGAAACCATCTTGATAGTGCAATTCTCAATACACTCTTTTCGTTGGGGTGGATTGGTACTAGTTTGTATTGGGGTGGGTTGCTTTTACTGATATTAGGAACATTGCATGCTGTAAGCTTTGATCCTTTTGTCAGTGCTGCTCGGGCAATTAGTATTGGAGTGTTTATCCAGTTAGTTTTTGGTAGCGTCATGCTAGAAGTTTCCGGCGTGATTCTCTGGGGGTTTCTCGGTATAGCTATGGCGGCTCGTCAGTATTATCAACATCGAGCAAAGTCTTATTTTTAAAAGTAGAGTGACAGGTTTTCGTTCATCAATTATTAATGTCTGTTGATGTCAGACTACGCAAACACCTTGGTTAACTCAGATGATGAACTTACTTCATTGGAGACGTTACACAAATTTAGTAATGCTAATGCTTAGCACAGTGTTAATTATTAGTTGTACTGCTTTATTGACACCATCTGCTCAAAAACAAGTAGAACAAGCTCGCAGTGCAGATACTTTCGTTGATTCGATTGGTGTTAATGTACATTTGACATATACTGATACAGCTTATGGAAAATATAAATCAATTATTCGACCTCGGTTACAAGAATTAGGGATACGTCATATCCGTGATGGTTTTGTGGATAAAAGACCAAAATACTATCAGAAGTTACAAGATTTAGCAGATATTGGAATTCACTCAACTTTGATTGCAGGTATTGGGTGGGTAAGTCCGCAACAAGTAATAGCGATCGCACGCCAACTCGATAATTCCATAGAAGCTGTAGAAGGACCTAACGAATACGACATTGGTAAAAAGCGTCAACAGTGGATACCCGAACTGCGTCAGTATATGGAACAACTGCACAATCAAGTCAAAAATGATCCAGCTACTAATCATTTACCTATTGTTGGTCCTTCATTTGTCGATAGAGACGCCAGTACAGCAATTGGCAAGCTGACTCAATGGGTTGACTATGGCAATATGCACCCGTATAACTACCCTCACAAAACAGGAAATGACAATATTGACAAAGAAATTAGTAACCGTTCGCGACCTTTTGACGGGCAGCCACTAGTTGCTACAGAAGCGGGTTATCACACTGGTAACAAACACTCCGATCGCCCACTTACAGAAACAGCACATGCTAAGTATTTACCTAGACTTTTCCTCGAATACTTCAATCGTGGAATTGTGCGTACATTTGCTTATGAATTTATAGATCAAAGAACCAAACCGAAGGATCGCGAAGCAAACTTTGGTATCCTCCGCAACGATGGTTCGCCAAAACCTGCTTTTATCACCCTAAAAAACCTGATCGCCTTACTAAAAGATCCAGGCGAAAGCTTCCCACTTAAATCTTTAGACTATAACCTTACTGGAAATACTAAAAATATCCATCACACACTTTTACAAAAACGCGATGGCAGACTATACCTAATTTTATGGCAAGAAGTTACAAGTTTTAATTCCAAAAAACACAGCGATCGCGCCGTACCAGAACAGCCAATTACTATAAATATAAACACACCAGTTAACCAAGTTAATCTTTATCAAGTTAGTGACTCAATTACTCCAATAAAACAAAATAACCCCAAAAAACTTAATTTAAATATTCCAGATTATCCAGTAGTTCTAGAACTATTACCACCTACAAATAGTCAAATCTCATTTAAATCCTTGATAGCCTAATCAAACCTAATTTTTTACTGCTTTGTGTCTTTTGTGCCAATGTGATTTGTTCAAATTAATAATTTTATGAATCTAACAGTCAAACCTCTTTACAAAACCACTACAAACCCGATCAAAAAAAACACTCATATTAGTATTTTTCTACCAAACCTTGATGGTGGTGGCGCAGAATTAGTCATGCTACGTCTAGCCCAAGGATTAGCGAATTTAGGACTAAAAGTAGATTTAGTTTTAGCAAAAACTGAGGGAGCGTATCTGAAAAAAGTTCCTGCAAACGTGCGAATCATCGATCTTAAATCCAAATCCCCAGTTATTTTATTCAAAACATTTGCACTGCGACGTTACTTGCAACAACAGAAACCAGATATCTTACTATCTGCACTTGATATAGTGAGTGCAGGAACTCTGGCAAAGTTACTTGCAGGCGTCTCTACTCGCATTATCATGTGCGTACATACCAATCTTTCACAACAGTTTCGCGACAAGCCTGATGTTTTTGGAGGAAAAGTTAGAGCGACTCTAGTACGCTGGTTTTATCCTTGGGCAGATGCGATTATATCAGTTTCCCAAGGCGTAGCGCAGGATCTAGCACGTGTTGCAGAACTACCATTAGACAACATTCAAGTGATATACAACCCTGTAGTGACACCTGAAGTTCTCAAACAAGCAAAAGAAGCGATCGCTCATCCTTGGTTTGCTGCAGGAGAACCACCAGTTATTTTGGGAGTAGGACGACTTGTTCGCCAAAAAGATTTTGCAACACTTGTGCAGGCTTTTGCATTAGTGCGACAACGCTGTCAAGCTAGATTAATGATTTTAGGTGATGTAGACAAACGCGAGCCTACAATTAAACCACAACTAGAAAACTTAGTACAGCAGCTTGGCTTAGAGGGAGAAGTTGCTTTTCCTGGATTTGTCGAGAACCCATATGCATACATGGCGCAAGCAGGGGTATTTGTTCTTTCCTCAATTTACGAAGGATTTGGTAATGTAGTTGCAGAAGCGATCGCAACTGGTACTTCTGTTGTTGCGACTAACTGTGAAAGTGGACCTGCAGAAATTTTAGAAAATGGCAAGTATGGTAAGTTAGTTCCCGTAGGTGACGCCACAGCACTTGCTGATGCAATTGTAACAACACTCCGCAATCCTACTAACTCAGAAGAGTTACGGCAGCGATCGCAAGCTTTTTCAATGGATAGCGTCGTCGCGCAATATCTTAAAGTTATCAACTGTCTTATAGAACAAAAAGTGAGTGAGTAGTCACTCAACAATAGTCTAGTTAAATAGCTAGAATCGCTACACCGGAATCTTCACAGTACAATACGATGCAGCATAACAATTCTATCTCACCCAATTACCAACGATCTACTATCACGAGTCATGAAAATCCTTTTTTTAGATCAAAGTGGTAAACTAGGCGGCGCAGAATTGTGCTTGCTCGATATCGCTAAACCTTATAAAGACTCTTGCTTAGTTGGACTATTTGCCGATGGTTCGTTTAAAGAGTTGCTACAACAACACAACATTCCAGTACAAGTTCTGACAACTCAATCGATCCAAGTTCGCAAGGAAAGTACTTTTCTACAAAGCTTAGGTAGTATTAGTTCAGTTGCACCCTTAATTGCCCAAGTTGCTCGGCTGGCTCGTGACTACGATGTGATTTATGCTAATACGCAAAAAGCTCTCATTGTAGGTGCATTAGCAAGTTTTCTCACACGTCGTCCTTTGGTTTATCACTTGCATGACATTCTATCAACAGATCACTTCAGCTCCACAAATCGCTATCTCGCAGTCACTTTAGCTAATCACTTCGCATCATTAGTGATTGCAAATTCACAAGCAACGCAAGCTGCATTTATTGCCGCAGGTGGACGTATAGATATGACTCATGTCATCTACAACGGTTTTGATACTCAAAGTTATCAGCAACATCAATTGCACCCCGAACAATGCGACCAACTAGGACTTGCTGGACAATTCTTAGTAGGTCATTTTAGCCGTCTCTCTCCTTGGAAAGGACAACATATTTTACTCGCAGCACTTGCGCAGTGTCCTCAAGATGTAGCAGCTATCTTCGTCGGTGATGCACTTTTTGGCGAGGAAGACTACGCCCAACGAATACGTCAACAAGTCGCTGAACTACAGCTAGAAAAGCGCGTCAAGTTTTTAGGTTTTCGTTCAGATGTGATTCCACTGATGAGGGCTTGCGATCTAGTCACACACACATCAATAGCGCCAGAACCCTTCGGACGAGTCATTGTCGAAGCAATGCTGTGTGGTCGTCCTATCGTTGCTGCACAAGCTGGAGGTGCAATGGAATTAGTAGAAACAGGTAAGACAGGCTGGTTAGTTCCACCAGGAGAACCGACACAATTAGCATCAGTCATTATGTCGTGTCTCAATCAACCAGAAAAGACGGCAGCGATCGCGCATCAAGGACAACTTATAGCGAGCCAACGCTTTGACTTAAAAGTGATTGAACAGCAACTTAATCAATTACTCTGTCAAGTAAACATTAAATAGATTAAGACTTGTATAAGACGAGTAATAATAAAACATCCAACATCTAGCTGAACTGAAAATTAACAGCTACCAATGTTTAATTTTAGTTCTTTTCACTCTCTTGATTTGCACATTCCCTTCAATTTTGGTGCATTCACTTAAGTAATTTTCCACTATTTTAAATATTCTCAGTAAAACTGCTATTTTCCTAGATTCAGTGATATTCCGCTTGGGCATCAACAAAAGGTTTAGTTAATTTTAACCTACCAGTTGTTTCATAACTTTTTAAATGAGCTGTATTTACATAATGAATTTAATCTGTTGTTTTGCAGTAGGAGTTTCTAGCAATACGAGTTCTTATTACTAAACAGTTTATTCCTCCTTAGTGGACTGCAAAATTCATTTATTTACATACTTTTAGCTTATTTATTAAATAAGTTTCATTTTGTATGCTGCTTTTATTCATAAGAGCTACAACTAGTTCTGCTGCATTATTTTATTACTTAGAGGGATATCATGACACTTTTAAATATTATAAATCAATTTGGAAAAAGAATACCAAAATTTGTAGTTGCGCTTACAACTTTCACTTATATAAATAGTTTAATTCCAGTTCAAGCAGCTTCTGTAACAGCTCAAAGTGCTGATTCTTTTGTCAATAGTATTTGTGTCAATACGCATTTGGGCTACACCGATACTCCTTATGTACAGCAATACAACACTGTTAAGCAAAAATTAATAGAAATGGGTGTTCGTCATATTCGTGACGGTGGTAGTAGAGAAGATATCATCGCCAAAATGAAAGATTTAGCTGCGGTAGGAATTAAAACTACGTACATCATGAATCCTCAAGCCGGAGTTGCCCCTAATTCTACTTATTGGGCAAGCGCACCTAACTATACAATTAATGATTTTGTTAAAAATAAAGTTGGGACAGATGTCATTGATGCTGTAGAAATTCTTAATGAAATTGATCTGTTTTATAATCTGCATGGTGGTTACTACTGGCGTTCCACCGATACGCAACAAGTCAACAATAATCCAAGTTCTCCATTGTATTGGGCAAAATATGCCACTGTTATGACAAAAGATACTTGGACAGCTTTAAAAAGCGATCCAGATACAGCAAGCGTTAAAGTTATTGGACCGTCATTAGGATACACTTACAATTACACAAATAAACCTCCTTTGGGAGATTTAAGTGAATACGTAGATTGGGGGAATTTTCATCCTTATCCTTATGGAGGTAACTCATTTAGCTATCCATCTAGATACAATACAATTGATAAATATCACTGGCACGGTAATTTCCCCTCTGTGAATATTGATGAATGGCCTTATGCTTTTGACATGACAAAGCACATTTTTGGTTCTAAGCCAATGGCTGCTACAGAAACAGGCTACTTCACAACTCAGACTAAACATGGAGTTTCTGAAAAGATGCATGGCAAATATATGCCACGGCTATTCTTAGAGTACTTCCGTAAAGGCATTGCCCGTACTTGCTCTTACGAATTCCTTGATGAGTGGGACGCACCCAGAAACCGAGAAGCTAACTTTGGGTTACTCCGCAACGATCTCAGCCCAAAACCAGCATATACTGCCTTAAAAAATGTAATTGCGCTATTAAAAGATCCAGGAACAAATTTCAAATTGAGTTCTTTAGATTACACGCTGAATGTTACTTCACCGGAGGGATACAATCGCAGAAGATATGTTAAGACTTTACTTCTACAAAAACGCGATGGTGATTTTTATTTAGTACTATGGCATGATATTTCTAACGGTGATACAACGAGCGTTCCAGTGCGAGAAATTGAACCTCCACAAATGCCAACTCAGATTCAATTGAATACACCAATTAGCAATGCTACAGTCTACTCTCTAGACGATCTAGGCAATATGTCAATGTACAACACTACTATGAACGGCAAGACAATTAACCTTGACGTAACAGATAAGGCAATGATTGTTAAACTCACGCCTTACAAGTAAATTTATAATTTGAGGCGATCGCTGTTTTCAAACTTAGACAAAATACACCTATAGAATATGTGAGCTTTTAGCATTCAGCGAAAGCTCACTTGGCGTATTTAAACAAGGAAGTAAAAGTAACAATTAACCTAACTGAGTTATTGCGATCGCGCTATGGTCAAAACCTGCCTCTTGATACCCAATGAAACGACTGCTTAAAGACATTGCTATCACACCGTTCAATTCGCACCTATCGCCCCGATCCTATACCGCCAGGAACTTTAGAATTAATAATCGCAGCTAGCTGCCCAATCTGCGGCTACCTGATCAAATCTGCAAACTTGGAGTGTCGTTGCAGTAGAAGATACGCAGCGTAAAGCAAAGTTATCTACGTTAGCAGGCAACCAAAAACACATCCAGCAGTGTCCGCTATTTTTAGTTTGGTTAGTTGATTTAGCACGTTTAGCGCGTATTGCGGAATGTCGCGGAATGTGAGGGTTTAGATTATTTAGAAATGTTTATTATGGCAACAGTAGACGCCGCACTTGCTGCACAGAATGCCACAATTGCAGCTGAATCACTCGGTTTAGGAACTGTGTATATTGGTGCAATGCGCAACCATCCAGAGGAAGTCCCTGCAACAATTAAATTACCGCCATAGGTATTTGCAGTATTTGGGTTGTGTGTAGGATATCCCGATTCTCCTCAATCTGGCATTAAACCACGACTGCCACAACCAGCAGTACTACATCGTGAAACTTATGACTTAAAAACTCAAGATGCAGCGATCGCACAATACAACGCAACCATACAAACTTTCTACCGCGAACAAAAAATGAACGTCACTGGTGATTGGGCAGAACATTCTGTTAAGCGAATTGCAATACCGAAGGGGGTTCGCCTGCGCGAAGCATTACAAATTCTTGGTTTTGATCTGCGTTCATTCGATAACAAATCCAGTTCATTATTTGTGATGTAAGTAGCTAGTGATAGTGTCTAGCGACTACTAACTGCAACTTGGTTTAGTTATTGACCGGAGATTTTATTACAGTTCGTTATGGATTTGAAATTAACTGATAAAGTTGCCTTGGTAACAGCAGCCAGCAAAGGTTTGAGTAAAGCAACTGCAAAATAATTTGCCCGTGAAGGTGCTAAAGTTGCAATCTACGCCCGTAGTGATTTAAATGAAACGAATCAAGATATCCTAGCAATACGTGTACGGGAGTACCTGAAGAATTTGCCAATGTTGCTGTGTTTTTATGTTTACTCTTTGCTGCGTATGTCAGTGGCGTTATGCTACAAGTTGATGGTAGACTCTGTCAAGGAACTCTTTAAGTTATCAGTTATTAGATTTGAACTACGCGAAACACCGAAAAATACTATTATTACAGTGTTTCAATAATTTCTCTTTTCACAATTGCTACTTCAGCATAATTGAATAGTAGCTACTGTACATTATTTTCTCATATAGCGCACTCTCTACTCATCTAATGTATAGCAATCTCAGAGCAAAATAAATAGTTAATTTGAGTGAACATAACATAGATCTATTTACTTGCAAGTAAATATAATTATCAACTTCATTTAGATTTATTTAGATAAGTATACCAGCCTACATCTTTAAATATAAATATGTCCATTTCAATAGTTATCTAGTTATAACTATGTATTGATAGAGTAAATTAGTCTATAAAAAATAATAAGTAAAAGTTCTATAAAATCAGTTTTTAATGCTCATAAACTGTCTCAGAAATAACATTTTCGTAGTTTTAAAACAGAAAGAAAAAAAATATTCTTTTAGCAAAAAACTGTTACAAATATTTGGTAACAATGATTGATATTTATAGAAAAACTGTTAAATAAAAGACACTTTTTCACCAGTACTACATATATTGTCTTGTCATATCAAGTCGAGTGCAGCAATCTGCTGCAAAAAGATTCCTAGCGGAAAATGCCTAATTTAGGTATCCGCTTGCAAGAAAATAGTGAGGGGCAGTTTATGAAGAGAAGAGACTTCATAACGGCAGTTGCTGCGTCAGCAGGCTCAGCATATGCTGCAATGAAAGCTTTGGATTTACTAGAACAACCAGCTACTGCACAGGTACCATCCCAAACAGGACCCTTTCGGTTGCAGCGCCGAGGTAGTCGCAAGCGCGTGATTATTCTTGGTGCAGGCTTGGCGGGAATGGCTGCGGCTTATGAGTTAGGTAAAGTAGGTTATGAATGCGTCATTTTAGAAGCGCGATCGCGTGCTGGGGGTAGATGCTGGACTTTGCGTGGTGGTGACACATTAACCGAAATCAATGGCACAACGCAAACAGTGCAATTTGATCGCGGTTTGTATTTCAATCCTGGACCTGCGCGAATTCCTTACCACCATGTCACGATAGACTACTGCAAAGAACTTGGTGTTGAGCTAGAAGTTATTGTTAACCTGAGTCGCCAACAATATTTTTATCAAGAAAACGCTGGTCCTTTGTCAGGACAAAAAGTTCATGTCCGCGAAGCCGTTACTGATATGCGCGGGTATATCTCTGAACTCCTTGCTAAAAGCATCAATCAAAACGCGCTCAATGCATCGCTAACAACGGAAGATAAAGAAAGACTGATTGAATTTTTACGCACATATGGCGGTCTCGATCCTGACTTGTTTTACCAAGGATCAAGCCGTCGTGGCTATGCCACACCACAAGGTGCAGGCTTACAACCAGGAGAAGTTGCCGATCCCTATGATTTGAGTGCGTTGCTTCAACTAGGTTTTGCTGGTAATGAAGCGTTTGAATGGGGCTTCGATCAGCAGATGACTATGTTCCAACCTGTTGGAGGAATGGATCAAATCGCTAAAGCTTTTGAACGCCGTGTGGGTAACTCGATTAATTACGAGGCAGTTGTTAAAGAAATTCGTAAATTACCTGATGGGGTAGGTATTGTCTATACCGATCGCTCTGGACAACGTCGTATTCGCGGCGATTATTGCATCTGTACAATTCCCTTATCAGTGTTGAGAGATATTCCCTCAGATTTTTCCCCAGACATGAAAGAAGCGATCGCCAGTGTAGCTTATGCTGTGACTGGTAAGAGTGGCTTGCAGTTCAATCGCCGCTTCTGGGAAGAAGACGAAAATATTTTTGGTGGCATTAGCTGGACTAACCAAGATATTAATCAAATCTGGTATCCCTCAAATGATTATCTTTCTCGTAAAGGCGTCATGTTGGGATATTACAACTTTGGTTCTACTGCAGCTAATGTAGGGGCATTGTCACCCCAAGAGCGAGTCTCTTTAGCCATAGAACAAGGCAGTAAAATTCATCCTCAATATAAAAATCACTTTGAAAACGGTCTTGCCCTTTTCTGGTCAAACATTCCTTATAGCTTAGGGGGATGGGCAAGTTACACCACTGACGTCAGAACGCAATACTATCCCAGGCTAAACGAACCCGACGGCAATATCTACTTAGCCGGAGAACATCTCAGCTATCTTACCGGATGGATGGCGGGTGCTTTTGAATCAGCGCGTTTAGTTACCGCCAAAATCAATGCCTTGGCATAGCACATGTCAAGGAAAGTTGATGAAAACACTTCTTAACTTAATTCGCAAGCATTAGTAATCACAAGGAAACAAGAGCGATGAAACGATATTTTAGCCGAGTTTTCAAACTAGGTCGTTGGTTAATTCTGAGTCTTTGTGTCAGCATACTTTTAATAGGTCTTCTTGGTGTTGATGTGCAAGCAGCAGTAAAAACGGCACCTTGGATGGTGACATTTTTTGGTTCACCCGAATCGCCAATTTCTTCGGCTGTTGCGGTTCCTCCCATTAAGGCTTACTTTTGGACGAGTGGTACAGTGCCACCAGTGATAGATCCAAACGCACCAGCTGGTAGCCGCGAGCGTTATGGAGATACCAAAACTCAAGCAGTTGGTACTTTAGAGCGCATTCAGTCGCTTTTACAGGAATCTGGTTTGAGTTTATCGGATGTAATCTATCTTCGTGTTTACCTTGTAGCTGACCCATTCCAAAACAACATCGTTGATTACCAAGGTTGGTTTGATGCTTACGCGCAATTCTTTAACAACCCGACAAATCCTGTAAAAGTAGCACGTTCAACGCTTGCGGTTGCAGGACTTGTTAATCCAGACTGGTTAATTGAAATTGAAGCGGTTGCTGTCTATCCTAAACTTGGTAAGTCGTTCCCCATTCATTTATTATTCCATTAACAGCAATGGATATACGTCATTGGAATATTCTAGGTGCATCTCTACTCTGCTGGAGTATACTAGCTGCTCCAGCAGCAGCAGAAGTAATGAGAATAAATCACACGCTAAAATCTGAGCCTAATCAAACTTTTGCAACATTGATGCAACAAGCAGAATCTTTAGCGACAAACCTAGTTGATCAAGGATTTGCTGAAGATAACGTCACTGAAGTTTCTGTTCATATTTTAGGTGAGCGCAATGGACAGCAAGTTCCGCTTCTATCTTCTAGAATTTCCCGTGCTGACTGGCAAAAGCAAATAGGAATCCAGCAGTGGACGCGATATTTTCGTACTTCAGCAGTATTGCTAGGCTTCTACAAGCCCGCAGAACCAAACCAAAGCCCTCTTTCGGCTTTTCCTAGCCCTAATATTGAGCAATCAGTTTCAAATCCGACATCTGTTGATAGTTCGGTTCCGCAACCTTCTCCATCAGGGACTAACTCCATCCAACAACCAATTTCAAATCCTACATCTACAGGTACTACTACTACTGAGCAAAGTACTCCAACACCAGATTTGCCAAATGATTCTTTACTCAGAGGCGCTAGCCCAGAAGAAAGTGACCCAGGATATCGCTAAATTTTAAAGTAACATTTTATAGAAGTTGCGATCGCTTTGTGCGATTGCTTATTCCTAATAAAATCTTCAAGACAAAAAGTTTGTTCTTTTCTTCAGGTTTCTTGCTGGTGTCACTGCAATGACCCTTGGCTAAGTTGCTAGCAAAAAAAAATATCCGAAATTTTTGACAGGAGAAGCTTTTTATGTAACTCCCTTCAAACTAATATCAGCTATACCCAAATATCAGAAGTACAGTCTCCGCCAGGATAGCGCATTTCGTGGGCACGCAATGAACCTACAGGTTCTTGACCAAAGTCTACTCCCGTACCTGTGTAGAGGGCAATTGTATACAGCAGCTTATCGCGTTCGGCTTGCATTGCTTCTGCTGGCGATGCATAACATGATCCACAGCAAGCGTGATTTTGATTGCTTTGATCAGAGAGACCCCACTGTACAACGACGGGGCTTCCTCTGACTTCGTGGAGTTCAGCCATTTTCTCTACACATCTTTAAATTGCGTAGTGCCAGAACGGTGGTTGATCTTGTAAAACAATAAATTACCGACCTTGGCGCCGAATCATGCCTTGCTTTTCAAAGTTACTGAGTAACCTTGTGAATGTGACGCGAGTTAATCCAAGCAGTTCGGCAATGTCTTAATGCGTTAAGCGTAAATCAATAAGTTGTCCTTGCTCAACTTCTTGATCAACCGTTTAGCTAACCAAGCCAGTAAGTACAAAAGTGCTGTTTTCGCTTGTCGGCTGGTAACAAGGTTGCTTCTACACAAGTCAAACATTCAATATACAAAGGGTCAGCTAGTGATAAGTTTTTGCCAGCAACATCTCCTAGTCCCCATAATCCCAATGTAACGTATGTTCCTTCCTCAAAGAATAGTTAAAATGCGAACTGCTCCCGTTTTGACGAACCAAAGTTGGTCGCGCTTCAATGGAAGAAAACTGCGACGTGCAAATTTCGGAGAAGACTGAGGCGCAACAACAGTAGTCATAGCTAGTTGTCAGTAGTAGTACGATAAATGCGATCGCCTTGGTGGCATATGAATCTTACGTGTCAAAGTTAAGTTTATAGATGGATACCACATTCTGTTTTCCCCATACCTCGCCAACGTCCTGCACGTTCATCTTCACCAGTGCCTACTGGTGTTGTTGTTGGTTCGTCGCCAATACTCGGATAACCTCGATCGTGTAGTGGATTGTAAAGAACGCTATGTCTCATGACATACTTCCACACATCCTGGCGTGTCCAACTTGCTAACGGGTTAATCTTCAGGCGTCCGTGTTTGTCTCGTTCAAAAATTGGAGTTTGCGATCGCGTTGACGATTGATCGCGGCGTCTTCCGGTAATCCAAGCCGTTGCACCTAACTCGCGCAAGCCCCGCTGGAGTGGCTCAACTTTTGTTAAGTAGTGGTACTTTTCAAAATCTTTTTCCCACAGCGATTCTCCGTAGCGCACCGCAAAACTTTCCCGCGAGTCGGCATCAGGAACTCGATAAATGTGTAAATCTAATTCATAAAGCTTTTGAGCGTCGCGCACAAGCACCAATGTTTCTGGAAAGTGGTGTAGCGTATCCAGAAATAAAACTGGCACTGGAGGATTGGGAGCAATTTGGTACAGCATATGCATAATTGCCATACCATTAACATTAAAAGCACTACTTTGAATTAAACCTGGGCGCAAGTTTTCTAAGCACCATGCCAGGATATTAATTGGATGAACACTGGCAAAGCGCTGATTCAGGTTGTCTAAATCAAAGCTGTCTGTTGTTTTTGGTGCGACATCTTGAAGGAGCATAGTTAGCTTTTTTTGATCGTTTCTCTTGCGGCAAAATTACACCCAACATCTGCTTGCGCTGCTGTCACATCGTTACAAGTCCAAGCTTCTCAAGCTTTGTGGTGGCAATAGCGATCGCTTAGTGCCACTCCTTGTTCACTTTGACAAAGTTTTTTGCTGATTCTGGGTATCCTATCCTATTCTAATCTACGGTATTTTGGTAGGAATATCGTATTTTATTTTCTTGAGCAATTCAAAGTATGACATAGAAGGAAATCCAAAGCAAGCATTAAAACACTAAAAACCTATCGGAGAACCGGAGTATAATAGAACTACCTGTTAAGCTGGGGCTGATAGAGCCTATAAGACGATGCGAATTGCTCAAGATATTACTCAATTAGTTGGTCGAACACCCTTAGTGCAACTCAATCGAATTCCGCACTCAGAAGAGTGTGTCGCACGAATTGTGGTCAAATTAGAAGGAATGAACCCCGCTGCTTCTGTGAAAGATCGCATTGGTGTCAGTATGATTGCAGCAGCTGAGGAAGCTGGTTTAATTGAACCTGGAAAAACCGTACTAGTAGAGCCAACTTCGGGTAATACGGGTATTGCTTTAGCAATGGTGGCAGCCGCTAAAGGTTATCGGTTGATTGTAACGATGCCTGATACAATGAGCATAGAACGGCAAACAATGCTCAAAGCTTATGGTGTAGAATTGATTCTGACATCAGGCACGCAAGGAATGCGAGGTGCGATCGCCCGTGCGGAAGAAATTGCGGCGAAAACTCCTAATTCATTCATGCCACAGCAATTTCGCAATCCGGCAAATCCTCAAATTCATCGCGAGACAACTGCCGAAGAGATTTGGAATGATACTGATGGTGAAGTTGATATTCTGGTTTCCGGTGTAGGAACAGGCGGTACGCTGACTGGAGTAGCTGAAGTTATCAAAGCACGTAAACCAAGTTTTCAGGCGATCGCTGTAGAACCGATTGCTAGCCCAGTGCTTTCTGGTGGCAATCCTGGAGGACACAAAATTCAAGGAATCGGTGCGGGATTTATCCCAGAAATCTTACGTACAGACTTGATTGATGAAATTATCACAGTCAAAGACGATGATGCCATAAATTACGGTCGCCGTTTAGCGCGCGAAGAAGGATTGTTATCAGGCATTTCCTCTGGTGCAGCTTTAGCTGTAGCAGTTCGAGTTGCAAAACGCCCAGAAAATGCCGGAAAGTTGATTGTGATGATTCAACCGAGTTTTGGCGAACGCTACTTAAGTACACCCATGTTTAGAGAAGTCGAACAACCAGAACCTGCTTTAGTTGGAGTCAGCGCTGATAATTGAAGTTAATTTGGTCATGGGTAATAGGGAGTTATGAGTGTTGAGTTATGAGTTAAGAAAATTCAAAACTCAAAACTTTTAACGCGCCTTGAAGTCAGATTTATTTTCACCCACTTATTTAAAATCTATCTTGGTGGTAATGCTTGAGCTTATAATCTTGTTTACAATAGTTCACAATAAAGAGTGAACGTAAATTAAGATACCATTCCAGTGAACGGAGACGAGTTTATTAAGCAGATTCAGCATGTCAATACACGCATGAGTGAACTGCAACAGAACGCCAGCTTATTACCCTCACAACAGCAAAGTCAAATTACGACAGCACTAGAGGAATTAAGTACGGCTTTACGAGACATACAAGTCAATGAAGAAACAATCCGGCTGCTAGTATCTGCAGTACAGCAGTCGCGCGATTCTATTATCATTACTACAGAAAAACTCGATCCTCCAGGGCCGGAAATTGTCTTTGTGAATCCAGCCTTTAGCCAAATGACAGGTTATGCGCTTGCAGAAGTGATAGGCAAAACTCCTCGTTTACTGCAAGGAACCAACACTGATCGCCGCGTACTCGATGATTTACGTCAGCATCTTTTAGACGGGATACCATTCCACGGCGAAGCAATCAACTATCACAAAGATGGTACAGAATTTTTTGTGGAATGGAATATCACCCCAATCCGTAATGTCAACCAATCAATTACTCATTTTATTGCGATTCAGCGCGAAATCACTACACGCAAACGCATGGAACAAGAACGCGATCGCCTTCTACAACGCGAACAAGTAATGCGAAGCGAAGCCGAAGCCGCAAACCGAGTTAAAGATGAATTTTTAGCGACACTCTCTCACGAACTCAGAACGCCACTTACTCCTATTCTCGGTTGGTCAAAACTTTTACAATCAAACGATTTACCTGCAGCAAAGCTGCAAGAAGCCTTCATAAGTATTGAGCAACACGCCAAACGTCAGGCGCAACTTGTTGACGATCTACTTGACATATCACGTATTATTCAAGGTAAGCTAACACTCAATTTAACTGCTGTGAGCTTAGTGACTCCCATTTCAGATGCGCTAGAAACCGTTCACCTTGCAGCAGAAGCCAAGTCAATTCAGATTAAAACAATACTAAATGCGACAGTAGGGAAGGTTTTAGGTGATGCAGGTAGGCTACAACAAGTCATCTGGAATTTGCTTTCCAATGCAATTAAGTTTACTCCTGAAAAAGGTTGTATACAGGTGGAACTTGAACGTATAGAGCATTATGCTCAAATTACTGTTTGTGATACCGGACAAGGCATTCATCCTGATTTCCTACCTTATGTATTTGACCGTTTTCGTCAAGAAGATAGTTCAATTACACGCAGTTTTGGAGGTTTGGGGTTAGGACTTGCAATCTCTCGCCAAATCGTCGAAGCCCACGGAGGAACAATTACAGTACAAAGTCCTGGTGTAGGGCAAGGCTCAGCATTTACTGTCAGAATACCGCTAATCACATCTTCTCAAAAGTTACTAGTCAATACCGAACAGCCTCAACCAAACTTCAACTTAAGTCATACCAAAGTTTTAGTTGTAGAAGATGACGCGGGCACACAAGAGTTTGTGAGTTTTGTACTTGAACAGTATCAAGCTGATGTGACTACAGTAAGCACTGCAATTGATGCGCTGCAAACAATACCTCGTTTCCAGCCAGATTTACTTGTCATTGATATTGGGCTACCTCAAGTTGATGGCTACGCACTAATACGCCAAATTAGGGCTATGTCTCTAGAAGGCGGACAAATTCCGGCGATCGCACTTACCGCGTATGCTAGCACTCAAGATCGACAACGGGCACTAGCAGCTGGATTTCAAAAGCATCTACCCAAACCTATAGAACCATACGATTTGGTTGCAGTTGTTGCTCAAATCGTCACTTCGATGCGATCGCGACAAGCAAAGGAATAGGTATAGCACTACGCATACACGTTAGGACATTCTTTGAAGGCAGCATCAACACAATCCCGAAAGTTATCAAATTCATCCCAGCGTTGCCGCATCCAATTCTTCAGGGTAAACCACCAATGCTCAATCTC
>NZ_JADEWN010000130.1 GCF_015207655.1 Gloeocapsopsis crepidinum LEGE 06123 | reverse complement strand
CAGTAATTCCCATTGTTCATCTGTGAGATCGGTACGATATGATTGACCCATGACTCTCGTTCTCTGTCATTTTTTGCTATTGACAGGTTATTGTAACGAGAGCTTTTTTACTTTTCAGACCTCCTCTTAGGTGTCTGTGCTACTTTGTCTCCGTAACAGCCTAATGTTTGCCCAAGATCGTCAGCTGCGATCAATAGAATATTCGGTCGAGAAGTTGAATTTCCTGATTGTAAGAAAGTCGATTCACCCAAAGTAGTGGCTAAAGCAGTTGCCACAGAATAATTAAGAAAGCTTCGGCGGGAGATTTTAGTTAGAATTTTGGCTTGCTGCATAAAGTTAGTTCGTTTTTTGACGAAGATGCACCCTGACTCCAATACTCTTAACTATCTGTTTTTTGAGTGATTTACGGATTTCATGAATAGAACTATGCCACTGCCCAACTTAACTTTCACGGTAGTTGATACGACTTTAACCGAGTTCAGTATATCAAGAGAGAAAAACTAATACGTAATCAGAAGTTCGGGAAACCGTACCAGTGTTTTTGTTGCGATCGCATCCACTGTTCGCTAAATTAGCACTCAGGAGTTGAGAGTGCTAAAAACGGAAAATTTATATGGCAGCAGTATCTCTAAGTGTTTCTACAGTAAAACCTTTAGCTGACCGTGTCTTTGTTAAAGTCAGCGCATCTGAAGAAAAAACAGCAGGTGGATTATATTTACCCGACACAGCGAAAGAGAAACCTCAAGTCGGAGAAGTTGTTGCGATTGGTCCTGGTAGACGTAGCGACGATGGTTCGCGCCAGGAGATGGAAATTAAAGTCGGCGACAAAGTACTTTACTCGAAGTATGCAGGTACAGACGTCAAACTAGGTACAGAAGAGTATGTGCTGTTGTCAGAAAAAGACATCCTTGCAGTAGTTAGCTAATACCAATTACCACTCACCAATTACCAATTACCAAAATCATAGATAACTATGGCAAAGCGCATTATCTACAACGAAAACGCTCGTCGTGCCCTCGAAAAGGGTATGGATATTTTAGCTGAATCTGTTGCTGTTACCCTAGGTCCAAAAGGACGTAACGTGGTGCTAGAGAAGAAGTTTGGCGCACCACAGATCGTTAACGATGGCGTGACAATTGCTAAAGAAATTGAATTAGAAGATCACGTAGAAAACACTGGTGTTTCGCTCATTCGTCAAGCCGCTTCTAAAACTAATGACGCTGCAGGTGACGGTACAACCACAGCGACCGTTTTAGCTCATGCAATGGTTAAAGAAGGCTTACGTAACGTCGCAGCTGGTGCTAACGCGATCTCTCTGAAGCGTGGTATCGATAAAGCAACCAACTTTTTGGTAGATAAAATCGCTGAACACGCACGTCCAGTAGAAGATTCTAAAGCGATCGCTCAAGTCGGTTCGATCAGCGCTGGTAACGATGAAGAAGTTGGTCAGATGATCGCTTCGGCAATGGATAAAGTCGGTAAAGAAGGCGTTATTTCCCTTGAAGAAGGGAAGTCGATGACAACCGAACTTGAAATCACAGAAGGGATGCGCTTTGACAAAGGCTACATCTCGCCTTACTTTGCAACCGATCCTGAGCGGATGGAAGCAGTATTTGACGAGCCTTACTTGTTGCTCACCGATAAAAAGATTACTTTGGTACAAGATTTAGTACCAGTACTAGAGCAAGTTGCACGCTCTGGTCGTCCATTAATTATTATTGCTGAGGACATCGAGAAAGAAGCGCTGGCAACTCTAGTAGTTAACCGCTTGCGTGGTGTACTCAACGTAGCTGCAGTAAAAGCTCCTGGCTTTGGCGATCGCCGCAAGTCGATGCTTGAAGACATTGCAGTTCTGACTGGTGGTCAAGTTATCACCGAAGACGCTGGTTTAAAATTGGAAAATACCAAGCTTGATATGCTCGGTAAATCTCGCCGCGTCACAATTACTAAAGACAACACAACAATTGTTGCAGAAGGTAACGAGCAAGCTGTTAAAACTCGCTGCGACCAAATTCGCCGTCAAATGGAAGAAACTGAGTCTTCCTACGATAAAGAGAAATTGCAAGAGCGTTTAGCTAAACTTGCTGGCGGTGTTGCTGTTGTTAAAGTTGGTGCGGCTACCGAAACCGAAATGAAAGACCGCAAGCTGCGCCTCGAAGACGCCATCAACGCGACAAAAGCCGCTGTAGAAGAAGGTATCGTTCCTGGTGGTGGTACAACTCTAGCACACTTGTCTCCCGATCTAGAGTCTTGGGCTAGTGGTAGTCTCAAGGATGAAGAGTTGATCGGTGCGATGATTGTTTCTCGCGCTTTGGCTGCGCCACTCAAGCGGATTGCCGAAAACGCTGGTCAAAACGGTGCTGTGATTGCTGAACGCGTTAAAGAAAAAGATTTTAACGTTGGCTTCAATGCAGCAACAAATGAGTTTGTTGATATGTTTGACGCTGGTATCGTTGACCCTGCTAAAGTAACTCGTTCTGCGCTACAAAATGCTGCATCGATCGCGGGTATGGTGTTAACAACTGAGTGTATCGTAGTTGATAAGCCAGAACCAAAAGATAATGCTGCGGCTGGTGCTGGTGCTGGTATGGGCGGCGGAGACTTCGATTACTAATCAGTAATCCTTATGTGGGGCGGGCATTTTGCCTGCTCATTTATAACAGCTGCTTCTTAGTAGAGGTGGCTGTTTTTTTACCACAGAGGCTATCAGTTAGGGCGTTCTTTGCTGTAATACAGATTGAATAAATGGACTTTTGTACAAATTGTATGCTGTTGCTTCTATGATGCCGGAGGTGATGGCTGCTTTTTTTAGGCGATCGTATTCTTGGGCAAGCGTTGGGTTTTGGCGGAGTTGCTCTCGAAAAAAAATGTTATTTAGATGAACGTCAGAACCTTCTGGTGTCAAGTGTAAGTGAACATTGTAAAAATTTTGCTGACAATTGATTCCTGTAACTAACATTGGGCGATCGCTAGGAATATTAGCAAAAGGTGTATCTTCAAAGCCAATTGCTTTTAACTTGTTGAGAATATTGGTAAACTCTTGTTTTGAGCAGGGAATCAGAATATCAATAATTGGTTTAGCCAAGATTCCAGGAATTGCTGTACTACCTATGTGTTCAATTTCTAGGTTTGGTAGTTGTGCAGATATTAAATCTTTTACAAGCTGAAAGATTTCAGGATACTTTGGATTGTATGGTACAACTTTGCTATCAGTAAGTTGATATGGAACCAGCGATGCCATAATGTGTCAATATCATTCCTGCAATGATTTATAGCACTACGCATACACGTTAGGACATTCTTTGAAGGCAGCATCAACACAATCCCGAAAGTTATCAAATTCATCCCAGCGTTGCCGCATCCAATTCTTCAGGGTAAACCACCAATGCTCAATCTC